>NZ_AP022589.1:3616031-4224047 GCF_010731755.1 Mycolicibacter minnesotensis
TTCACTGCACGACCTCTTCGGGTGTGCGCCGAAGGGGCTCGGGCCATTTCGCGGGGATCGGGCGCTGGCGCACCAACTTCGGCCACCAGAACCACTTGCCCATCAGTGCGGCGATCGACGGGGTCATGAACGACCGCACGATCAAGGTGTCGAACAACAGGCCCAGTCCGATAGTCGTGCCGATCTGGCCGAGGATGACCAGCGGGCTGAAGATGAAGGCTGCCATGGTCGCCGAGAACACCAGCCCCGCCGCGGTCACCACCGAGCCTGTGCCGCCCATCGACCGGATGATCCCGGTGTTGAGACCCGCGGGCAACTCTTCCTGGAAGCGGGACACCAGTAGCAGGTTGTAGTCCGCGCCCACTGCCAGCAGCAGAATGATGGCCAGTGGCACCACGACCCAGAACAGGTGAATCCCGAAGATGTACTGCCACACCAGGACCGACAGGCCGACCGATGCGCCCAACGAGACCACAACGGTGCCCACGATGATGGTGGCGGCGACGAGGCTGCGCGTCACGATCACCATGATCAGCAGAATGAGAGCGACCGCGGCCAACGCCGAAATCAACAGGTCGTATTTCATTCCCTCGGAGATGTCCTTGTTGGTCGATCCGATCCCGGCGACGTAGATCTTGGCGTCGGACATCGGCGTCGCCTTGAGCGCGTCGAAGACCGCCTCCTTGATGGCGTTGATATGCGGAATCGCCTGGGGATCGGCCGGATTGCCCTGATGAGTCACGATCATGCGGGCCGCCTTGCCGTCGGGTGACAAGAACAGCTTGAGGCCGCGTTTGAAGTCGGCGTTGTCGAAGGCCTCCGGTGGCAGGTAGAACGAGTCATCGTTTTTGGCGTCATCGAAGGCCTTGCCCATCGCGGTGGCGTTGTTCAGGGCCTCTTCGCTTTGGGCATTGATGCCGCCGGTGGTCGCGAAATTCGACAGCGTGAGTTCGCGGTTGCGCTCCTGGATCGCGATCTGCGGCGGCAACAGGGCCACCAGTTGCGGCTGTAGGGCGTCGAGGTTGTCGAGGCTTGCGGTGATGTCGCCGAACTTCTCGGACAGTTCCGAGATTCCGTCCAGCGAGTCGAATACGGACCGCATTGCCCAACACATCGGAATGTCGAAGCAGTGCGGTTCCCAATAGAAGTAGTTGCGCAGCGGGCGGAACTGATCGTCGAAGTCGGCGAGTTTGTCGCGTAGGGCGTTCATCGTGGTCACGGTGTCGTGGAACGCCTCAGTTTGCTCGTGGGTGACTGTAGCGCTCTGCTGCTGCAGGGCGAGCTGTTGTCTGAGCACCGCGATCGTGTTGTCGATCTCGCCGGCCTGCTTGAGCAGATCGTTGGCCCGGTCCTTCTGGTAGTCCAGGTTCATGATCTGGCTCGCACTGGACGCGCTGATCTGGAACGGAATGGAGCTGTGCGTGATCGGTGTCCCCAGCGGGCGGGTGATCGACTGCACCAGAGCGATTCCCGGCGTGTGGAGCACCGCCTTGGCCGCACGTTCGAGGATCAGCATGTCCGCCGGGTTGCGCATGTCGTGATCGGTCTCGATCATCACCAACTCGGGATTGATCCGCGCTTCGGTGAAGTGCCGTTCGGCGGCCTCCATCCCGACGACACCGGGCGCGCTGGCGGGGATGTAGGGCCGGTTGTCATAGCTGGTGTGGTAGCCAGGCAACGCCAGCAGACCGATGAGTGCGACTCCGCTGGTGACCACCAGGATCGGTCCGGGCCAGCGCACGATGGCGGTGCCGATCTTGCGCCAGCCGCGGGTTCGTTGCGCGACTTTGGGTTCCATCAGTCCGAACCGGGTCGCCATCAACAGCACGGCGGGCCCCAGCGTGAGGGCGGCCGCCAAGGTCACGAGAACACCGACGGCTGCCGGTATCCCGAGGGTCTGGAAATAGGGGAGGCGGGTGAAGCTCATGCATGCGACCGCGCCGGCAATGGTCAGGCCCGAGCCGACCATGACATGGACGGTGCCGCGCCACATGTCGTGGTAGGCGTCAAGGCGCTCCATTCCCTTGCCGCGGGCCTCCTGGTAGCGGCCGACGACGAAGATCGCGTAGTCGGTTCCCGCGGCAATCGCCAACAGCGTCAGCAGATTCGTCGCGTAGGTGGACAGACCGATCACGCCGGCGTGCGCCAGCACCGCCACCACACCGCGGGCGGCGGCGAGCTCGATGGCCACCGTCGCCAACACGATCACCATGGTGGTCAGTGAGCGGTAGACGAACAACAGCATCAGGCCGATGACCAGGAAGGTGATTCCGGTGACCTCGTTGGTGCCCGCGCTGCCGACCTCGAAGTTGTCGGTCACCAGGGGTGAGGCGCCTGTGACGTAGGCGTGGAGGCCGGGCGGAGGTGGCGTGTCGTCAACGATCTTGCGGACGGCGTCGACGGATTCGTTCGACATCGCCTCGCCCTGGTTGCCGCGCAGATAGATCTGCGTCAGGGCCGCCTTGCCGTCTTTGCTCTGTGACCCGCCCGCGGTGAGTGGATCGCCCCAGAAGTCCTGCACATGTTCGACGTGTTCGGTGTCGGCCTGCAGCTTCTTCACCAGGCCGTCGTGGTAGGTGTGCGCTTCGGGGCCGAGTGGTTCATCGCCTTCGAGCACGATCATCGCCGCACTGTCGGAATCGAATTCGTTGAAGACCTGCCCGATGTGCCGCATCGCGAGAATGCCCGGTGCATCCGGGGCGTTCTGCCCCACGGAGCGCTCCCACCCGACGATCTCGAGCTGGGGCGCGATGGTGTTCGAAATCGCGGCGATGGCGATCCAGATCAGCAGGATCGGCAGCGAGAGTCTGCGGATGATCCGGGCTGCCCGCGGGCCTTCGGCCGGGGGAGCGGTGCGGTGCCCGCTCATGCCGTCTTGTCCAAGCAGGCGATGTAGCCGTTGACGTTGTCCGACGAACGTTCGTCTTTGACGATTCCGTTGACGGTGATGCGGCAGCCGATGCTGGTGCCGTCGCCTTGTGCGCGCAGGTCGGCATACATCGTCGGGTCGTCGGTGGTCAGCGTCTGTGACCACGGCAGACGGACATCGGCGACGCGCTGAGGTTGGGCGTTGATGTCCAAGAAGTTGATGGTGGCCACTGTTCCGGGCGTTCCGAATACTTCGAACAGCACGTGTTTGGGGTTGTAGCCGGTGTTCTCCAGGGCCTCTGATCCGGGTCTGGATACTTCGTTGTCGGATCCGAAGATGCCGCGCAGCCGGTCGACGCTGAACCCGACCAGGGCGACCACCACGACCACCACGATCGCCACCCACTGTCGGCGTGCCAATGCGGTTACCGAAAACCTGCTCACAGCAAAGCCCCTCGACGTGCCGGTGACGATCGCGCGATGCAGTGTGGCGATATCGTCGCGTACGGGAGAACGGTACGGTACCGTACGCTGTATCGCAAGGCACTTGACATGCAGACAAATTGCTGCGCAAGCGTGAGGTCTGCGGCGCGGTGGGTAAGGGGTCGATGATTTCCGAGGACAGTTGCGACGAGTCGGCATGCCCGTGGAGTGAGCGGGAGGCTGAGATGTTGGCGATCACGCTGGAGCTGCTGCAGCAGCACGGCTATGACCGTTTCAGCGTCGAGGCGGTGGCGACCACGGCCAAGGCGAGCAAAGCAACCGTGTATCGGCGCTGGCCGACCAAAGCTGATCTGGTGCTGGCGGCAATCATCGAAGGCACCCGTAGCGCGGCCACTCCGCCCAACACCGGCTCGCTGCGCGGCGACCTGCTGGAAATCGGTCGCGCCACCTGCGCGCAGGCGCTGGAGCACATGCGCACCATGCGTGCGGTCCTCAACGAGATGTCGCACAGTCCCGCTCTCCAGGAGGCCATGCAGCAGAAGTTCGTTCTGCAGCGCAGCCTGGTGATCGACGCGGTGTTGGCTGCCGCTGTCGAGCGCGGCGAGATCGAGGCCACGGCGATCAACCACGAGATCTACGACCTGCTGCCGGGCTACCTGGTGTTCCGGGCGCTGGTCGCCGACCGGCCGCCGACCGAGAAAACGGTCCGCGTGGTGGTCGACGATGTGCTGTTGCCCAGCCTGAAGGCTAAAAAATAGTGCGCCGCCGGCAACCTCCGAACCGCTATATATGCAGGGGCACGGTGGAACGCAGGGTAGTGGCACCAGGGTCTCTGGTCACGTCTGACTAGATAGCCAACGGTTGGCCCGCGCGATCGCTCGACTTGGCCCCGTCCGGGCAGGCCGCAGGCGTCACTCCGAGTCAAGAACACCGATGTGGCTTAGTTCGTAGCGACAAAATCGATTACCGAGAAATTTCGGTAATCAGGATTCCCTATCGGCTGATAGTAATTACCGGGCACAACTACGGCGGTATATAGGATTCCCCTTACCCCGCATAGGAGATTTCTATAACGCGGGATTGGCCCGTCTCTATATTCGTCCGATCTTCATTCGGGAAACGTCCCAAGAGATGCGTTGATCAATTTTTCATCATAATGGATCAAATCCGGATTATGGGATGAAACCGCTGGTCAAGAGGTCTTTGGTGGATGGTTGGTGATCACGTTCGGGTCTCTGGTGGGTATCGGCACCGTTATGTTCAGTGCGACAACAGACGCACTCACGTGGTTTCGTCGCCGGCCATGTCGGCAAATCGCGCGGGAGTGCTGGAGAACCAAAATCGTGGTATTTCAGTCGAGTCGACAGTCGCGGGCGATTAGTCGTGGTATCAGCGGCGGTCAACACCCTCTGTTCGGCGAGAAAGGTCTCAAGGAATGCGGGCACAAGTGAAAAAGTGGAACCAGGCCTCCGGCTCTCCGTCTCGGATGCTGCTTGGTCGATCGGCCAGAGCGCGCGGCGCTCAGCTGATGCCAACCCGGCCCGCTGCGGGTGCTCGTCAGACTCTGCGATTGACGGCGGCGCTGGTGGTCGCGTTCATGTTCGGTGTCGTAGCGGTGGTGCCGGCGGGCGTTGCGCACGCAGATGACATCAAGTACGAGCAGTTCTACACTCCGCCCGACCCCCTGCCGTCTGGCAAGCCCGGTGAATTGATCCGTACGGAGCCGTCGCGGCTGGTGCTAGAACCGTCGGGCCAGCTTGGCGCATTTGTCGGCTCCGGCACCCGAATCATGTACCTCAGCACTGATGCTCAGGGCAGGCCGGTGCCGGTGACCGGTACTTATATCGAATCCGACGTGCCCTGGCCCGGCAAAGGATCGCGCCCACTTTTGGCTTACGCCACCGGACCATACGGAGTGGGTGAGCAGTGCGCACCGTCGCGGCTGTTCGATCAGGGCATCCACTTCTCGCAAGGCTTCGACCTGATGTTCAACTACGAAGAGGGTTTCATCGCCACGCTGCTGGCGCGCGGATACTCCATCGTGGTGACCGACGGTGTCGGAGAGGGCATTCACAGCCCCGTCTCGCCTCAGTTCCTGAATCGGGTGGCGGCCGGAACTGCGTTGATCGATGCTGCCCGTGCAGCCCAGAAGCTGCCGGGGACTTCACTGGATCCAGATGGTCCTGTCGCGTTCTGGGGCTGGGCAACAGGAGGGCAGGCCTCGCTGTCTGCGGCTGAACTGGCCTCGACCTATGCGCCGGAACTCAAGGTTGTCGGCAGCTATGCGAATGCCCCGATCACCAATATTCCCGAGGTCATCCCGGCCGTGGATGGCAACTTCCTGGCCGTCCTGGCGGGCTACCTGCTTCGAGGCATCCAGGCCTCCTATCCCGAAACCGAGCAACCGATCTGGGATGCGCTGACGCCACGTGGTGTTCAGATGCTCGATTGGAGTGGACACACCTGCCTGGTGCAGGGCGGCGTGGACTACGCCTTCCGCCATCTGCAGTTCTACTTCAAGGATGACTTGAATCAGATCGCCTCAACCGATCCGTTCAAGAGCATCTTCGCAGCGCAACGCATCGGCAACATCAAACCCACAGTGCCGGTATACATTTCGCACAACCGGTGGGATCCGCTGGCCCCCTACAACGCTGCACACGACACTGCTCGGGACTGGTGCGCCAAAGGTGCCGACGTCCAGTTGTGGACCAACGAACAGCCGCCCTTCCTCAATAAGATGGACGTCAACATCCTGTTGCCGCAGTTCGTTGATGGTGAACGCAGCATGGCGTGGGTCGCCGATCGGTTCAACGGTGTCTCCACCACGCCCAACTGCGGCGAGATCCAGGGGGCGTGAAGCCAGACGCTCACTCCCGCGGCGCAGACACACTGCAGCGTGTCTGCGCCGCGGGGGAATCAAAGAGTTCCGTCGCGACCCCCAGATGGTGACAGGGCTGCCGGCCAGGTCAACACGATAATTCGAAGAAGAGCTTGCCGTATCGGCGGAATTGATTCCGATTCAACTGTCCCTTGGGATCAAGTTCAGGGCAGTACTTTTCGCATGCCCGGATTTCGCAGTCCTACACGTAGCGATCTGCAACTCATATCGCAGTGACGATTGGGCGTCCTTACGGTCTATTAGGCCACCTTATCGCACTTGTGTTGTCTCAGTGAAGAGAATTGTTGCCGCCTCGCCTGCCGCAACAATTCGAAAGGATAAGGCGCACGTTTTCCGGCCTTTAGAGTCACGATGACGGAATACCTCGCGGGCGCGGTCAGCCTAGAGGCTTGGCCAAGCTAGTGATAGGCAAAACCATTCAGATGGCGAGTTGGTAGTCGAGCGCCCGCCGCTGCAACGCGGACTGGAGTGCCCCTAGCGCCTGGGGCACATGCCGAACCGCGCGCGTCTGCATGACGAGCGAGACCGCTGTTGATTCGTCGGCGAGTGGGCGCAGGGTGAGCACTCCGGCGCGCACGAGCGGATCGCCGGCAACCGAGTAGTCCGGCAAGATAGTGACGCCCAACCCCTGGGCCACCATGAGCTTGCCCATCTCGGCGCCGTCCGCGGAGTAGAGAAAGGTAGGCATCTCTGTGCCGAAGAGCCGACGGGCGAAGCGATGCATCGCGTAGCCCGCCCGCATGGCGATAAGGTCTTGCGCGCGGAGCTCATCTGCGCAGATCGCCGTGTTCTGCGCGAGAGCGCTGTCTGCGCGGAGGCAGACGACAGGTCGTCCACGCAGCAACTGCACTGTCGTCAAGTCTGATTCGGGGTCATCGCCGTCGAGCAAATTGGCCAGTCCGAGGTCAAGCGAGCCCTCCCGAAGTGCCCGGTGGATGTCTTCCTGAATCGCAGTCAGAACCTCAACCTGGGTCCCGACGCGCTGGGCCTGAAGTGCCTCTATCGCGGGCAGCAACAACGGCACCGTCGCGCCCCCGACCGTCCCGACGCGCAGCATCCGACTGGTGCGTTGCTGTTCGCTTGCGGCAGATCGGAGCCGGTCGACGGCCTCCAGAATGTCGACGATGTGGGGCAGTAGTTCCCGACCGTCGGCGCTGATCCGAGCGCCCGACCGCTGCCTGTCCAGCAGAGTCACACCAAGCTCGGACTCCAAGTTGCGCAAGGTTTCACTCAGTGCCGGTTGCGATATCTTCAGGGACTCGCCGGCCCGCCGCAGCGATCCCAGCCGCGTGACCGCGGCGACGTACTCCAGCTGTTTGATGCGCACTCGTGCAGCATAGTCCAGCTGCTGAGAGGTTTCTCCTATCGAATTGGGCCGATCGGAATCGGTGCCGCTCCGCATTCTTCTTGACCGGCGCACCTCGTGGCTGAACTCTGGAGCCTCGCCGCCACCTCGTATTTCCATTCGCAGCATCATCGAATTCATTGATCGACGTACCGAGCGCGGTAAATTGCCAAGTATCGCCACCCTGTGACTCGTTAGAATCAGCATGATGCTTAGGTTGGATCATGCTAAATGAATGGTCACAGCTCTAAGTGGTCGATCGGCTCGATCCGCGGGCTGCGACAGGCGGCATTGCCTGTCTCTATATTCGGCGGAGTATTACCTGATCCGCCACTGGCTCTTTGCCTGTGGTTGCACTAAGCCCTGGGAGTCGAGCTATGTCTGTCATTACCGCCAACGCCCCTGCCGTCGCTGAAGTTCTTGCCCGCGTGCTGGCCACCGCGGATCGTGTCGCTGACGAGCTGCGCCAGACCGCCGCTGCTCGGGACAAGGCCAACGCCGCACCCCGCGCAGAGATCGAGTTGTTGCGCCGCAACGATCTGCTTCAAGTGCAGGAGCCGGTCGAATACGGTGGCTCGGGGCTCAGCTACCCGCAGGCCTCCCAGGTGACACGGCGGATCGCCCGAGGCGATACATCGATCGCCCATCTCCTCGGATACCACTTCGCCCAAACCCGCATCGCCAGCTTGTTCGGGACCCCTGAGCAAGCTGATGAGCTCTCACGCCGCAATGGGTCCGAGAAGCTGTTCTGGGGCGGGATCCAGAATCCTCGTGGCGGCTCTGACCTCGTTCTGACCCGCGACGGCGATGGCTTCCGTCTCAACGGCAGCCGGACCTTCGCCAGCGGTGCGAGCACCGGCGACCAGCTCTCTGTGACGGCGTCGTTGGATGGCTCACTGGTATTCCTGTCGCTGGACGTGCGCGGTGGCCGTCAGGGATTCACGTTTCTTGACGACTGGGACAACATCGGTCAGCGGCTGACGGACTCGGGTGGCGTACGCATCGTCGATGCGCGGATCGAGCACCAGGAGGTGCTCGGCGAGGAGCCTTTTGGCAGTGCGGATCTCACGCCGTATCAGACTCTCGTAACGCCGCACTGGCAGTTGGCATTTGTGAACTTTTACGTCGGGACCGCCGAGGGTGCGCTGACAGAGGCCTTTGATTGGACACGCGCCTACGCGTCGCCGTGGGAATCCTCGGGCGTCGAGCGCGCCACCGATGACCCCTACATCCTGCAGACCGTAGGCGAACTCGTCAGTGAGGTTCGGGCCGCTGCGCTGCTCGCCGACCGCGCCGGCGATGCCTTGCAGGCTGCCCTCGACATCGGTCCATCGCTGACCGAGGATCAGCGGGCAGAAGCGGCCATCGCCATCTACGAGGCCAAGTATCTGTCCACCAAGGTGGCCCTGGACACGGCCAGCCGACTTTTCGAGATCCAGGGCGCCCGTGCGACGACCAGCAAGTACGGATTTGACCGGCATTGGCGCAACCTGCGCACCCACACGGTGCACGATCCGGTGGCGTACAAGGCCAAAGAGGTTGGTGACTGGGTTCTCAACGCCCAGCGCCCCGAGTTCTCGCTGTATCGGTAGACCGATGGCCATCACATTGCATTGGTTCCTGCCCACCAACGGCGACTCACGCAGTGACCTGAGCCTCGGCAACGCGGTTGGCGAAGCAGGCAGCCGGGTGGATTCCTTCGGCGCGGATCGGGCCCCTGACCTTGACTATCTCAGTCTGGTGGCCGGCGCCGCGGAGCAGCTCGGGTTCACTGGAGCGCTGACACCCACCAGCAGTTGGTGTGAGGACGCCTGGGTATTCACCGCCGCGCTGACCCAACGCACCGAACGGTTCAAGTATCTGGTGGCATTCCGCCCGGGACTGCAGGCTCCGACGCTAGTGGCGCAGGCCGCAGCGACCTACCAGCGGATCTCGCAGAATCGGCTGCTGCTCAACGTTGTTACCGGCGGTGACGACGTCGAGCAGCGCCGGTTCGGCGACTACCTGGGTAAAGCGGAGCGCTACGAGCGCGCGGCCGAATTCCTCACCATATTTCGGCAGTTGTGGTCTGGGCAGTCGGTGACGTTCACCGGAAAGCACCTGTCGGTTGAGGATGCGACCATTGTTCCCGCCGCCGCGTGGCCTGATATCTACCTCGGCGGCTCGTCCTCTGAAGCGCTGGATGTCGCCGCAGAACATGCCGATGTCTATCTGACCTGGGGAGAGCCTCCCGCGCAGGTTGCGGAGAAGATCGACGCGGTGCGACGCCGCGTGAAGAACCTCGGCCGAGCGCGGGCGGCTGCGGGCGACTTGCGATTTGGGATCCGACTACACGTCATCAGCAGGCAGACGGAAGAAGAGGCCTGGGCACAGGCCAACCGGCTGCTGTCCGGCTTGGATCCTGACCAGATACGCCGCGCTCAACAGATTCAGCGCAACTCACAATCAGAGGGGCAAAGGCGGATGTCCGCGCTACACGGCGGCAGCACCGACAACCTAGAGGTATCGCCCAACTTGTGGGCAGGCGTCGGGTTGGTCCGCGGAGGCGCCGGCACAGCGTTAGTCGGCAGCCACGAACAGGTTGCCGATCGTATCGCCGAATACCACGAGCTGGGCCTCGATGAGTTCGTCTTGTCCGGCTATCCGCACTTGGAAGAGGCCTACGCCTTCGGCGAAGGAGTCATCCCCATTCTTGCCGACCGTGGGCTCCTTGCCGACCGTCCTGCCCGTTCCAGTTAGCTTCGCGAGGAGACCGTTATGCCAACCGATCCCACTACACCCCTGAGTTTCGCGTACTGGGTACCCAACGTCAGCGGTGGGCTGGTGACATCCACTATCGAGCAACGCACCGACTGGAGCTATGACTACAACGTCGCGTTGGCGCGGCTGGCGGAGGAAGCTGGCTATGAGTACGCACTGACCCAGGTGCGCTACACCGCCAGCTACGGAGCCGAATACCAGCAAGAATCAACCAGTTTCAGCTTGGCGCTGCTCTTGGCCACTGAACGACTGAAGGTGATCGCCGCCGTCCACCCTGGTCTGTGGCAGCCCGGCGTGTTGGCCAAGTGGGTGGCAACCGCCGACCATCTCTCCAACGGCCGCGCTGCAGTCAACGTCGTTAGCGGATGGCTCAAGGACGAGTTCACCAAACTGGGAGAGCCCTGGCTCGAACACGACGAACGGTACCGGCGCAGTGCCGAATTCATCCAGGTGCTCAGAGAGATCTGGACCGAGGAACGAGCCAACTTCGCCGGCGATTTCTACCGAATCCGTGATTTCAGCCTCAAACCGAAGCCACTGTCGTTGCCAGACCGACCCCACCCGGAGATCTTTCAGGGTGGCAACTCCACGGCAGCCCGCCAGAACGGGGGCCGCTACTCCGACTGGTACTTCTCCAACGGCAACGACTTCGACGGCGTCAGCCAGCAACTTGCCGACCTCCGCAGGATCGCCGCGGAGGCGGGCCGCACCGAGGGGCCACGGTTCGGGCTCAACGGATTCGTGATTGTTCGCGACACTGAGGCTGAAGCACGAGAGCAACTGCGCGAAATCGTCGCGAAGGCCGACAGGCCCGCGGTCGAAGGGTTCGGGGCAGCGGTCAAACAAGCTGGTGCCGCCACGTCCGATCAACGTGGAATGTGGGCCGACTCCAGCTTTGAAGATTTGGTTCAGTACAACGACGGGTTCCGCACCCAACTGATCGGCACCGCTGAACAGGTCGCCGAACGCATCGTCGCGTACCGCAGGCTGGGCGTTGATCTGATCCTGACGGCTTTCCTGCACTTCCAGGAGGAGCTTGAAGCCTTCGGAAAGAAGGTGTTGCCGCTCGTTCGGGAATTGGAGGCCGCCGAAGTCAACCGGCCCGCGGTCTTCACGGCATCTTGACCGGGGCAGAACCTGTGACGAGAAGGACACACGCGGAAGTCGTCGCCACAGCCGAACAATTCGCCAGCGCAGTGCGGTTCAGCGCCGCTGACCGAGATCGGGCCGGGACGGTTCCGCGAGCTGAGGCGGCTCAGTTCGATGATCTCGGTCTACCGGCTATCACGGTTCCCGTCGAAGACGGTGGGGACGGGCTCGGACCTCGCACCCTGGCCGAGGTGATCAGGATCATCGCGGCAGCCGATCCCGCGTTGGCCCAGATTCCGCAGGGCCACTTCCTGGCCATCGACATCCTGCGGCTACTGGGGACTTGGCAGCAGCGGGCCCGGATCTTTCCGGCAGTGGTCAAAGGTGCACGCGTCGCCCCCGTGCTAGCTGAGCGCGGCGGTCACCATGCGCAAGACCTCAAAACTCGCTTGGTTGCCGACGGCACCGGCTGGCGGATCGAGGGGGTCAAGTACTACTGCACCGGGGCGATTACCTCGCAGTGGCTGGCGGCCAGCGCGTTGGATCCCGACGGTCGCCTCGTTCTCGCTTTCGTCGAACGCGACACCCCTGGTGTGACCATTGATGAAGATTGGGCCGCCATGGGTCAGCGCTCGACCGTGAGCGGAACCACCACGTTGGACGGCGTGGTCGTGGATCCCGACCTCGTCGTCCCTTACTGGTCAGCGTTCGAGAGGCCGCAGTTGCTCGGTGCGCGTGCCCAGCTTGTCCACGCATCGATCGAAGCAGGCATTGCCGAAGGTGCCCTGGCTGAGGCCGCCGAGTTCGTTCGCACCCGTTCGCGCCCATTCTTTGAGGCTGTCCGACACGGACAAATCAATGCGGCCAGCGAAGACCCCCATATCCTGCTGCGATTCGGTGAACTTGCCACCCGAACCCGTGCCGCAATCCAATTATTACGCTGGGCTGCAGACGAACTCGAAGACGCCGAACTCGCGCCAGGTGACCCGAACACCGCAGGCCATGGCTCGATCGCGGTCGCCCAAGCCAAAGCGTTCGCCAGCGATGTGGCTGTCGATGTTGCCAGCCAGATCTTCGCATTGACTGGGGCCAGCGGAACCGACCGTCGTTACGACCTTGACCGACACTGGCGAAACGCCCGCACCCATAGCGTGCATGACCCCGTCGATTGGAAATACCACCACATCGGAGCATGGGAACTGGCCGGGGTGCCACCACCCAACCACGGTCAAATCTGACGGATGTCCGGGTCGGCCGGAGCTTGCACCGATCGGCCCCTACTTGCACATATAGTGATATATGCATATATTTTGGTCATGGCAAATCGCGGGGAAGTGGCGGCAGGGGCCTCCGGGCACGCTCACGCGCATACATCGCCCGACAGTGACCGGCGCTGGCTGACCGGTGCCTTGGCAGTGATCGTCGTGTTCATGCTCGGCGAAATCACGGTTGGTGTGCTGGCCGGCTCGTTGGCGTTGCTCTCCGATGCAGCGCACATGCTGACCGATTCCGCGTCGATCGTGTTGGCGCTGTGGGCGATTCGGCTGGCCGCCAGGCCCGCTGCGGGGCGTATGACCTATGGCTGGAAACGGGTCGAGATTCTGTCCGCGCAGGCTAACGGTGTGACCTTGTTGGTGCTGGCGGCGTGGCTGGCCTATGAGGCCATTCGTCGCCTGGTCCACCCGCCCGAGGTCACCGGCGCCCTGGTGCTCATCACGGCGCTGTGCGGGATCGTCGTGAATCTCGCCGCGACCTGGATGATCAGCCGCGCCAACCGCTCCAGCCTCAATGTCGAGGGTGCCTTCCAGCACATCCTCAACGATCTGTTCGCGTTCATCGCGACCGCCGTGGCCGGAGTGGTCATCGTGACCACCGGGTTCGCGCGCGCCGACGCGATCGCCACGCTGGTGGTCGTGGTGTTGATGATCAAGGCCGGCGTCGGGCTGGTGCGCGCCTCCAGTCGGATCTTTCTGGAAGCGGCCCCGCTCGACCTGGACCCGGCCGCGATCGGGCGCGAGATGGCCACGCAAGACAGCGTCCTCGAAGTTCACGACCTGCACATCTGGGAGATCACGTCGGGCTCTCCAGCGCTCTCGGCGCATGTTCTCGTCCCGCCGGACAGCGACTGCCACGCTGTGCGCGCCGATCTGAACCGGTTACTGACAACGAGTCACAACATCGAACACTCGACCTTGCAGGTCGACCATGCCCAGTCCGGCGCCGGCGCGCACTGCGACCACCCCCACGGCCCGAGCCACCGGGCCGACCACCGCTAACTCCAGGAGGTTTTGTCATGGCTGCCACCGCGATCGTGCTCTACGTCGTCTTCGTCGCGCTCGGATTCGGCTGGCGCAGCTGGGTGCAGTACCGCCATACCGGCAGCGCCGGATTCCGCGGCGTCAGCGGACGTCCCGGCTCGCCCGAGTGGCTGGCCGGTGTCGGATTCGTCGTTGCGATGATCGCCGGCATCGCCGCCCCCCTGTTGCAGCTGAGCGGGATACTCGCACCGATTCCCCTGTTGCACACGCTCGGAGTGCAGGCGGCCGGTACGTTCCTTGCGCTGGCCGGCATAGCGGCGACCCTCTACAGTCAGCGTGACATGGGGGAGTCCTGGCGCATCGGGGTTGACGCCGACGAGACCACCGCCTTGGTGCGCCACGGCGTGTTCGCGCGGGTGCGCAACCCGATCTTCACCGCCATGCTGACCTTCGCCGCCGGCATCACCCTGATGACCCCTAACCCGCTGGCTCTCCTCGTGTTCGGGGTTCTGCTGGTCTCGATCGAACTGCAGGTCCGCGTGGTTGAAGAGCCTTACCTGGTGCGCACTCACGGCGAGGCCTACGGCAACTACCGCAGCGCTGTGGGCCGGTTTGTGCCCGGGGTAGGGCGGGTGGGATGAATCGGCTTTACGTCGCTAGAGCGTCAGATGCGGTGGCCGACGTCGGCGCCGAGGCGACTGCGCTGCGGGCGCTGTTGTCGACGGTGAGGGTGAACACGTCCGGTCGGGAGTAGTGGCCGGTGACGTCGAGGTCGTATTTCCCGCGGACCTGATCGTCGAGATCGAGATCGGCCACCAGCAGTGCTTCCGCGCCGTAGACCGGCCCGGCGAGCACCTCGCCGAGCGGGGAGACGATGACGCTGCCGCCGCGGATCAGCTCGCCCGGCACCGGCTGCGGATCATGGTTCTGATAGTCCTCGGGCAGGTCGGCGGTGCTCAGGTACTGGCAGGCGCTGAGTACGAAACACCTTCCCTCATAAGCGATGTGCCGCATGGTCGACTGCCAGATGTCGCGGTCATCGACCGTCGGTGCGCACCACAACTGCACGCCCTGCTGATAGGTGGCGAGGCGGAACTGGGGCATGTAGTTCTCCCAGCAGATCGTCGCGGCGAACCGGCCGGAGGGGGAGTCGAAGACCTCGATCGTCGAACCGTCGCCCTGGCCCCAAATGAGCCGTTCACTCCCGGTCGGCATGAGTTTGCGGTGCTTGCCCAGCAACTGCCCGTCGGGGCCGAAATAAACCGCCGTGCAATACAGGGTGCCACCGTCGCGCTCGATCACACCCACCACGATCGTCATCCGCGACCGGCGCGCTAGCTCGCCGATCCGCTGGGTCGCCGGGCCGGGCACCGCCACCGCTGACGAGCAGTAGCGCAGGTAATCTTCGCGACCAGCCGGGGTGCGAGACCCCACGACCGCGCCGAACGACAGCCCCTTGGGGTAGCCGCCCACGAAGGCTTCCGGAAACACCAGGAACTCGACCCCCGCCGCCTTCGCACGGTCGACGAACGTCTCCAGCTTGGCCAGGGTCGCGGCGGTGTCGAACAGCACCGATCCGACCTGTGCAACCCCGGCTTTTGGCATATTGGTCCTCCCGATTGGTACCCCAATCGTAGGAGGTGCCAGGTGTGAGCGGATGCGGTGAGGCCGCCGTGACACGTAGAGATTCGTGCCGGGCCTCCTGGCCCAGGAAACAGAAAGGCCCCGGCACGCGCCGGGGCGATCCGTCATTGATGAGCTGACTCATCACACTGTGTCCGAGGGGGGACTTGGCCACCTGCGACACGGGTTGAGATCTTTCAACTGAGTTGACCATCGCCTCGGATTGATGAAGGGGCGTCCGCGGGCCTGGTGGCAACCTCTTCGGGTTCGACCAGGCCCGGCGCAGTGATGCCCGGTCGGGTCTTATTGCTTACAGTCCCGCATTCGCTGGATTCGGGCAGCTACACGCTTGGACTGCTGGGTTCCGTACCTGCGAATCGTGTGCCGTCGTCTCACCGAGGGTGGATACGGCGACGACGAACCGTGGGACGGTGGTTATCGCTGCTGGCCCGTGTCGATGCCTTGGGCGACGCTTTGCGATGATGACCATCCGCAGGAAAGCCCTGGCGATCGGCCCATTCCGGTGGGCGAACCGCCCCCGATGGCGTTCCGCGGGTCTTCTACCGGGGTCGGGACGCGGCTGATAGCCGCCGTGGTATGCCTGACCGATTTTGAGTCGAACGCACTAGACGTCGGGGGTTCCAGGTAGCGTGACGGTTCGTTCGGCAAGCTGGTGTGGCGATGGCCACTGCTGTCTGGGGGGCGGGGATACACGGTGGCTCACATTGACGCCCTTATCGATAAGGTTGCTGATCCAGCGTTGAGGCAGGCGCTTCGCGAGCAGGTCGATACGATGCTGACAAAACAGTCGTTTGGCCTGGTATTTCAAGCGCACAAGCCGGAGACGGTCGAGATTCCCCATTTTAGGGTGCGCAGGGGCTGCAAGGTCCGCATCAAGTCTGAAGCCCGTCAAGATCTCTACGAAGTCAAGAAAGTCACGCGAGGTGTGGCAAGGGTGGCTTCGCTCACTGATGAACCCGAATTCTGGGACGTCGATGTAGCAGACCTAGTGGTGGTCCGCGAGTTCGGAGAGCCAATCTATCCAGGGCTGATCTCGACCGGCTTAGTCAACAACGGGGGTAACAAACCTCCACACTTGGTTATCAATTCCGAGAATTTTCACGCGCTAGAAGCTTTGCTCTATACGCACGAAGGCAAATTTGATGCAATTTACATCGACCCACCGTATAATTCTGGCGCACGCGATTGGAAATATAACAACGACTATGTCGACAGCGTCGATCAATATAGACACAGCAAGTGGCTTGCGATGATGCAGCGGCGCCTTGATCTCGCGAGTCGGCTTCTCAGGCCCGAGAACTCAGTGTTGATCGTAACGATTGATGAGAAAGAATGTGTCACGCTTGGGATGCTGTTGGAGCAGGTTTTCCAGCAGGCGCGGATCCAGATGGTGTCGATCAGCATAAACCCTGCCGCAGTGGCCCGAAATGGTATGTTTGGGCGGGCGGATGAATATGCATACTTCGTCATGTTCGGCGAGGCCGGCCCCCAACCGCTTGCGCTTGGCCCTGAGTGGATCACAACCAAGGGTCGGACTCATCTCGGTGCAATCCGATGGGACCTTTTGCGCAAATCAGGCTCCAGCCCATTGCGACAAGGCCACCCCGGCACCTTTTATCCAATTTTTTTAAGGGCCGATGGCAGCGCTATCCATAGCATCGGGGATATCTTGGATGTGGGTCAAGACCGTGCCACGGTGGTGGCACCGCCGGGAACAATTGCCGCTTTTCCGATCCGCAAAGATGGAAGTGAGGGTCGATGGGCAGTCGGACCGCGTGTCGCCCGTAACATCTGGGCCGATGGTCATCTCAAACTAGGTACTTTCAGCGGCGAGAACACACCGATTTACTACCTTGCCCGCGGCGAACGGGCGAAGATCAAACAAGGTATCTACACAGTGATCGACCGCGCCGCGGACGGGTCAGTCGTGACCGATCTGCTTGAGACTACTGATCGTTATTTTGTCCCGGGAACTCAGTGGAGAATTCCGAGTCATGATTCCACCCAATACGGATCTCGTTTACTCCAACGGCTTATACCCGGCCGACGTTTCCCGTTCCCAAAATCGCTATATGCGGTTGAGGACTGCCTACGGTTCTTCATTGCAGATAAGCCCGATGCGGTCGTCCTAGACTTCTTCGCTGGATCTGGCACAACCATGCACGCAGTCGCCAGGCTGAACCGCCAAGACGACGGACGAAGAAGAACGATTTGTGTAACCAACAACGAGGTGTCTGAAGCAGAGGCGAATCTACTCACCGAAAAGGGATTCGAGCCTGGTGACCCTGACTGGGAGCAGCTGGGAATTTGCGAACATATTACCAAACCGAGGGTGCGGTCCGCGATTACTGGATTGACACCCGACGGCGATCCGATAGCTGGCGACTACACCTATGTAGATGAGTTTCCCATTGCGGAAGGTTTCGCGGAGAACGCAGAATTCTTTGATCTAACATACGAAGATCCCGATCTCGTCAGTCTGGGGCGCAATTTCGAGGTTATCGCGCCGCTGTTATGGATGAAAGCTGGCGGGACTGGAACGCGCATTGAGAAACCGAGTGAGACATGGGTTGTACCGACAGGTGCATTCTATGGTGTGTTGTTTAAGACCGACTTGTGGCGCGAGTTTGTAGATGCAATCACGGAGCGCGCTTCCGAAATCAAGCATGCGTTCGTGGTGACCGACTCCGAAGCGACCTTCCAGCAGATAGTCAGTGGACTTCCCAGCAATGTCGATGCGACTCAGCTCTACAGCGACTACCTGCGCAGCTTTGAAATCAACACGAAGGGGCGTGCCTGAGTGAGATACACGCTGAAAGATTACCAACTTTCGTCTTCTACTGAGATCGTCAAGGCGCTTCGCCGTGCTGGAGCGGCTTGGGAAGCGGATAACGACGATTATTGGTCAGTGATCCTAAGCGCACCAACCGGTGCCGGCAAGACCGTTATCGCTGCGTCAGTTATCGAGACGTTATTCGATGGCTCATCGACTTTTGCAGAAGATCCGCTTGCGACCGTCTTATGGGTCACAGATGATCCGGCGCTTAATGAGCAAACTAAACGTAACATGCTCCAGGCTTCGTCAGTATTGGGACCGAGCCGATTAATAACAATCGATTCCGGCTTCGATGAGCCAGTATTTGGAGCACGCCAGGTCTATTTCCTAAATATCCAGAAACTTGCTCGTAGCAATCCGTTGTCGCGTGGCAATACGAATGGTCGAACCTATTCCCTATGGTCGACGATTTCGAACACAATAACCTCTAACGGTTCACACTTCTACGTTGTCATCGACGAGGCGCACCGTGGCATGCGCAATGAGGGAGACCGTAGGACGATAGTTTCGCGAATTATCAACGGCCAAACGGGCATTAATCCACCGGCGCCAACGGTGTGGGGGATCAGCGCTACGCCCGAGCGTTTCATGGCAGCAATCGAGCGGTGGGAAGTTGAGCGTACCAATAAGCCAGTAACCGTTCCTCTAGAGGACGTTCGGGCCTCGGGCCTGCTCAAAGACAAGATTATTCTGGATAATCCTTCCGCAGGTCAGGCGGAAGGAGACACGACTCTCACGCGGGCCGCGGTCAAGCAGACGCTTCAGTTCGAGGAGGACTGGAATAAGTACGCGCTGGCCCAAAATGAGCCGCCAGTGCTACCCGTGCTTGTCGTCCAAGTTCCGAATACGCCTAGTGATGGAGAGATGTCTGAGATTCTCGGTGCGGTTTTCGGTGCGTGGGAGGGCTTAAAGGATAGAAACGTCGTCAACACTTTCGGAGAACATACTGCTATAAGTGTGGCCGGGCACACGATTGGATATATGGCTCCGCAGGATATCCAGGACGATCTGGATGTGAGGGTCGTGCTCTGCAAAGATGCCATTTCGACCGGTTGGGATTGCCCGCGTGCGGAGGTCCTCGTTTCGATGCGGCGGGCCCAGGACTATACCTACATTGCGCAGCTTATCGGTCGTATGGTGCGCACACCGCTTGCCCGTCGGATCGCGACGGACCAATCGTTGAACGATGTCCACTGCTATCTGCCGCGATTCGATAGTCAGCAGGTACAAGAGATCGTGACTCGATTCGCGGAAGGCAGGAGTGATGAGCCACCGGTGGAGGTGGTTACGAATGCTGTCCGCGTGTGGCGGAACGAGACTCTTCTACCGGAACTGTTTGATATGACCCAGGCCCTTCCGACATACGTTGTGCCGGGGAAGATTTACCGAAGTCAGATTTCTCGTCTGACAACGTTGGCAACGCTCCTTTCTGGCGATCACATAGTTGAAGATGCGCTCGCTCAGGTCCGTATGCAGCTAAACGGTGTCTTGGCGATCCAGCGTCAAGGGCTTGAGAGCGATGGAACATTCGAAAAAGCCCTGCAAAGACTTCGGAGCCTCAGGGTAGAAAGAAGCTACGCGTTGTTAGCCGCTGAGTCGATGGACGACCTGCCGCCTGAAGTTTTGTACGATATGGACCGAGATGATAACAATATCGAAGATCTATACCGGGTCGCAAAACGAAAGCTACCTGAGGGTGTTGCATCGAGCTACTGGAACGATCTCGTAATTTCCCAGGGTGACGATGATTACGATCCGATCGAGGCAAAAGCTGTCACTGCAGCGCTAGCGCTCCACCCAGAGGTTATCGAAGCAGTGGAGGCAGCAGCCGAACATCAAGTGCGCACGTGGTTGCGAGTCCATCAGCCATCGATATCGAAACTTCCGGATGCCCGAAAGGTTGTTTACGAGCCTGTCAAGAGGGAGACACGAGAGCCTGAATTGAGCGACCTAGTGCTGCCCGAGACGAAGGTAGTTTCAGATGCTGACGAGCGCTGGGCCAAACATCTATTATGTGATGAAAAGGGCGAGTTCCCCAGCGCTTTGAAAGGCTGGGAGCGGAAAGTACTTGTACGTGAGTTAGCTGATAATGACTTGATTGGTTGGTATAGAAACCCCACGGGCGGCTCTTCGTCATTGCGTGTGCCGTACCGCTCAACTCAGTTTGACCGGGCGATGTACCCGGATTTCATTCTTTTCCACAGAACAGACGAAGGGGTCAAGGCTTCCATAGTTGACCCTCACGGCTTTCACCTCTCAGATGCCAGTGCAAAGCTAAAAGGTCTGGCCCGGTACGCGGAGGTTCACGAGGCGAAGTTCGGAAGGATCGAGGCGGTAGCCGAAATAGACGGCGTTCTGCTTGCGCTCGACCTCCGATCGGCTGCTATACGCGGCGCGATTCGAGAAGTGGGTGAGGGTGGCGTGCGTGCTCTGTTCGAAGGCCATGCGGGCCGGTATAGCTAGGAGCCCTTAGGGGAATTCAAAGAGCCTCAACGCTATTCGACCAGGGGCTCGCTCGCACCGCTTCACTCGTGGTCACCGGGTGCAGTTCAGTCTTGAGCGCTACTTGATACCAGTAGAGAAAGTTCTCACAAGTTGGGTCAGCGGTGGTCGCTGCTGGGCGTCGGCGGTCCAGGGGCCGGGGTGTTGCGGGGCGGCGGACGGGAGCGCCAGCGGACGGTAGCCGCCCCGCCCGGCTGCTTGGCTTATTGACCGGTGAGTAGTCCGATCAGCGTGGCCGCGTTGCGGCCGAGGTGGTCGATGGCTTGGGTGCCTTTGGTTTCGGTGGCTTGTGATGGGTAGCCGATGACGCCGGTGGGGGTGTAGGCGTGGATGCCGATGGTGGTCAGGTAGCGGCGGTCGCTGGCGGTGTGGTCGCTGGTCTGCCACCCGTCTCGCAGGTAGTCGGGGTGAACGGCGAGCAGGATGGAGGTTTCTAGTTCCCCGGCGTGCATGTCGTCATGGCTGCTGCTCTGGATGCCTGCGGCGTTGCGGGCCTCGGCCCAGTCTTCGCGGCTGGGGTAGAGCCCGACGTTGATGGGGGCCTTCGGCTGGTTGGCCTGCTGGACGACGTTAGTCAGTACAGCGTTGCCGCCGTGGCCGTTCACGATGATCAACCCGGCGGTGTTTTGTTGTGACAGTGATTCGATGATGTCAGTGACGATCGCGGCGAGGGTGGTGGCGCTGATGCTCACGGTGCCGGGGTAGGCCGCGTGTTCGTGAGAGCAGCCGAATGTAACCGGTGGTAACTGAAACACTTTGTGGTGCTGACTGATTGACGATGCGATAGCACTGGCGATGAGCGTGTCGGTGCCGAGCGGAAGGTAGGGGCCGTGTTGCTCGAATGAGCCGATCGGCAGCACCGCGATAGAGCGGGCAGTTGCGGGGTCTGTGCTGGTGGTGTCGGGAATGACTCGACGGCTCATGCGATGACTCCTTGGGTGGCGTTTTTGATACGGCCGGCGAGCTGTTGCAGGATCGGGTCCTTGTTCCGTCGTCGTCGGCGGTCGCGCACGAGTGTGCCCGCCTTGGCCAAATGAAGTCTGGCCCGCTGCGAGGGCGCCGCGAGGTAGCCCGGGATCGCCGTGTCGGTGAGGGCCAGTGCTTGCTGGTATTCGCCGGTGGCGATATAGGCGTGCAGGAGTCGCATGTCGGCCACGGTCTGATCGCGGTACTGGTGGGCGGTCCAGGCGTGATGGTGTCCGGCGAGCAGGGTGACGGCCTTGTCGGGGTCATCGATGCGGAGGTAGCCGAAGGCGATCTCGCTGGCGACGTAGGCGGCGTGGGCGTAGATCGCATGATCATGAGGGTGGGGTTGCAGATCGCCGAGTTCGAGGGCTGCGGCGGCACGGCGATGAAATTCTCGCTCATTCTGGTTAGCCAGCTCAGCTAGGGCCAGTTGGCGGGCGATACTGGCGGCCAGGCGACCCACGTCGCGCCCATCGATCAGTTCGGCGGCCTCAGCAGCCAAGACGGCGGCCAGGTCGGGGTCGCTGCGGGTCAGGATGTTGGACTGGCGCATCAGGATCATGGCGTTGAATGCTGGGCCGGCTGTGCGCAGGTGCAGGGCAGCGGTGTGGGTGAGTTTCTCTGCGGCGGCGTAATCACCGACATCTTGGGCGATCCATCCAGCGACCTCGGCGGTAGCCCCGGCAGCATGCCGCATCTCGGTCTTGATCTGCGAAGGTGCGTGCGCAATCAGGGATTCGATCGTGGCAAGGTCGGATTCCACCAGGGGGCGGGCGTGCTGAGGGCCGAAGGTGTGTTCGACTTCGATATGGGCTTGTTGCCGGGACTCGATGACAGCGAGTACATCGCGGTTGACAGGAAGTCGCACCAGCAGCGGGTGCGGCAATGCGGTGGCGATGGGCACGCTGAACAACTCGTCGGGTTCGACGCCGAACACGGCGGCGAGGTCTTCTCGCCACATCGGGCCGAGCATCCCGGTTCGCTCGATCTGGGCGATCTTTTGTCGCAGGGACTCCAGTTCGGGTAGATCGGCATCGCCGCGTAGCCTGCGGACGTTTTCAACCTCGATTGCCAACTCACGCAGGCTGTAGCCGTAGCGTTTCCGGGCCGCGCTGAGCCGCTGCGCATTGAGTGCGCGGATCGGGTCGGCTGCGGCCATGATTTTGATCATGCCGCATACATCGGCGCAGGTCAGCTAAGTGCGCGTGTTTGCGGTCATCACTGTTATCACTGCCCGTCACTTCCAGCAGCATCGTCGGTAGCGCTGTCCTTGATCCGCGGATGAACACACCCGCGTGAGAACAACAAAGGAAGGACAGCATCGAGATGAAACTGAAAATCGATACGACCGGCGTGACGTTCCTGTGCACCCGGATTCCGGAGCAGCGCACCAATTTCGACACCGGGACGCCACGCATCGATAAGGCAACTGGTCAAGCGTTGTGGCAGGTGCAGTTGATCGCCCTGGACGCCACCGGAGGCGAGGTGCTCGCCGTCACTGTGGTCGGGGAACCGAAGCTGACGGTCGGACAGCCGGTCGCGGTGTCGGGTCTGGTCGCGTTGCCGTGGTCGCAGGACGGCCGCTCGGGCATCGCGTACCGCGCCGAAACCATCGCCGCCGCCGACCCGGCCGCGGCCACCAAGACGGCCCAGCCGCCCCGGTAACTAAGGCCTGGCCCGGCAAGTACCCGCAGTAGTGCTTGCGGGCTTGCCGGGTCAGCGCCCCATCATCTTCCCGCCGTAGCGAAAGCAGATCCCCATGTCCAATGCCCCAAACCGTAAGAATCACAACACTAATCAATCAGATGATGACTGGATCGGCGAGCTGATCTGGGCAGGAGTCAAAGCCGCCGGACAGTTACTGTGGTGGGCGATCCTGTTCCCAGCCCTGAGCATCCCCGCCGGTGCAGCGATCTGGGCCGGTGTTAGCCACGGCGTCCGCACCGGGTTCGGGGTTGCTCTCGCGGCGGTCGCGGCATATATCGGCTGGGCTGTGCTGGAACCGGCATCATTCACTCGGTGGGTGAGCGCACCGCTGCGGCACCGCTGGCTGGCGTGGTGGCGCTATCACCGAACCTGGGAATCGGTGTGCGCCCTGCACGGTTTGACCGCCAAACATGGCGAGCGCACCCTGGTGCCGATCGTGAACTCGGTGCAGATCGGCCACCACGCTGACACGCTGACCGTGCAGGTCGTGACCGGCCAATGCCTCACAGACTGGCAGAAATGCGGTCCGGCGTTGGCGGCGGCGTGGCGGGCTGAGCGGTTGACGATCCGGGCCACCGCGCCGGGGCAGGTACGGATCATCATCGGTCGCGGTGATGTACTCGGCCAACCGATCGCGTTGCCCATGCCCCGCCCTGCGGCCCCAGTTGACCTGGGCGCGGTGCGTGTCGGGATCACCGAATCGCGCGCCTGGTGGCGGCTGCCCGTGTTGGGGCAGCACCTGTTGGTCGCCGGTGCCACCGGGGCTGGGAAGGGCTCGGTGTTGTGGTCGCTGATTGCCGGACTAGCGCCCGAGGTCAAGTCCGGCCGGGTCAGGTTGTGCGTGATCGACCCGAAAGGCGGCATGGAACTCGGCGCTGGCGCAGGGCTGTTCACTCGGTTCTGTCATCACACCGGTGAACCCGTGATGGTGCTGCTGCACGAGCTGGTGGAGCTGATGCAGGCACGCGCCAACCGGCTGCGTGGACACACTCGCCTGCACAACCCCACGCCCAGCGAGCCGCTGATCGTGTTGATCGTTGACGAGATCGCCGCACTGACCGCCTATGTCACCGACCGCAAACTGCGCACCGAGATCGAGCAGCTGCTGGGGCTGTTGTTGTCGCAAGGTCGTGCGGTCGGGATTTCGGTGGTGGCGGCGGTGCAGGACCCGGCCAAAGACACCCTGCCGGTGCGGCAGTTGTTCACGGTGCGGATCGGGTTGCGCATGACTGAGGCCACCCAGACCACGATGGTGCTCGGCCAGGGGGCTCGTGATGCTGGTGCCGAATGCGATCTGATTGCTGATGCCACCCCCGGGGTCGGGTACGTGATGATCGACGGCACCGCTGAGCCGGTGCGGGTGCGATCCTTTCACGTCACTGACCGCGACATCGCCAGCTTGGCCCGCACCTTTCGGGCACCGCGCACGGGCGGTGAGCATTCGCAGGGCCGGGTCCAGCCGACGTGGGGGGCGGTCCGGTGATCACGCTGCCGGGCCTGCCCACCACCACCGACCCCGCGCCGGTGATCACCCAGATGGTTCGGCGCGCATCCTCGCCGGGGTTCGAGATGTGGTGGCAGCGGGTGGAATCGGTCGGCCACTGCGCCCACCCGATCCAGCTGGTCGGCGCTGGCTCTATTGGGCGCCGGCAGGTGGTGTGGACGCGCTGCAACAACCGCCGAGCCACCGTCTGCCCGTCATGCTCGGATCTCTACGCCCGTGACACCTGGCAGCTGGTGCACGCCGGTGCCGCCGGTGGCCACCACAACATGCCCGCCGAGGTCGCTGCTCGCCCACAGGTGTTCGCCACCTTGACCGCGCCGAGCTACGGCACGGTGCACAACGCCACCGGCGCGCGTTGCCGGCCCACATCGACGAGTCCAGGCAGCCGCTGTATTCATGGGAATCGGTTGCAGTGCAACATAACCCATTCCGCTGATGATCCAATAGTAGGACAGCCGTTATGCGGCCAGTGTTACGACTACTTCGGGCATGTTCTGTTCACCTGGCATCTGCCCGAGCTGTGGCGGCGTTTGACCATCGCGCTGTGGCGTGCCGTAGCAGCACAGTTGCGAGCACGTGGAATGGACCGGGGTTCGGTGCGAGTGAGTTTTGTCAAGGTCGTCGAACTGCAAGCCCGTGCCATCCCGCACATCCACGCCTTGATCCGTCTCGACCCGCCGTCAGCACCCACCACCCAGAGTGACCAGAACCATTACGGCCCCGCCGCCACCTGTGGCGGTGGGGAGCCCCGTCCGGGTGCCGGACACCGCGACTGGGTATCGCCAATCACCGCGGGCGAGCTGGCCACGCTGATTCAGAGCGCTGCGCGCCAGGTCCGTGTCGATGTTCTGGCCCTCGATGGCGAGGCACGCGAGCTGCGGTTCGGCACCCAGATCGACGCCCAACCGCTCAGCGGCGAAGTACTGGCAGAACCGGCCGATACCGGGCCGACAGCTCGCTTATCACCGCGCCGCGTTGCGGCATACCTCGCCAAATACGTCACCAAATCCCTGCAGGACTTCGGTATCACCGCCCGGCGACTCTCGACGGAAGCGATCGCCACGCTCGACGTCACCGAACACGTCCGGGCGATCCTGACCACCATCGCCGAACTCGCCGAACGTGTTGAGCCGATGGCCGGAATTGGGCGATGGCTGCACACGCTGGGATACCGCGGACACATCACCACCAAATCCCGGCACTACTCAACCACCATGAGCGCCCTGCGCGCCGCACGTGCAACCTGGAAGCGAAGGAAGGACGCCAAACCGATTGAACGCCAGGGTGATAAATG
Organism: Mycolicibacter minnesotensis; assembly: GCF_010731755.1. Classification (NCBI taxonomy): domain Bacteria; kingdom Bacillati; phylum Actinomycetota; class Actinomycetes; order Mycobacteriales; family Mycobacteriaceae; genus Mycobacterium; species Mycobacterium minnesotense. The sequence goes on from NZ_AP022589.1 coordinate 3,642,151, forward strand.
GTCAATCGGGCAGGACGTCCCGACAGCGGAGGCGCCGGCCAACCTGGATGCTGACGAGGTGCTCTGGAAGTTCGACCACGCCGGACACACCAGCGCGGGGGAGCGCACCCTCGTCTACTCCGCGGCCCTCCAACGTATCCACACCCGGCGCATCGGACTGGTGGAAGCCCGTCGTCAAGTCCGCGACCAGCACGGAGATCCGCCAGGAGGACACGATGGCTGACGGTTCCCAAACAGCACAGCCTCGCTCCGAGTGCGGCGGTCGAAGCGACGCGCCGACGATGTCAGAGGGAGGTGTTGAAATTGTCGTACCAGAGAGCTATTGCCTTCCGCATGAGGCCAACCGCGCGCTCGTGCGCGTCATACTGGCCGTGCGGGACCGGATGCTCGGATCAGACAGGGGAGTCGCGTGAGCCTGAGGTTCGCCTTCTACGGCCGAGTGAGCACGGAGGATGCTCAAGATCCGGAGGCGAGTCGCGGCTGGCAGAAGCGCCGTGCCCTGGATTTGATCTCCCCGCACGGCGGAGTCCTTGTCACTGACTACTTCGATGTGGGACAGAGCCGCTCGCTGCCGTGGAAACGCAGGCCGGAGGCATCGCGCCTGCTTGCCGATGTCGCCGCTCGTGACCGTAGTTTCGATGCCGTCGTGATCGGGGAACCCGCCCGCGCGTTCTACGGTCCGCAGTTCGCGCTGACTTTCCCGGTGCTCACGCACTACGGAGTCGGCCTGTGGGTGCCCGAAGTCGGTGGCGCGGTCGATCCCGGCTCCGAGGCGCATGACCTGGTGATGACACTGTTCGGTGGCATGAGCAAAGGCGAGCGCGCTCGAATCCAGATGCGCGTCCGCACCGCGATGTCGGCACTGGCGCAGGACACCACCAGATATCTCGGTGGCCGACCGCCGTATGGTTACCGGCTCGCCGACGCCGGCCCGCACCCGAACCCTGCCAAGGCAAGTCTTGGGCAGCGGCTGCACCGCCTCGAACCGGACCCCGCGACATCGTCGGTCGTCGAGCGGATCTACCGCATGTACGCCGACGGAGCGGGCCTGCGCTACATCGCCCAACGGCTCACCGACGATGGTGTGCCGTCACCGAGCCAGTACGACCCGGAACGCAATCGGCATCGTGACCCGCGAGGGTGGTCGCATTCGGCGATCCGCGCCATCCTCGACAACCCGACATATCTCGGTGTGCGCGTGTGGGGCAAGCAGGAGAAATACGAAGTGCTGGTCAACCCCGACGATGTCGCGGCGGGGTATGAGACGCGGATGCGGTGGCGCGATCAGGCGAACTGGGTTGTACCGGACCGTCGCACGCACGAAGCTCTGATCTCTGACGAACTGGCGCAGGCTGTTCGTCTTCGCACCCAGACTCGGCGGGGTCCGGGTCTGGTGTGCAGCAGAGAATCGACGGTGCCGTACGCACTTCGCGGAATCCTGTTCTGCGCCGTCTGTGGACGGCGGATGCAGGGCGCCGCTCGCGGCGGGAAGCAAGCAACACGCATCCTGTACCGGTGTGAGCTGGGTAAGTCGCGTTCGGTGCCTGTGGACCTGACGGATCACCCGCGCACGGTCTACCTGCGTGAGGACGCGGTGACACCTCGACTCGACGAATGGATCGCCAGCCTGGCCGATCCAGAAGACCTGGCCCGCGGTCAGGAAGTCGACCCGGAAGCCGACAACGTCGCCTTGCTGCGCCAGCTCAGCGAAGCGAACAGCAAGGTTGCCGCGTTGGTAGCCGCAGTGGAGTCCGGTGTGGCCGTCGAGGACCTCACCGATGCGTTGCGCCGCCGGACCGCAGAGCGCGACGAACTGAAGGCCCGCCTGGAACGAGCCGAGCGACCCCGCGCCATGTCTGCCGCACAGGTCACCGAGTTGGTGCAGGAATTGGGCGGGCTGGCAGCGGTGCTAGGCGAAGCAACCGGGGCCGAACGAGCTCAGGTATACGCGAGCCTGGGCTTGCGTCTTGACTTCGATCCCAACCTGCGTCAGGTCAAGGCGACTGTCGACATAAGTCGTGTCGCCGGATGTGTCCGAGGGGGGACTTGAACCCCCACGCCCGTTAATAGGGCACTAGCACCTCAAGCTAGCGCGTCTGCCATTCCGCCACTCGGACCTACCCGGCTCGGCCGGGCAGCTAAGGCTAACGGATGCCCAGGGCCGGACCCAAACCCAGCCCTCGCAACGCGATCCGAAGGGGCGCGAAGTGGTAGTAAAGGTAACTGTGACCGAATTCCCCGATCCTGCCGTCGATGCAGTGGGCGAGGTGGTCGAACTCGTCAGCACCCTCATCCGATTCGACACGTCCAACACCGGCGAGCTGGCTACCACCAAAGGTGAGGCCGACTGCGCGCGCTGGGTCGCTGCCCAGCTCGAAGAGGTGGGCTATGAGACCGAGTACCTCGAATCCGGCGCCCCCGGGCGAGGCAACGTCTTCGCTCGCCTCAAGGGCAGCGATCCGTCCCGCGGGGCGCTGCTGATCCACGGCCACCTCGATGTGGTGCCGGCCGAGGCCAGCGACTGGAGCGTGCACCCGTTCTCCGGGGCCATCGAAGACGGCTATGTCTGGGGCCGCGGCGCGGTCGACATGAAGGACATGGTCGGCATGATGATCGCGGTGGCCCGGCACCTGGCCCGCGCGGGCATCACCCCGCCGCGCGACCTGGTGTTCGCGTTCGTTGCCGACGAGGAGGCCGGCGGAAAATACGGCGCCCACTGGCTCGTGGAGAATCGCCCCGATCTGTTTGCCGGGGTCACCGAGGCGATCGGAGAGGTCGGCGGCTTCTCCCTGACCGTGCCGCGGCGCGACGGCGGCGAGCGCCGGCTCTATCTGATCGAGACCGCGGAGAAGGGCCTGTGCTGGATGCGGCTGCGGGCGCACGGCCGGGCCGGGCACGGATCGATGATCAACGACGACAACGCCGTCACCACCCTGGCAGAGGCGGTGGCCCGGCTGGGACGGCACCGCTTCCCGCTGGTGCTCACCGAGGCCGTGGAGCAGTTCCTGATCGCGGTGAGCGAGGAGACCGGCCTGGCCATCGACGTCGACTCCCCGGACCTGGAGGGGATGATCGAGAAACTGGGGCCGATCGCCCGCATCGTCAACGCCACCCTGCGCGACACCGCCACCCCCACCATGCTGCAGGCCGGCTACAAGGCCAACGTGATCCCGGCGACGGCCGAAGCGGTGCTGGACTGCCGGGTGCTACCCGGCCGCCAGGCGGCGTTCGAGGCCGAGGTCGACGCCCTGATCGGCCCCGATGTGACCAGGGAATGGGTCACCATCCAGCCGTCGGTCGAGACCACCTTCGACGGCGACCTGGTGGAGGCGATGAATGCCGCGCTGCTGGCCTGCGATCCCGACGCCCGTGCCGTGCCCTACATGCTGTCCGGCGGAACGGACGCAAAAGCCTTCGCCAAGTTGGGTATTCGCTGCTTCGGATTCGCCCCGCTGCGCCTTCCGCCCGACCTTGATTTCGCCGCGCTGTTCCACGGCGTCGACGAGCGCGTCCCGGTCGACGCGCTGGAGTTCGGCACCCGCGTCCTGCACCACTTCCTGACACACTGTTGACCACAACGAGAGGACCACACATGAGCTCTGCCCCCGACCCCTACGCCGCGCTGCCCAAGCTGCCGACGTTCACCCTCACCTCGACCTCGCTCACCGACGGGCAACCGCTGAGCAAGGCCCAGGTCAGCGGAATCATGGGCGCCGGCGGTGAAGACGCCAGCCCCCAGCTGAGCTGGTCGGGCTTCCCCGAGGAGACCCGCAGCTTCGCGGTCACCGTGTATGACCCCGACGCCCCCACAGCCTCGGGCTTCTGGCACTGGGCGGTGGCCAACCTGCCGGCCACCTGCACCGAACTTCCCGAAGGCGTGGGTGACGGCAGCCTGCTGCCCGGTGACGCCCTGGCCCTGGTCAACGACGCCGGGATGCGCCGCTACGTGGGTGCCGCGCCGCCCGCCGGCCACGGCGTACACCGCTACTACGTCGCGGTACACGCCGTCGACGTGGAGAAGCTGGAGCTGGCCGAGGACGCCAGCCCGGCATACCTGGGCTTCAACCTGTTCATGCACGCGATCGCCCGCGCGGTGATCGTCGGGACCTACGAGCAGAAGTAGGCAAACCTCCGAGAGGGAATTCCACGACGCGACACGCCAGATGTGCGTCGTGGAATTCCGTTTCGGCCTGGCGGGGGTGCACTAGCGACTGGCGGACCCGACCGCCTCGGCCAGCGACGCGAATCCGCGGGCGCGCAGCCGCTGGGCCAGGCCCTCATGGATGGACTTGGCCCACAGGCCGCCGCCGTAGATGAACCCGGTGTAGCCCTGCAACAGTGAGGCGCCGGCGGTGATGCGTTCCCAGGCGTCGTCGGCGGTCTCGATCCCGCCCACACTGATCAGCACCAGTTGATCGCCCACCCGGGCATACAACCGCCGCAGCACTTCCAGGGCCCGGTGGGCCACCGGGGGACCGGAAATGCCGCCAGGGCCCAACTCGGCCACCCCCGGGGTGGCCAACCCGTCACGCGAGATCGTGGTGTTGGTCGCCACGATGCCGGCCAGGCCCAACTCCACGCAGAGATCGGCGATCGCATCCACATCGGTGTCGGCCAGATCCGGCGCGATCTTCACCAGCACCGGCTTGGTGGTCTCGGCTCGTACCGCGGCCAGAATGGGCCGCAGCGACTCGATGGCCTGCAGGTCGCGCAGCCCCGGGGTGTTGGGCGAGCTGACGTTGACCACTACATAGGCGGCCAGGGGGGCCAGCAGATGGGCGCTGGTGCGATAGTCCGCTACCGCGTCCTCGGGCGGAGTCACCTTGGTCTTGCCGATATTGACCCCGATCGGCACCTCGGCCTGATGCCGGGCCAGCTGTTCCGCCAGCGCGGCCGCCCCATGATTGTTGAATCCCATCCGATTGAGCAGGGCGCGGTCCTGCGGCAACCGGAAAAGGCGCGGCGCGGGATTGCCCGGTTGCGCAACAGCGGTCACGGTGCCCACCTCGGCGTAGCCGAAACCCAATGCACCCCAAGCCTTTATCCCGACACCGTCTTTGTCGAAACCCGCGGCCAGTCCGAGCGGGCCGGGAAAGTGCACCCCGAACACGGTGCTGGCCAGCACCGGGTCGTGCGGAGCGAGCCGGCGTCGCAGCGCACGGCGCGTCGGTGGCGCAGCGGTGGCGCCGCGCAGCGCGGAGAACGCGACGGTGTGAATGCGTTCCGGTGGCACCAGGAACATGGCGCGACGCAGCGCGCTGTAGAGGCCCATCGCGCTACAGTCCCGGCTGGTCGACGCAGCGGCTGTCGCTGATCGCAGTCACGGCGGACTTCTTGCGGCGCAGCAATACTCGTCTGCTTCCGTCGGTATACAACCGCACTCGGGTCAGCTCCCAACCTCGGTATTCGGCTTCGATGGACAGTCGGGTGGACGCCCCGATCCGGGTGACCTCCGGCGGTAGGCGCAGCGGGATCCACTCGTAGTCATCGGAGAGTTCGGCTTCCCAGCTCGCCGGTAGCCGGCGGGGGCGCAGCGCGGTCAACGTGGCCTCACCGCGTGCTCGATCACCTGGACTCCGTCACCCGAGCCGGACACCACATACAAAGTGTCCGACTTCTCATCTAGGGCCAGGGTATTGGGCTGCTGCACGGTCGGATAGCGAACCTTCTCCACAGGGATTCCGGTGGTCAGATCGTAGCCGACCACAACGTTCGTTCCGGTCTGTGACACCCACGCGAACCCGCCCGCGCCGGCCAGGCCGTAAGGCGCGTTCGGCACTGGGAAATCCTGGTGCAGCATCAGGGGGTCCACGCCATAGACCAGCAGTCGGCCCCCGCGGGGATCGGCGGCCAGCACCGGCCCGCGCGGATCGGCGGCCAAGGTGGTCGCGCCCTGGCCCGCGCGCAGCGCGTACTGAGGTTTGCCGTCGGTGCCGATGGTCGTCACCGAGGTCTGGCCACGGTCCAGCACGACCGCGACATCGCCCTGGGTCACGATCTGGTCGACCCGGGCGAAGATCTTGGCCCGCTCGGCCACGTGCCTGCCATCGGAGGTCAGGGTGAAGACCGCGCCGTCGGCGCTGCCCAACACCAGGATGCCGTCCGAGCGTCGGGCGATCGCGGTGAAGTCGACGTCTGCCGCTTCGTCGACGTCGACCTGGGTGAGTTCACGGGTGGCCAGGTCGAGCGTCACATAGCCGCCGCGCCTGGACAGGTAGACCACGCCGCGGCCATCGCCGGCCAGCGCGCTCGCCGGTCCCGGCAGCGCCACCGCCGTGGGTGGCTTGGCGGACCCGCCCACCAGCCCCACCGTGGCGGGGGCCTGCGGATCCGGCCCGGGGGACAGCACCGCCAGCAGCCCGGTGGCGGCGTCGAACACCGCGGCGGTGGCCGCACCGGCCAAGGGCCGCACCGTGCCGGCCGGCCGGGCGGTGGTGGCGGGGGACACGGCGGGTTGGGCCGGCGCGATCGTGGGTGGCGGTGCGGTGATGGGATTGGAGGAGCAGGCTGTGAGCAGCAGCAACAGTGCCAACATGGGGCCTGCAAGGAGCCGGCGGGGCCGGCGGGTGAAGCGCTTCAGCACGGGGCAGATCTTCCAGCTCGTCGCGGTGGGTGGGCGGTTCGTGGGACGAACACCGATTCTAAGGACGGCGGCGAGGTGAATCCCGCATGTCTGATGGAACTATAAGTTCGCTTAGGTGTAACCTCGCGGACATGACTGTGGTCGAAGACTGGCAGCTGGTTTGTTCGGAGTTCCGCATCGAGGAGATCTGGACCGGGGCCTTCGCCAGTGGCTTCGGTGAGGTCGGCGACGGCCGCAGTTTCTCCTTCCATATCCAGCAGCAGAAGCTGGTGGTCGACATCTATCGGCCCCGGCTGGTCGGGCCCGTCCCGCAGGACGAGGACGTGGTGGCCACCGCGAGCCGGCACTTGTTCGCGATCGACATCGCCGACGAGCGCAGTCTGACAGCGGCCGTGCGTGACGTGGTGTCCGATCTGATCCGCTGACCTTCGCCCGGTACGGTCATCGTCGTGTCGGTAGTGGAGACGGTGATGTCGTGGCCGCAGGTAATTGTCCTGGCGATTGTGCAGGGCCTCACCGAATTTCTGCCGGTCTCATCTTCGGGGCATCTGGCGGTGGTGTCCCGACTGCTGTTCGCCGGTGACGCCGGCGCCTCGTTCACCGCGGTGACCCAGCTCGGCACTGAGCTGGCCGTGCTGGTCTATTTCGCCAAGGACATCGCGCGCATCGCCACCGCCTGGCTGTCCGGGGTGGCCTCGGCGCTGGCCAAGACTCCATTGCCCGCCGAACGCCGGACCGATTATCGGATGGGCTGGTTTGTCATCATCGGCACCCTCCCGATCTGCGTCCTGGGCCTGTTGTTCAAGGACTTGATCCGGTCCGGGGTCCGCAACCTGTGGGTGGTGGCCACCGCATTGGTGGTGTTCTCACTGGTGATCGCCGCCGCCGAGTATTTCGGCCGGCAGACCCGGCATGCCCAGGAACTGACCTGGCGTGATGCCGTGCTGGTGGGCTCCGCGCAGACCTTGGCGCTGGTGCCCGGGGTGTCGCGGTCCGGGGCAACCATCAGCGCCGGGCTGTTCGCCGGTCTGGACCGGGAGTTGGCTGCCCGTTTCGGGTTCCTGCTGGCCATCCCGGCGGTCTTCGCCTCCGGGTTGTTCTCCCTGCCGGATGCGTTTCATCCCGAAGGTGCGGGCATGAGCGCCTCTGGGCCGCAGCTGCTGGTCGCCACCCTGATCGCCTTCGTGGTGGGCTGGGCCGCCGTCTCCTGGTTCCTCAAATTCCTGGTGTCGCACAGCATGTACTGGTTTGTCGGATATCGGATCGTGGCCGGCACGACGATCCTGGTCCTGCTGGCCACCGGCGTATTGGCAGCCTCGTCATGACCGTCATCCTGGTGCGGCACGGCCGGTCCACCTCGAACACCTCCGGGGTGCTGGCCGGGCGCACCGAAGGCGTCGAACTCGACGACCTGGGTCGTGAGCAGGCCGTGCAGCTCGTCGACCGGCTGGCCGGCCTGCCGATCAAGGCGGTGGTGCGCTCACCGCTGCTGCGCTGCCGTCGCACCCTCGAACCGCTGTCGGAGAGTCTGGGCCTCGAACCCCTCGTCGACGAGAGGCTGGTCGAGGTCGATTACGGCACCTGGACGGGTCGCAAGATCAGCGAGCTGACCGCGGAGCCGCTGTGGCGGGTGGTGCAGGCCCAGCCCAGCGCGGCGATCTTCCCCGAAGGCGAGGGACTGGCGCAGGTACAGGCCCGGGCGGTCGCCGCGGTGCGCGACCACGACCGGCAACTGGCCGCGCAGCACGGCACCGACGTGCTCTGGGTGGCGTGCACGCACGGCGACGTGATCAAGGCCGTCATCGCCGACGCGCTGGGCGTCCATCTGGACGGGTTCCAGCGGATCACCGCCGACCCCGCTTCGGCCAGCGTGATCCGCTACACCCCGTTGCGTCCGTTCGTCATCCACCTCAATCACACCGGCGCGTCCTTGGCCGCCGCGGTGCAGAGTTCGCCGGCCCACGCCGGCGGTGAAAGCGACGCCGTCGTCGGCGGTTCGACCACCTAGCCGATGCCAGATACCGGTGGACAACCGGACTGCCGGTATTTTGGAGTTGCCATGTCCCGAGCAATTCACGTCTTCCGCACCCCCGACCGCTTCGTGGCCGGGACCGTCGGCCAGCCTGGAAACCGCACCTTCTACCTGCAGGCGGTCCACGCCGAGCGGGTGATTTCGGTGATGCTGGAAAAGCAGCAGGTCGCCGTGCTCGCCGAACGAATCGGCGCATTGTTGCTGGAGGTCAACCGCCGATTCGGCACCCCGGTGCCGCCCGAACCCACCGAGATCGACGACCTGAACCCGCTGGTCACGCCCGTGGACGCGGAGTTCCGGGTCGGCACCATGGGGTTGGGCTGGGATTCGGAGGCGCAGGCCGTGGTGGTCGAACTGCTCGCTGTCAGCGACGCCGAGTTCGACGCGTCGGTGGTGCTCGACGACACCGATGAGGGGCCGGACGCGGTGCGGGTGTTCCTCACTCCGGAATCCGCGCGCCAGTTCGCCACCCGCTCGAATCGAGTCATCTCCGCGGGACGCCCGCCGTGCCCGCTGTGCGAGGAGCCGCTGGACCCGGCCGGTCACATGTGCGTGCGCACCAACGGCTATCGCCGGGGCGCTTTCGGGCCCGATGACGAGCCCGATGAGTCCGACCTCTGACGAGCGGGAGGCGTTGCACTCCGGGGAACTGGAGATTCTGGGCCGCATCCGCTCGGCGAGCAACGCCACCTTCCTGTGCGAGGCCACGCTGGGCGAGCACCGTGTGCACTGCGTCTACAAGCCGGTCGCCGGCGAACAGCCGCTCTGGGACTTCCCCGACGGCACGCTGGCCGGACGCGAACTCGCTGCCCACCTGATATCGGTGGAGTCGGGCTGGGATCTGGTGCCCTACACAATTATTCGGGACGGTCCCGCTGGTTCGGGCATGGTGCAGCGGTGGATCGATCAACCCCAGGATGACGGCGACGAGGCGTCACCGGTGCCGGAGCTGGTCGACATCGTTCCCGCTGACCACATTCCCGCCGGCTACCTGCCGGTGCTGCAGGCCTACGGAAACGCCGGCGAACCGGTTGCCCTGGTGCATGCCGATGACGCCCGGTTGCGCCGGCTGGCCGTCTTCGACGTGGTGATCAACAACGCCGACCGCAAAGGCGGCCACGTGCTGTGCGGCACCGACGGCCATGTCTACGGTGTCGACCACGGGGTGAGCCTGCACAGTCAGGACAAGTTGCGCACGGTGCTGTGGGGCTGGGCGGGTCGGCCGGTGGCAGACCTGGACGATGACGCGCTGCCGGCGCTGTCCCGACTGCTGACCGCGCTCGACGGGCCGCTGTCGGCAACACTGCAACCCCACCTGACCGCCGAGGAGATCGCTGCGCTGCGCCGGCGGGTCACCGACCTGCTGGAGCACCCGGTGATGCCCGCCCCCAACCGGCACCGCCCGATACCCTGGCCGGCCTTCTGAGCCTGGCCGCAGTTGTACCGTCGAGTGTGCGTTTTTGCCGGCGCAATCCCCTAAGTGCCCACTAAAGCGCACACTCGCGAAACCGGTGCCGCCTCGCGTCGGGAATACTGCCAAGCGTGACGCTGACTGACGCGGCGCTGGCCGCCGAACTGGCAGTCGACGCCGGAAAGCTTTTGCTGGCAGTGCGTGACCAGGTGGGATTCGCCCAGCCCTGGCACCTCGGCGACACCGGCGACGGTCGAGCCAACCAGCTGATCATCCGCCGGTTGCGCGACGAACGCCCCGGTGACGCGGTGCTCAGCGAGGAGTCACCTGACACCCTGGCCCGGCTGACGTCTGACCGGGTGTGGATCGTCGACCCGCTGGACGGCACCCGCGAGTTCACCATGCCCGGACGCGACGACTGGGCGGTGCACATCGCGTTGTGGCAGCGTGATGGCGCCGACGGCTTCGGGGCCATCACCGACGCCGCGGTGTCGCTGCCGGCCTACGGCAACGTCGTCTTTCGCAGCGACACGGTGACCCCGCCCGCGATGTCTGCCGAGGTGCCCCACCCCATTCGGGTAGCGGTCAGCGCGTCCCGGATGCCGTCGGTGGTGCGGCTCATTCGGGAGGTGCTGCCGGTTGAGCCGGTCCTGATGGGATCGGCGGGCGCCAAGGCCATGGCGGTGGTGCGCGGCGACGTAGACGCCTACCTGCACGCTGGTGGCCAATGGGAGTGGGATTCCGCCGCCCCGGCCGGTGTGGTGTTGGCGGCGGGTCTGCACGCGTCTCGCATCGACGGTTCGCCGTTGCGCTACAACCGGCCCGACCCTTACCTGCCCGACCTGCTGATGTGTCGGCCCGACGTGGCGCCGATCCTGCTGGACGCAATGCGGCGGACAGTGCTCTAGAGCCCTGCCCATGCGGCGGTTCCAGCTTCGCTTCGCCTCCGGCGAACCTCGCTAAACCGCCGGGCCCTAAAGTCGTGGGCATGCAATCGTGGTCCGCGCCGGCCGTTCCGGTTCTGCCCGGGCACGGCCCGGCATTGCGCCTCTATGACACCGCCGACCGCCAAGTGCGTCCGGTGTCGCCGGGCCCTACGGCCAGAATGTACGTCTGCGGCATCACGCCGTATGACGCCACGCATCTGGGCCATGCGGCCACCTACCTGGCGTTCGATCTGATTCACCGGCTCTGGCTCGATGCGGGCCATCAGGTGGACTACGTGCAGAACGTCACCGATGTCGACGACCCGCTGCTGGAGCGCGCCGAGCGCGACGGGGTGTCGTGGGAGTCGCTGGCGGCCAGTCAGGTCGAGCTGTTCGGCACCGACATGACCGCGCTGCGGGTGCTGCCACCCCGCGACTATGTGGCGGCCACCGAGGCGATCGCCGAGGTGGTCGAAGTGGTGGAGAAGATGCTGGCCGCCGGTTCGGCCTACGCCGTTGACGGCGACTACCCCGACATCTACTTTCGCGCCGACGCCACCGAGCAGTTCGGCTACGAATCCGGATTCGACCGCGCCACCATGCTGGAGCTGTTCGCCGAGCGCGGCGGAGATCCGGACCGGGCTGGCAAGGCTGACCCGCTGGACGCCCTGCTGTGGCGCGCCGCTCGCCCGGGGGAACCCAGTTGGGCCGCGCCGTTCGGGGCCGGCCGGCCGGGCTGGCACGTCGAGTGCGCCGCGATCGCGCTGAGCCGCCTCGGCTCCGGCCTCGACGTTCAGGGCGGCGGATCCGACCTGGTCTTCCCGCACCACGAGTTCTCCGCCGCGCACGCCGAATCCCTCACCGGGGAGCGTCGCTTCGCCCGGCACTATGTGCACGCCGGGATGATCGGCTGGGACGGCCACAAGATGTCCAAGAGCCGCGGCAACCTGGTACTGGTGTCGAAGTTGCGCGCGCAGGGGACCGAGCCGGCCGCGATCCGGCTGGGCCTGCTGGCCGGGCACTACCGCAGTGACCGGTTCTGGGACGACGCGACCCTGCAGGACGCGGTCGCGCGCCTGCACCGCTGGCGGGCCGCGACCAGCCTGTCCGCCGGCCCGGACGCCGCCGACGTCATCGCCCGGGTTCGCCGCTACCTGGCCGACGACCTGGACACCGGCAAGGCGCTGGCCGCCCTGGACGGCTGGACCACCGACGCGCTGGAGTACGGCGGCCACGACACCAGCGCGCCGGCGCTGGTGTCCACCGCCGTCGATGCGCTGCTGGGAGTGGAGCTCTAGACCACCCGCACCGAGGGTAGGTTGAGCACATGTCTTCGATTCATTCCCAGGTCGTCTTCATCACCGGCGGCGCGCACGGTATCGGCGAGCAGTTGGCCCGCCGGCTGCACTCACAGGGCGCCCGCGTCGTGGTGACCGACCTGGACGAAGCCGGGCTCGCCAAGCTGGGCGATGAACTCGGCGAACGGGTGCTGACCGCCGTCGCCGACGTGCGGGATCTGGCCGCCCTGCAGTCGGTGGTCGCCCAGGCCGCGCAGCGTTTCGGCGGCATCGACACCGTGGTCGCCAACGCCGGCATCGCCAGCTACGGGTCGGTGCTGAATGTGGATCCCGAGACGTTCAAACGGGTGATCGACGTCGACGTGGTGGGGGTCTTCAACACCGTGCGCGCCGCGCTGCCCTCGGTCATCGAGCGTCGCGGCTACGTGCTGGTGGTGTCTTCGCTGGCGGCGTTCAGCCCGCTGGCCGGGATGGCCTCCTACGATGCGGCCAAGGCCGGGGTCGAGCACTTCGCCAGTGCGCTGCGCCAGGAGGTCGCCTACCTGGGCGTTGAGGTCGGATCGGCGCACATGGGCTGGATCGACACGCCCTTGGTCCGCGACACCAAGGCCGATCTGGGCGCTTTCGACGACATGATGGCTACGCTGCCGTGGCCGCTGAACAAGACCACCTCGGTCGAGAAGTGCGTTGACGCCTTCGTCAAGGGCATCGAGGGCCGCAGCCGTCGCGTCTACTGCCCGCGCTGGGTGGGGGCGTTCCGCTGGCTCAAGCCGGTGCTGACCCTGCGTCCGGTGGAAGGCTCCCTCATCAAGGGAGCCGCCACGATGGTTCCGCGGATGGACGCCGAAATCGCTGCTTTGGGCCGCTCCACCAGCGCCTATAACGAGAAAATGGAGAAGTAGAGCCGCATCGGCCCGGTGGCTCAGCGCCGTCGGCGCCGCAGGTAGCGCTCGAACTCCGCCGCCAGCGCGTCGCCGTCGACCTTGCTCAGCGCATCGGTCATGTCGACCTCGGCGTCGCCGCGCTCTTCCAGAGCGGTCACGTAGTCGGCGATCTCATCGTCCTCACTGGCCATCTCGCTGACCGCCAGCTCCCATTCCTCGGCCTGCGCGGGCAGGTCGCCCAGCGGAACTTCGATGTCCAGGGCATCCTCGACGCGCTGCAGCAGGGCGACGGTGGCCTTGGGATTGGGCGGCTGCGAGACGTAGTGCGGCACCGCCGCCCAGAACGTCACCGCCGGAATGCCGGCCGCCACGCAGGCGTCCTGGAACACCCCGGTGATACCGGTCGGACCTTCGTAGCGGGTCTCGGCCAGCCCGAAGCGGGCGGCCGACTCCGCCGAGTACGCCGCCCCCGATACCGGCACCGGGCGGGTGTGGGGGGTGTCGGCGAGCAGTGCCCCCAGGATCACCACGGTGTCGACATTGAGTTGCTCGATGATCCCCAGCAGCTGGGCGCAGAACGACCGCCACCGCATGTTCGGCTCGACCCCGTGCATCAGCACGATGTCGCGGTCGCTGCCGGGCGGCCTGCAGTGCGAAATACGCATCGACGGCCAGACCAGTTCACGGGTGACGCCGTCGAGCTGGCGGATCACCGGCCGATTCACCTGGTAGTCGTAGTAGGCCTCGTCGTCGATCTCGACGATCAACCGGGCTTCCCAGATGTCGTTGAGGTGCTGCACCGCGTCGCTGGCGGCGTCGCCGGCATCGTTCCAGCCCTCGAACGCAGCCACGACGATGGTGTCGTGCAGTTCGGGAAGCGCAGCGCCGTCGTCCGGTCGGGTCACGGATTCAGCCTACGGCGTGGGTCACGCACACGGGCTCTACCCGACCCGCCGAGTCGCCTCGTTGCGTGGGGTATTGGTCCCCACGGCGGGGGACGACGTAGACTTTCGGGCGTCGAGAGGCGTTGCAACGGTTCGCCGGTCTCTGCCGGTGACCGCCACGCTCGGCAGAGTTAAGGACGCCTTCCGTCATGGAAGGGACGTACGTGAACGCCACTGAGCTGAACTCCTCGGCGCCCGAAACCTTCGCGCCCAACATCCGGCCCGACTGCACCGATGAGCTGACGGCCGCCCTGAACAGCCGGATCATGGTGATCGACGGCGCGATGGGCACGGCCATTCAGCGAGATCGCCCCGATGAGGAGGGCTACCGCGGAGATCGCTTCACCGAGTGGCCGACTGCGCTGCAGGGCAACAATGACCTGCTCACCCTGACGCAGCCGCAGATCATCGAGGGCATCCATCGCGAATACCTCGAGGCGGGCGCCGACATTCTGGAGACCAATACGTTCAACGCGAACGCGGTCTCGCTCGCCGACTACGACATGGCCGACCTCAGCTATGAGCTGAACTACGCCGGCGCGGCCCTGGCGCGCAAGGCCTGCGACGCGTTCAGCACCGCGGAGAAGCCCCGCTACGTGGCCGGTGCCATCGGGCCGACAACGCGGACCGCCTCGATCTCGCCGGACGTCAACGACCCCGGTGCCCGCAACGTCTCCTACGACCAGCTGGTGGCCGCCTACCTGGAGGCCGCCAACGGCCTGGTCGACGGTGGTTCCGACATCATCATCATCGAGACCATCTTCGACTCGCTCAACGCCAAGGCCGCGGTGTTCGCCGTCGAGACGCTGTTCGAGCAGCGCGGACGCCGTTGGCCGGTGATCATCTCGGGCACCATCACCGACGCGTCCGGTCGCACGTTGTCGGGTCAGGTCACCGAGGCGTTCTGGAATTCGATCCGGCATGCGAGGCCGATCGCGGTGGGCCTCAACTGCGCCCTGGGTGCTCCGGAGATGCGGCCCTACATCGCCGAGATGGCGCGGATCGCCGACACCTACGTGTCCTGCTATCCGAATGCCGGTCTGCCCAACGCCTTCGGCGAGTACGACGAGTCCCCGGAGCGGCAGGCCGGCTATATCGCCGACTTCGCCGATGCCGGCCTGGTGAACCTGGTGGGAGGGTGCTGCGGTACGGCGCCGCCACACATCGCCGAAATCGCCAAGATCGTCGAGGGCAAGCCACCGCGTGAGCTGCCCACACTCGACGTGGCCACCCGGCTCTCGGGCCTGGAACCGCTCAACATCACCGATGACTCGCTGTTCGTCAACATCGGTGAACGCACCAACATCACCGGGTCCGCCCGGTTCCGCAACCTGATCAAGGCTGAGGACTACGACACCGCGTTGTCGGTCGCGCTGCAGCAGGTCGAGGTGGGCGCGCAGGTCATCGACATCAACATGGACGAGGGCATGATCGACGGCGTCGCCGCGATGGACCGGTTCACCAAACTGATCGCGGCCGAGCCGGACATCAGCCGCGTCCCGGTGATGATCGACTCCTCCAAATGGGAGGTCATCGAGGCAGGCCTGAAGAACGTGCAGGGCAAGCCGATCGTCAACTCGATCTCCATGAAGGAGGGCGAGGAGAAATTCATCCGTGAGGCGCGGCTGTGCCGCAAGTACGGCGCCGCCGTGGTCGTGATGGCTTTCGACGAGCAGGGCCAGGCCGACAACCTGGAGCGCCGCAAGGAGATCTGCGGGCGGGCCTACCGGATCCTCACCGAGGAGGTCGGTTTCCCGGCTGAGGACATCATCTTCGACCCCAACTGCTTCGCACTGGCGACTGGCATCGAGGAGCACGCGACCTACGGCATCGACTTCATCGAGGGCTGCGCGTGGATCAAGGAGAACCTTCCCGGGGTGCACATCTCCGGCGGTATCTCGAACGTGTCGTTCTCGTTCCGGGGCAACAACCCGGTCCGAGAGGCCATCCACGCGGTGTTCCTGTTCCACGCGATCAAGGCCGGCTTGGACATGGGCATCGTCAACGCTGGGTCGCTGGTGCCCTATGACTCGATCGACGCCGAGCTGCGCGACCGGATCGAAGACGTGGTGCTCAACCGTCGCCCCGACGCCGCCGAGCGACTCCTGGAGATCGCCGAGAAGTTCAACAGCTCCGAGAAGGCTGAAGATCCGGTAGCGGCCGAGTGGCGCAGTCTGCCGGTCCGCGAACGCATCACGCACGCCCTGGTGAAGGGCATCGATGCCCACGTCGATGACGACACCGAGGAACTGCGGGCCGAGATCGCCGCCGCGGGCGGACGCCCGATCGAGGTGATCGAGGGCCCGCTGATGGACGGCATGAACGTGGTCGGCGACCTCTTCGGTGCGGGCAAGATGTTTCTGCCCCAGGTCGTGAAGTCGGCCCGGGTGATGAAGAAGGCCGTCGCCTACCTGCTGCCGTTCATCGAGGCGGAGAAGGAAGCGGCCGGCGCCACCGCGGACAAGGACACCAACGGCACCATCGTGATGGCGACCGTGAAGGGCGATGTGCACGACATCGGCAAGAACATCGTCGGAGTCGTCCTGCAGTGCAACAACTACGAAGTGATCGATCTCGGCGTGATGGTGCCCGCCCAGAAGATTCTGGACGCCGCCAAGGAGCACGACGCCGACATCATCGGTCTGTCCGGCCTGATCACCCCGTCACTGGACGAGATGGTCAACTTCGCGGTCGAGATGGAACGCGAAGGCATGGAGATCCCGCTGCTGATCGGCGGCGCCACCACCTCGCGAGCCCACACCGCGGTGAAGATCTCACCGCGCCGCAGCGGTCCGGTGGTCTGGGTCAAAGATGCCTCGCGGTCCGTTCCCGTGGCTGCCGCGCTGCTCGACGACAAGCAGCGGCCGGCCCTGCTGGAGTCCACCGAGGCCGACTACGCGTCGCTGCGGGAACGCCACGCGCAGAAGAACGAGCGGCCTATGGTGCCATTGGAGAAGGCCCGCGCGAACCGCACGCCGATCGAGTGGGACGGCTACACCCCGCCGGTGCCCGCTATCGGCGTCGGAGTCCGGGAATTCCTGGACTACGACCTCGCCGAGCTGCGGGAATACATCGACTGGCAGCCGTTCTTCAACGCGTGGGAGATGAAGGGCCGTTTCCCCGACATCCTCAACAATCCGGCCTCGGGAGAGGCGGCACGCAAGCTCTACGACGACGCCCAGGAGATGCTGGACGCCCTGATCAAAGAGAAGTGGCTGACCGCCAACGGCGTGATCGGCTTCTTCCCGGCAAACGTGGTCGGTGACGACATTGAGGTCTACACCGACGAGACCCGCACCGAGGTCCTGACCACGCTGCACAACCTGCGCCAACAGGGTGAGCACCGGGCCGGCATCCCCAACCGTTCGCTGGGCGACTACATCGCACCCAAAGAGACGGGCCTGAGGGACTACGTCGGCGCCTTCGCGGTCACGTCTGGGCTCGGCAGCGGAGAAAAGATCACCGAATTCAAGGAGGCGCTCGACGACTACAGCGCGATCCTGCTGGAGTCGATCGCCGACCGGCTGGCGGAGGCATTCGCCGAGCGGATGCACCAACGGGTCCGCACCGAGCTCTGGGGATACCAGCGTGACGAGCAGCTGGACAACGAGGCGCTCATCGGGGAGAAGTACGTCGGAATTCGCCCCGCCCCCGGCTACCCGGCCTGCCCCGAGCACACCGAAAAGGCGACGCTCTGGGAAATGATGGATGTCCACGAGCGGACCGGTATCGAGTTGACCGAGTCGATGGCGATGTGGCCCGGTGCCGCCGTCAGCGGCTGGTATTTCTCGCATCCACAGTCGCAGTACTTTGTGGTCGGCCGGCTGGCACAGGATCAGGTCGCCGACTACGCCCGGCGCAAGGGGTGGACCCTGACCGAAGCCGAGCGCTGGCTGGCCCCCAATCTCGGCTACAACCCCGAGGACTGAGCCTGTTGGATGAGGGCACGGCGGTGCTGCGTGCGGTGCTGTGCGACATGGACGGCACCCTGGTGGACTCCGAGAAGCTCTGGGATGTCGCGATGCACGCGCTCTATGACCACCTGGGTGGCGTGCTGACCCCAGAGGTTCGAGCGTTGACGGTGGGCGGTAGCGCACCCAACACCATGCGCACGGTCTACGAGGATCTGGGCCTACCGCTGGATCCGGAGGCGATGGCGGCCTCGACGCGCTGGATGCACGACTTCACCGGCGAGCTGTTCGACGCCGGTCTGCCCTGGTGCGACGGAGCCCGTGAGTTGCTCGATGAGCTGGCCGCCGCGGCAGTGCCGACCGCATTGGTGACCAACACCGCGCGGATGCTGACGGAACGGGCGCTTTCCAGCATCGGGCGCCACTATTTTGCGGTCGTGGTCTGCGGTGACGAGGTGCCGCAGGGTAAGCCGGCCCCGGACCCCTACCTGCGTGCCGCGCAGTTGCTGAAGCTCGAGACGCGCTCGTGCCTGGCCGTCGAGGACTCACCCACCGGTGCCGCTGCCGCGGAGGCGGCCGGTTGCACGGTTCTGGTGGCACCGAATGCGGTTCCGGTCCCTGGCGGGCCACGACGGCATCAGGTCGCGTCATTGTCCGGGCTCTCCGTTGGGGATCTGAGCAGAATTCACGGCGAGCTGACCGGCTCGGCGCGGGTCGCCGCCGGAAACCGGCGTGACCTTCGCTGACCGGGCATGAAACAATCGCTGCTCGTGAAGACCTTCGAGGAGCTGTTCGCCGAGCTCGGTGAGCGTGCTGCCACCCGCCCGGCCGGCAGCGCCACCGTGGCCGCGCTGGACGCCGGGGTACACACCGTCGGCAAGAAGATCCTGGAGGAGGCCGGCGAGGTGTGGCTGGCCGCCGAGCATGAGTCTGACGACGCGCTGGCCGGTGAGATCAGTCAACTGCTGTATTGGACGCAGGTGCTGATGATCTCGCGCGGCCTGACGCTCTCCGACGTGTACGGCAAGCTGTGAGCATGTTGCGGGTGGCGGTCCCCAACAAGGGGGCGCTCAGTGAGGCGGCCGCGGCCATCCTGTCCGAGGCCGGCTACCGCAGCCGCACCGACGCCAAGGACCTGACCGTCATCGACCCGGTCAACAAGGTCGAGTTCTTCTTCCTGCGTCCCAAGGACATCGCCATCTATGTCGGTTCCGGGGAGCTCGACTTCGGGATCACCGGACGGGATCTGGCTGCCGAGTCGGGCGCGCCGGTGGCCGAGCGATTGGCACTGGGTTTCGGGTCCTCGCGATTCCGCTATGCCGCTCCCGCCGGACGAGAGTGGGTGGCCGCGGACCTGGCCGGCAAGCGGATCGCCACCGCCTACCCCAATCTGGTCCGCAAGGATCTGGCCGGCAAGGGGATTGAGGCCACCGTCATCCGGCTCGATGGGGCGGTGGAGATCTCGATCCAGTTGGGGGTCGCCGACGCGATCGCCGACGTGGTGGGTTCCGGCCGGACACTGCGTCAGCACGGACTGGCGGCTTTCGGTGAGTCGCTGTGCGATTCGGAAGCGGTGTTGATCGAGGGCGCGCAGCCCAACGGCCGTAGCGCCGAGACCGCCGCCGCCCGTGACCAGTTGGCTGCCCGGGTGCAGGGCGTGGTGTTCGGGCAGCAGTACCTGATGCTCGACTATGACTGCCCGCGTGCGGTCCTCGACCAGGCCACGGCGATCACCCCGGGCCTGGAATCACCGACCATCGCCCCACTCGCCGACCCGGATTGGGCCGCCGTTCGCGCGCTGGTGCCACGTCGCGGCGTCAACGCGATCATGGATGAGTTGGCCGCGATCGGGGCCAAGGCCATCCTGGCCTCCGACATCAGATTCTGCCGATTTTGATCAGTGCCGGTCACAGCGGCTTTCGCGTGTTAGCGTCGGCGTGATCCGGCTCGATCGGCCTTGGAGGTTGTGGTGACGCATTTCATCGTCTTGGTCCTCGCACTGCTCATCGGCGCTGTCGCCGGTCTGCGGGCCCTCACCGCGCCGGCCGTCATGGCCTGGGCGGCTGCGCTGCACTGGATCAACCTGGACGGCACTTGGGCTCATTGGCTCAGCCACCCGGCAACCGTCACCGTGCTCACGGTGTTGGCCGTCGGTGAACTGATCACCGACCAACTGCCCAGCACTCCGGCGCGCACCGTGCCCGTGCAGTTCGGTACCCGGATCTTGTTGGGCGGCTTCTCCGGTGCGGTACTGGGCACGGCCTGGAACTTCACCTGGACATCTCTGGGCGCGGGCATCATCGGTGCGGTGATCGGCACCCTGGTCGGTTTCCAGCTGCGCCGGCGCCTGGTTGCCGCCAATGGTGGCCATGACCTGCCGATCGCGTTGCTGGAAGACAGCGTCGCGGTGTTGGGCGGTCTCGCGATCGCCGCCTTGACCGCGGTGGTCTGAGCCGCCGGTCAGCGCCGCTGCACCAGCAGCGCCTGCGCCGAAGTGCCGACGAATCCCTTGTCGTCGAACAGGTCTGCGGTGGTGACACCCACGCCGTCCGGCCCGATGGAGGCGCGCGCCCGTAGCCCGAAGTCCGTCCCGACGGGCATCCGGTGCAGGTGCACGACGGTATCGGTGTTCATGAACATGTACTCGTTGACGTTGAGCACGGCGCCGACCCCGTTCGCGGAGTCGACCACCATCGCCAGCCGCTGCAGGGCGGTAGTCGGTTCACCGTCCACCAGATGCACCTGTGGGCTCAGCCACGCGATCGCCGTGCCGTCGGGCGCGTCCGGCTGGACGCGCCACCGCACGGACGTGGCGTAACCGTCGGCCTGGGCGAACCACGCCGGCGGCGGCAATGCGGGCCCGCGGGTCAGCGGAGCATGCCGGTCGGAGGCCACCGCGGTGGTGTCGGAGCGGGCCAGTGCCCACGCGCTGAGCCGGGCCACGGGCCGGTCGTCGCCGGGGGTGAGCATCTCGGCCTCCAACAGGGCGATTCGCCGGCCAGGCCGTTGCACCCGCGCCCGAACCCGTACCGGCGCGACGGGAATGGCCCCGAGAATGTCCAGACTCAGCCGAGCGATCTGCTGCCCCGACCCGGCGATCAGCTGCTCCACTTCTCGGGTGAGCATTGCCAGCGGGGGAGAGCCGTGTTGCAGCTGACCCCAGTTACTGCGGGTCAGATCACTGGACTCATAGGTCACGCCATCGGGGCCAGAATCGTCAACCCGGCGGTAGTAGCTGGCGGTCATGCCGCGCTCTCCGCTGGCCAGCCGGGGTAGGGCGGCGCGGCCCCGCCGAACGCCGGACACAGCGCGCGGTGCGCGCACCAGTCACACAGTCGTGACGGCTGGGGGCGGAAATCCCCTGTGGCACCGGCATTCTGGATGGCCTGCCAGATGGCGACCAACGTCTTCTCGAAGCGAAGCAACTCCTCGTGGTCGGGGGAGTAGTCCAACAGTTGACCGTCGGCCAGGTAGATCAGCCGTAACCGTGCGGGCATCACGCCGCGTGAGCGCAGCAGAGCGACGGCGTAGAACTTCATCTGGAACAGTGCCTTGGCCTCGGCGGCTCCGGATGTCCGGCCGGTAGCGGCAGGCGCCCGGCCGGTCTTGTAGTCCACCACCCGCAACGCGCCCGTCGGAGAGACGTCGATCCGGTCGACGAATCCGCGCAGCAGCGTGCCGTCGGTGAGCTCGACCTCGACCCGTTGTTCGCAGCTCTGCGGCTCGAAGCGGCGGGGATCCTCCAGCCGGTAGTAGCCGGTCAGCAGCTTGCGTGCCTCGGCCATCAACTGCTCGGCGTCCATGCCGTCCGAGATGGCCGGGATGGTGCTGAGCAGGTGTTCCCAGGCCGGCGTGACCAGCGCACGAGCGGCGTCGGGGCCGCGCTGCGCCGCGGGGAGCGCATAGAGCCGCTCCAGCGCCCCGTGAACCACCGAGCCGCGCAGTTGTGCGGCCGTCGACGGCTCTGGCAACCGGTCGATGGCCCGGAACCGGTACAGCAGCGGGCACTGTTTGAAGTCGGCCGCCCGCGACGGTGACAACGCCGGCTTGCTCATAGCTGCGAACCCTACGGGCATGCGCCGACAACCCCTCTCGAACACGCTGCGTAGGGTGGACGCCTGTGTCCGAATCCGGGATCTTTCAGGCGGGCGATCGGGCCCAGTTCACCGACGCCAAGGGGCGCCGTTACACCACGGTGCTGGTTCCTGGCGGAGACTTCCACACCCATCGCGGGGCCATTCCGCACGATCAGGTGATCGGGCTGCCCGACGGCAGCGTGGTCAAATCCGCCAACGGCGACCCGTTCCTGGTGCTGCGGCCGCTGCTGGTCGACTACGTGATGTCGATGCCGCGCGGTGCGCAGGTGATCTACCCCAAGGACTCGGCGCAGATCATCCACGAGGGCGACATCTTCCCCGGGGCCCGAGTGCTCGAGGCCGGGGCAGGGTCGGGGGCCCTGACGTTGTCGCTGCTGCGGGCGGTCGGGCCGGAGGGCAAGGTGATCTCCTACGAGCTGCGCGACGACCACGCCGTGCACGCCCGCGCCAACGTCGAGACCTTCCTCGGGGAACAGCCCGACAACTGGCAGTTGGTGATGGGTGATGTGGCCGACTGCGACCTGCCCGACGGGTCGATCGATCGGGTGGTGCTGGACATGCTGGCGCCTTGGGATGTGCTGGGCACCGTGTCGCGGGTCCTGGTGCCCGGCGGCGTGCTGGTGATCTACGTCGCCACCGTCACCCAGTTGTCCCAGGTGAACGAGGCGCTGCGGGAGCAGCAGTGCTGGACCGAGCCGCGGTCCTGGGAGACCATGCAGCGCGGCTGGAACGTCGTCGGCTTGGCGGTGCGGCCCCAGCACGCGATGCGCGGCCACACCGCATTCCTGGTCTGCGCTCGCCGGCTGGCGCCGGACACCGTCACCCCGACGCGGCTGGGGAAAAAACGGGGACGGCCGTAGCGGGTTAGGACGTCCTGGTGAGCAGCGTGGCCACCACGTCTTTTTCGGTGCGCGTCTGCAGGGCGCGCACCAACGCCGGCTGCGATCGAACAAGGTGCCCGACAAAGGCATAGGCATCGTCGGTGTCGAGCAGATAGGCCGCGGCGCGGATCACCTTGCCGGTCTCCTGAAGCTGCTGGTGTCCGGTCAGGCCGGCATAGGCCGGTAGTCCGATGTTGAGCACCGTCGGGTCGTACTTGATCGGGTCGCCTGGGCCTGGCCGTCCCATCGGCTCGTATTGGACCTTGTATTTGTCCAGCATCGCCGTGTAGCACCGGCTCAGCGCGGCCAGATAGTTCGCGTCGGCGATCAGTTCCGCACCGACGAATCCGACGACGATACTGGGTGTGGCGATCACGTTCGTCGCCACGTTCCCCACGATCGACGCATCGGTCACGCTGCAGCTCACCGGCAGATCGAAGTTGCCGCCCGGATCGGTCACCGTTAGATCCAACACGGTGTCCGTTGCGGTGTAGCCCACGCTCACTCGCCGCACCGCCGTCACCGGGTTCTGGCCGTTGTAGCCGTCCACTGGAACCGTCACTTGCACGGTGCCAGAACCGGATACGGCGATTCCGCGGATGCTCCAACTGGCTCGGGGCGTGCGGTACCGGGTCCAGTTCAGCCGAATCCGAGCGGTCTCGGACACCGAGTACAACACGTACTCGTAGTGGTCATCGGCGATGCAGCAGGCCGGTATGGTCGCGCAGGCACGGCGGACCGCGGGGTCGGTCACCAGAGTTCCCCGCGCCACCTCGCGCCGGCTGGTCTCGGACACCTTCGCCTCGATCTGCGCGCCGTAGTCGTCGTCGATCGGGATGATGGTGGCCCCGTGCCGGACCGACCAGTACGACTGCACACGAACGTCGTTGACCCAGGCGCGTTGCCGCACCTGGCCGCCGCTGACCGTCGAATTGCTCCAGTCGCAGATCTCGCAGTTGCTGTCCAGCGGTTCCCGCCGCCACCCGTCTGCCTCGGGATCGGTCAGGATTTCCACCAACTCGTGGCCCAACGTCGACATCGTCAGCTCGATGTCCTCGGTCGCCGGGTCGAAGTAGCGCACCCAGCCCGCCCAGTACCGATCGGTGTCGAACGGGAAATCGAACGTGTAGTCCGTGGAGTGCGCGCCCGCAACGGCGCCGCCGGCCACCGTAAAGCCCTGCGGCATCAACACGATGAAAGCGATCCGCGGGCCGTCGTCGGGATCGGGGAACACGCCGTCGTCGATGGAGTCCTCGATCAACCCCAGTACCTTCCGCATCGTCGCGGTGGAATCCACGGCACCCAACGGCGGAGCGGGGGAGATCACCGTGACCGAGCCTCGCCAGGTCGGGGCGCCGGCGATGTAATACTGCGCCAGCTCACTGAAATATCGACTCGCCAGCAGCGACTGAGTGCGGGACTCGATCAGACCGCGCTGAGCCGAACCCGCGCCGTTCCACCAGCCTCCCCAGAACACCAGCTGTACCGGCGTCTGCGTGCCGCCGAGTACGCCGTGGTGGTAGGCCACCGCCGACCCGTCGTGGGAGTTGTCGGAGAAGACCAGCGCTGGCACCTTCGGGCGTGACCACGCCCCGCTACACGAGTGATCGTCACGCTGATAGGTGATGATCGGTATGGAATCCGGTATCTCGTCAACAACGCTGACGATCAGCCGTTGCTCGATGGGCATGTTCGGAGTATGCGCCGCAGTTGACGGCGGCGCGCGGAATTTGCCCTACGAAGTTAACGTACGTTTCGGTGACGCTCGACGCGGGCCGCCCGGGCTAGGGCGTCGGTGGCGCGGGCTCGGCGGTGCTGCTGCCGGTCTGGGCTTTGCCGAAGGCCAGCAGGCTCTTGGCTGTCGCCTGCGACAGCTGCCAGTTGCCGTCCTTGGGTGCGAACTCCATGGGGAAGAAGAACTCCCCGGCGTCCGGATTGGCCGTGGTCACTCGGACATCGACGGTCACGTTGCCGGGGGAGCGATCCGCCCAGCTGATCGCGGCGGCATCGAGATTGAGCGGCAGATACCCGCCGTCTCGGAGTGCGGTGGCGAACTTGTCGATGGTTTCGGCGTCGGTGGGTTTGGCGCCTTCGATGAGGGCCACCTTGTCGGTGCCGGGAACCTCAGGGTCCGCTAACCGGTAGAGCACATCGGTCAGCACTTCGGGCCCGGGCAGCGGCGACGACGGCACCGAGACAGTCGCCGTCGTCGAGATCGCGGGAACCTCTGCTGCCGGCACCGTCTCCTGGTGGCCGGTACAGCCCGAGATCGCCCACACCACCACAGCCGTGGCGGTGGCGGTGCGGGCGATGCGGCGGTAACACATGGGGTCTGCGATCAGCCCGACGTCAGCTGCGACAACGAGAGCAGCGAGGCCCGGGACAGCTTCCAGCCGCCCTGGTCGACGAACGTCAGATTCACCGTGTGCGGCTCCAGCTTCGGGCTCGACGCGGTGATGTCCGCGCTGGCCGCGCCGGGGCCCGTGGGTACGACATTGGCCACGCTGATCGACAGCGGCAGTGCACCCTTCTTGAGCGCCTTCTGCAGCTTGTGGTCAATGACACCGCTCTCCGCCGGCCCGAGACCACCCTCGACGAGGTCGGACTTTCCGGCGGCGGGCACACCCGGGTCGGCCAGCGTGTTGAGCACGCTGGCCAGCTGCTCCGGAGCAGGCACAGCGGCGGCCGGGTCTAAGGGCAGCGGTGCGAAGAACACCGTCGTCGGCACTTCCGCAGCGGCAGTGACCGGTGCTGTCAGGTAGCTCACAGCGGAGGCTGCGGTGCCGATGGCTGCCACCGCCGCCATAGCCGTGGCGAGGGATTTCATAGTC
This sequence comes from Mycolicibacter minnesotensis, assembly GCF_010731755.1. Classification (NCBI taxonomy): domain Bacteria; kingdom Bacillati; phylum Actinomycetota; class Actinomycetes; order Mycobacteriales; family Mycobacteriaceae; genus Mycobacterium; species Mycobacterium minnesotense. The sequence goes on from NZ_AP022589.1 coordinate 3,667,949, forward strand.
ATGGAGGTCCTTTCGACTGCTCGATGTGACAGCGAGGCTAACAGCGCAGCCGGTGTGTCGGATTGTCTCTCCACCCGCGAATGGACAATGGCCGGTAGCGTTGAGGCATCCGTCGCTTCAACTTCCAGTTCGGGAAAGGAGCGCACCATGAGCACCATGGGAGAGTCGCCGCGTCCTGAGGGTTTCGGCGCGTCCGGGGGGGCGCACACATCCGGCGAGGGTTTCGCTGAGTTGGAGGAACTTCGCCGCGAGGCCGCGCTGCTGCGCGCACAGCTCGACAACACCCCCCAGGACACCACCCGAGTGGGCCGAGACGTGCGTCAGCTCGAATCGCAGATTGACTCGCTGACCACGCGAAACTCCAAACTGATGGACACCCTCAAAGAGGCGCGCCAGCAGTTGTTGGCGTTGCGTGAGGAGGTCGATCGTCTGGGCCAGCCGCCGAGTGGTTACGGCGTGCTGTTGGGCGCTAACGACGACGACACGGTCGACGTGTTCACCTCGGGCCGCCGGATGCGACTCAACATCTCGCCGAACATCGAGATCGCCACGCTGAAGAAGGGCCAGACGGTCCGGCTCAATGAGGCGCTGACGGTGGTCGAAGTCGGCAATTTCGAGTCGGTCGGCGAAATATCCACGTTGCGCGAAATCCTGTCCGACGGGCACCGCGCGCTGGTTGTGGGGCACGCCGATGAGGAGCGCATCGTCTGGCTGGCTGAGCCGCTGGTCGCCGCGGACCTGCCGGACAGCAACCCCGACGCGCTGTCGGATGACTGGCGTCCCCGCAAGCTGCGGCCCGGTGACTCGTTGCTGGTCGACACCAAGGCCGGCTACGCCTTCGAGCGCATTCCCAAGGCCGAGGTCGAAGACCTGGTGCTTGAGGAGGTCCCCGACGTCAGCTACGGCGACATCGGCGGCCTGACCCGCCAGATCGAGCAGATCCGCGACGCCGTCGAGCTGCCCTTCCTGCACAAGGACCTCTACCGCGAATACGCGCTGCGTCCGCCGAAAGGTGTGCTGCTCTACGGCCCGCCCGGCTGTGGTAAGACGCTGATCGCCAAGGCGGTGGCCAATTCGCTGGCCAAGAAGATGGCCGAGGTGCGCGGTGACGATGCCCACGAGGCGAAGTCCTACTTCCTCAACATCAAGGGCCCCGAGCTGCTGAACAAGTTCGTCGGAGAGACCGAACGCCACATTCGGCTGATCTTCCAGCGTGCCCGCGAGAAGGCCTCCGAAGGCACCCCGGTCATCGTGTTCTTCGACGAAATGGATTCGATCTTCCGCACGCGTGGCACCGGCGTCTCCTCCGACGTGGAGACCACGGTCGTGCCCCAGCTGCTCAGTGAGATCGACGGCGTGGAGGGGCTGGAGAACGTCATCGTGATCGGCGCCTCCAACCGTGAGGACATGATCGACCCGGCGATCCTGCGGCCCGGCCGGCTGGACGTGAAGATCAAGATCGAACGTCCGGATGCCGAAGCGGCACAAGACATCTTCTCCAAGTACTTGGTCGAGACGCTGCCGGTGCACGCCGAGGACCTCGCCGAGTTCGGGGGAGACCGGGCGGCCTGCATCAAGGCGATGATCGAGAAGGTCGTGGACCGGATGTACGCCGAGATCGACGACAACCGGTTCCTGGAGGTCACCTATGCCAACGGTGACAAGGAAGTCATGTACTTCAAGGACTTCAACTCCGGGGCGATGATCCAGAACGTCGTCGACCGGGCGAAGAAGAACGCCATCAAGGCGGTGCTGGAGACCGGTCAACCGGGCCTGCGCATCCAGCACCTGCTGGACTCGATCGTCGACGAGTTCGCCGAGAACGAGGACCTGCCCAACACCACCAACCCCGATGACTGGGCGCGGATCTCGGGCAAGAAGGGGGAGCGGATCGTTTACATCCGCACCCTGGTCACCGGCAAGAGCTCCAGCGCCAGCCGGGCCATCGACACCGAGTCCAACCTGGGGCAGTACCTGTAGCGCTAGCTGGACTGCAGCGAGTAGCTGTTCGTCAGGTCGTCCTGCAACACGCGGGCGACCTCGGTAGTGGTGTCCACCCGCAGCGGGCTGGTCAGCACGCGCGCCTGGTAGGTCCAACCCGATGGGAGCTTGAGGCGACCGGCCAGTCCGGCCAGGTCGGCCCGGGACAGGCTCGGGTCCGCCACCTGACTCCAGGTCTGCATCACCCAATGCTGCCCCTCGGGGTCGATCAGCTCGTAGATCTCCTCGCCGGCGTCGAAGACGAAGATGGAGTGACGGCTCACCTCATTGACGGTGTACGGCGCGGGATTCATCGACGACAGCGCCACCTGGGCCTGCTTGATCATCTCGATGCCGCCGAAGGTCTTGGTCTCGCGTGGGCCTTGCGGTGCCTTCTCGATGGTGTTCATCAGCCAGTAGCGCGGACCGTTGAGCAGAGCGGCGGCCGCACCATTCTCGGTTGCGATGGTCTGCGCGTCCAGGGCGGACCACGGCTGCGCGGGGCAGTCGTTGAGCGGGAACGAGTTGTAGACGCTTGCCTGCGGGCCGGACGGGCCGATTTCGACGAGCAGTACCTCTCCGTAGCGCTTCCCGGCTACTCCGGTGGTCTGCTGGCGGGTCTGCTCGGCGGGCATTGAGTGAAATTAGCCACCGACCTGGGCGACGTCAACACCTCTGCAGGCCTCGTTCCGTCACCCCTTTAGGCTGAACCTCATGCAGCGGATCATCGGGACCGAAGTCGAATACGGGATCGCTTCGCCGTCGGATCCGACCGCCAATCCGATCCTGACCTCAACCCAGGCGGTGTTGGCCTATGCGGCCGCTGCGGGGATCCCGCGTGCCAAGCGCACCCGCTGGGACTATGAGGTGGAATCGCCGCTGCGTGACGCCCGTGGCTTCGACCTGAGCCGCTCGTCGGGGCCACCGCCGATCATCGACGCCGATGAGGTCGGCGCCGCGAACATGATCCTCACCAACGGGGCACGGCTCTACGTCGACCACGCTCACCCCGAATACTCCGCGCCCGAGGTCACCGACCCCCTCGACGCGGTCATCTGGGACAAGGCCGGTGAGCGCGTGATGGAGGCCGCCGCCCGCTATGTGGCCAGTGTGCCCGGCGCGGCCAAGCTGCAGCTCTACAAGAACAACATCGACAACAAGGGCGCCTCCTACGGCACCCACGAGAACTACCTGATGAGTCGCCAGACGCCGTTCTCGGCGATCATCGCGGGGCTGACCCCGTTTCTGGTGTCGCGACAGGTGGTCACCGGCTCGGGCCGCGTCGGGCTGGGCGCGGCCGGCGATGAGCCGGGTTTTCAGCTGTCGCAGCGTGCCGACTACATCGAAGTCGAGGTCGGCCTGGAAACCACGCTGAAGCGCGGCATCATCAACACCCGCGACGAACCTCACGCCGACGCCGACAAATACCGCCGGCTGCACGTGATCATCGGGGACGCCAACCTCGCTGAGACGTCGACGTATCTCAAGGTGGGCACCACCGCGCTGGTGCTCGACCTGATCGAGGAGGGCGCCGCGCACGGGATCGACCTGAGCGATCTGGTGTTGGCGCGGCCGGTGCGCGCGGTGCACGTCATCAGCCGTGACCCGACTCTGCGCGCCACCGTCGCGCTCGCCGACGGCCGCGAGATGACCGGCCTTGCGCTGCAAAGGATCTACCTCGAACGGGTGACAAGACTGGTCGAGGCCCGGGAGCCGGATCCACGGGCCACCGACATCATCGAGACCTGGGCCAGGGTCCTCGACCAGCTGGAGCGCGACCCGATGGAGTGCGCCGACCTGCTGGACTGGCCGGCCAAGCTGCGTCTGCTGGAGGGCTTCCGGCAGCGGGAGAACCTCAGCTGGTCAGCGCCCCGGCTGCACCTGATCGACTTGCAGTATTCCGACGTGCGGCTGGACAAGGGTCTGTACAACCGGTTGGTGGCGCGCGGCTCCATGCGCCGACTGATCACCGAACAACAGGTGCTGGCCGCGGTCCACAACCCGCCGACCGACACCCGCGCCTACTTTCGCGGTGAATGCCTGCGCCGATTCGGCGCCGACATCGCCGCGGCGAGCTGGGACTCGGTCATCTTTGATCTGGGCGGGGACTCGCTGGTGCGGATTCCCACCCTGGAGCCACTGCGCGGCAGCAAGGCCCACGTCGGAGCGCTGCTGGACTCGGTGGACAGTGCCGCCGAACTGGTACAACAACTCACCACCTAGACCCCGAGCAACATCGGCGCTGACCGGTAGGGTGGGAGAAACCGGCCGCGGTCATGCGCGGTCGATGAGATTCAGGAGGCAGCAATGGCTCAGGAGCAGACCAAGCGCGGCGGGGGCGGCGGAGACGACGACGATCTCACCGGCAGCACTGCGGCGGGCCAGGAACGCCGGGAGAAGCTCACCGAGGAGACCGACGACCTGCTCGACGAGATCGATGATGTGCTGGAGGAGAACGCCGAGGACTTCGTGCGCGCATACGTCCAAAAGGGCGGCCAGTGACCTGGATGTCGCGTGATCGTCTGCCCCTCAACTCAGCATCTCCCGGAATCGCGCTCACCGGCGTAGGCCTGTCGTCGTTCTCGGAATTCCTGCGGCTGCAGGCACCCGAACTGTTGCCGACGGGCGCCGGGAATCCCGTCGGTCCTGGCGACCAATTGCCGCACGGCACCACCATCGTGGCCTTGAAGTACCCGGGCGGGGTCCTGATCGCCGGCGACCGGCGCTCCACGCAGGGCAACATGATCGCCGGCCGCGATGTGCAGAAGGTGTATGTCACCGACGAGTACACCGCGACCGGCATTGCGGGCACCGCGGCGATCGCCGTCGAGTTCGCGCGGCTCTACGCGGTGGAGCTGGAGCACTACGAGAAGCTCGAAGGCGTGCCGCTGACGTTCGCTGGCAAGGTCAACCGGCTCTCGACCATGGTGCGGGGCAACCTGGGGGCCGCGATGCAGGGCCTGGTCGCGTTGCCGCTGTTGGCCGGTTACGACATCGACGCCGACGACCCGCAGACCGCGGGGCGCATCGTGTCGTTCGATGCCGCCGGTGGGTGGAATGTCGAGAGCGAGGGCTATCAGGCGGTGGGCTCGGGCTCCCTGTTTGCCAAGTCGTCCATCAAGAAGCTCTACAGTCAGATCAACGACGCCGATTCCGCCCTGCGGGTGGCGATCGAGGCGCTCTATGACGCCGCCGATGACGACTCCGCCACGGGTGGACCGGATTTGGTGCGGGGCATCTACCCGACCGCGGTCACCATCGACAGCGACGGGGCCGTCGAAATCACCGAGGAGCGGATCGCCGAACTGGCCCGTGCCGTGGTCGAGAGTCGCACGCGTGGAGGGAACCCGGTGCCGGAGACCAAGCGGGGTAAGAAATGAGTTTCCCGTATTTCATCTCCCCCGAGCAGGCGATGCGGGAGCGCAGCGAACTCGCCCGCAAAGGTATTGCACGAGGCCGCAGTGTGGTGGCACTGGCGTACGCCGACGGTGTGTTGTTCGTCGCCGAAAACCCTTCGCGCTCTTTGCAGAAGATCAGCGAGCTCTATGACCGGGTGGGTTTTGCTGCGGCAGGCCGGATCAATGAGTTCGAGAATCTGCGCCGCGGCGGAATTCAGTTCGCCGACACACGTGGCTATGCCTATGACCGGCGTGACGTCACCGCACGCCAGCTGGCCAACATCTACGCCCAGACCCTGGGCACCATCTTCACCGAGCAGGCCAAGCCCTATGAGGTGGAGTTGTGCGTTGCCGGCGTCGCCTACCAGGGGCAGACGAAAGCGCCTGAGCTGTATCGGATCACCTACGACGGTTCGATCACCGACGAACCGCACTTCGTGGTGATGGGTGGCACCACCGAGCCGGTGGCCAATGCGCTCAAGGAGTCCTACGCCGAGAACGCGGAGCTGGCCGATGCGCTGCACATCGCGGTCAATGCTCTCCGACAAACCGACAGCGGCAACGGCGCCGAGCCGCGTGAGCTGGGACCGGGCACCTTGGAGGTCGCCATTTTGGATGCCAATCGACCCAAGCGAGCGTTTCGCCGAATCAACCGTGCTGCTTTGGAATCGTTACTCTCACAAACCGACTCGTCGGGGGAGGCGTCAGACGAGGCTTCTGGCTAGGCCCCGAGATGCCGAAGAAATACGGGTTCAAAGAGAAAGATCTGGTCGTCAACTACATCGTCGACCTGGTGTTGGCCGGAGAGTTGCGCACCGACGACCGGATCAACCGCGATGCGATAGCGCGAGCGGTGGGGGTCAGTCGGCTGCCGGTTCAGCAGGCTCTGGATCAACTCGAATGCCAGGGGATGCTCGTCAGCCGCTATCACCGCGGTGTTTTCGTCTCGCGGTTCGACGAGGCGGTTGTTCGTGAGCAGCACGAGTTGCATGGAACATTGAATGCGATTCCGTCGGCGCGAGCGGCCGCGAGTCCAACTCCGCGTGTGCTCGCCGAACTGGATGCAGCGCTGAGAGAATTGCGCACCAGCACCGAGCCAGCCGGGTTTTACGTCGTGGCAACCGGATTCCGCCGAATCATCGTCGAAGAATATGCCGGCCCGCCATTGCAGGCGGCTATCAGCTCCTCACGGGTGTTCATGCCGCGCGGGTTCTGGGGAAGCTACGTCAACGACCACGCGGAGTTCCTGCCGAGTTACGAGGCTGAAGCCGCAGCCATCCACCAGCGTGACCCGGAGGCGGCTCGGGTGGCGTGCATGGACCGCGTCGAATTGCAGGCTCAGGTGGTGCTCGCCGAGTTGAGCCGACGTGGCGTGCTGCGCCCCATCGGTTCGGTCTGACGCTGCCGCCTACCGATCGATCCGGAAACGCTTGACCCGCGCACCCGCGCCGGATGCCAGCTCCACTCGGCTGCGCGGAACCCCGAAATGCCCAGCCAGCACTCGGATGACGGCGGCGTTCGCCTTGCCATCCACTGCTTGTTCGCGCACGTAGACGGTCAGCGCGCCATCATCGTCGGTCTCCACCAGCGGCCCTTTGCGGCTGCCGGGTTTGACCTTGACGACGACGGTTTCGGTCATCGCGCGTGAGGAATCAGCGGGCGACGATCACCGACGAGCCGTGCCCGAACAGGCCCTGGTTGGCTGTCACACCCACGGTGGCGCCTTCGACCTGCCGGCCGGTGGCCTGACCGCGCAGCTGCCAGGTCAATTCGCACACCTGGGCAATGGCCTGCGCCGGGATGGCCTCGCCGAAGCAGGCCAATCCGCCGGACGGGTTCACTGGCACCCGGCCACCGAGGGTGGTGGCGCCGCTGCGCAGCAGCTGCTCGCCCTCGCCCTTGGGGCACAGACCCAGGTGCTCGTACCAGTCGATCTCCAGCGCGGTGGACAGGTCGTAGACCTCGGCCAGGCTGACGTCCTCCGGGCCGATTCCGGCCTCGGCGTAGGCGGCGTCCAGGATCTGATCCTTGAACACCCGCTCGGGGGCCGCCACCACAGCGGTGGAATCCGTTGCGATGTCCGGCAGTTCGGGCAGGTGCTGCGGGTAGCGGGGGGTCACGGTGGACACCGCGCGCACCGACGGCACACCGTCGAGGGAACCCAGGTGCTTGCGGGCGAACTCCGCGCTGGCCACGATCAACGCCGCGGCACCGTCGGAGGTGGCGCAGATGTCGAGCTGGCGCAGCGGGTCGGAGACCACCGGGCTGGCCAGCACATCGGCGACCGCGGACTCCTTGCGGTAGCGCGCATTCGGGTTGGACAGGCCGTGGCGAGAGTTCTTCACCTTGACCTGGGCGAAGTCCTCGGAGGTGGCGCCGTAGAGGTCCATCCGGCGGCGCGCCAGCAGCGCGAAATACACCGGGTTCATCGCGCCGATCAGGTGGAACCGCTGCCAGTCCGGGTCGTTCTTGCGCTCACCGCCGACCGGGGCGAACGCGCCCTTGGGGGTGGTGTCGGCGCCGATCACCAGCGCGACATCGCAGAACCCGGCCAGGATCTGGGCGCGGGCGCTCTGCAGGGCCTGCGAACCGGAGGCACATGCGGCGTAGCTCGACGACACCGGAACCCCGTTCCAGCCCAGTTTCTGGGCGAACGTCGAACCGGCGATGAAGCCCGGGTAGCCGTTGCGGATGGTGTCCGCGCCGGCGATGAACTGAATCTGCTGCGCGTTCAGGCCGGCGTCGGCCAGCGCGGCACGGGCGGCGACCACCCCGTACTCGGTGAAGTCGCGGCCCCACTTGCCCCACGGGTGCATGCCTGCACCCAGGATGTACAGCGGCTCAGCCATTGGAGTCCACCCTCTTCCACGCGTAGACGGTGCGCGTCACGCCGTCGCCGTCGGTGTAGAGCGGCATGGTGGTCAGTTCCATCTCCATGCCGACCTTCAAGTCCGCGGCCAGGGTGCCCTCGACCACCTTGCCCAGCACGATCAGACCCTCATCGGCCAGCTCCACCGCGGCGATCGCGAACGGCTCGAACGGGTCGCTGGGCGGGTACGGGGCCGGCGGTGAGTACCGGTTCTCGGTGTAGCTCCAGATCGTGCCGCGCCGCGACAGCGCGACCGGCTCCAACACGTCGCCGTCGCAGGCGGGATTGGGGCAGTTGTTCTCCCGCGGCGGGAACACGTAGGTGCCGCACTGGGGACACTTCGCGCCGATCAGGTGGGGGAGGCCGGCGTCGTCGGTGGCGAACCACCCGTCGATCGCGGGCTGCGAGGCTACATCTGGCACCCGGTCAGCGTACCCAACGTCGGCGGTGAAATTGAAACGTGTTCCAGTCACCGGGCCGTCGGGTGCTCCGACCTATGGTGGCGAGGTCAGACGCGGAAGCAGAGGGGTTCGGCAATGGTGATCGTCGCGGGCCATCTGGCGGTGGATCCCGGTCAGCGGGACGGCTACCTGCACCAGTGCAGCGACGTCGTGCGTCAGGCTCGCCGCGCACCGGGCTGCCTGGACTTCGCGATCACCGCGGACCTTCTCGACCCGAGTCGCGTCGACATCTTCGAACGTTGGGAATCGCGGGCCGCGTTGGAAGCGTTCCGCGGCAGCGGGCCCAGCGACGAGCAGGCCGCCGTGATTCTCTCAGCGGCGATCGCCGAGTACGACGTCTCCGAGGAGCGACCGCTGACTTGATGTCCGCGGCAGTGCATAGAGTTGTCCCCGTGAGTCAGACCAAACCGACGCTGCTGCTTCTCGACGGAAACTCGCTGGCGTACCGCGCGTTCTATGCGCTACCGGCGGAGAACTTCAAGACACGCAGCGGCCTGACCACCAACGCCGTCTACGGGTTCACCGCGATGCTGATCAATCTGCTGCGCGACGAGGCCCCCACGCACGTGGCCGCCGCGTTCGACGTATCCCGGCAGACCTTCCGTTCCGAGCGTTTCCCGGAGTACAAGGCCACCCGCTCGGCGACTCCCGATGAGTTTCGCGGCCAGATCGACATCACCAAGGAGGTGCTGGCGGCGCTGGGTATCACCACGCTGTCGGAGCCCGGTTTCGAGGCCGATGACCTGATCGCCACGCTGGCCACCCAGGCCGACGCCGAGGGCTATCGGGTATTGGTGGTCACCGGTGACCGCGATGCCCTGCAACTGGTCAACGAGAACGTGACCGTGCTCTACCCCCGCAAGGGTGTCAGCGATCTGACCCGATTCACCCCCGAGGCCGTCGTCGAGAAATACGGCCTGACGCCGGTGCAGTACCCGGATTTCGCGGCGCTGCGCGGTGACCCCAGCGACAACCTGCCGGGCATCCCAGGAGTGGGGGAGAAGACCGCCTCGAAGTGGATCACCGAATACGGCTCGCTGCAGGGACTGGTCGACCATGTCGACACCGTCAAGGGCAAGGTCGGAGATGCGTTGCGCGCCAACCTGTCCACCGTGATCCTCAACCGTGAGCTCACGGACTTGGTGCGTAACGTGCCGTTGGCGCAGACCCCGGACACCCTGCGGCTGGTGCCTTGGGACCGCGAGCAGATTCACCAGCTGTTCGACGACCTCGAGTTCCGGGTGCTGCGGGATCGACTGTTCGAGACACTGTCCACAGCCGGCGGCACGGTGGCCGAGGCCGAAGAGGGCTTCGAGGTGCGCGGCGGCGCACTGGAACCAGGGACGGTCGCGGGCTGGCTGACCGAGCATGCCTCCGACGTGCGCCGCACCGGACTGGCCGTGATCGGCACCCACCGCAGCTTCGACAGTGATGCCACCGCGCTGGCGCTGGCCTCGGCCGACGGGGAGGGCGGCTATATCGACACCGCAGCCCTGACCGCCGAGGACGATGCCGCGCTGGGGACCTGGCTTGCCGACCCGACCAAACCGAAGGCATTGCATGAGGCCAAGCTGGCCATCCATGATCTGGCCGGGCGCGGCTGGGTCTTGGAGGGTGTCACCAGTGACACCGCACTCGCCGCTTACCTGGTGCGTCCCGGCCAGCGCAGCTTCAGCCTCGATGATCTCTCGGTGCGCTACCTCCGGCGGGAACTGCGCGCTGAATCCGATGAACAACAACAGCTTTCGCTGCTCGATGACACCGAGGGCATCGACGACCAAGCCGCGCAGACGGCGATCCTACGGGCCAGGGCGGTCAATGATCTGGCCGACGCCCTGGACCTCGAACTGGACCGGATCGACTCCGCCGGTCTGCTCTCCGACATCGAACTGCCCCTGCAGCGGGTGTTGGCCGAGTTGGAGGACGCCGGGATCGGTGTCGACCTCGGCCACCTGAATCAGCTGCAGAGCCGGTTCGGCGACCAGATCCGCGACGCCGCGGAGGCGGCCTACGCGGTGATCGGTAAGCAGATCAACCTCGGATCGCCCAAACAGCTGCAGGTGGTGCTCTTCGACGAGCTGGGCATGCCCAAGACCAAGAAGACCAAGACCGGCTACACCACCGACGCCGACGCCCTGCAGACCCTGTTCGACAAGACCGGGCATCCGTTCCTGGAGCACCTGCTGACCCACCGCGACGTGACGCGGCTGAAGGTGACGGTCGACGGCCTGCTGAAATCGGTGGCCTCCGACGGGCGCATCCACACCACGCTGAACCAGACCATCGCTGCGACTGGCAGGCTTTCTTCTACCGACCCCAACCTGCAGAACATCCCGATCCGCACCGACGCCGGCCGCCAGATCCGCGACGCCTTCGTGGTCGGTGAGGGCTTCCCCGAGCTGATGACGGTGGACTACAGCCAGATCGAGATGCGCATCATGGCGCATCTGTCGGCCGACGCCGGCCTCATCGAGGCGTTCAACACCGGTGAGGACCTGCACTCGTTCGTCGGGTCGCGGGCGTTCTCGGTGCCCATCGACGAGGTGACCCCGGACATGCGCCGCCGGGTCAAGGCGATGTCCTACGGCCTGGCCTACGGGTTGAGCGCTTACGGACTGGCCTCCCAACTGAAGATCTCCACCGAAGAGGCCAAAGAGCAGATGGACGCCTACTTCGACCGCTTCGGCCGGGTGCGCGACTATCTGCACGAGGTGGTCGAGCAGGCCCGCAAGGACGGCTACACCTCGACGGTGCTGGGTCGGCGGCGCTACCTGCCGGAGCTGGACAGCAGCAACCGCCAGGTCCGTGAGTCCGCCGAGCGGGCCGCGCTCAACGCCCCGATCCAGGGCAGCGCGGCCGACATCATCAAGGTGGCCATGATCAACGTCGACACCGCGCTCAAGGCTTCGGATCTGCGGTCGCGGATGTTGCTGCAGGTGCACGACGAATTGCTGTTCGAGGTGGCCGAAGGGGAGCGCGAGCCGCTGGAGGCCCTGGTGCGCGACAAGATGGGCAGCGCTTACCCGCTCAGCGTCCCGCTGGAGGTCGCGGTGGGCTATGGGCGCAGCTGGGACGCTGCCGCGCACTGACCGAGCACAAGCTCGTTGACTCTGCGCTCACGGCAACGTGTCGCGGCGTGTCGTCGCCCTGACCGCAGAGTCAACGCAGAACGCTAGCGCCGCACCGGCAGGGGAGAGTGATACCCGGCCATGGTGTAGAGCACCGGCGCCGCGGCACGGGCAGCCACCACCCCGTAGGCGTCCTCGTGCTGTTCCGCGAACACCTCGGGATCGCCGAAGCCGCGATCGATGCGGTCCCGGATGAACGCCAGCCGCACCACCTGGACGGCGAATTTCTTCACGGCCCGGCCGGCGGGTCGGCCGCCGATGCGGGTGGCCTCGCGGATGGCGTGCTTGCGGGTCCGGATCGATCCGAGCCAGGTCGCCTCGTTGGCGCTGATCAGCCCGCCGGCCACCATGGCGGGCAGTTTGGTCGCTACCAGCTGCTGTTCGTGTCGACGGCTGAGCATGGCCAGCAACACCATCAGCAGGAACACCGGCACCAGCCAGAACAGGTACGTCACCAGGAACAACTGCCCACCACCAACTGCCAGGGAGGCATTCCAGGAGGCGTGCAGCGCCACCGCCCCCAGGTAGCCGAGCAGAATCACGAATGCCTTCGACCAGAACCCATGGCGGCGCAGTGCGAAGAACACCCCGATCCCGGTCATCGTGGTGAACAGCGGGTGGGCGAAGGGGCCGAAGATCAGCCGGGCGATCGCCACTGCGGCCATCTTCGCCGGTGAGTCGGCAGGGGCGATATAGACGATGTCTTCCATCCAGGCGAATCCCACCGCAACGATGCCCGCGTAGACCATGCAGTCGGTCATCGAGTTGAGCGCGAGGCGTCGGCGTCCGGTCAGCATGATCAGCAGGAAAAGGCCCTTGGCGGCCTCCTCGATGAACGGTGCCTGGATGGCGGCCATGTCGAAGGTCTTCGACACCAGCGGGCGAATGTTGGCCACCGACGACCCGAAGGTCTCCAGGCCCACGGCCAGCACCACGGCCACCGATGCACCCCAGAGGAATGCCAGTTGCAGCAGGCGGCGCGGCTCGGGCTCCCAGCGATCCAGCCACCGGTAGCACAGCAGCACCACCAGCATCGACATGCTCGCCAGCACCAGAGCGGTCAGGGTTCCGCCCGGGTTGGCCGCGGTGAACAACAGCAACAGGAACGTCGTGAGAATGGCGAGCAGGACAATGACGATGAGCGGCGCTCCGACTTTCCGCCGGTTCCGCATCTGAGGCATAGCGAGCGAGCGTAGCCACCGGTTTGTCCAGCGTGCAACGCGTCGAGTAGCCTCAACTGGTAGTCCGCGACTAGTCCCAGACCGAGATCGTGTGCTACCGCGTGTTCAGCATGCGTGACATCACCCGTCCCTACTACGCCACAATGTCCGGAGCAACCCAACACATGCCAAGTCCCACCATCACCTCGCCGCAAGTAGCCATCAACGACATTGGCTCGGCCGAGGACTTTCTCGCCGCTATCGACAAGACGATCAAGTACTTCAACGATGGCGACATCGTAGAAGGGACGATCGTCAAGGTTGACCGGGACGAGGTCCTGCTCGACATCGGTTACAAGACCGAAGGGGTCATCCCCTCCCGCGAACTGTCCATCAAGCACGACGTCGACCCCCACGAGGTGGTGTCCGTCGGCGATGAGGTCGAAGCTCTGGTCCTGACCAAAGAGGACAAAGAGGGTCGGCTGATCCTGTCCAAGAAGCGCGCCCAGTACGAGCGCGCTTGGGGCACCATCGAGGAGCTCAAGGAGAAGGACGAGGCCGTCAAGGGCACCGTCATCGAGGTCGTCAAGGGCGGCCTGATCCTCGACATCGGGCTGCGCGGCTTCCTGCCGGCCTCGCTGGTGGAGATGCGCCGGGTCCGCGACCTGCAGCCCTACATCGGCAAAGAGATCGAAGCCAAGATCATCGAGCTGGACAAGAACCGCAACAACGTGGTGCTGTCGCGTCGCGCTTGGCTGGAGCAGACCCAGTCCGAGGTGCGCAGCGAGTTCCTCAACCAGCTGCAGAAGGGCGCCGTCCGCAAGGGTGTCGTGTCCTCGATCGTCAACTTCGGCGCCTTCGTCGACCTGGGCGGCGTGGACGGCCTGGTGCACGTCTCCGAGCTGTCCTGGAAGCACATCGACCACCCGTCCGAGGTGGTTCAGGTGGGCGACGAGGTCACCGTCGAGGTGCTCGACGTCGACATGGACCGCGAGCGGGTTTCGCTGTCGCTCAAGGCCACTCAGGAAGACCCGTGGCGGCACTTCGCCCGTACCCACGCGATCGGTCAGATCGTCCCGGGCAAGGTCACCAAGCTGGTGCCGTTCGGTGCGTTCGTCCGCGTCGAGGAGGGCATCGAGGGTCTGGTGCACATCTCCGAGCTGGCTGAGCACCACGTCGAGGTCCCGGACCAGGTGGTCGCGGTCGGCGACGACGCCATGGTCAAGGTCATCGACATCGACCTGGACCGTCGCCGGATCTCGCTGAGCCTCAAGCAGGCCAACGAGGACTACACCGAGGAGTTCGACCCCTCGAAGTACGGCATGGCCGACAGCTACGACGAGCAGGGCAACTACATCTTCCCCGAGGGCTTCGACGCCGACACCAACGAGTGGATCGAAGGTTTCGACAAGCAGCGCACCGAGTGGGAGGCCCGCTACGCCGAGGCCGAGCGCCGGCACAAGATGCACACCACGCAGATGGAGAAGTTCGCCGCTGCCGAGCACGCGGAGCCGCGCTCGGGTGCCAACGGTTCGCACCGCGACGAGGCTCCGGCCGGCGGTTCGTTGGCCAGCGACGAGCAGCTCGCCGCTCTGCGGGAGAAGCTCGCCGGTAACAGCGCTTAACTCGCGCTCAAGCGGGTTGAAGGGGCGCAGATGCTGCGTATCGGTCTGACCGGCGGTATCGGCGCCGGTAAGTCGACGGTGTCGGCTACCTTCAGCCACCACGGTGGTGTCATCGTTGACGGTGACGTCATCGCCCGTGAAGTTGTGGAGCCCGGTACCGAAGGCCTCGCCAAATTGGTCGAGGCCTTCGGGCCGGGCATCCTGCTTTCCGACGGAGCTTTGGATCGTCCGGCGCTGGCGGCGATCGCCTTCAGTGACGACGACAAGCGAGCGATCCTCAATGGCATCGTCCATCCCCTGGTGGCGCACCGCCGGTCGGAGCTGATCGCCGAAGCCGGTGACGAGGCGGTGATCGTGGAGGACATCCCGCTTCTGGTCGAATCACAGATGGCCCCGCTGTTCCCGCTGGTGGTCGTGGTGCACGCGGACGTAGAGACACGAGTAGCCCGACTCCTCCAGTACCGTGGCATGTCGGAGGAGGATGCGCGGGCTAGGATCGCCGCGCAGGCCACCGAGCCGCAGCGTCGCGACGTCGCCGATGTCTGGCTGGACAACTCGGGGGACCCCGAACAGCTGGCAGAACAGGCACTGGAGCTGTGGCACCGGCGCATCAAGCCGTTCGCACACAATCTGATCACCCGCCAGACGGTGCCCTCCCCGACGCGCGTCAAGCCGGCCGACCCGACCTGGCCGGATCAGGCGCAACGCATCCTCGCCCGGCTGCGCACCGCGTGCGGGCACCGGGCGGTCCGGGTGGATCACATCGGCTCCACAGCGGTGACCGGGATGGACGCCAAAGACGTCATCGACGTCCAGGTCACGGTCGCCTCCCTGGCGATGGCCGACGAACTCGCCGATTCCCTGCTGCGCGCCGGCTATCCCGCGGTGGAGGCGATCACCGCTGACAACGGCAAGCCCGACGCGCGCAGCACCGCAGCCGAATTCGATCACGTGGGAGATCCGGCGTTATGGCAGAAGCGTATTCACGCCTCCGCCGATCCGGGGCGGGCCACCAACGTGCACATCCGAGTCGAGGGGTGGCCCAATCAGCAGTTCGCGCTGCTGTTTCCGGCCTGGCTTTCCGCCGACCCTGCCGCCCGGGCCCAGTACCTGGCGGTCAAGCGTGACGCCGAGCGCGCGGGTATCGACGGCGGTATCGAGGCCTACGCGCAGGTCAAGGAGCCCTGGTTCGACGCCGCCTATCGGCAGGCGTGGGCCTGGGCCGACGACACCGGGTGGCGTCCCTAGCGGACCTGGCCGGTCAGGCCATGCTGCTGATCAGCGCGCCGCACAGCATCGCGCCGGTATGGGGGTCATTGGTATTGCCCCAGGTGTTGACGAACCGCTCACTCTTGACCGTGGTGACCTCGTCGACCTTGATCTCGCAGTGCACGGTCGCGGTGGTCGGGAAGCGCAGCCGGATCACCATGCCGGCCTTGCTGGGGTCAGACATCACGGTGTTGGCCTCGAACGGAGTGCCGAACGCGTCGAGGTCTGCGCTGGCGGTCTCGTAGTCGTTGCGCATGAAGGTGACGACGTTGCCGCTCGACCAGGCGTCGACCTTCGCGATGTAGGTGACGTTGTGCAGCTCGGTGGTGTTGTCGTTGTCATCGGCTGCCGCCGGGGCTGGGATCAGCTGACCGCTGCCGAACAGGGCCGCGGTGGTCGCTGCGGCGACACCGATTCGCAGTGTGGCGTTCATATCAGCGGAGTTTAGCGCGATCACCGAAACTACCTGCGGGCATTGCCCGCTCCCTGGGTCTACTGAGATGCCGGTGGCGTCCCGGTGAATCCGTCGCCGACCGGCCAGCTCAGCTGCATGCCCTGATCGCCGAGCCACCGCTGTAGGTCGTAGCCGTGCCGTGCCAGGCCGTCGACGGCGGCCACCGCACGCAACACCGCCTGCTCGGCGTCGTGCCTGGTCAGCAGGCCCTCGGCGACGGCGGCCACCAGCTCGTCGGTGTCGGCGAGCTCTACGCCGGATCCGGTGCGGACCACCAGATCCAGGTAGTGGTCGCGTGCATGCCAGAGCTGTGGGCCCGCGGTGTATTCGCCGACGTCCAGATAGAAGTCCTGGTCGCGCTCATGGCCCGGGTTGAAGTGGAACACGGTTGCGCGGAGTCCCAGCGACGGCAGCAGCCAGGACTGCAGATAGTGGAACTGCGCGCGGCCGGGGGTGGGCCGGGCCAGATAGAGGCCCCAGGGCTGCACCGTGTAGATGTCGACGGCGCGCACCACCCCTTTGGGGTCGGTGTTGGTGTGGCCGACCAGATCAAAGGTCTCTTCCTTTGGTGCGTGCACCGCGATGCCCTTCTGCCCTGACCGCACTGTCGGCGGCCGCGCTTACTCTGGTTTCCGTGGCCTTCGCAACGGAACACCCCATCGTCGCGCATTCGGAGTACCGGCCTGCCGCTGACGCCGTCGAGGGCGTCGTGCGCGCCGGCGGCCGGTTCGAGGTGGTCAGTGAATTCCAGCCGGCCGGTGACCAGCCGGCCGCCATTGCCGACCTGGAGCGCCGCATCACCTCCGGGGAGAAGGACGTGGTGCTGCTGGGTGCCACCGGTACCGGGAAGTCGGCCACCGCAGCCTGGCTGATCGAACGGCTACAGCGGCCCACCCTGCTGATGGCTCCCAATAAGACGTTGGCCGCGCAGCTGGCCAATGAGCTGCGAGAGATGCTGCCGCACAATGCCGTCGAATACTTCGTCTCGTACTACGACTATTACCAGCCGGAAGCCTATATCGCGCAGACCGACACCTACATCGAGAAGGACAGCTCCATCAACGACGACGTGGAGCGGCTGCGCCATTCGGCGACTTCCAGCCTGCTGTCCCGGCGTGACGTCGTGGTGGTGGCGTCGGTGTCCTGCATCTACGGTCTGGGCACCCCGCAGTCCTACCTGGACCGCTCCGTCGAGCTGCAGGTCGGTGCGGAGGTGCCGCGCGATGCCCTGTTGCGCCTGCTGGTCGACGTGCAGTACACCCGTAACGACATGTCGTTCACCCGTGGATCGTTCCGGGTGCGCGGCGACACCGTCGAGATCATCCCCTCCTACGAGGAGCTGGCGGTGCGCATCGAGTACTTCGGCGACGAGATCGAGGCGCTGTACTACCTGCACCCGCTGACCGGGGACGTGGTCCGCAAAGTCGATTCGCTGCGCATCTTCCCGGCCACCCACTACGTCGCCGGTCCAGACCGGATGACCCAGGCCATCTCCACCATCGAAGAGGAGTTGGCGGCCCGGCTCGACGAACTGGAGCGCCACGGCAAGCTGCTGGAGGCCCAGCGGCTGCGGATGCGCACGAACTACGACATCGAGATGATGCGTCAGGTCGGTTTCTGCTCGGGGATCGAGAACTATTCGCGCCACATCGACGGTCGCGGCGCCGGCACGGCGCCAGCCACGCTGATCGACTACTTCCCCGAGGATTTCCTACTGATCATCGACGAGTCGCACGTCACCGTGCCGCAGATCGGCGGCATGTACGAGGGCGACATGTCGCGCAAACGCAATCTGGTCGAGTTCGGCTTCCGGTTGCCATCGGCGTGCGACAACAGGCCGTTGACCTGGGAGGAGTTCGCCGACCGGATCGGCCAGACGGTCTACATGTCGGCCACCCCGGGCCCCTACGAGCTCAGCCAGGCCGGCGGGGAGTTCGTCGAGCAGGTGATCCGCCCTACCGGCCTGGTCGATCCCAAGGTGGTGGTCAAGCCGACCAAGGGCCAGATCGATGACCTCATCGCCGAGATCCGGCAGCGCACCGAGGCCGACGAGCGGGTGCTGGTCACCACGCTCACCAAGAAGATGGCCGAAGACCTCACCGACTACCTGCTGGAGATGGGCATCCGGGTGCGTTATCTGCACTCCGAGGTCGACACCCTGCGCCGGGTCGAGCTGCTGCGGCAGCTGCGGCTGGGGGAGTACGACGTGCTGATCGGCATCAACCTGCTGCGCGAGGGCCTCGATCTGCCGGAGGTGTCGCTGGTTGCGATCCTGGATGCGGACAAGGAGGGTTTCCTGCGCTCCACTCGCAGCCTGATCCAGACCATCGGCCGCGCTGCCCGCAATGTCTCGGGCGAGGTCCACATGTATGCCGACAAGATCACCGACTCGATGCGCGAGGCCATCGACGAGACCGAACGGCGGCGGGCCAAGCAAGTCGCCTACAACGAGGAGCACGGCATCGACCCGCAGCCGCTCCGCAAGAAGATCGCCGACATCCTCGACCAGGTCTACCGCGAGGTGGAGGACACCGAAGCCGTAGAGGTCGCGGGGTCGGGTCGCAATGCCTCGCGTGGGCGGCGTGCCCAGGGCGAGCCAGGCCGATCGGTCAGCGCCGGGATCATCGAGGGCCGTGACACCAGCAACATGCCCCGCGCCGAGCTCGCCGACCTGGTCAAGGACCTCACTGAGCAGATGATGAACGCGGCGCGCGACCTGCAGTTCGAACTGGCGGCCCGGATTCGCGACGAGATCGCCGACCTCAAGAAGGAATTGCGGGGCATGGACGCGGCCGGGATCAAGTGACCCTGCATGACACGGGCAGCTGGCGTGAGCTGCTCGGCAAGCGGTATTTGGGCACTTCGGCGGTGCTGGCCGGCGGTGTCGCGCTGTATGCCACCAATGAGTTGCTGACCATCAGCCTGCTGCCCAGCACCATCAATGACATCGGCGGGGAGCGGTTCTACGCCTGGGTGACAACTCTGTATCTCGTCGGATCGGTGCTCGCGGCGGCGGCGGCCAACGCGGTCCTGACTCGACTGGGCTCCCGGTCGGCCTATCTTGTGGGCCTGCTGGCCTTCGGCGCGGGTGCGGTGGTGTGTGCGCTGGCGCCCCAGATGGAAGTTCTGCTGGTCGGCCGCACCCTGCAGGGCATGGGCGGTGGACTGCTGGCCGGGCTGGGCTATGCGCTGATCAACGCGGTACTGCCCAGCTGGTTGTGGACTCGGGCCTCGGGGCTGGTGTCGGCCATGTGGGGGATCGGCACCCTGGTCGGGCCGGCGGCCGGCGGCCTGTTCGCCCAGTTCGGGATCTGGCGGTGGGCCTTCATCGTGATGGCGTTGCTGACCGTCGCGATGGCCGTGGCGGTCAGTGTGGTGCTGACGGCCGGCAGCAGCGGGCACCGGGGTGAGCCGACGACATTCCCGCTGCGGTCGCTGCTGTTGCTGGGCGGCGCGGCGCTGGCGGTGAGCGTGGCGCAATTACCGCGCAGCCTGCTCGGGGCCACCAGTCTGTTGCTCGTCGGCGGGATTCTGCTGATGGTGTTTCTGGTGGTGGATCGGCGCTCGCAGTCCGCGGTGTTGCCGCCCAGCGCATTCCATCCCGGCCGTGCGAAGTGGATATACCTGACCCTGGGCCTGTTGATGGCCACCACGAAGGCCAATCTGTACATCCCGTTGCTGGGTCAGCGCCTGGCCCACCTCGCGCCTGTGATGGCGGGTTTTCTGGGCGCAGCGCTGTCGACGGGCTGGACATTCAGCGAGATCGCCAGCGCCTCGGTGAGCAAGGTGCGGGTGGTCATCGGGTTGGTGATCAGCGCACCGCTGGTGATGTCGGCAGGGCTGGCGGTGGTCGCGTTCACCCGGATGAACCACTACAACCCGACGGCGGTGGCCGCGATCTGGGCGGTGGCGCTGCTGGTGGTGGGCATCGGCGTGGGCGCGGGCTGGCCGCACCTGTCGGCGTGGGCGATGAGCTGCGTCGACGATCCCGCCGAGGGGGGTACCGCCGCGGCGGCCATCAACACCGTCCAGTTGATCGGCGGGGCGTTCGGGGCGGGCTTCGCCGGTCTGGTGGTCAACACCGCGATGAGCGCCGGTCAGCCCGCGGCCCGCTGGCTGTTCGCGATCTTCGCTGTGCTCGCCGCGCTGGGATGTGTAGCGGCTTATCGGGCCAGCCGCGGTGCCGGAGCCGTCGCCTGAGGTGACGCGACCGAGGGAAGCAGTTCGTCGACCAAGGCGTGGACCCGGGCGGCGATGTCGTCACGGATGCCCCTGACGGCGTCGATGGGCTGTCCGGCAGGGTCATCGAGCTTCCAGTCTCGATAGATCACGCCGGGGAAGTGGGGGCAAGAATCTCCGCAACCCATGGTGATGACGACATCACTGGTCTGAACCGTGTCGGCGGTGAGGACTTTGGGCGTGGCGCCGGTGAGATCGATACCGATCTCGGCCATCGCCGCCACGGCGCCAGGGTTGATCTGGTCAGCCGGCTCGGTCCCGGCGGAACGAACTTCGATGCGGTCGCCGGCGAGGTGGCTCAACAGCGCGGCGGCCATCTGCGAGCGACCGGCGTTGTGCACGCAGACGAACAACACACTGGGTCGGGTGGGCGCGGAGAAGCGTGATTGCAGCGCCAGTGACGCATAGACCAAACCGACCAGCACGGGCACTTCGATCAGGGGACCGACGACCCCGGCCAGGGCCTGTCCGCTGGTCGCTCCCCAGGTAGCGACGGCCACTGCGATAGCCAGTTCGAAATTGTTGCCTGCCGCGGTGAAGGCCAAGGTGGTGGTGCGCGCATAACCGAGACCGAGTGCGGCGCCCAGCGCATAACCGCCACCCCACATGATGGCGAAATAGGCGAGTAGCGGGATCGAGATGCGGAGCACGTCGAGCGGCTCATGGGTGATCCGATCACCTTGCAGCGCAAAGAGAATCACGATCGTCAAGAGCAATCCATACAGTGCCCACGGCCCGATCCGCGGCAGGAACTTGTGTTCATACCAGTCGCGGCCCCTGGTGCGTTCGCCCACGCGGCGGGACAGGTAGCCGAGGGCCAGCGGAATGCCCAGGAAGATCGCCACCGATTTGCCGATCTGCGACGGGGAGATCTCGATACTGCTCTGCGGCAGTCCAAGCCAGCCCGGCAACACCGAAAGATAGAACCAGCCCAGGACTGCGAACATCGCGACCTGGAACACCGAGTTGAGCGCGACGAGAACGGCGGCGGCTTCGCGATCGCCGCAAGCCAGGTCGTTCCAGATGATGACCATGGCGATGCAGCGCGCCAGCCCGACGATGATCAGCCCGGTGCGGTATTCAGGCAGGTCGGCCAGCAGCAGCCAGGCCAGGACGAACATCACCGCCGGTCCAATAATCCAGTTGAGCAGCAGCGAGCTGAGCAGCAGTCGCCGGTCGGAGGTGACGGTGTCGAGCCGGTCGTAGCGCACCTTGGCCAGCACCGGATACATCATGATCAGCAGCCCGGCGGCGATCGGGAGCGAGATCCCGTCGATCTGCACCGAGGTGAGGCCGGCGCCCAGGCTGGGGATCATCCGTCCCAAGGCCAGGCCGGTGGCCATGGCGAGCCCGATCCAGACCGGCAGCAGGCGGTCCAGCGTGGAAAGTCTTGTAGCTGTGCTGTTGTCGCCCATCAGCAGCAGGTAGCCGGCGCGTCGGCCGAATCGGTGTCGGCGATCTTGGTGTAGACCTCCCAGCGTTCTTGATCGGGGCCGCTGACCCAGACCTTGTCCTGGGTGGCAAAGCAGCAGGTGGTTCCCATCTGCTTCTCGGTGAACAGATCGGCGGCCTGCAGGCGAGCGATCTCGGCGTGGACGACACTGCTTGACGTCACTTCGATGCCGAGGTGGTTCAGGGTGCCGCCGTGGCCCGGATTCTGCATCAGCACCAACTTGAGTGGGGGGTCGCTGATCGCGAAATTGGCATAGCCCGGCTTGATCTTGGCCGGCTGGGCATTGAAAAGCGCGGAATAGAACGCGATGGCGGCGTCGAGGTCGTCCACGTTGAGTGCGAGTTGAATGCGGGACATGGCAACCACCTCCGGGTTGTGCGACATATGTCGAATCATCGATCCGGTGTCAGCATGCCGACGTCTTCGACATATGTCAATAAACCTGCCAGAATGAGCGGCATGCCCAAAGCACTGCCGGTGATCGACACGACCGCCCCGGTGTGCTGCGCGCCGGTTGCGGCGGGCGCCATGACGGACGCGGATGCGCTGGAGATCGCGCTGCGGCTCAAGGCATTGGCGGACCCGGTACGGGTCAAGATCGTGTCCCACCTGTTCGGCGCGAGCGCCGGGGAGGAGAGTTCTGGCGAGTTGGCCACGGTGCTGGGTCTGAGCGAATCCACCGTGAGTCACCACCTGACCCAGCTGCGCAAAGCCGGACTGGTGCTGTCGCATCGCCGCGGGATGAATATGTTTCACCAGGTCCGCCCGGATGCCTTGCAGGCACTGTGCGCGGCCTTGGACCCCAACTGCTGTACCTAGGCGCCGCTCACCGGATGGACTTGATCACCTGGGCGAACGTGAACTGCCAGCGTTCAACGACGTGGAAGCCCAGCGCCTGCAACATCTGACCGTCGGGCGTGCGGGCGAATCGCTTGCCCGGCGGCAACATCACCGCACGCTGATGGGTGGGCAGGCCGCGGTCATGATCGGTGATCGTCCAGATCGCCGGGCACTGATCGAACTGGTCGGCCAGCGCCGACACCGACAGGTGCCCGTCCCACAGCCGCCCCAGCGTCTGGCGGTGCGGCCCCAGTCCGGGATCGGTCAGCTTCGCGAATGCCTCGGGGCGCGCGGCCGTCAACGCCCGGATGGGGCCGGGCAACCACCGGGTGGTGTTGTCGATCAGCAGGCAGTCCCCAGCCTGGGCGTGCGCGACGATCACGTCGGCCACCGCGCTGTAGTCCCAGCCCTTCTCCTTGGTATACCGATCACGCTGATTAGCAACGTAATTAGGCAACGCTGCCAGTGCCAGAACTGCGACGACGGCGATCACGGCGCGTCGTGAACCGGCCAGAGTGGTGATGGCAATGGCCAGGGCAATCGCCATGGCCGGCGCCGTGCTGATCAGATACCGCGGGTAATAGACGGGCTTTGCCACCGCGGAATAGGCCACCGTGGCCAACGTCGGAATGAGCATCCACGTCACACACAGCAGCACCAGCCGGCGCGTGTCGGAGTCGGGGGCCGGGCGGGCACCGGTCCGCACCGCCACCACCGCCCCGGCCAACATGAGCCACGCCAGGATCGTGAACGGCACGCTCTTGTCGAAGTACTGCTGCTCAACGATCTCCACGACGGTCTGCGGGCCCGGTGGCCGAATCCAGGCGACCTGACGGATCTGCCCCTGGCTGAACCACAAGAACGGCGCCAGTGCCACCAGCGCGCCACCGGCCGCGACAGCCCACCTCCGCCTCGCCCGGGAATCGGCCCCCACGATGCGCAGCGTCACCGCGTGAACCGCCACCACGAGCACGGTGAACGTGTTGAGCAGTGTCGATACCGCGATCGCCACGCCGTAGCCGGTCCACAACCCGACGGTGTTGCGTCGGGCCGCGGCAACCCACAGCACGGTGAGCCAGACGGTGGCCATCGCCGCCAATGCGTACGGGCGGGCCTCGACGCCGGCCCATGTCATCCGCGGCAAGATCGCGTAAAGCGCACCGGCGCAAAGGGATACCTGCCGGCTGCTGAATCTGCTCGTCAGCACGACCACACCGGCGGCCCCAACGCCGACCGCCAGCGCGCTCGGCAGCCGTGACCAGAACTCGGTTGCGGGGAACACCGCGAACCAGCCGTGCATCAACAGGTAGTACAGGCCGTGCACCGCGTCGATGTGAGTGAGCAACCGCCACAGTTCCGGTAGCGAACGGTGCGTCGCCGCCGAGATGGTGGCGGCCTCGTCGAACCACAGCGAAGGCCGGCTCGCCCCGATAACGCTGATCAGCGTTGCCGCGACGGCGATTACGGCCGCATCCGGTGACCGCGACGAGCGAGCGTTCGGGGACACCTCGATGCTCACCGGTGCCGGGGTCAGGACCTGGCTCACCGGCGTGCGCTGTTGGTTGCGGTGGCAGTGATGACATTCCACGCTACCGCTCGCCACGTGCTGTCAGCTACGTCACCAGGCCCCCCGCGCGGGGCTTCCTGGCTGTTCAGGAGGCCGAGCACACCACGGCGCAAACGACATGTGACGTCAATTGCCCCCATCGGGGCCGTCGACGCGTTAGGGTCGCCATGGCTTAATTTGCGAACAGGCGATCAATGCACCGGGAGGGTTACGAATGAGCGGCTACAAGACCGTGGTGGTCGGTACGGACGGCTCGGACTCGTCGCTGCGCGCCGTCGACCGCGCGGCTCACCTGGCGTCCGGTGAAGGCTCGAAGGTCGTCATCGCCACCGCCTACCTGCCGCACGCCGACGACCCCCGCGCCGCCGACGCGCTCAAGGACGAGGGCTACAAGGCTTCGGGCAACGCCCCGATCTACGCCATCCTCAAGGAGGCCAAGGAGCGGGCCATCGCGGCCGGCGCCTACGAGGTCGAGGAGAAGGCCATCGTGGGTGCCCCGGTCGACGCGCTGGTGGAGCTGGCCGAGTCGGTCAAGGCCGACCTGCTGGTGGTCGGCAATGTCGGACTGAGCACCATTGCCGGGCGGTTGCTCGGTTCGGTGCCGGCCAACGTGTCGCGGCGCTCCAAGATCGACGTGTTGATCGTCCACACCACCGGCTAACCGCTGGCTAACCGCCGGGGGCGGGGCTAGTTCACCAGCCCCGTTCGCGCCACTCCGCTAGGTGCGGGCGCTCTGATCCCAGAACGGTGTCGTCGCCGTGCCCGGGGTAGACGACGGTGTCGTCCCCGAACCGGTCGAACACCTTGCGGCTCACATCGCCCAGCAGGCGCTCGAAATCTCCAGGCTGCCAAGTCTTTCCGATGCCTCCGGGAAACAGGCAGTCACCGGTGAACAGCTGAGTCACCCCGCCGGTCGCCGCGCCGTCCAGGGCCAGCGCCACCGATCCCTCGGTGTGGCCCTGTAGGTGGATCACGTCGAAGCTCAGTTCGCCGACGGTCACGGTGTCGCCGTCGGCCAGGATGCGGTCTGGTTTCACCGGCAGCGGCTCGGCGTCCAGCGCGTGCGCCGCCGTCGGCGCCCCGGTGGCCTCGACCACCGCGGTCAGCGCCTGCCAATGATCGAAGTGCTGGTGGCTGGTGAGGATCAGCGCCACGTCCGGCGCCTGCTCACGCACCAGGGCCACCAGCTGCTCGGCGTCGTTGGCGGCATCGATCAGCAGGGTCTTGCCGGTAGTGGCGCAGGTCACCAGGTAGACGTTGT
Organism: Mycolicibacter minnesotensis; assembly: GCF_010731755.1. Taxonomy (NCBI): domain Bacteria; kingdom Bacillati; phylum Actinomycetota; class Actinomycetes; order Mycobacteriales; family Mycobacteriaceae; genus Mycobacterium; species Mycobacterium minnesotense. The sequence goes on from NZ_AP022589.1 coordinate 3,693,653, forward strand.
TGTCCATCGGGCCCACCGACGCCTTGATGATCGTGGCGCCGGGCAGGGTGCGCCTGGCCGCGGCTCCGGGCTCGACGTGTCCGGTGTAGTTGTCGGCAACCGCGATCTCAGACGTCATATCCGTCACGGTACTGGCCGTGAGCTGGGTGTCGGTAGGGCCACCTAGCATGGACCCGTGGCTGACCGGCTGATCGTCAAGGGTGCGCGTGAACACAACCTGCGCGGTGTGGACCTGGACCTGCCCCGCGACGCCCTGATCGTCTTCACCGGGTTGTCTGGGTCGGGTAAATCCTCGCTGGCCTTCGACACCATCTTCGCCGAGGGCCAGCGCCGCTACGTCGAGTCCCTGTCGGCCTACGCCCGCCAGTTCCTGGGCCAGATGGACAAGCCCGACGTCGACTTCATCGAAGGCCTGTCGCCGGCGGTGTCCATCGACCAGAAATCCACCAACCGCAACCCCCGCTCGACGGTCGGCACCATCACCGAGGTCTATGACTACCTGCGGCTGCTCTACGCACGGGCCGGTACCCCGCACTGCCCGGTCTGTGGTGAGCGCATCGCCCGCCAGACCCCGCAGCAGATCGTCGACCAGGTGTTGGCCATGGATGAGGGCCTGCGGTTTCAGGTGCTGGCGCCGGTGGTGCGTACGCGCAAGGGCGAATTCGTCGACCTCTTCGAGAAGCTGAACACCCAGGGCTACAGCCGGGTCCGGGTGGACGGCGTGGTGCATTCTCTGACCGATCCGCCCAAGCTCAAGAAGCAGGAGAAGCACGACATCGAGGTGGTCGTCGACCGCCTGACCGTCAAGGAATCCGCCAAACAGCGGCTCACCGACTCGGTGGAGACCGCGCTGGGCCTGGCCGACGGCATCGTGGTGCTGGAGTTCGTCGACCGCGAAGACGACCATCCGCACCGCGAGCAGCGTTTCAGCGAGAAGCTGGCCTGCCCCAACGGGCACGCACTTGCCGTGGATGACCTGGAGCCGCGGTCGTTCTCCTTCAACTCGCCCTACGGCGCCTGCCCGGAGTGCGTCGGCCTGGGCATTCGCAAAGAGGTTGATGCCGACCTGGTGGTGCCCGACCCGGAGCGCACCCTGGCCGAAGGCGCGGTGGTGCCGTGGTCGATGGGGCCCACCAGCGAGTACTTCACCCGGATGATGGCCAGCCTCGGTGAGGCGATGGGCTTCGACGTCGACACCCCCTGGCGCAAACTGCCGGCCAAGGCCCGCAAGGCCATTCTGGAGGGCTCCGACGAGCAGGTGCATGTCCGCTACCGCAACCGCTACGGCCGGACCCGCTCCTATTACACCGATTTCGAAGGTGTGATGGCGTTCCTGCAGCGCAAGATGGAGCAGACCGAATCCGAGCAGATGAAGGACCGCTACGCCGGTTTCATGCGTGACGTGCCCTGTCCGGAATGCGCGGGCACCCGGCTCAAGCCGGAGATCCTGGCGGTGACGCTGGCGGCGGGTGATTACGGCAGCAAATCCATCGCGCAGGTCAGTGAGCTCTCGATCGCCGACTGTGCCGATTTCCTCAACGCGCTCACCCTGGGCCCGCGCGAGCAGGCCATCGCCGGGCAGGTACTCAAAGAGATCCAGGCCCGATTGAGCTTCCTGCTCGACGTCGGCCTGGAGTATCTGACCCTGTCGCGGGCCGCCGGAACGCTCTCCGGTGGTGAGGCGCAACGCATTCGGCTGGCCACCCAGATCGGCTCGGGTCTGGTCGGGGTGCTCTATGTGCTCGACGAGCCATCGATCGGCCTGCATCAGCGGGACAACCGTCGGCTGATCGAAACGCTGGTCCGGCTGCGCAACCTGGGCAACACGCTGATCGTCGTCGAACACGACCTGGACACCATCGCGCACGCCGACTGGATCGTCGACATCGGCCCGGCGGCCGGCGAGCACGGCGGCAAGATCGTGCACAGCGGGCCCTACACCGACTTGCTGAACAACCCCGACTCGATCACCGGGGCCTACCTGTCCGGCGCGAAAAGTATCGCGGTGCCCGAGGCGCGCCGTCCGGTGGATGCCAAGCGTCAACTGGGTGTGGTCGGTGCGCGCGAGCACAACCTGTCCGGAGTCGACGTGGCGTTTCCGCTCGGCGTGCTCACCGCCGTCACCGGCGTCTCCGGCTCGGGCAAGTCCACCCTGGTCAACGACATTCTGGCGACGGTGCTGGCCAACAAGCTCAACGGTGCCCGGCTGGTACCCGGCCGCCACACGCGAATCACCGGGCTGGATCACCTGGACAAGCTGGTGCGCGTCGACCAGTCGCCGATCGGGCGCACGCCACGGTCCAACCCGGCCACCTACACCGGGGTGTTCGACAAGATCCGCACCCTGTTCGCCGCCACCACCGAGGCCAAGGTCCGGGGCTATCAGCCCGGCCGCTTCTCGTTCAACGTCAAGGGCGGTCGCTGCGAGGCCTGTACCGGCGACGGCACCATCAAGATCGAGATGAACTTCCTGCCGGACGTCTACGTGCCCTGCGAGGTCTGCCACGGCGCCCGCTACAACCGGGAAACCCTGGAGGTGCACTACAAAGGCAAGACCATCGCCGAGGTACTCGACATGCCGATCGAGACGGCAGCGGAGTTCTTCGAGCCGATCACCAGCATCCACCGCTACCTGCGCACCTTGGTCGAGGTCGGGCTCGGGTATGTCCGGCTGGGCCAGCCGGCGCCGACGCTGTCCGGCGGTGAGGCTCAGCGCGTGAAACTGGCCTCCGAACTGCAGAAGCGATCCACCGGCCGCACGGTCTACATCCTCGATGAGCCCACCACCGGCCTACATTTCGAGGACATCGCCAAGCTGTTGGTGGTCATCAACGGCCTGGTCGACAAGGGCAACACGGTGATCGTCATCGAGCACAATCTCGACGTCATCAAGACCGCGGACTGGATCATCGACATGGGCCCCGAGGGCGGCGCAGGCGGCGGCACGGTGGTGGCCACCGGTACGCCGGAGGACGTCATGGCCGTTCCGGAGAGCTACACCGGCAAGTTCCTCGCCGAAATCCTGGGCGCACCGGCCAAGCCCGTGAAGGCTGCCAAGCGGCGGCGTAAGGCCAGCGCCTAGCTAGCGACCAGCGTTACTTGCCTTGACGAGCGGTGACGGGAACCGAGGCGGCACCCGCACCCCGTCCAGCCATTCCGTGAGTTCCCGCGCCCGCTTCTCCAACACCGAGCGTGCGTCCTGGCCCGGGTCTTCGAGCAGCTGCAGCTGCACCTCGGCAGCCGCATTCTGATACCAGCCGCCGACAATCCGGCCCTCCCACCAGGCGGTGGGGCCGGCATTGCCATAGTTGTCGAAGACCTGGCCGCGATGCTCACCGAGATACCAGTCGCGCTGGTACCAACCCATGGTGGTGACGTCCAGACCGGGCAGCAGGGCGCCCCAGGGCTCGCACTCCGGTTCGGGCTCCAGGTCGTCGGGCAACACATACCCGGGCGTGCCGTGCAGGTCGACGTCGACGGCCCCGATCTCGCTCAGTGCCTTGCGGACCGCGGTCTTGGTGCTGCCGAACCACCACCTGATGTCCTCCCCGGTGGCCGGGCCGAACGTGTGCAGCCAGGTGCGGATCAGCGCGGCCTGCGCCGGCTCAGCGGTCATCGGGGTACCGACTTCACCGAGCCAGCTGGAGGCGGTAGCCCACTTGGGTCGCGACGAAGTCCAGCCGCCCTCGTTGGGACCCCGCAGGATGTGGCCTTGGGCCCCCAACACGATCAGCGCCCGCGGCGCCAGATGGGTTGGGCCGCCGTAGGGCTTGCCGGGTGCGGGATCGTAGGTTCCGGCCAAGGCGGGCAGGGCCGCCCGCAGCGCACTGCTGCTGGTCGGTCCGTGTTCATCGAGGTGCGCCAGCACCGCTGCCGAGGCCCGAGTGAGCCATTCGTGACCGTCATCGGCCACGCCCGCCTTGGCCACATCGGCGATCAGGCGGCGCTGTTCGGCGCCGGCCACCCGCTCGCTGGCGGCGGCCTGCACCGCCGGCAGATCGGCGACGTCGACCACCCACACCGTGCGGCGCATCGCCAGATGCTTGACCAGAGAACGCGTTTCGTACAGGGCATCGTTCAAGTCGGCGACGCTGAAGCCCGGCCGGCGTGCCCATAACGACAGATACGGGGTGGCGGGATCGCTGGAGTGCAGTCCGACCAGTGCCGACGCGATCGTGGTTATCGACTCAGCGGCGGTGTCGCAGGCCAGAAAGTGGCGGCGCGCCAAACGGTTCCGCCGTTCGGCGACGTTAAAGGTCCGCACCGGTCAGTGCTCATCCTCGCGCATCGACTTGCGGATCTGTTCGAGCCGTTCGGCGGCCGCGCGCTGGCGGTCCTCGTACTGCTTCTCGACGGTGCGGCCCTCCGGTGTCTCGGAGTCCAGCTCCTGGGCGCCGATCGAGGTCTCGTATCGCCGTTCGATCTTCTCGCGCACCGCATCGAACGTCGGCACGCCGGTGTCGTCGTATCCGGTGTCGGGCTGCGGGTCGCTCGGGTCGTCACCCATGATCGACACGCTACGCGCTGACGCACTAGGGGTGGGCGTGCCGGCCGGTCGCGCCCGACGATGTATCCGGAAACGGAACCGGCTTCACCCCCGGAGTGCTCAGCCGGGCGGCCAGCCACGGCAGTGCATGGGTGAACACCCTCCCGGCGAAGGGCCAGTCGTGTTGGCCTGGCTCGGAGATCACTGCGCAGTCGATACCGTTGGTCTGGCCCAGCGCGCACAGCGACGTCGCGGCGGCCAGCTGACCGCCGGTATCGGACTTGGCAGTGCTGTCATCGACCGCGAACCACCCCGAAACCCCGGAATACCGGCCGTGCCTGGCGATCACCGTCGACGGGTCGAATGCCGCCCAGGCATCGACGCTACCGCCGAACAGCCGGTTGATGGTCTGGGAGCGGGTTCCCGCATTGGGGCTCAGGTCGCCGGCGATGTCGACAAACGCGCTGAACTTGTCGGGGTGCATCGTGGTCAGGTCGACCGCGCAGGTGCCGCCCATGGACCAGCCGACCACACCCCAGCGCGACGGTTCGGCACTGACCCCGAAATGCGAGATCAGGTAGGGCACCACGTCTTCGGTCAGATGGTCGGCGGCATTTCCGCGCGGGCCGTTGACGCATTCGGTGTCGTTGTTGAAGGAGCCACCCGAGTCGACGAACACCAGCACTGGGGCGTTGCCGTGGTGCGCGGCCGCGAAGTCGTCGACGGCCTTGATCGCGCCCCCGGAGCGCAGCCAGTCAGCGGGCGTGTTGAACTCGCCGCCGATCATCATCACGGCCGGCAGCGGCGGCGGCGGATCCTGGGCGAACCACGCCGGGGGCAGGTACACCAGTTCGCCGCGATGCTTGAAATGCGAAGAGTCGGCGGGAATCGCTACCCGCAGCACGTGGCCGCGCCCGGGCACCGTGCCCGAGCCGGCGATCGCGTTCACCGCGGCCAGGTCGCTCTGGTCGGGCAGCGGGCCGGACGTCAGTTGGCCCCAAGCGCTCTGCACGGTCGGGAAGTAGCCGACCCAGGAATTGAGGGTCAAACCGGTACTGAGCAGACACAGCGGCACCGCCAGCAGGACGATGCCGCGGCGCCACCAGGCCGCACCGCGCCAGCCCAAGACCAGCAGCGCCGCGGCGGCGCCGGTCAGCGCGATCCACAGCCACAGCATTAGGGGCGGCGGCTGACCGGACAAGCCGTCATCGGTGACGAGCCAATACGCGCACCCCGCCGCCGCCAGCCCCAGAGCGCCGATCAGCGGCAGTCGCCACAGCCAGCGGCGCGACCGCCAATCCACGGCCAGCACCAGCGACAACACCGCCGCCGCCTGCACCGTGACCGGAATCCAGCCATGCATCAGCGAGGTGTGTTCGCCACTCGCCAGTATCACCCCTCCATGATGGACCGCAACCGCTCAGCGGGGCTTGGCCAGCGGGAACGGCAGGGTGTCGCGGATGCTGTGGCCGGTGATGAGCATGACGATGCGGTCGACGCCCATGCCCAGCCCGCCGGTCGGCGGCATGGCGTACTCCATGGCCTGGAGGAAGTCCTCATCGAGTTCCATGGCCTCGGGGTCGCCGCCGGCGGCCAGCAGCGACTGCTGGAGCAGTCGCCGCCGCTGTTCCACCGGGTCGGTGAGCTCGCTGTAGGCGGTGCCCAACTCCACACCCCACGCCACCAGGTCCCACCGTTCGGCCACCCCCGGTTTGCTGCGGTGCGGCCGGGTCAGCGGCGACACCGAGGTGGGGAAGTCGGTGTAGAACGTGGGCTGCTCGGTGCGGGCCTCGACCAGGTGTTCGTAGAGTTCGAGCACCACCGCGCCGGCATCCCACTGCCGCAGGTAGTGCACGCCGGCGCTATCGCACAGCCGGCGCAGGGTGGCCAGATCGGTGCCGGCGTCGATGCGCTCGCCGAGCGCGTCGGACACCGCGTCGTGCACGGTGCGCACCGGCCACTGCCCGGAGATGTCGACCGCCTCCAGCTGCTCGCCGGAGCCCGGGCGCATCACCACCGGTGCCCCGTTGGCGGCGATCGCGGCGTTCTGGATCAGCTCGCGTGCCCCGTCGATCCAGGCGAGGTAGTCGCCGTGGGCCTGGTAGGCCTCCAGCAGCGTGAACTCCGGGTTGTGGCTGTAGTCGACGCCCTCGTTGCGGAATGCGCGGCCCAGCTCGAAGACCCGCTCCACCCCGCCCACGCACAGGCGTTTGAGGTATAGCTCGGGGGCGATCCGCAGATACAGGTCGAGGTCGTAGGCGTTGATGTGGGTCACGAACGGGCGTGCGTTGGCCCCGCCGTGCAGTTGTTGCAAGATCGGGGTCTCGACCTCCAGGAATCCCTTGGCGAACAGGGTGTCCCGGATGGAGCGCAGCACATTGCTGCGGGCGGCGATTAGCTCGCGGGACTCGGTGTTGATCGCCAGGTCCACGTAGCGGGTGCGCAGCCGGGCCTCGGGGTCGGTCAGCCCCTTCCACTTGTCGGGCAGCGGCCGCAGGCATTTGCCGATCAACCGCCAGTGCGTCACCAGCAGTGACGGGGTTCCGTTGCGGCTCTGTCCCATCCGGCCGGTCGCTTCGACCAGGTCGCCGAGGTCGACGCCGGCATTGAAGTCCGCGGCGCGTGCGGTCCCGCCGGCCTGCGCGAGCACCGAATTGTCGAGCAGCAACTGCACCTCACCCGACCAGTCACGCAGCTGGGCGAATAACACTCCGCCGTAGTCGCGCATCCGCAGCACTCGCCCGGCCACCGAGACCGATTCCCCGGTGCCGCCTGCCAACGCCTGGGCAACGGTGTGGCTGGGCGGGTCTCCCACCGGGTAGGCGTCGACGTCGTTGTCTTGCAACGATTTCAGCTTGGCCATCCGGACTCGGACCTGCTCGGGCAGCCGGGGGAGCGCTTCGCCGTTTTCGGTGAATCTATCGACGGCACTGGCGTCGATACCGTCGGGCGCGGTTCCATCGTCATGCAGCCGGCCGGTGGCGGCCACGGTCTCCGGCACGGACGGGTGGTGTCCGGTGTGCTGCTCGGTGCGCCGTGAGAATGGCAGCACCAGAAAGCCTTCGGCGATCACCGAGGCGACCCCGACGCGCGGGATCATCCGGGCGTCCTCATAGCAGGCGTAGCGGGGCACCCACTGCGGCCGATACTTCATGTTCGATCGGTACAGCGTCTCCAGCTGCCACCAGCGCGAGAAGAACATCAACAGCCGGCGCCACAGTCGCAGCACCGGACCGGCGCCCAATTGCGCGCCCTGCTCGAAGGCGGCCCGGAACATCGCGAAGTTCAGCGAGATGCGGTTGACGCCGATCGTGGCGGCCTGCAGTGTCAGTTCGCTGACCATCAGTTCGATCGTCCCGTTAGGGGATTGCGGTGAGCGTCGCATCAGGTCCAGGGAAACCCCGCTGTGTCCCCAGGGCACCAGCGACAGCATCGCCACGACCTCCCCGGTGGCCTGGTCGCCGCGCACCGCTTCCACCAGCAGGCAGTCGGCGTCGGCCGGGTCGCCCAGGCGGCCCAGTGCCATGGAGAACCCTCGCTCGGATTCGGTGTCGCGCCAGGCGTCGGCGCGTTCGATGACCCGGGCCATCTCGTCGGGGCCGATATCGCTGTGCCGACGCATCCGCACCGTCAGTCCCGACCGGCGGGCACGGGTCACGGCCTGGCGTACACCGCGCATGTCCGGGCCGGACAGTTTGAACTCCGAGGGCCGCAGGATCGCCTCGTCACCCAGCTCCAGGGCGCTCAGGCCGGCATCCCGGAAGGCTTGCGCACCGGTGAAGCTGGCACCCATCACCCCGGGCGCCCACCCGTAGTCCTTGCAGACGCGCAGCCAGCTGTGGATGGCCTGCGGCCAGGCCCGCGGGTCGCCCACCGGGTCGCCGCTGGCCAGGCAGACGCCCACTTCGACCCGGTAGGTGATGGCGGCGCGGCCGTTGGGGGCGAACACCACCGACTTGTCGCGCCGGGTGGCGAAGTAGCCCAGCGAGTCGTTCTGGCCGTATTGCTCCAACAGCCCGCGGATCGCGGACTCGTCCTGGCCGGTCAGCGCGTTGTCGGAGCGCTGTGACAGGAACAGCACGATGGCCGCGACTACCAACGCCACAGCCCCGAGTAGCCCGCACAGGGCGCGCAGTCCGAGTTCCGGCTTGCCGGGGAAGAAATCCGGTTCCAGCAGTCCGAAGCCCACCACCCGGTTCACCACGTAGGGCAGCCGCAATGGGGGTGTCACGGTGCCCGGAAAGAGCTCGACCAGTCCCCAGCACAGCAGGATCGCCACCGCCCAGCCCGCGGCCAGCGTGGCGGCGGACTTGAACAGCGCACCGCGGCGGACCTTGGCCCAGAACTCGCCGCGGGCCAGCACCAGCACGACGACCGCGCCCACATGCAGCATCAGGCCGGCAACTCCGCTGATGACCTGGAACCGATCGGAGGTGTCGGAGACCAGCCGGCTGATATTCCAGCCGCCGGCCACCACCAGGTTTGCGATCAACAGCCACCAGGCGATGCGCTTGCGTGCGCTGAGTGCCGCCGCCAACAAGGCCAGGACGAAGGCCCAGGCCAGGCTGGTGTCGGGGAAGTTGAACAGGTATTTGTCGATGAATTCCCGCGGCACGCGGATCGCCCAGCGGATCACCGGCGACATGCTGGCCAGCAGGGACAATGTGGCAGCGATACCGACCGCCCAGGCAGCCGTCGCGGGCACCCAGTGGAACCAAGTCGTCGCGCGGCCGCGCGAGCGCGACTCCGGCGGCACAATCAACGTCATAGCCAGCGAGAATAAGCAGCAAAACCTGGAAATATATGTGAGGAATCGCCGGTGGGCGTGTTCGGCGTGAAGAAGTGGTGCTGAACTGCTGCTAGACTGTGCTACGCGACCGTCCCGGCGTACGCCAGGACAGCAAGTGGAGTTCCCTCCCACCCTGGGCCGAACAGGCTCAGCGGTCCGGTCGCAGGCGGTGTAAACCGCCTGCTCTGCGCGTTGCGCGGGCGGCTTGATGCTGTTCAAGCCGTGATCGGTCGGTATTGGGCCCTGCTTCGTGCAGGGCTTTTTTGCTGGTGGGTGGGTCAGCGCCGCTGCGTCCGGACGAGCACTGCGGCGGCCGCGACCGAAGACTACCCAAGGAGGTCCCATCAGCACTGAGATCCGCGTCAACGAGCGCATTCGCGTACCTGAGGTTCGTTTGATCGGCCCGGGCGGGGAACAGGTAGGGATTGTGCGCATCGAAGATGCGCTTCGCGTCGCCGCAGATGCCGATCTCGACCTTGTCGAAGTCGCACCGACCGCCAAACCGCCGGTCTGCAAGATCATGGACTACGGCAAGTACAAGTACGAGGCGGCTCAGAAGGAGCGCGAGTCTCGCAAGAACCAGCAGCAGACCGTCGTCAAGGAACAGAAGCTGCGTCCCAAGATCGACGACCACGACTATGCGACGAAGAAGGGCCACGTGGTCCGCTTCCTCGAAGCCGGGGCCAAGGTCAAGGTGACCATCATGTTCCGCGGCCGTGAGCAGTCCCGGCCCGAACTCGGCTACCGCCTGCTGCAGCGGCTGGGCGCCGACGTCGCCGAGTACGGCTTCGTCGAGACCTCCGCCAAGCAAGACGGACGCAACATGACGATGGTGCTGGCACCGCACCGTGGCGCGAAGACCCGCGCCAAGGCAGCAGAGGACGCTGGCGGAGGCGCTCACACCGCCCCCGCATCCGCCCCCGCGGCGGAGGCGGCCGAGCCGCCGCCCGAGAACTGAACAACCCGACACCAGAACTGAGGAAACATGCCCAAGGCGAAAACCCACAGCGGCGCTTCGAAGCGGTTCCGTCGTACCGGAACCGGCAAGATCGTCCGGCAGAAGGCCAATGCCCGCCACCTGCTCGAGCACAAGCCGAGCAAGCGCATGCGTCGTCTGGCCGGCCGCACCGAGGTGGCTGCCAGCGACACCAAGCGCGTCAACGCGATGCTGAACGGCTGATCCAGACCCTTTCAGTACTGCAATCCCCTTACGCCCCAACCAGAATAGGAACACCCCATGGCACGCGTGAAGCGCGCAGTCAACGCGCAGAAGAAGCGTCGTACAGTCCTTAAGGCATCCAAGGGCTACCGTGGCCAGCGGTCGCGGCTGTACCGCAAGGCCAAAGAGCAGCAGCTGCACTCACTGACCTACGCCTACCGTGACCGTCGCGCCCGCAAGGGTGATTTCCGCAAGCTGTGGATCACGCGGATCAACGCGGCGGCCCGCGCCAACGACATCACCTACAACCGGTTGATCCAGGGCCTCAAGGCCGCCGGTGTCGAGGTGGACCGCAAGAACCTCGCCGAGATCGCCGTCAGCGACGCTGCTGCCTTCACCGCACTGGTCGAGGTCGCCCGGGCCGCGCTGCCCGAGGACGTGAACGCGCCTTCCGGCGAGGCTGCCTGACCCGAACCGAGCCGATGCTGACCGAACGTTCGGCCCGGGTGGTCGCGGCGGTCAAACTGCATCGGCACGCGGCCAGGAAGCGCGAACAGCGCTTCCTGGCCGAGGGGCCCAATCTGATCGAGGCCGCGATCTCTCGCGGTCTCGTTCTTGAGGTCTTCGCCACCGAATCGGCGGCGCAACGTCATCACGAGTTATTGGCTTCAGCGCCGGCTCCGGTTCATCTGGTGACCGACCGCGCAGCTAAAGCCCTGTCGGACACCGTCACCCCCGCCGGACTGGTCGCGGTGTGCACGCACACCGAAGCAGACCTGCACGCGGCGCTCGACGGGGCTCCGCGCTTGGTGGCCGTGGCCGTGGGAATCGGCGAACCCGGCAATGCCGGCACCCTCATCCGTATTGCCGACGCCACCGGTGCTGACCTGGTAGTGCTGACCGGCAACAGCGTCGATCCCTACAACGGCAAATGCCTACGGTCCTCGGCCGGCAGCATCTTCAACGTTCCGGTGGTGGTGGCTGCCGACACGGACGCCGTGCTCACGGCGTTGGGGGAGGTGGGCCTGCAGGTGCTGGCGACGGCCCTGAACGGCGAACTGAGTCTGGACGACGCCGATCCAGTGCTGAGCGCACCTACCGCCTGGCTGTTCGGACCGGAGGCTCAGGGCTTGCCGGCCGAGGCCGCAGCCGCCGCCGATCACCGGGTGCATATCCCGATGGCGGGCGGAGCTGAGAGCCTCAATGTTGCTGCAGCAGCAGCGATCTGCCTCTATCAGAGCGCGCGAGCGCAGCGCCGCGCCTAGCCGCCGTTCAGGCGGCTTTGGGCTTACGGCGCGGCGGACGCGGGGTGAGGCCACTGCCGGCGGCCAGGGAGAACGTGCTGTGCATCAGCGCACCCGCCCGCTCCACCAGCTTCATGCCCTGGCTGACCGGCGGGACGTAGTGCATGCCGCTGCGGCGGCGTTCCTTCGGTGGTCCGCTGAACCACGGGGCCTCGATCGGCGGGGTGTCGCTGGGAATCTTGCCCTGCTCACGCCGGTAGCCGGCGAGTGCTCGCGGGTGCAGCCGGATCTCGTCGGGCACCACGCTGAACGCCAGGTGGCTGACTTTGCCCAGCAGCCGCAGCAGCACCTCGTCGCTCTCCGACCAGCGCAGGCCGGCCTTCTCGCGCACCGCCGGCTCGAACAGTCCGGTCGCCACCCAGCGTTGGGCGGCCAGCGCCGGCTTGAACATCTGGTGCCACACCGCGTCGGGCATCGGGACGAACCACGGCTTGGGAATCTTGATGTTCAAGATGTCGAGTGCGGCCGGAGTCAGTTCCAGCTCGTCCTCGCAGACGCGGTCCCAGTACTCACAGAAGTCTTCCCAGGACTTGGGCACCGGGCGCATGCTCATGCCGTACATCCGGTACCACTGGACGTGCTCGTCGAACAGCTGACGCTTTTCGGCCAAGGTCAGGCCACCGTCGAAGTACTCAGCAAGCTTGATGATCAGCATGAAGAACGTGGCGTGCGCCCAGTAGAACGTGTCGGGGTCCAGGGCGTGGTAGCGCCGGCCCTGCTCGTCGGTCCCCTTGATGTCGCGGTGGTAGTCGCGGATCGAGGAGCCGGTGTGCTGGGCCCGCGCGCCGTCGTAGACCACGCCCATGATCGGGTACACCGACCGCGTCACCCGCTGCATCGGCTCGCTCAAGATGCTGGAGTGCTCGGTGACGCCGGCACCCAGGCCGGGGTACATGTTCTCGATGGCGCCGATCCAGACGCCCATGATGCCGGTGCGCAGGTCGCCGAAGTACTTCCAGGTCAGCGATTCGGAGTTCAACGGCTCCACGGCCGGGGCCGGCTTAGGGGCAGCTGGTGCGGCGCTTTGGGCGCTTTCCTCGGCCGACTGAGAAGCCTGCTCAACGGACGCGGTGGGCGTAACAGTCATCACGTCTCCTGTCTGGGAACCTGAAACTACGATAATTGTGACAACGGTCGTTGTCTACATCTGCTGTGGCGCGTCGCACCCGAAACACTGATCGTGGCGTGCGCCACTGTCTGTGTCGTTGCCGGTGTCCCGCAGAGCCAATTACGCTGAGCTGCATGGACCTCGAGCCGGCCCCCCGGCAGGCTGCAGGGCTCGGGGAGGCGGCGGAGATGCCCGACCAGGCCAGCCCCACTCGCCGCGCGCCCTTCTCCTTGGACGAGGCCGCGGCCTGGCTGAACCGGACCACCAACGACGTCCGGATCGTCGACATGGTCCGGCGGGTGCGCCGCGTGTTGCCCGGCGATCCGGAGTTCGGCGACCCACTGTCGACGGCGGGCGAGGGCGGACCCCAGACCGCGGCGCGGGCCGCAGACCGGCTGATGGGGGATCGCTCGGCGGCCTCGCGTGAAGTGAGCCTGGGTGCCCTGCAGGTCTGGCAGGCGCTGACCCAGCGGGTGTCGCGCGTGCCCGGCAATGCCGAGGCGACGCTGGTCTTCACCGACCTGGTCGGCTTCTCGACGTGGTCGCTGCAGTCCGGCGACGACGCCACCCTCACCCTGCTGCGGCGGGTCTCGCGGGCCATCGAGCCTCCGCTGCTGGACGCCGGCGGGCGAATAGTCAAGCGGATGGGCGACGGCCTGATGGCGGTGTTTCGCGACCCCTTGGTGGCCGTGGCCGCGGTCCTGCAGGCACAGGAGGCCATCGCGGAGGTCGAGGTCAACGGGCACACTCCCCGGATGCGGGCCGGAATTCACACCGGTAGGCCACAGCGGCTGGGCGACGACTGGCTCGGTGTTGACGTCAATATCGCCGCCCGTGTCATGGAGCGCGCCATCAAGGGCGGGATCGTGGTGTCCGGGCCGACCTTGGAACGCATCGATCCGGCCGCGCTGACGGAGCTGGGAGTGGTTGCCAAGCGGGCGCGCCGCCAGGTGCTCGCGGCCAAGACCAGCGGCGTCCCGGCGGATCTGATGATGTATCGCCTCAAGGCAGTTCGCCAGAGCCCCCCGGCCAGTGATTGATTACGTGCCGTTAACCACCGTGTGACCCGGTCAGCTGGGTTCCTACGAGTGGATGAACCCCGTTCCTTGGAATACCCTGCGGTGAGCAAGGTAACTATTTGACCGGTTTGCACAGGTCGCCTTAACGCAGAAGCGGGGAATCATGTCAGGTGGGCAGCAGCGTCGGAACAACCGCCGTAAGACGAATCGGCTGGTGGGCGCGGGCGGCACGGTGGCGGCGTTCCTGACGTTCGGCATGGCCCCGCTGGCAGAAGCCCCTCAGGCGCGCGCTGACTGGGACTTCGACTGGGTCAATGACCTGTTCACCCCGATCACAGACACGTCCACCGGCTGGGACACCAATGCCTGGGACATCAGCTCGTGGTTCAGCGGCTGGTCGGCAGACCCGGGCATCGCCGCCGACACCACCTCGTTCGACTGGACGCTGGTGTTCAACTCACTGATCTACCAGCCCTTCCTGACGGCCATGGATTCGTGGATCGACAATTCGTCCAACGCCTGGATCATCGACGCGGTTAACGCCTGGGCGCCGGCCGGCCAGATGTTCATCGGCAACGGCGCCGACGGCACGGCCGAGAGCATCAACGGCGGTGCCGGCGGTCTCTGGTTCGGTAGCGGCGGCGATGGCTTCGACGGCGCCGACGGTATCAACGGCGGTGTGGGTGGTGCCGCCGGCTGGTTCGGCGACGGTGGCGACGGTGGCGCGGGTGGACTCGGTGCGGACGGCGGCGACGGTGGTGCCGGCGGCCTGATCATGGGCTTCGGTGGCGCCGGTGGTGCCGGCGGGCTGGGCGGCGACGGCGGTGACGGTGGTGCCGGCCTGGGCTGGCTGTTCGGCGTCGGCGGCGCGGGCGGTGACGGCGGCGCGGGCCTGGCCGGCACAGTGGGGCTCACCGGTACCTGGTTGGACGGTGGCCTGGGCAACGGTGGCACTGGCGGCGACGGTATGAGCGGTGGCAAGGGCGGGAACGGCGGCTCGGCCGCCGACTCCCTGTTCGGCACCGGCGGTGTCGGCGGCAAGGGCGGCGCCGGTGGTATCGGCGGCGAGGGCGGTGCCGGTGCGGCCGGTGACGAGGACAACGTCAACGGCGGCACCGGGGGCACCGGCGGCGCCGGCGGTCTTGGCGGCGAGGGCGGTACCGGCGGCCTCGGCGGGACGCTGGGCATCAAGGGCGCCGACGGTGCAGACAGCACCATCTACGGTGCCGGCGGCAAGGGTGGTATCGGCGGCGCCGGCATGGACGCCGTGGGCGGCAATGCCGCGGGTAATGGTGGCAACGGTGGCAACGGTGGCGCCGGCGTTGAGAACGGTAACGGCGGTGCCGGCGGCACGGGCGGTGCCGGCGGTGCCGGTGATGCCACCCACAGTGCCGGCAAGGGCGGTGACGGCGGCATCGGTGGTGACGGCGACGAGACCGGCAACGGTGGTGCCGGCGGTATCGGCGGTGCCGGTGGGCTCAGCGGTACCTACGCGGGCGCCACAGGCGGCGCGGGTGGTCTCGGCGGCGCCGGCGGAATCAGTGGCTCCGAAGCGGGCAATGGTGGTGCCGGCGGCGTGGGTGGTGTCGGCGGTGCCGGACACGACGGCATCAAGGGCGGTGCCGGATCGGCCGGGGTCTCCGGCGTCAACAACGGCGTCGGCGGTAGCGGCGGCAAGGGCGGCAATGGCTTTGACGGCGGCGTAGGCGGCGCGGGCGGTAAGGGCGGCGCGCTCCACGCGGACAACGAGGTTGGCAAGGCCGGCACGGACGGAATCGGCGGCCGGGGCGGCAACGGCGGCGCCGTTGGTGCGGGCGGCGACGGCGGCACCGGCGCGGCGGGCGTCTGGGGTGCCAACGGCTCCGGTGGCCTCGATGGGGCCGGTGGCGACGGCGGCCAGGCCGGCGGCGTCGGCTTGGCCGGTAACGGCGGTCTCGGTGGCGGCACGGGTGACTACAAGGGTGAAGAAGGTCTCGACGGCAACCTGCAGCCGACCCAGGCCAGCAACGGTGGATCGGGCGGTAATGGCGCCGCAGCCGACGGCAGCCACCTCAACGGCGGTAACGGCGGTAACGGCGCCGACGGCCACGACGGCGGCAACGGTGGCGCGGGTGGTAATGGCGGCGCTGCGACCACCGGAAACGGCGGTAACGGTGGCTACGGCGGCGACGGCGCCGACAGCACCTTCGGCGTCGGCGGCAAGGGCGGCGTAGGCGGCAACGGCGGTGCCTCGGTGTCGGGTAACGGCGGCAACGGTGGTCTCGGCGGCGATGGTGGCAACGGCGCCGCGGGCAAGCAAGGCACGGACGGTATTGACGGTGACATCACCGCCAACAGCGGTGCCGGCGGTAACGGCGGCAAGGGTGGCGCGGGCTTCGACGGCGGCGCCGGTGGTGCTGGCGGTAACGGCGGCGCCTCGGTAAGCGGCACTGTGGGCGTCAACGGCAATGGCGGTGACGGCGGCACCGGCGGTGCCGGCGGAGCCGGTGGTAACGGCGGCAACGGCGCTGCAGGCAACTGGGAGTTCAAGGGCCAATACGGCTTCGGCTCGGGCGGTAAGGGCGGTAACGCCGGTGACGCGGGTGCCGTCGGCAAGGGTGGCGCCGTGGGCGTTGCCGGAACCGGCGGCAGCGGTGGTGTGGCCGGCGGCAAGGGCGCGGACGGATCCGGAGTTTCCACTGATGTCGCCACGGGCGGCAACGGTGGTAACGGCGCGAACAGCGACGGGGTCCTGCACCCGAACGGCGGCGCCGGCGGCGACGGAGGTTCCGGCGGCACCCACGGCGACGGCGGCACCGGCGGCAATGGTGGCGGCTACTACGCCGGTAACGGCGACCCGAAAGCGCCCTGGGGCGTCGATGGCACGACACCACTCCCTGACCCGAACCCGGTGACCGGCGGTAATGGCGGCGCCGGCGGTAACGGTGGCGCCGGTGGCAGCGTCTCCGGCAGCGGCGGCGACGGCGGCAACGGCGGAGATGCGTACAAGCCGGCCGAAACCGACCTCAGCGTCGCGAACAAGGGCGGCAACGGCGGCGCCGGTGGTAACGGCGGCGCCGGCAACGGTGGCGGCAACGGTGGCAATGGCGGCGAAGGTGGTGACGGCAAATCCGGCACCCTCGCCGGCGGTACCGGCGGCGTCGGCGGTAAGGGCGGCGCGGCCACCGGCACCGGCAACGGCGGCGATGGTGGCGACGGCGGTGCCGGCGGCATCGCGACGGGTTGGAAGTCCGACGGCACCTGGGGCCTGGACGGCTTCACCAACAAGTTCGCCTCCGGCACCATCCTGGGTGTCTCCGGTGCCGGTGGCGCCGGTGGCGCCGGTGGGGCGTCTGTCAAGGGTGATGCCGGTGCGGGCGGCAACGGTGGTGACGGCGGCGCCGCCGCCAGCGACGCCGGTGCCCGCGTCATCTGGGGCGGCGCCGGGGGCAATGGCGGCGCCGGCGGTGCTGCGGCCAACAGCGGTAAGGACGCCGCCGACAGTGGCGATGGCGGTTTGGGTGGCAACGGAGGCAACGGCGGGGCCGGGGTCATCACCGGTGGCTCTGGCGGGTCCGGCGGGGCCGGCGGCGCCAGCGCCAACGGCGTGGGCGGCGCAGGCGGCAAGGGGGGCGAAGGCAACACGGCGTCCGGCTGGAATGACGTCAACGGCAACATCGCCGGCAAGGGCCAGATCCTGGGCTTCGGCGGCAGCGGCGGCAAGGGCGGCGCCGGCGGCAACGGTGTGACCGGCGGTGCCGGCGGTGACGGCGGCAACGGTGTGAACGGCATCAGCGGCGGCAACAAGTTCGGCTCCGGCGGCACCGGTGGAGCCGGCGGCTCCGGTGGCACCGGAACCACCGGTAGCGGCGGCAACGGCGGTGACGGCGGCAACAGCGGCGGCGGCAGCTGGCGTGCCCAGACCGGCGGCGCCGGCGGAGCGGGCGGCAACAGCACCAGCGGCAAGGGCGGCATCGGCGGCGACGGCGGTAACGGCGGGAGCCTGACCGGCGCCGGCACCGCACCCACCAACGGAGCGGTCGTCCAGGTCGGCGCCGGAGGTGCCGGTGGTGCCGGTGGCAGCAGCACCAGCACCACGACCACCGAAGAAGGCGGTGCCGGTGGTAAGGGCGGTGCCGGTGGCGACGGCGTCGGCACCATCAAGGGTGGTGCCGGCGGTACCGGTGGCACCGGCGGCAAGGCAGGCAGCGTGGCCGGCGGGGCCGGCGTCAAGGCGCCCACGCCCACCGACACCAACGGAACTGCCGGCGGTGCCGGCGGCGCCGGGGCCGAGGCCAAGGCGCCCAGCAGCTAAACCCGCAGGCGAAAAGCCCCGCACACCGGGTTCTAGGGGCCGGTGGGCGGGGCTTTTCGCCGCCACCGAGGCGGCGCAGTCAGTAGTGGTAGCGGGCTTTGAGGATCTTGACTTCGTCATCGGTGGCCCGGTACACGAGCCGGTGTTGGTCGTCGATGCGACGTGACCAGTAGCCGGACAATTCGCCCTTCAGTGGCTCGGGTTTGCCGATCCCGCTAAAGGGATCACGTTGGATCTCCGCGATCAGCCTGACGATGCGACGAGCCATCTTCAGATCGGAGCCGAGCCAGAACTGGAAGTCCTCCCAGCCGGCGGCATCGAATCCGATACGCCTCACGCCTCGCCGCCGGCCATCTCCCGCAGCGTCTCAATCGACGTGGTCGATGTGGCCTGTCCCTGCCGGTCGCGGGCGACGGCCTCCATCAGTCGCCGGGCGTTCTCCGGGGACCGCAACAGATAGACCGTTTCCTGCCAGGAGTCGTAGTCGTCGGCGGACATCAGCACGGCATCCCCTCCGCGCGACGTGATGCGCACCGGCTGGTGGTCAGTGTTGACCTGCTCCAGCAGCGGGAACAGCTGTTTGCGGGCTTCGCTTGCGCTCATGGACATGGCCGACCCCCGACTTAGAATGGTACAACTTTGTCGTACTACTATAGTACGATCTGACTTTCGGGGCGGCAATGTCGGGTTCGTTGACGTACGACTCACTGCGGCGCGGCGCGTCGCAGTCGATATGATCTGGACCGGCCGTCGTACCGGCCGGGGCAGCCGGGATTGACCTCGAACCGGACCCGATTCAACCCAGTCAGCAAGGAGTGTGCCGTCGCGTGGGCGAACAACCAGTCGACCCCTCCGTCGTCTCCGACTCCACCCTGACCGCAGCCCTGCAGGCGGCGCAGGTCGCGTTCGTCGCAGCCGCCGACTTGGACGCGCTGGCGCAGGCCAAGACCGAGCACCTCGGTGACCGGGCGCCGTTGGCGCTGGCCCGCCAGGCGCTGGCCAAACTGGACAAGTCCGAGCGCGCCGACGCCGGCAAGCGCGTCAATGCCGTCCGGACGCAGGCCCAGCACGCCTACGACGAGCGCCTGGGGGAGCTGCGCGCCGAACGTGACGCCGCGGTATTGGCCGCCGAGAGCATCGACGTCACCCTGCCCTCGGCCCGCAAGCCCGTCGGCGCACGCCACCCGATCACCATGCTGGCCGAACACGTCGCCGACACCTTCATCGCGATGGGCTGGGAACTGGCCGAAGGCCCCGAAGTCGAGGCCGAGCACTTCAACTTCGACGCGCTGAACTTCCCGGTCGACCACCCCGCGCGCAGTGATCAGGACACCTTCCACATCGCGCCGCCGGGATCGCGTCAGCTTCTGCGCACCCACACCTCCCCGGTGCAGATCCGCGCCCTGCTGGCCCGCGAGCTGCCGGTCTACGTCGTCTCGATCGGCCGCACCTTCCGCACCGACGAACTCGACGCCACCCACACCCCGGTGTTCCACCAGGTGGAGGGGCTGGCGGTGGACCGCGGCCTGACCATGGCGCACCTGCGCGGCACCCTGGACGCCTTCGCCCAGTCCGAGTTCGGGCCGGCCGCCAAGACCCGCATCCGGCCGCACTTCTTCCCGTTCACCGAGCCGTCGGCCGAGGTCGACATCTGGTTCGAGGGCAAAAAAGGTGGCCCCGGCTGGGTGGAATGGGGCGGCTGCGGGATGGTGCACCCCAACGTTCTGCGCGCGGTCGGCATCGACCCGACCGAGTACTCCGGCTTCGCGTTCGGCATGGGCCTGGAGCGAACCCTGCAGTTCCGCAACGGAATCCCCGACATGCGCGACATGGTCGAAGGCGATGTCCGATTCTCCCTGCCGTTCGGAGTGGGTGCCTGATGCGTATTCCCTACAGCTGGTTGCGCGAGACCCTGATCGCCGGCGCGCCGGGCTTCGACATCACCGCCGCCGAACTGGAGCAGGCGCTGCTGCAGATCGGCCACGAAGTCGAAGGCGTGCACACCCTGGGGCCGGTCACCGGACCGCTGACAGTCGGCCGGGTCGCCGAGATCGAGGAACTCACCGAGTTCAAGAAGCCGATCCGGGCCTGCCGGGTGGACGTCGGCGAACCCGAGCCCCGCGACATCGTCTGTGGCGCCACCAACTTCGCCGTCGGTGACTTGGTGGTGGTGGCCTTGCCGGGTGCGGTGCTGCCCGGCGACTTCACGATCGCCACCCGCAAGACCTACGGGCGCACCTCCGACGGGATGATCTGCTCGGCCTCCGAGCTGCGGCTGAGCACCGATCACTCCGGCATCCTGGTGCTGCCGGCCGGCACCGCGCAGCCGGGCGCCGACGCGCATGAGGTGTTGGGCCTCGATGATGTGGTCTACGAGCTGGCGATCACGCCCGATCGCGGCTACTGCATGTCGGTGCGTGGCCTGGCACGTGACCTCGCCTGCGCTCTGGATCTGGACTTCGCCGACCCGGCCGACGTTGCGGCCCTGCCCGCCGACGGCCAGGCGTGGCCGCTGACCGTGCAACCCGACACCGGGGTGCGCCGCTTCGCGCTGCGCAGCGTCACCGGGATCGACCCCGCGGCGGTCTCGCCGTGGTGGCTGCAACGTCGCCTGGCACTGTGCGGTATCCGGGCGATCTCGCCGGCCGTCGACGCCACCAACTACGTCATGGTGGAACTCGGCCACCCCATGCACGCCCACGACCGGGCGCGCATCACCGGCGGATTCGACGTCCGATTCGCCCGCCCCGGCGAGACCGTCACCACCCTCGATAACATCGAACGCACGCTGGAAGCGGCCGATGTGTTGATCGTTGACGACGTCGCCACCGCGGCCATCGGCGGCGTCATGGGCTCGGGCAGCACCGAAATGCGTGACGACTCAACCGATGTGCTGCTGGAAGCCGCCATCTGGGATCCGGCGGCGGTGTCGCGAACCGCTCGGCGGCTGCACCTGCCCAGCGAGGCCGCCCGGCGCTACGAACGCTCGGTGGACCCGGCCATCTCGGTGGCGGTACTCGATCGCTGTGCGACGCTGCTGGCCGACATCGCCGGGGGAGTGATCGGAACCGGGCTGACCGACTGGCGCGGTGAACCGGCTGTACAGCACTGGAACCCGGCTGCCGTGGAGATCGCCGCCGACCTACCGGACCGCACCGCGGGAGTGAGCTACCCCGAGGGAACCACCGTGCGCCGGCTTACCCAGATCGGCTGCGAGGTGGCGATCGCGGGCGACACACTGACCGTCACTCCACCGAGCTGGCGGCCGGATCTGCGCCAGCCCGCCGACCTGGTCGAGGAAGTACTGCGGCTCGAGGGCCTGGAATCCATCCCGTCGGTGCTGCCAGCGGCACCGGCCGGACGCGGCCTGACCCCCACCCAGCGCCGGTGCCGCGCCATCGGCAAGTCGCTGGCCCTGGCCGGCTACGTGGAGGTGCTCGGCACGCCGTTTTTGCCCGCCGGGGTGTTCGACACCTGGGGCCTGGCCGCCGACGACCCACGCCGCAACACCGTCTCGGTGCTCAACCCGCTGGAGGCCGATCGGCCCCAGCTGGCCAGCACCCTGCTGCCCGGTCTGTTGGAAGCCTTGAACCGCAACGTGTCTCGTGGCATGAGTGATGTGGCGCTGTTCGCCATCGCCCAGGTGGTGCAGTCGGCAGGTCCGGCCGAGTTCCCGGCCGTCACCCCCGCCCGACGCCCGACCGATGCCGAGATCGCCGGGATCGACGCCGCCCTGCCGCGTCAGCCGCAGCACATCGCGGTAGCACTGACCGGCCTGGCCGAACCCCGTGGCCCGTGGGGGCCGGGGCGGCCCGTCGAGGCCGCCGACGCCATCGAGGCGGCCCGGGTGATCGCCCGTGCCAGCGGCGTCGAGGTGACTTTGCGCTCCGCGGCCCACCTGCCCTGGCACCCCGGCCGCTGCGCCGAGGTGCTGGTCGGCGACACCGTGATCGGGCACGCCGGGCAACTGCACCCGGCCGTCATCGAACGTGCCGGCCTGCCCAAGGGCACCTGTGCGGTCGAACTCGACCTGGACGCCGTCGAAGTGACCGTGGCGCTGCCCGCCCCACGGGTCTCCCCGTTCCCGGCGGTGTTCCAGGACCTGGCCCTGGTGGTCGATGAGAAGGTGACCGCGCAATCGGTGGCCGACGCCGTCCGTGACGGCGCCGGGGAGCTGTTGGAGGACATCGCGCTGTTCGACGTCTACACCGGACCCCAGGTCGGTGCGGGCCGCAAGTCGCTGGCGTTCGCGCTGCGCTTCCGGGCCACCGACCGCACGCTGACCGAGGACGAGGCCAGCGCCGCCCGCGATGCCGCCGTCGCCCGTGCCGGAGAGGCCGTGGGGGCCGCGCTGCGGGGCTAGATTCCTCGGGAGCCGCCAGGCATGCTGGACGCACACTCTGGCCGAGAGGAATTCGGACATATGACGCAGCAGGCTCAAACCGTTGACGTCGTCGTCCTAGGCGCTGGACCGGTCGGGGAGAACGTCGCCGACCGCGCTCGCGCCGCCGGACTGACGGTGGCGATCGTGGAACGTGAACTGATCGGCGGTGAATGTTCCTACTGGGCCTGTGTGCCCAGCAAGGCCCTGCTGCGTCCGGTGCTGGCCCTCGATGACGCCCGCCGGGTGGCCGGCGCCCGTGAAGCCGTGAGTTCCTCTATCGACGCCGCCGCGGTCTTCGGCCGGCGCAATCACTATGTGGGCGACTGGGACGACTCCGGGCAGGCGGACTGGATCGAGGCGATCGGGGCGACGCTGGTGCGCGGCCACGGCCGTCTGGACGGTCCGCGTCGCGTGGTGGTCACCAGTTCCACCGGTGAGGTGGCGTTGACCGCCCGGCACGCGGTGGTGGTCTGTACCGGGACCCGAGCGGCGCTTCCAGACCTGCCCGGCATGGCGCAGGCCCGACCGTGGACCAATCGCGAAGCCACCGAGGCCACCTCGGTGCCCCAGCGCATGGCTGTGGTGGGAGCCGGCGGTGTGGGCGTGGAAATGGCCACCGCCTGGCAGGGTTTGGGTTCGGCGGTGACCCTGCTGGTCCGTGGATCGGGGTTGCTGCCGCGGATGGAGCCGTTCGTCGGCGAATACGTGGCCCGGGGCCTGGCCGATGCCGGTGTCGACGTGCGCACCGGTGTCTCGGTCGCCCGGCTGGCCCGTCCCGACGCCGGCGGCCCGGTGCGCCTGGAGCTGACCGACGGCAGTGAACTGGAGGTCGACGAGATCCTGTTCGCGACGGGCCGCACTCCGCTCACCGACGACATCGGGCTCCAGACGGTGGGCCTGCGTCCCGGTGACTGGCTGGAGGTGGACGACACCTGCGGGGTGCGGGCGGTCGAGGACGGCTGGCTCTATGCCTGCGGCGACGCCAACCACCGGGCGCTGCTGACCCACGAGGGCAAATACCAGGCACGCATCGCCGGCGACGCGATCGGGGCCAGGGCGGCCGGAACGCCCCTGGACACCGCACCGTGGGGCAAGCACGCGGCCACCGCCGACCACCATGCCGTGCCCCAGGTGTTCTTCACCGACCCCGAAGCGTCCGCGGTGGGCCTGTCCGCTGCGGAGGCCGAGCAGGCCGGCCACCGAATTCAGGTGGTGGACGTGGAGATCGGCGAGGCAGTGATGGGCGCCAAGCTGCATGCCGACGGCTATCGCGGGCGGGCACGCATGGTGGTCGACACCGACAGTGAACTGCTGCTCGGTGTCACGTTCGTGGGGCCGGGTGTGGCCGACCTGTTGCATTCGGCCACTGTCGCCGTCGCGGGTCAGGTGCCGATCAGCCGGCTGTGGCACGCGGTGCCGTGCTTTCCGACCATCAGTGAGGTGTGGTTACGGCTGTTGGAGGCCTACCGCGACTCCGCCTCCACCTGACGCGTCGACTACCGTCAGCGATCGGGTCGGGATGCCCCGCAACCGCCCCGTTATTAGTTTGCGTATAGACGCATAATCATGCAGAATCGCCCAGTGACCAAAGCGATCAAAGTGGCGGTGGCCGGTGCCAGTGGCTACGCCGGCGGGGAGATCCTGCGGCTGCTGCTCGGACACCCCGCCTACGCCGACGGCCGGCTGAGCATCGGCGCCCTGACCGCCGCCGGCAACGTCGGGAGCACGCTCGGCGAACAACATCCGCATCTGGTGCCGCTGGCTGACCGCGTCCTGGAGCCCACCGACATCGACACCCTCGCCGGGCACGACGTGGTGTTTCTCGGCCTGCCGCACGGGCATTCAGCTGTATTGGCCGAACAACTCTCCGACGACACCCTGGTGGTGGACTGCGGCGCGGATTTCCGGTTGGGTGACGCCGGCGACTGGGAACGCTTCTACGGCTCGGCGCACGCCGGCACCTGGCCCTACGGGCTGCCCGAGCTGCCCGGCGGCCGCGACCAGCTCAAGGATGCTCGGCGCATCGCGGTGCCGGGCTGCTATCCCACCGCGGCGCTGCTGGCACTGTTCCCCGCCATCGCGGCCGGTTTGGTGGAGCCCGACGTCACGGTGGTCGCCGTCAGCGGTACCTCCGGAGCCGGCAAGGCCGCCAAAGTCGATCTGCTGGGTTCGGAGGTCATCGGATCGGCGCGGGCCTACAACATCGGCGGCGCCCACCGGCACACTCCCGAGATCAGCCAGGGACTGCGGGCGGTCACGCACCGCGACGTCAGCGTCGCGTTCATCCCGGTGCTGATCCCGACGTCACGGGGCATCCTGGCCACCTGCACCGCCAAGACCACGGCACCGCTGGCCGAACTACGCGCGGCCTACGAAAAGGCCTACCAGAACGAACCCTTCGTGCATCTGCTGCCGCAGGGACAGTTGCCCAAGACTGGATCGGTGATCGGCAGCAACGCCGCGCACCTGGCGATCGCCGTCGACGAGGACGCCTCGACGTTCATCGCCGTGGCCGCGATCGACAACCTGGTCAAGGGCACCGGTGGGGCAGCGGTCCAGGCGATGAACCTCGCGCTGGGTTGGCCCGAGACCGAAGGACTATCGACAGTGGGAGTGGCGCCATGACCCAGACGAAGCTGCTGCGCGAGCAGGGCGTCACCGCACCGGGCGGCTTCCGGGCCGCCGGAATCGCCGCCGGCATCAAGGCTTCCGGCAAACCTGACCTGGCACTGGTGTTCAACGAAGGACCGGACTACGCGGCCGCCGCAGTGTTCACCAGCAACCAGGTCAAGGCCGCGCCGGTGCTGTGGAGCAGCCAGGTGCTCAAGGGCGGCCGCCTGCGGGCAGTGATCCTGAACTCCGGCGGCGCCAACGCGTGCACCGGCCCGGGCGGGTTTCAAGACGCCCACACCACCGCTGAGGCGGTCGCCGCGGCCTTGTCGGAGTGGGGCACCGAGACCGGGGCCGCTGAGGTGGCGGTCTGCTCCACCGGGCTGATCGGTGACCGCCTGCCGATGGACAAGCTGCTGGCCGGAGTCACCGAGGTGGTGCAGGCCATGGCCGGTGGTCTGGTCGGCGGAGACGAAGCCGCGCGCGCCATCATGACCACCGACACCGTCCCCAAACAGGTTGCGTTGCATCACAACGGGGATTGGACCGTAGGCGGCATGGCCAAGGGCGCGGGCATGCTGGCGCCGTCGCTGGCCACCATGCTGGTGGTGCTGACCACCGACGCCAAGGTCGATGCTGACGCCCTGGACACTGCCCTGCGGCGGGCCACCGCGGTGACGTTCGACCGGCTCGACATCGACGGCAGCTGTTCGACCAACGACACCGTGCTGCTGCTGGCGTCGGGTGCCAGTGAGATCGCCCCCAGCCAGGAAGACCTGGACGCCGCAGTGCGCGCCGTCTGCGACGACCTGTGCGCCCAACTGCAGGCCGACGCCGAGGGCGTCACCAAGCGGGTGAGCATCACCGTCAGCGGCGCCGACAGCGACGCCGACGCGCTGACCGCCGCCCGGATCGTGGCCCGCGACAGCCTGGTCAAGACCGCGCTGTTCGGCTCGGACCCCAACTGGGGACGGGTGCTGGCCGCCGTCGGAATGGTGCCGTTCACCATCGACCCGGACCGGATCACCGTGTCGTTCAACGGCTTCCCGGTGTTCAGCGAAGGCATGCCGATGCCGGGAGCGCGGGAGGTTGACCTGTCCGGTGCCGACATCAACGTGACGGTGGAACTCAACCTCGGCAGCGGGCAGGCCAGTGTGCGCACCACGGACCTGTCGCACGCCTACGTCGAAGAGAATTCCGCGTATTCGTCATGAGTGAACCGACCACCGCCGTCAAGGCCCAAGTCCTGGCCGAAGCCCTGCCGTGGCTCAAGCAGCTCTACGGCAAGATCGTCGTCGTCAAATACGGCGGCAACGCCATGACCGACGACACTCTCAAGCACGCCTTCGCCGCCGACATGGCGTTTCTGCGTAACTGCGGCATCCAGCCAGTGGTGGTACACGGCGGGGGCCCGCAGATCAGCGCCATGCTCAAGAAGCTCGGCATCGAAGGCGACTTCAAGGGCGGATTCCGGGTCACCACACCCGAAGTGCTCGACGTGGCGCGCATGGTGCTGTTCGGCCAGGTCGGCCGCGAACTCGTCGGGTTGATCAACGCGCACGGGCCCTACGCGGTCGGCATCACCGGAGAGGACGCCGCACTGTTCACCGCGATCCGGCGCAGTGTCAGCGTCGACGGTGTCGACACCGACATCGGCCTGGTGGGCGACGTCGACCAGGTGAACACCGCCGCGGTGCTGGACCTCATTGCCGCAGGACGGATTCCGGTGGTCTCCACCCTGGCACCCGACCCCGAAGGCGTGGTGCACAACATCAACGCCGACACCGCCGCCGCTGCCTTGGCCGAAGCGCTACAGGCGGAGAAGCTGCTGATGCTCACCGACGTCGACGGCCTCTACACCGACTGGCCCAACACCGATTCGCTGGTCAGCGAGATCGACACCGACACATTGGCGCAACTTCTGCCGAAACTGGAATCCGGCATGATCCCCAAGGTCGAAGCCTGCCTGCGCGCGGTCCGCGGTGGAGTGCCCAGCGCCCACATCATCGACGGTCGCGTCCAACACTGTGTGCTCGTCGAGCTGTTCACCAACGCCGGCACCGGAACCAAGGTGGTAAGCCCATGAAAAGCCTGCAGGACCGCTGGTCCGCGGTGATGATGAACAACTACGGCACCCCGCCACTGGCTCTGGTCAGCGGCGACGGCGCGGTGGTGATCGACGAGTCGGGCAAGAGCTACGTCGACCTGCTGGGCGGCATCGCGGTCAACGTGCTGGGGCATCGGCATCCGGCGGTGATCGAGGCCGTCACCACCCAGCTGAACACGTTGGGCCACACCTCCAACCTGTATGCCACCGAACCGGGCATCGCCCTGGCCGAGGGACTGGTCGATCACCTGGGCGTCCCGGCGCGGGTCTTCTTCTGCAACTCGGGAACCGAGGCCAACGAAGTCGCCTTCAAGATGACCCGCCTCACCGGTAAGACGAAGATCGTTGCCGCCCAAGGGGCATTCCATGGCCGGACCATGGGTTCGCTGGCACTGACCGGGCAACCCGACAAGCAGGCCCCGTTCGAGCCGCTGCCCGGCGAGGTCGTGCACGTGCCCTACGGCGACACCAAGGCACTGGCCGCCGAGGTCGATGCGACCACTGCGGCAGTGTTCCTGGAGCCCATCATGGGCGAGGGCGGCGTGGTCACCCCGCCGGCCGGCTACCTGGCCGAGGCCCGCGGCATCACCGCGGCCCACGGCGCGCTGCTGGTGCTCGACGAAGTCCAGACCGGGATCGGGCGCACCGGGGCGTTCTACGCCCACCAGCACGACGGCATCGTCCCCGACATCGTCACGCTGGCCAAGGGCCTGGGCGGGGGACTGCCGATCGGCGCCTGTGTGGCCGTCGGCGCGGCCGGAGACCTGTTGACCCCGGGCCTGCACGGCAGCACCTTCGGCGGCAACCCGGTGTGCACGGCAGCCGCACTGGCGGTGCTGCGGACACTGGCCGACGGCGACCTGATCACTCGGGCCGGCACGCTGGGCAAGACGCTCAGCCACGGCATCGAGGAGTTGGGACACCCACTGGTCGACCACGTCCGCGGCAAGGGCCTGCTGGCCGGCGTGGTGCTGACCGCGCCCAAGGCCAAGGCCGTCGAACTCGCCGCACGCGAGGCGGGCTTCCTGGTCAACGCCGCTGCAGCGGGTGTGGTGCGACTGGCACCGCCGCTGATCGTCAGCGATGAACAGATCGGCAGCTTCATCACCGCCCTGCCGGGCATCCTCGACACCGCCCAGGAGGCTGCACAGTGATCCGCCACTTCCTTCGCGACGACGACGTCACGCCGGCTGAGCAGGCTGAGATCCTCGCCCTGGCAGCCGAACTCAAAGCCGCGCCGTTCAGTCGGCGGCCACTGGAAGGCCCCCGCGGGGTGGCGGTGATCTTCGACAAGAACTCCACCCGCACCCGGTTCTCCTTCGAGATCGGCATCGCCCAACTCGGTGGACACGCCGTCGTGGTCGACGGCCGGTCCACCCAGCTGGGCCGCGACGAAACCTTGGAGGACACCGGACAGGTGCTCTCGCGCTATGTCGACGCGATCGTGTGGCGGACTTTTGCCCAGGACCGGTTGACCGCCATGGCCTCCACCGCCACGGTGCCGATCGTCAACGCGCTCTCCGATGAGTTCCACCCCTGCCAGGTGCTGGCCGACCTGCAGACCATCGCCGAACGCAAAGGTGCGCTGGCAGGCCTGAAGCTGGCGTACCTCGGCGACGGCGCCAACAACATGGCGCATTCGCTGATGCTCGGCGGCGTCACCGCCGGCGTGCACGTCACCGTGGCCGCACCCGAGGGCTTCACCCCCGACGCGGGCGTCGTCGCCGCCGCGCAGGCGCGTGCCGCCCAGACCGGGGCCTCGGTCACCCTCACCACCGACGCGGCCACGGCCGCCGCCGGTGCGGACGTCCTGGTGACCGACACTTGGACCTCGATGGGCCAGGAAGACGACGGCCTGGACCGGGTGGCACCGTTTCGGCCCTTCCAGATCAATGACGAACTCCTCGCACTGGCCGACTCCGATGTCACGGTGCTGCACTGCCTTCCGGCGCACCGAGGGGACGAAATCACCGACGCGGTGATCGACGGGCCACGCAGCGCGGTGTGGGACGAGGCCGAGAACCGCTTGCACGCACAGAAGGCGCTGCTGGTGTGGCTGTTGGAACGATCACGATGAGCCGAGCCGACAGCACCGTCACGCGGGTGGGCCGTCAGGCCCGCATCGTCGACGTGCTGTCCGCCGCCGCGGTGCGCAGCCAGACCGAACTGGCGGCGATCCTAGCCGCCGAGGGCATCGAGGTCACCCAGGCCACCCTGTCGCGGGACCTCGAAGAGCTGGGGGCCGTCAAACTGCGTGGTGTCGATGGCGGCGCCGGGGTGTACGTGGTACCCGAAGACGGCAGCCCGGTGCGCGCGGTGTCCGGCGGCACCGACCGGCTGTGCCGCCTGTTGGGGGAGCTGCTGGTGTCCACCGACGCCACCGGAAACCTGGCCGTGTTGCGCACCCCGCCCGGCGCCGCGGACTACCTGGCCAGTGCCATAGATCGGGCCGCGCTACCGTACGTCGTCGGCACCATCGCCGGGGATGACACCATCTTCGTGGCGGCCCGGGAGCCGATGACCGGCGCCGAGCTAGCCGCCACCCTCAACGACCTGCAATAAGACCAGTAGCACTCAGCAAGACACAGCAACACAGAGCAAGGAGAACTCGATGTCCGAACGCGTCATCCTGGCGTATTCCGGCGGCCTGGACACTTCGGTGGCGATCAGCTGGATCGGCAAGGAGACCGGCCGTGAAGTGGTCGCCGTCGCCATCGACCTCGGCCAGGGTGGCGAGGACATGGAGGTGGTACGCCAGCGGGCCCTGGACTGCGGAGCGGTGGAAGCCGTCGTGGTCGACGCCCGCAACGAGTTCGCCGACGAGTACTGCCTGCCGACCATCAAGGCCAACGCGCTCTACATGGACCGCTACCCGCTGGTCTCGGCCATCAGCCGCCCGCTGATCGTCAAGCACCTGGTGGACGCCGCGCGCAGCCATGGCGGCACCATCGTCGCCCACGGTTGCACCGGCAAGGGCAACGACCAGGTGCGGTTCGAGGTGGGCTTCGCCTCGCTGGCTCCCGAACTGAACGTCATCGCCCCGGTCCGCGACTACGCCTGGACCCGGGAGAAGGCCATCGCGTTCGCCGAGCAGAACGACATCCCGATCAACGTCACCAAGCGCTCGCCGTTCTCCGTCGACCAGAACGTCTGGGGCCGTGCGGTGGAGACCGGTTTCCTCGAAGACCTGTGGAACGCCCCGACCAAGGACGTCTACGACTACACCGAGGACCCGACGGTCAACTTCAACGCCCCCGACGAGCTGATCATCAGCTTCGACAAGGGCCGCCCGGTGGCGATCGACGGTCGCCCGCTGAGCGTGCTGGAGATCATCCAGGAGCTCAACACTCGTGCCGGCGCGCAGGGCGTGGGCCGCCTGGACGTGGTCGAGGACCGGCTGGTGGGTATCAAGAGCCGCGAGATCTACGAGGCGCCCGGCGCGATGGTGCTGATCACCGCGCACACCGAGCTGGAGCACGTCACCCTGGAGCGCGAACTTGGCCGCTACAAGCGCGGCGTCGACCGCAAGTGGGGCGAACTCACCTACGACGGCCTGTGGTTCAGCCCGCTCAAGCGGTCGCTGGAGGTGTTCGTCGAGGACACCCAGCAGCACGTGTCCGGTGACATTCGCCTGGTCCTGCACGGTGGCAGCATCATCATCAACGGCCGGCGCAGCGCGGAGTCGCTCTATGACTTCAACCTGGCCACCTACGACGAGGGCGACACCTTCGACCAGAGCGCGGCGCGGGGCTTTGTGCAGATCCACGGGCTCAGCTCGAAGATCTCCGCCCGCCGGGATCTGGGGTGAGCACCAACGAGGGATCACTGTGGGGCGGACGGTTCGCCGAAGGACCATCCGACGCGCTGGCGGCGCTGAGCAAGTCCACCCACTTCGACTGGGTGCTGGCCCCTTACGACGTCGCGGCATCCAAGGCCCACGCCAAGGTGCTCTATGGCGCGGGGCTGCTGACCGTCGAGCAACGTGATGGCCTCCTGGCCGGGCTGGACAGTCTGGGCGAGGATGTGGCCGACGGCAGCTTCGGACCGCTGGTCACCGATGAGGACGTGCACGGCGCGCTGGAACGCGGCCTGATCGACCGGGTGGGCGCGGAACTGGGTGGCCGGCTGCGTGCCGGTCGGTCGCGAAACGACCAGGTGGCCACGCTGTTTCGGCTGTGGCTGCGCGACGCGGTACGCCGTGTCGCCGCCGGGGCACTCGACGTGGTGGACGCGCTGGCCCACCAGGCCGCGGCCCACCCGAGCGCGATCATGCCGGGCAAGACGCACCTGCAGTCGGCCCAGCCGGTGCTGCTGGCTCACCATCTGCTGGCTCACGCCCACCCACTGCTGCGCGACGTGGACCGGATTGTCGACTTCGACAGGCGCGCCGCGATCTCGCCGTACGGCTCGGGGGCGCTGGCCGGCTCGTCGCTGGGCCTGAATCCGGACGCGATCGCGGCCGAACTCGGCTTCACTGCGGCCGCGGACAACTCGATCGACGCCACCGCCGCACGCGACTTTGCGGCCGAGGCTGCATTCGTGTTCGCGATGATCGCCGTCGACCTGTCCCGGCTTGCCGAGGACATCATCTTGTGGAGTTCAACGGAGTTCGGCTATGCCGTGCTGCACGACTCCTGGTCTACCGGCAGCTCGATCATGCCGCAGAAGAAGAACCCCGACATCGCCGAGTTGGCTCGCGGCAAGTCCGGTCGGCTGATCGGCAATCTGGCCGGTCTGCTGGCGACGCTGAAGGCGCAGCCGTTGGCCTACAACCGCGACCTGCAGGAGGACAAGGAGCCGGTCTTCGACTCCGCGACGCAGCTCGAGCTGCTGCTGCCGGCGATGGCCGGACTGGTGGGCACGCTGCGGTTCGACACCGAGCGGATGGCGGAACTGGCACCGGCAGGCTATACCCTGGCCACCGACATTGCCGAATGGCTTGTACGCCAAGGTGTTCCGTTCCGCGTGGCGCATGAGGCGGCCGGGGCCGCGGTGCGGACTGCCGAACAGCGCGGCGTGGGCCTCGACGAACTGGACGACGCCGAACTGGCCGCCATCAGCCCTGAGTTGACTCCGCAGGTTCGCGAAGTGCTGACCGTCGAAGGCTCGGTGGCCTCGCGTGATGCCCGGGGCGGAACCGCGCCGCAGCGCGTCGCCGATCAGCTGGCCGGCCTGCGCGAGCGTGCCGCCGATCAGCGCCGCTGGCTCAACGGCTGACGTATCAGCGCCGGTACGAGGCCAGATTCAGGGCCAGCTCGTCGAAGAGCTCCTGGTTGAGCCGGAAGGCGACCTTGACCTCGTCGACCACGTGCTCGACCTGGTCAGGGTCTAGGCCGAGTCCGTCCAGGCGGGCGCGGTAGGCGTCCTTGTACGGCTTGGGCCGCATCGGGAACTCGTAGAACGACAAGCCGCGGCCCTCAAGCTCGAAGGTGCGGTCAAGGACCCGCCCGATAGCCTGGCCGCCGGACAGATCCCCCAGGTAGCGGGTGTAATGGTGGGCCAGCAGGGCGCCGTCTGAGGCGATGGCGATCCGGTCGCAGTAGGCCTGCGCGGCGGGCGAATCGACGGCCCGGGAGGCCCCGTTGGTCCAGAAATCGAGGTCGCTGTCGAGGGCCGATACCCGCTCCAGCTCGGGGTCGTAGACCGACGCCACCAACTCACTGTCGCGGCGCTGTCGCATCGCTTCCTCCAGTGCGGCATAGACCATCCGCAGCCGTGCCAGGTAGTCGGCGTAGCCGTCTTCGTTGACGTTGCCGCCCATCAATTCCGACACAAAGGTGGAGCCCTCCGCGGCGTCGTGCGCGGCTTGCGAGCCGTCGCGCATGGCGGTGGACAACGATCGGGCGGTCTCGGGGTCAACCGGGGCCTTCAGCGACATTCTTAAATCCGTTCCCTGGAAAGTTCGGTCAGTGGACATTCGGTGGTCACGTGGTCTCGCGTTCGTCGTTGCGAGGGTTCTCTTCGGTCCAGCCTCCCGGCATCATCGGGGTGGCGGCGCCGTTGCCGAATGCATCAGCGGCCAGCGTGGCAAGGCCGGCCGGTTCAGTGAGTCCCGACCTTACCGTTGTACCGGCCGAACCGAGCGGTGCGCTACCGCTGCGCGAAACTCCCGCGTGTGCCGGCTGTTCCACGGCAGGCGCAGCGGCCGTGCCCTCGGAGGTCATGAATTCGTAGCGATAGCCGCGTGCTTTGATGTCGGCGCCGCGACGCCTGCGCGTCCTCGACTTTCGCGCAGCGGCCGCTACCGCAGCCGCTTCGGCCGTCTCGCTGATGCTGCGCGGGCGCCGCGCGGATTCCGGCGCACGCTGTTGCATGGGTGGACCGAAGCCCACGCCTGGGCCGCCTCCGGACACCGCGTAGTACAGCGGTGGGACGCCGGCGGCCGGTGGTGGACTCGGCACCGGCGGTGCGGGTGCTGCGGCCACGCTCGCCGGCGCCGGTGCCGGCGCGGGCGGCGTGGTGACCGCGCCGGCCGGGGGAGTCGGCACCATGACGGCGGACGGCAGAATCTGCGGTGTGGCCGGGGGTGATACTTCCACCGGTACCTGGGCCATGTAGGCGAGCCCCGACAGGCCCAACGCGATGGGGATGGCCGACGATGCGGCTGCCGGCCCCATGACCGCCGCGTAGAGGGGGGTGCCCAGCACCGCGAAGGTCGCCGCGTAGGCGAACAGGTAGAACAACGGCATCCAGGTGGTGACCGCCGCCGCCGGGTTGGCGGCAAAATCCATGATGACCTGGATCAGGGTGCCGAGCGGATTGGCCAGCACCTGCTTGAGCATGCGGTACATGCTGCTGAAGTGCTCGGACCACGACAGCCACTCTTCGATCGGATCGGTGAACTCCGCCGAACCTGCCACGGAGAGAATGCTCGGGGCCGGCGCGGTGTGCGGTGTCGTGGCCAGGGCCGTCGTAGAAACCGCCTGGTAGACGCTCATGGTCGTGGCCGCCTGCAGCCACATGCGTGCATAGTCCGCCTCGGTGACCGCGATCGGAATTGCGTTGATACCAAAGAAATTGGTCGCGACGAGCACGCTCAGCGTGGTGCGGTTGGCGGCCAGTTCGGCAAGTGTCGGCATCGCGGCCAAGGCCGCGGTGTAGGAGCCGGCCGCCGTTTCCAGCTGGGCGGCCGCACCGGCGCTGTTGACGCCGGCCAGGTTCAGCCAGGTCAGGTACGGGGTGTGGGCGGCGACGTAGCGTGTGGCGGCTTGTCCCTCCCAGGATCCAGCTTGGACCGCAGTGAGTAGTGAGGTGAGTTCGGCTGCGGTAGTGGCATATTCGTTGCTCAGTGCAGTCCATGCCTGGGCTGCCGACAGCAAGGTGCCGGCGCCGGCTCCGCTGCTGAGCAGCGTGGAATGCACTTCGGGGGGCGAGGCCATCCAGATGGGGGTCGTCATGGCCGTGCTGCGGTGCGGGGGTGAACGGTCATCGGTGGTTGTCCGGGGGAGGGATACGGCGCCCCACCCGCTCCTTTCTGTTGGGTAGCCTTGCCTAAGTCAAGTTACCCTAACCTAAACCAAGTGGCGGGGTGGGGGCCACGCGGCTACTCCATCCCGGTGCGGCCGGGGGTCCAGAACGGCTTGGTGCAGATCCGCCGGCGATCCCAGCCCCGTTCGCTGATCAGGATTTTGCGCAGGGTTTGGATGGTGCGGGCTTCGCCGGCGAGGTAGGCGATGCCGGGATGGTCGGGCAGTGGCAGTGCGCGCAGAGCGTCGGCCAGGGCCGCAGAATCGGCCGCGGGGGCCTGGCCGCGCTCCACCTGTGTCAACGACCGCGCGAGGGGAAGGTGGTCGGCTTCGGCGGCCGCTTCGATCGCGCCGTAGACCGCCGTCTCCGGGTGCAGGACGCGCAACATTGCCGCAAACGCCACCGACGCCGTCTCGTCACCGGCGAACAGCTGATAGGACGCCTCCGGGCGGATCACGAAATTGCCCTGCGGTCGCGTGAAGGCAACGTCATCGCCCGGTGCTATCGCCGCGGCCCAGCGCCTGGCGGGAGTCACTACGGTCCGGTCGTAGTCGTGGTTGCACATGACGATGTCGAGGGTTCCGGCGGCGGGGTCGGCGTCGTAGATCGAGTACGTGCGCAGCGCGTCGTGCGGGTGTAGGCGCAGAACGGAGTCGAGCAGGCCCGCGACCTGCAGGCGGACATGCTGACCCGGCCTCCAGGTCAGGCCCTGCAGTCTCGGGCCGGTGAACCGGTATCGGCGCATCGTCGGCGTGAGTTGTTCGATGTCGCCCACGGTGGCGGACAGAAAGACCGCGTCGCGTAGGGCGCCGACGAGCGGTAGTGAATCGAGGAGCGGTGCCACGGCGTCTCCCAAGGATTGTACGAAATTAGGTATGCCTTACCTAATGTGCAGACGGTAGCAGATTCAGCGCTGCGCTAGCGTGAACGCATCAACGGCAGCCCACACGTCTCGACCACGCGGCGCCTCATGGCGGCGATCGCGGCCTGCGGGCTGCTGACGCAGTGCAGTGCCGGGCCCGAGTCGTCCCCGCAGGCACACCCGACGCCGCGCGCCGTTGCACCCGAGGCCGCCACCGTCGACAACGTCACCGCCACCGAACTCGGATCCACCTGGCACCCAGGCTGCCCCGTCGCGCCCTCGCAGCTGCGGCGGGTGACGCTGACCCACCTCGGGTTCGACGACCTGCCGCACCGCGGCGAACTGATCGTGCACCAGGAACTGGTCGCGCAGGTGATCGCCGCATTCGACCGGCTCTATCGTCTGGAATTCCCGATCGAGAAGATGCGGTCGGTCGCGAACTATCGCGGTGACGACGAGCTGTCCATGGAGGACAACAACACCTCGGCGTTCAACTGCCGACGCATCCCCGGCTCGGGCAACTGGGCGCTGCACGCCTACGGTCGGGCCATCGACGTCAACCCGCTGCTGAACCCGATGGTCGATCACGGCAGATTCGAGCCGCGTAATGCCGGGGTCTACCTCGACCGGCACCGGATCGAACCAGGCCTGTTGCACGCCGGCGACGCGGCTGTGCGCGTCTTCACCGACGCTGGCTGGCGCTGGGGCGGCTATTGGAAGTCCCCGGTGGATTACCAGCACTTCGAGCGTCGCTGACGGGCTCCTATTCCACCAGCTCCGACAACTCCAACCACCGGGCCTCCTGCTCGGAAACCTCGGCCTCCAGCGCCCGCAGTTCGCGGGTGAATTCGGCCAGGCCCACATGGTCGGACTGGTCGTGGTCGGCCAGCTGGTGGTGCTTGGCTTCGATCTGCTCGGCCAGCCGCGCCAGCCGTCGATCGACCGCGGCAAGGTCCTTTTGCGCAGCACGCAGCTCCGCACCCGACAACGGTCCCGGCCCGTCGGCGGCGGCCGCGGCAACGCTGCGCGACACCGGTGCTCGCCGGGCCTCGGCGGCCAACTGCAGGTATTCGTCGACACCGCCCGGCAGGTGGCGAAGCCGCCCATCCAGGATCGCGTACTGGTTGTCGGTCACCCGCTCCAGCAGATACCGGTCATGAGAGACCACGATCAAGGTGCCGGGCCAGGAGTCCAGCAGATCCTCGGTGGCCGTGAGCATGTCGGTGTCGACGTCGTTGGTGGGCTCGTCGAGCACCAGCACGTTCGGTTCGGCGAGCAGCGTGAGCATCAACTGCAGCCGCCGGTGCTGACCGCCGGAGAGCTCACCGACTCGGGCTGACAGCTGTGCACTGCCGAATCCGAGGCGCTCCAGCAGCTGCGTGGGCGTCATCTCCTTGCCGTCGACCTGGTAGTCGTTGCGCAGCCGGCCCACGACGTCGGCCACCCGATCCTCGGCGAGCGCGGCCAACTCCGTCGACTGCTGGTCCAAGATGCCCAGCCGCACCGTCTTGCCGCGCTTGACCCGCCCGCTGTCGGGCACCACGGTGCCGGCGATCAGCCCGAGCAGGGTGGACTTGCCCGCGCCGTTGGCGCCGACGATTCCGGTGCGCTCACCCGGGCCGATGCGCCATTCGACGTCACACAACACCGGCTTGCCGTCGAAGCTGACCGACACATCGAGCAGGTCGATCACGTCCTTGCCCAGCCGTGCCGTCGCCAGCTTCATCAGCTCGACGTCGTTGCGCAGCGGCGGGACGTCGGCGATCAGCGCATTGGCCGCCTCGATGCGGAACTTCGGCTTGGACGTGCGGGCCGGCGCCCCGCGCCGAAGCCAGGCCAGCTCCTTGCGTAAGACGTTCTGCCGCTTGGCCTCACTGGCCGCAGACATCCGGTCGCGCTCCACCCGCTGCAGCACGTATGCCGCGTAGCCGCCCTGGAACGGCTCGACGATGCGGTCGTGTACCTCCCAGGTGGTGGTGGCGACCTCGTCGAGAAACCAGCGGTCGTGGGTGACCACCATCAGTCCGCCAGTGTTGCGGGCCCAGCGCTGCTGAAGGTGGCGCGCCAGCCAGGTGATCCCTTCCACATCGAGGTGGTTGGTCGGCTCGTCGAGGCAGATCACATCCCATTCGCCGATCAGCAGCGCCGCCAGCTGCACGCGCCGTCTCTGCCCCCCAGACAGCTCGGAGATGGTTGCGTCCCAGGCGATGTCGGAGACCAGGCCTTCGACCACGTCCCGGATCCGCGGGCTGGACGCCCACTCGTGGTCGGCTTGCTCGCCGACCAGCGCGGCCCCCAGCGTGCTGTCGGGGTCGAGGGTGTCGGACTGGTCCAGCAACCCCACCCGCAGACCGCTGCGCTGGGTGACGCGCCCGGAGTCCGGTGTCGCCACGCCGGCCAGCAGTCGCAGCAACGACGACTTGCCGTCTCCGTTGCGTCCGACGATCCCGATCCGGGCGCCGTCGTTCACCCCCAGCGTGACTGAGTCCAACACCACACCGGTGGCGTATCGCAGGTGAAGGGACTCAGCTCCGAGCAGGTGTGCCACCGCTGGAACGGTACTGCCTGTCCATAGCCGAATGCTGAACCAGCAGGACTCACGGTGCTGATGTGCCAGAATGTGCACGTTATTCCGGGATCGGGCGCAACGTAGGGGAGCAGCGGTGGATCTGAACTTGTCGGCCATCACCCGGCCGGTCGAGTGGCTGATGGCCACCGCACAGAACGGCCTGGAGGTGCTGCGCTGGGGCGGCCTGGAGACCGGGACCGTGCCGTCGCCGTTCCAGATCGTCGAGAGCACCCCGATGTACAAGCTGCGGCGGTACTTTCCGCCGGACAGCCGTCCCGGACAGCCCCAGCCCGGACCGCCGGTGCTGCTGGTGCACCCGATGATGATGTCGGCGAACATGTGGGACGTCACTCACGACGAGGGCGCGGTCGGCATTCTGCATGACGCCGGGGTGGACCCTTGGGTGATCGACTTCGGCTCACCCGACGAGATCGAAGGCGGCATGCGCCGCAATCTGGCCGACCACATCGTCGGCCTCAGTCAAGCCATCGACACGGTGGCTGAGACCACGGGTCGCGACGTCCATGTGGCCGGTTACTCGCAGGGCGGCATGTTCGCCTATCAGACCGGGGCATACCGGCATTCGAAGAGCATCGCCAGCATCATCGCGTTCGGCTCGCCGGTGGACACCCTGGCCGCGCTGCCGATGGGCCTGCCGCCCAACCTTGCTTCCGGGGTGGCCGGCTTTATGGCCGACCACGTTTTCAACCGGCTGGACATCTCGGGATGGCAGGCGCGGCTGGGTTTCCAGATGATGGACCCGCTCAAGACGGCCAAGGCCCGGATGGACTTCCTGCGTCAGCTGCACGACCGGGAGGCCCTGCTGCCGCGTGAGGCGCAGCGTCGGTTCCTGGAGTCCGAGGGCTGGATCGCCTGGTCGGGGCCGGCCATCTCGGAACTGCTCAAGCAGTTCATCGCGCACAACCGGATGATGACCGGTGGTTTCGCCATCAACGGCCAGTTGGTGACCCTCACCGACATCACCTGTCCGGTGCTGGCATTCGTGGGTGAGGTCGACGACATCGGGCAGCCGGTGGCCGTCCGCGGTATCCGCCGTGCCGCGCCCAACGCCAAGGTCTTCGAATATCTGCTGCGGGCAGGCCACTTCGGCCTGGTGGTGGGTTCCAAGGCTGCTGAACAGACGTGGCCGACCGTGGCTCGCTGGGTGCTCTGGCAGTCCGGGATGGGTCCGCAGCCGTCGGGGGTGGCGCTGATGTCCGAGCAGCCGTCCGAAGGGGCCAACCGCGGCGTTGCGATGACGTCGCGGATCGCTCACGGGCTGGGCGAGGCCTCCGAGGTGGCGCTGACGTTGGCGCGCGGCGCCGCGGATGCCATGCTGGCGGCGCAGAAGTCGATGCGCACCATGGCGGTGGAGACCGCGCGCACGCTGCCCCGGTTGGCCCGGCTGGGCCAGATCAACGACCACACCCGAATCTCGTTGGGCCGCATTATTGATGAGCAGGCCGCAGACTCGCCCGACGGCGAGTTTCTGCTCTTCGACGGCCGGGTGCACACCTACGAGGCGGTCAACAAGCGCATCGACAACGTGGTCCGCGGTCTGATCGATGTCGGGGTGCGGCAAGGCGTCCACGTCGGCGTGCTGATGGCCACCCGGCCCAGTGCGCTGGTCGCTATCGCGGCACTGTCGCGGCTCGGCGCGGTGGCCGTGCTGATGCCGACCGACGGGGACCTGATTCCGGCGGCCCACCTCGGCGGTATCTCCGACATCATCGTGGACCCGGGCAGCCTCAAGTTGGCCGGCCAGGCCGCCCGCGAGCTGGACTGCCAGGTCCTGGTGCTCGGCGGTGGTGAGGGCCGTGACCTCGACCTGCCCACCGACATCGATGTGGTCGACATGGAACAGATCGACCCGGACGCGGTCGAACTGCCCGGCTGGTACCGGCCGAACCCGGGCTTCGCCCGTGACCTGGCCTTCGTGGCCTTCGGCAACGCGGCCGGCGAGCTGGTGGCCAAGCAGATCACCAACTTCCGCTGGGCGCTGTCGGCGTTCGGCACCGCGTCGACCGCGGCCCTGGGGCCCAACGACACGGTGTACTGCCTGACGCCGCTGCACCACGAGTCCGGGCTGTTGGTCAGTCTGGGCGGCGCGGTGGTCGGCGGGGCGCGGATCGCACTGTCGCGCGGCCTGAACCCGGAACGGTTCGTCTCCGAGGTCCGCCAGTATGGGGTGAGCGTGGTGTCTTACACCTGGGCGATGCTGCGTGAGGTCATCGACGACCCGAACTTCGTTCTGCAGGGCAACCACCCGGTCCGGTTGTTCATCGGCTCCGGCATGCCCACCGGACTGTGGAACCGGGTCACCGAGGTGTTCGCCCCGGCCCACGTCGTCGAGTTCTTCGCCACCAAGGACGGTCAGGCCGTGCTGGCCAACGTCTCCGGCGCCAAGGTCGGCAGCAAGGGCCGTCCACTGCCCGGCGCGGTGGACGTGCAGCTGGCCGCCTACGACTCCGATCACGACCTGATCCTGGAGGACGACCGGGGTTTCGTGCGGGTCGCCGAGACCGATGAAGTCGGGGTGATGCTGGCTAAGCCCCGCGGACCCATCGATCCGTCGGCCTCGGTCAAGCGAGGCGTTTTCGCGCCGGCCGACACCTGGATCTCCACGGAGTTCCTGTTCCGCCGCGACGCCGACGGTGACTATTGGCTGGTGGGTGGGCGAGCCTCCAGCATCCGCACCGACCGGGGTATCGCGTTCCCGGTGGTCATCACCGATGCGCTCGGTGCTGTCACCGGCGTCGAGTTGGCGGTGACCTACCGGGTGGCCACCGAAGGCGCCGACTTGGTGGTGTCGGCGGTGACCGCGCAGCCGGGCGCCACGATCACCGCCGCCGACCTCAGCGAGGCGGTGGCCGCGATCCCCTCCGGCACCGGGCCCGACATCATCCATGTGGTGCCGGACCTGACGCTGAGCACCGTCTACCGGCCGGTAGTGGGCAAGCTGCGCGACGCTGGGCTGCCCAAGGCCGGGCGCAACGCGTGGTACCTCGATACCAGCAGCCGGCAGTACAAACGGCTGACGGCCGCGGTGCGTGCCGAACTGGCCGGTGGTCGGTCGTGATCGACCAGGAATTGCTGGACATCCTGGTCTGCCCGGCTGATCGCGGGCCGTTATTGCTGGTGCAGCGCTCCGGCGGTTCCGGCAGTCAGGCGCTCTACAACCCGCGTCTGCATCGGGCCTACCGGATCGACGACGACATCCCCGTGCTGTTGATCGACGAGTCCGACACCGTCGGCGACGACGAGCACGCTCTGCTTATGGCCCAAGCGGGTCCGGCAGATCCCCGGTGAGATAACGCTGCAGGGTCGGGGCGATCATCGCCACCACCTCCTGCGTCGGCAGTGAGGCCAGCGGTTCAAGGCCCACGATGTAGCGGGCGACCACCACGCCCATCAACTGGCTGGCGGCGAACTCCGCCCGCAGGACGCCGGTTCCGGGCGGACTGTCGACCCGCTGGGCGAGTTCGGCGACCACGATGTCGCGGAAGAAGGACCGGGCCAGCGGGACATCGGTACCGGTGAGCATGGACCGCATCGCCGCGATCAGGCCGGTTCCGGCCTGCGAGTCCCACAGGGGGACCAGCAGCTCGGGCAGGGTGCGCCCCAGGTGCTCGATCGGGGTCTCCCGCAGCGGCACCAGCACCCGCATCGGATCAACGGGCAATTCCACCGCGGCGGCGAACAGTTGTTGTTTGGTGCCGTAGTAGTGGTGCACCAGGGCCGCGTCAACCCCGGCCTCTGCGGCCACCGCCCGAATAGAGGTGGTGGCAAACCCCTTGCGGGCGAACAGTTCACGAGCAGCGGCCAAGATCCTGTCGCGGGTGTCCGAAGTGCCCGATGGTCGGCCGGGTCGGCGGCCGGGCGGCTGGGCGGCCATCATGGGGTCCGCCGGCGCAGGGTCACCGCGGCCAGTCCCAGAGCTGCCACTGCGAAGGCCAGCACGATGACGATGTCGCGCACTGTGAGGCCGGTCAGATCGGAGTGGCTGCCCACCTGCTGCAGCGCTTCGAGCGCGTAACTGGCCGGCATCGCGTTGCTCACCCACTGCAGCCATTCCGGCATCGCGGCGCGCGGCACGATGATGCCGGCCAGCAGCAGCTGGGGAACCATCACCAGGGGGATGAACTGCACCGCCTGAAATTCAGTGCGGGCGAACGCACTGCACAGCAGGCCGAGTCCGACACCGAGCACCGCGTTGATGATCGCGATGCC
The DNA here is from genome assembly GCF_010731755.1 of Mycolicibacter minnesotensis. Classification (NCBI taxonomy): domain Bacteria; kingdom Bacillati; phylum Actinomycetota; class Actinomycetes; order Mycobacteriales; family Mycobacteriaceae; genus Mycobacterium; species Mycobacterium minnesotense. Next base: position 3,736,041 of record NZ_AP022589.1, read on the forward strand.
GAACACCCACGCCGGGCTGCCCATGGTGTGGAAATCCAGCAGCCAGAACGCGACGATGCAGGCCAGGGTTGCTTGCGCGGCTGCCGCGATCGAGAAAGCGGTCCCATAGGCGGCCAGCAGGTCACCGCGGCGCAGCGGGGTGGTCAGGATGCGCTCCAACGTCCCCGAGGCGCGTTCGCGCTGCATGGTGATCGCGGTGATGACGAACATCAGAAACAGCGGGAACAAGCCCAGCAGGACCAGACACGCGGCGTTGAAGGGCGACGGCGTGCCCGGCGGGTGCGCGGTGCCGGAGAACATGAAATACATCAGCGTGATGACCAGGCTGGGCACAGCCAAGATCATCGCGACGCTGCGGTGATCGCCGGCGAGCTGGCGCAGGATCCGCAGGGTGGTGGCCGCAAAGGGGCGTAGCCCCAGGAACCCGGTCAGCCGGCTTGGCGCTCGGTGGTGCGCTGGATGATGGACAGGAACGCTTCCTCCATCGACGAACATCCGGTCTCCTCTCGCAGTCGCTTCGGGGTGGTGCGTGCCAACAGCCGGCCCTCGCGCATCAGCAGCAGGTCACCGCAGTGGTCGGCCTCGTCCATGACATGGCTGGACACCAGGAGCGTCGTGCCGCGCCGGGCCAGGGCGGTGAACTGCTGCCAGAGCTCGGCGCGCAGCACCGGGTCTAGGCCGATCGTCGGCTCATCGAGTACCAGCAGGTCGGGCTGCCCGACCAGTGCGCAGGCCAGCGACACCCGGGCGCGCTGCCCGCCGGACAGGTTGGCGCAATAGCTGCCGCGGTGACTGTGCAGGTCGACGGCCTCCACGGCGTCGTCCGCCTCACGGGCGTCGGCGCCGGCCAGGGCAGCGAAGTACCGCACGTTGTCGATCACCCGCAGGTCGTCATAGATGGTCGCCTGCTGGGGCATGTAGCCGACGCGGCGTCGCAACTCACGCGAGCCCGCCGGGCTGCCCAGCACGTCCACCCGGCCGCCGGTCAGGACTTGGGTACCCACGATGCAGCGCAGCAGAGTCGTCTTTCCGCAGCCCGAGGGACCGAGCAGGCCGGTGATGGTGCCGCGGGCGATCCGGACCGAGAGGTCCTGTATGGCGGGGTGTTTGCCGCGTACCACCCGCAGATGCTCGATCTCGACCGCCGGATCGGAACCCCAGAATTCATCGCGCGATGAAATCATCATGCGATGAATAGTCTGCTCGACACGACGGCTTGTCAAGGGGGTCCGCCGTCAGGGCAGAATCGCGGACGTGAGTGCCGGCCGGCTTGCCATCGAGCCGGTCGCGGCTGCCCGGCTCCTGCTGGGAGCCACCCTGAGATGTCGCGGTGTTGCGGCGACGATCGTCGAAGTGGAGGCCTACGGCGGGGTGCCCGACGGGCCCTGGCCGGATCCGGCCGCGCATTCCTACCGCGGTCCAACCCCGCGCAACGCCGTCATGTTCGGCCCGCCGGGTCGGCTCTACACCTACCGCAGCTATGGCATGCACGTGTGCGCCAATGTGGTCTGCGGCCCGGACGGAACAGCCGCGGCCGTGCTGTTGCGAGCGGCAGTGGTGGACGCGGGGGAGTCGCTGGTTCGCGTTCGCCGCGGCGATGCCGTCCCACGCGCGGCGTTGGCCCGCGGCCCGGGCAACCTCTGCGCTGCGTTGGGAATTGCCATGGCCGACAACGGGATTGATTTACTCGACCCGAGCGGCCCGGTTCGGCTGGAGCTCGGCGGGAAGTTGCCGGATCAGTCCGGGCCGCGGGTGGGCGTCAGCCGGGCGGCCGACCGGCCGTGGCGGCTGTGGGTGCCCGCACGGCCCGAGGTTTCGGCTTACCGGCGCAGCCCACGGGCACCGGCGCCCGGCGCCTCGGACTGATCCGGGAAAATCAACCCATGCCGACGACGATTCTCGACGAGTTGAACTGGCGCGGCCTTATCGCCCAGTCCACCGACCTGGATGCCCTGACCGCCGAAGTGACGGGTGGGCCCCTCACGGTCTATGCCGGATTCGACCCGACCGCGCCCAGCCTGCACGCCGGAAACCTGGTCCCGCTGCTGGCGTTGCGGCGATTCCAGCGGGCCGGGCACCGACCCATCGTGTTGGCCGGTGGTGCCACCGGACTCATCGGCGACCCTCGTGACAGCGGTGAACGCACCCTCAACACCGCCGACACCGTGGCCGAATGGTCCGAACGGATCCGCGGCCAACTCGAACGATTCGTCGACTTCGACACCAGTCCGACCGGCGCGGTGGTGGTAAACAACCTGGACTGGACGGCGCCGATGTCGGCCGTGGAATTCCTGCGTGACGTGGGCAAACACTTCTCGGTCAACGTCATGCTCGATCGCGACACCATCCGGCGCCGCCTCGACGAGGGCATCTCCTACACCGAATTCAGCTACATGCTCCTTCAGGCCAACGACTATGTGCAGCTCCATCAGCGCTACGGATGTTCGCTGCAGATCGGTGGCTCCGACCAGTGGGGCAACATCATCGCCGGGGTGCGGCTGGTGCGACAGAAGCTGGGCGCGACCGTGCACGCGCTGACCGTGCCCCTGGTGACCGCCGCCGACGGGACCAAGTTCGGCAAGTCCACCGGCGGCGGCAGCTTGTGGCTGGATCCCGAGATGACCAGTCCCTACGCCTGGTACCAGTACTTCTTCAACACCGCCGACGCCGACGTGATCCGGTATCTGCGTTGGTTCACGTTCCTGTCGGCCGAAGAGCTGGCCGCCCTCGAGGAGGCGACCGCGCAGCGCCCGCACGAGCGCGCCGCTCAGCGGGCCCTGGCCCGGGAGTTCACCACGCTGGTGCACGGCCAGGCAGCCACCGACGCGGTGGAATTAGCCAGCCAGGCGCTGTTCGGTCGTGGCGAGCTCACCCGATTGGACGAATCCACCCTGACCGCGGCGCTGCAGGAGACCTCTGTTGCGCAGTTGGACGCTGCAGCGCCGAACACCATCGTCGACCTGTTGGTCGCCACCGGTCTGTCGGCAAGTAGGGGCGCGGCTCGGCGCACGATCGGTGAGGGTGGCGTGTCGGTGAATAACGTGCGCGTCGACAGCGAGGAATGGACGCCTGAGGCCGAGAATTTCCTGCATGGGCGCTGGCTGGTGTTGCGCCGCGGCAAGCGCAACGTCGCCGGGGTGGAGAGGGCCTCGGAGAAGGCCTAGATCAGGGGCCGGCTGGCCCTGCAGCGACCACCGGAGTTGATCTTGAAACGAACAAAAAAAGCCTCTGACCAGCAGATTTGACTCCCTGTTTCACCTCGCGTAACTTTATCCACGTCGCAGAGACCCGGCCAAGCCGGGGGGAGCGACAAGCCCGCGGAATCAAGCAAGATTCAAAGTGCGATTCCGGGGGTTTTCATCTGCCCGCACTGACATTTAGCGGCTTTTAGCCGCGGGATGACTGCGCGTTCAGATGGGCGTGTTGTTTGAGAACTCAATAGTGTGTTTGGTGAAATTTTTTGTTGTTGTTTTTGCCATGCCTTTGGCGCCCCGTGTTGGGGGTGTGGCTTTTTTGATGTCAGTTTTTGACTGATGTTTTGGGATTGTTTCCAAATAGTTTTTGTTTGGAGAGTTTGATCCTGGCTCAGGACGAACGCTGGCGGCGTGCTTAACACATGCAAGTCGAACGGAAAGGCCCCTTCGGGGGTACTCGAGTGGCGAACGGGTGAGTAACACGTGGGTGATCTGCCCTGCACTTTGGGATAAGCCTGGGAAACTGGGTCTAATACCGAATAGGACCGCATGCTTCATGGTGTGTGGTGGAAAGCTTTTGCGGTGTGGGATGGGCCCGCGGCCTATCAGCTTGTTGGTGGGGTAATGGCCTACCAAGGCGACGACGGGTAGCCGGCCTGAGAGGGTGTCCGGCCACACTGGGACTGAGATACGGCCCAGACTCCTACGGGAGGCAGCAGTGGGGAATATTGCACAATGGGCGCAAGCCTGATGCAGCGACGCCGCGTGGGGGATGACGGCCTTCGGGTTGTAAACCTCTTTCAGTATCGGCGAAGCTCCAGGATTTTTCTTGGGGTGACGGTAGGTACAGAAGAAGCACCGGCCAACTACGTGCCAGCAGCCGCGGTAATACGTAGGGTGCGAGCGTTGTCCGGAATTACTGGGCGTAAAGAGCTCGTAGGTGGTTTGTCACGTTGTCCGTGAAAACTCACAGCTTAACTGTGGGCGTGCGGGCGATACGGGCAGACTAGAGTACTGTAGGGGAGACTGGAATTCCTGGTGTAGCGGTGGAATGCGCAGATATCAGGAGGAACACCGGTGGCGAAGGCGGGTCTCTGGGCAGTAACTGACGCTGAGGAGCGAAAGCGTGGGGAGCGAACAGGATTAGATACCCTGGTAGTCCACGCCGTAAACGGTGGGTACTAGGTGTGGGTTTCCTTCCTTTAGGGATCCGTGCCGTAGCTAACGCATTAAGTACCCCGCCTGGGGAGTACGGCCGCAAGGCTAAAACTCAAAGGAATTGACGGGGGCCCGCACAAGCGGCGGAGCATGTGGATTAATTCGATGCAACGCGAAGAACCTTACCTGGGTTTGACATGCACAGGACGCCGGTAGAGATATCGGTTCCCTTGTGGCCTGTGTGCAGGTGGTGCATGGCTGTCGTCAGCTCGTGTCGTGAGATGTTGGGTTAAGTCCCGCAACGAGCGCAACCCTTGTCTCATGTTGCCAGCACGTAATGGTGGGGACTCGTGAGAGACTGCCGGGGTCAACTCGGAGGAAGGTGGGGATGACGTCAAGTCATCATGCCCCTTATGTCCAGGGCTTCACACATGCTACAATGGCCGGTACAAAGGGCTGCGATCCCGTGAGGGTTAGCGAATCCTTTAAAGCCGGTCTCAGTTCGGATTGGGGTCTGCAACTCGACCCCATGAAGTCGGAGTCGCTAGTAATCGCAGATCAGCAACGCTGCGGTGAATACGTTCCCGGGCCTTGTACACACCGCCCGTCACGTCATGAAAGTCGGTAACACCCGAAGCCGGTGGCCTAACCCTTGTGGAGGGAGCCGTCGAAGGTGGGATCGGCGATTGGGACGAAGTCGTAACAAGGTAGCCGTACCGGAAGGTGCGGCTGGATCACCTCCTTTCTAAGGAGCACCATTTTCCCCCGTCCCCGCAACAGTGCGGGATGTGATGGTTGGGATATTTTTCGCTGGTGGCCTGTAGTGGGTTGCTGGTGGTGCAGATTGTTTTTAGAAGCAACAACTTTTTTGATCACCAACTGGCGGGTTTTCCTGTCGGCCGGCTTTCGGGTTGGGCACACTGTTGGGTCCTGAGGCAACAGGCCTGTTTTTGCCCCCGTTGTGGGGTGGGTGTGTTGTCGCTCCATCTTGGTGGTGGGGTGTGGTCTTTGTTTTGTGAATAGTGGTTGCGAGCATCTAACAAGCAAGATTTTTGTCTTGTTTGTTTTGCAATTTTTGTTCTTGGTTTTTGTGTTTGTAAGTGTTTAAGGGCGCATGGTGGATGCCTTGGCATCGAGAGCCGATGAAGGACGTAGGAGGCTGCGATATGCCTCGGGGAGCTGCCAACCGAGCGTGGATCCGAGGATGTCCGAATGGGGAAACCCGGCACGAGTGATGTCGTGTCACCAACTGGTGAATGTATAGCCAGTGGGGAGGTAACGCGGGGAAGTGAAACATCTCAGTACCCGTAGGAAGAGAAAACAAAATGTGATTCCGTGAGTAGTGGCGAGCGAAAGCGGAGGATGGCTAAACCGTATGCATGTGATACCGGGTAGGGGTTGTGTGTGCGGGGTTGTGGGAGCGTCATGTCTGGGTCTACTCGCCTGGAGGACAGTGAAAAAGTGTTGTGGTTAGCGGAAGTGGCTTGGGATGGCCTGCCGTAGACGGTGAGAGCCCGGTACGTGAAAACCCGATACCTGTCTTGTGACGATTTCCCGAGTAGCAGCGGGCCCGTGGAATCTGCTGTGAATCTGCCGGGACCACCCGGTAAGCCTGAATACTACTCGATGACCGATAGCGGATTAGTACCGTGAGGGAATGGTGAAAAGTACCCCGGGAGGGGAGTGAAATAGTACCTGAAACCATGTGCCTACAATCCGTCAGAGCCCTCTCTTAGTAGTGGGGTGATGGCGTGCCTTTTGAAGAATGAGCCTGCGAGTCACCGGCACGTCGCGAGGTTAACCCGTGTGGGGTAGCCGTAGCGAAAGCGAGTCTGAATAGGGCGTATCCAGTCCAGAGGGGCTGGTGTAGTGGCGTGTTGTGGACCCGAAGCGGAGTGATCTACCCATGGCCAGGGTGAAGCGCGGGTAAGACCGCGTGGAGGCCCGAACCCACTTAGGTTGAAGACTGAGGGGATGAGTTGTGGGTAGGGGTGAAAGGCCAATCAAACTCCGTGATAGCTGGTTCTCCCCGAAATGCATTTAGGTGCAGCGTTGCGTGTTTCTCACCGGAGGTAGAGCTACTGGATGGCCGATGGGCCCTACTAGGTTACTGACGTCAGCCAAACTCCGAATGCCGGTGAGTGTAAGCGTGGCAGTGAGACGGCGGGGGATAAGCTCCGTGCGTCGAGAGGGAAACAGCCCAGATCGCCGGCTAAGGCCCCAAAGCGTGTGCTAAGTGGAAAAGGATGTGCAGTCGCATAGACAACCAGGAGGTTGGCTTAGAAGCAGCCACCCTTGAAAGAGTGCGTAATAGCTCACTGGTCAAGTGATTGTGCGCCGATAATGTAGCGGGGCTCAAGCACACCGCCGAAGCCGCGGCAATACGTAAGTATTGGGTAGGGGAGCGTCCTGCATCCGGTGAAGCCACAGAGTGATCTAGTGGTGGAGGGTGTGGGAGTGAGAATGCAGGCATGAGTAGCGATGAGGCAAGTGAGAACCTTGCCCGCCGAAAGACCAAGGGTTCCTGGGCCAGGCCAGTCCTCCCAGGGTGAGTCGGGACCTAAGGCGAGGCCGACAGGCGTAGTCGATGGACAACGGGTTGATATTCCCGTACCCGTGTGTGAGCGTCCCTGATGAATCCATTCTGCTAACCACCCAAATGGTGGACGACTTTATCCTTCGGGATGAGGCGTTTATCGGCTGCGTGGGACCCGGGTGGGTAGTAGTCAAGCGATGGGGTGACGCAGGAAGGTAGCCGTACCAGTCAGTGGTAATACTGGGGTAAGCCCGTAGGACGTCAGATAGGTAAATCCGTCTGGCATATAGTCCGAGAGGTGATGCATAGCCGATTGCGGCGAATTCGGTGATCCTATGCTGCCAAGAAAAGCCTCTAGCGAGCACGCACACGGCCCGTACCCCAAACCAACACAGGTGGTCAGGTAGAGAATACCAAGGCGTACGAGTTAACTATGGTTAAGGAACTCGGCAAAATACCCCGTAACTTCGGGAGAAGGGGGACCCCCATACCGTCAACACCCTTGCGGTGGGCAGCGGGAGAGGGTCGCAGAAACCAGTGAGAAGCGACTGTTTACTAAAAACACAGGTCCGTGCGAAGTCGCAAGACGATGTATACGGACTGACGCCTGCCCGGTGCTGGAAGGTTAAGAGGACCGGTTAACCCTTCGGGGTGAAGCTGAGAATTTAAGCCCCAGTAAACGGCGGTGGTAACTATAACCATCCTAAGGTAGCGAAATTCCTTGTCGGGTAAGTTCCGACCTGCACGAATGGCGTAACGACTTCTCAACTGTCTCAACCATAGACTCGGCGAAATTGCATTACGAGTAAAGATGCTCGTTACGCGCGGCAGGACGAAAAGACCCCGGGACCTTCACTATAGCTTGGTATTGATGTTCGATGCGGTTTGTGTAGGATAGGTGGGAGACTGTGAAACCCGCACGCCAGTGTGGGTGGAGTCGTTGTTGAAATACCACTCTGATCGTATTGGACCTCTAACTTCGAACCATGAAACTGGTTCAGGGACAGTGCCTGGTGGGTAGTTTAACTGGGGCGGTTGCCTCCTAAAATGTAACGGAGGCGCCCAAAGGTTCCCTCAACCTGGACGGCAATCAGGTGTTGAGTGTAAGTGCACAAGGGAGCTTGACTGTAAGACTGACACGTCAAACAGGGACGAAAGTCGGGACTAGTGATCCGGCACCCCCGAGTGGAAGGGGTGTCGCTCAACGGATAAAAGGTACCCCGGGGATAACAGGCTGATCTTCCCCAAGAGTCCATATCGACGGGATGGTTTGGCACCTCGATGTCGGCTCGTCGCATCCTGGGGCTGGAGCAGGTCCCAAGGGTTGGGCTGTTCGCCCATTAAAGCGGCACGCGAGCTGGGTTTAGAACGTCGTGAGACAGTTCGGTCTCTATCCGCCGCGCGCGTCAGAATCTTGAGGAAACCTGTCCCTAGTACGAGAGGACCGGGACGGACGAACCTCTGGTATACCAGTTGTTCCACCAGGAGCACGGCTGGATAGCTACGTTCGGACAGGATAACCGCTGAAAGCATCTAAGCGGGAAACCTACTCCAAGACCAGGATTCTCACCCTTTTAGAGGGATAAGGCCCCCCGCAGACTACGGGATTGATAGACCAGACCTGGAAGCACCGTAAGGTGTGCAGGGAACTGGCACTAACCGGCCGAAAACTTACAACACACAAGAAACAACAATTGTGTTGCCCGCAACCACAAACCACAATTCATAACCACACCCCACCACCAAACTACAAAGCTTTGGTGACACGGTGGAAACAGCCCACCCCCAAAACCGGGGGCCGGCCCACCCAACAAAAAAATAGAGTTACGGCGGAAATAGCGACAGGGAAACGCCCGGTCCCATCCCGAACCCGGAAGCTAAGCCTGTCAGCGCCGATGATACTGCCCTATCGGGTGGAAAAGTAGGACACCGCCGAACACAATTTAAAGTCCTGTGCCCCCCAAGAAATTGGGGGGCACAGGCATTTCCCCTATATTTCCTATGTGGCGCGAGTGGATCGCGCATATTGCGGCCGTGTCAAGAGGCCGGCGTTCCCCGCCGTATCCTTTTCGGTAGCACTGTTACAACCGGAGGGCGCGAAGTGGCCGAACACGGCAAGGGCGGCGACGGGCCGCGGGGCGGCAGAGGCGCCGGAGATGCCGGACGACGAGGCCGGCCAGGGCAGTCCAGTGGTGGTTCGTTCCGGGGATCGAGCGATCAGCGCCGGTCACCGCGGAGCTCCGGCCCGGACCGCGACCGTCGGCCCCAGCCGCGGCGCGACCACGATGGCAGCCCCCGGCCTGCACGCGACCACGATGGCAGCCCCCGACCACCACGCGACCGCGAGGGTGGCTCGCGACCAGTACGCGACCGCGAGGGTGGCTCGCGACCACTACGCGACCGCGATGGTGGCTCTCGTCCAGCCCGGGACTTCGACCGCTCGTCGCGCCCGACCCGGCCCGCCGGTGAGGAATCCGCAGCACGCTACGACGACCCGCCGCTGCCCGAAGGCGTCGAGCCCAAGCAGTTGGCACCGGAGGTTCGCCGGGAGCTGAGCACACTCAACCGGGCCACCGCGGATGCCGTGGCCTGCCACCTGGTGGCAGCCGGCATGCTGCTCGACGACGACCCCGCAGCCGCACTGCGCCACGCCAAGGCGGCCCGCGCCCGTTCGACGCGGATCACCGCGGTACGCGAGGCCGTGGGGATCGCGGCGTATCAGTGCGGGGATTGGGCTCAGGCCGCCGGTGAGCTGCGGGCGGCACGGCGGATGGGCAGCAAGTCTGCACTGCTGCCGCTGATCGCCGACTGCGAACGCGGTCTGGGCCGGCCCCAGCGGGCGATCGAGCTGGCCACCGGCCCGGAGGCCGAACAGCTTGAGGGCGACGAGGCCGACGAGATGAGGATCGTCGCGGCCGGCGCCCGCGCGGACCTCGGCCAGGTGGAGCAGGCCCTGACGGTGTTGTCTGCGGGGGCGGCCGATCCCGGCCGGACTGGTTCGACGGTGGCGCGGCTGCACTACGCCCACGCCGAGACCCTGGTGGCCCTCGGTCGGGAGTCCGAGGCATTGGAGTGGTTTCTGCGGGCGGCTGCCGCCGACACCGAGGGCGTCACCGACGTCGAAGAGCGGATCGCCGAACTCGGCGGGGCCGCGACACTGGCCGAGGAATACGACTGTCTGCTGCTGGATCTCGATGGCACGGTGTTCCGTGGTGGCGAGCCCACCGTCGGCGCTGTCGAGACCCTGGCTGAGATGGCCAGCCGCGCGCTCTACATCACCAACAATTCGTCACGTGGCGCCGACGAGGTCGCGGCGCACCTGAATCAGCTGGGCTTCACCGCCACGGCGCACGACGTCGCCACCAGCGGGCAGATCGCGGCGGGGCTGCTGGCCGGCCAGCTGCCCGCCGGAGCACGGGTGCTGGTGCTGGGCTCGGATTCGCTGGCCGCCGAGATCAGTGCGGTCGGTCTGGCCGCGGTACGGCTGGCCACCGATGAGCCGGCGGCAGTCATCCAGGGCTTGTCCACCGAACTCGGTTGGGCTGACCTGGCCGAGGCGGCCCTGGCGATCCGTGCCGGGGCGGTGTGGATGACCACCAACGTCGACAAGACACTGCCGTCGGAGCGTGGCCTGTTGCCCGGCAACGGGTCCATGGTGGCCGCGCTGCGGGCCGCTACCGACGCCGAACCCCAGGTGGCCGGCAAGCCGGGCCCGGCGCTGCTCACCGCGGCCTTGGCCCGCGGCGAGTTCTATGCCCCGCTGGTGGTGGGTGACCGGCTCGACACCGACATTGCCGCGGCCAACGCGGCCGCGCTGCCCAGCCTGATGGTGCTCACCGGTGTGAGCTCCGCGCGTGACGCCGTGGCGGCGGTCGCTGACCAGCGCCCGACCTACCTCGGCCACGACCTGCGGTCTCTGAACGTGGGCGCCGGGGTGCTGGCGATCGGACCGCAGCCGCACTGGGATGTCCAGGTGGACGGCACCACCGTCACCGTCTCCGCGGCACCATCCGCGGGCGAGCGCGTCGACGACGGCCTGTCGGTGGCGCGGGCGCTCGCGTCCGCGGTGTGGGAAGCGGATCTGACCGGGCGACCGTTCACCGTGACCGCCGCGGATGCCACCGCGGAGGCAGCGCTGCAGCAGTGCGCCCTGCTCGGCACATGGCCGTGAACGTCATCGGCTAGCGTGAGTGGCACCCATGAACAGTGAGATTGAGGACGTCCGGACACGCGTCGCGGCCGTGTTGGCCGAGTTGCCCGCGGAGGCTGACCTGGCGGAGTTGCCGGCCCACAGCGATCTCAACGCCTTGGCGCAACGGCTCGAAGAGGCCCACCAGCTGTTGGTGCGGGCGCTGGAGTCGGTAGAGAAGGGCTGAGTCGGTCATGTCGCGGCGTGCTCGCGTCGATGCCGAACTGGTCCGGCGCGGATTGGCGCGGTCTCGTCAGCAGGCCGCCGAACTGATCGAGGCCGGCAAGGTCACCATTGACGGCATCCGGGCGGTCAAACCGGCAACCGCGGTGGCCGTCACCGCTGCCCTGGCCGTGCTCGACGACGGTGAACGCACCTGGGTGTCGCGCGGGGCGCACAAGTTGATCGGCGCACTGGACACCTTCGGGATCGACGTGGACGGCCGGCGCTGCCTGGACGCCGGGGCCTCGACGGGCGGATTCACCGAGGTGCTGCTGGACCGCGGCGCGGGGCAGGTGGTGGCCGTCGACGTCGGCTACGGACAGCTGGCCTGGGCACTGCGCACCGATCCGCGGGTGGTGGTGATCGAACGCACCAATGTGCGCAGTCTGACCCCGGAGGCCATCGAGGGGCCGGCGGAGCTGATCGTCGCCGACCTCTCGTTCATCTCGCTGGGCACGGTGTTGCCTGCGCTGGCTGGCTGCGCGTCACCCGACGCCGATATCGTTCCGATGGTGAAGCCGCAGTTCGAGGTGGGACGACAGCAGGTGGGGGCCGGCGGCGTGGTGTCCGATCCGGCGCTGCGGGCTGCTGCGGTGCTGTCGGTGGCCCGCCGCTCCGAAGAACTGGGGTGGGGCACCGTCGCCGTCACCGCAAGTCCACTGCCGGGACCTTCCGGCAACGTCGAATATTTCTTGCATCTGAGCGCAGCCCTCGCGCCGCTGGCCGGTGACGCGTTGCAGGCCGCCGTGCAGGATGCCGTGGCGAAGGGCCCCCAATGACCAGCCAAGAGCGACAACGCACCGTGCTCCTGGTGGTGCACAGTGGTCGAGAAGAGGCCACCGACACCGCCCGGCGCGTCGAGAAGGTGCTCGACGAACACGGCATCGCCCTGCGGGTGTTGACCGCCGAAGCCGTCGACCAGGGCTCACTGAACTTTGAGGATGAGGACGGACGCGGTCCCGGTGTGCAGACCGCTCCGGTGGATCCCGACACCGGGGCTGCCGAGGGCTGCGAACTGGTGCTGGTGCTCGGCGGTGACGGAACCTTCCTGCGGGCCGCGGAGTTGGCGCGTAGCGCCGACATTCCGGTACTGGGTGTCAACCTGGGCCGGATCGGCTTCCTGGCCGAGGCGGAGGCCGACACCATCGATCAGGTTCTGGACAAGATCATCGCCCGCGATTACCGGGTGGAGGACCGGATGACGCTCGACGTCGTGGTGCGCGCCGACGGCGAGGTGATCGACAGTGGTTGGGCCCTCAATGAGGCCAGCATGGAGAAGGGGCAGCGGTTGGGTGTGCTGGGTGTGGTCGTCGAGGTGGACGGCCGCCCGGTGTCGACATTCGGCTGCGACGGGGTGCTGGTGTCCACCCCGACGGGATCGACCGCCTACGCATTCTCGGCCGGTGGGCCGGTGCTCTGGCCGGACCTCGACGCGATCCTGGTGGTGCCCAATAACGCACACGCGCTGTTCGCCCGGCCCATGGTCACCAGCCCCGCCTCCACGATCGCGATCGAGGTGGAGTCCAGCGACGGCCATCCTGCGCTGGTGTTCTGCGACGGCCGCCGCAAGATGCTGGTGCCTGCCGGAGGACGCCTGGAGGTACAACGTGGCGTCACCCCGGTGAAGTGGGCGCGGTTAGGCCGCTCGCCGTTCACCGACCGGCTGGTGCGCAAGTTCCGGCTGCCCGTCACCGGCTGGCGCGGACAATGACGATGGTGCCCGCCGTTGCTCACTGAAATCCGCATCGAATCCCTGGGCGCCATCAGCGCGGCCACCGCTGAGTTCGACCGCGGTCTGACCGTGCTGACCGGGGAGACCGGCACCGGCAAGACCATGGTCGTCACCGGTCTGCACCTGTTGGGGGGCGCCCGCGCCGACGCCAACCGGGTGCGTTCCGGTGCTGCCCGCGCGGTGGTCGAAGGCCGGTTCTGCACCGCAGATCTGGCGCAGTCCGCGGCTCGGCAGATCGATGAGCTCTTGGAGGCCGCCGGGGCGGAGCGCGACGAGGACGGCAGCGTGATCGCGGCCCGCTCCGTCAGCCGCGACGGCCCTTCCCGGGCTTACCTGGGCGGTCGAGGGGTGCCCGCCAAATCGCTGACCGGTTTCACCGGCAGCCTGCTCACCCTGCACGGCCAGAACGACCAGCTGCGTCTGATGCGCCCGGAGGAACAGCGCGCCGCCCTGGACCGCTACGCCGCGGTCGGCGCCCGGCTGGAGCGTTACCGCAGCGCACGCGAGGCCTGGCAGTCGGCGCGGCGTGAGCTGGTCGAACGCCGCGACCGCGCCCGAGAACTGGCCCAGGAAGCCGACCGGCTGACTTTCGCCCTGCGCGAGATCGATGCCGTCGACCCTCGGACCGGGGAAGACGACGCGCTGACCGCCGAGATCCGGCGACTGTCCGAACTCGACGCGCTGCGCGCCGCGGCTACCGGGGCGCGGGCGGCCCTGGCCGGCGGTTCTGATGACGCTCCCGATGACGACGGGCCGACCTCGGCCACCGACCGGCTGGGGCAGGCCAAGACGGCACTGGTTGCCACCGACGACGCGGCGCTGCAGACCCTCGGTGAACAACTCGGTGAGGCGCTCACCGTGGTCGGCGACGTGGCCCGCGAACTGGGTGCCTACCTCGAGGACCTGCCCACCGGCACCGAGGCCCTTGACGCCAAACTCGCCCGGCAGGCCGAGCTGCGCAGCCTGACCCGCAAGTACGCCGCCGACATCGACGGAGTGCTGGCCTGGGCCGCGCAGTCGCGGGAGCGTCTCAACCAGCTCGACGTCTCCGAGGAAGCGCTCGCCGGGCTGGCCCGACGCGTCGATGAGCTGGGTGAACAGGTGGCCAAGGCCGCCACCGACCTCAGTGCGGTGCGCACCAAGGCGGCCGGTGGGCTGGCCAAAGCGGTCAGCGCCGAGCTGTCCGGACTGGCGATGGCCGACGCCGAGTTCAGCATTGCGGTCAGCGCCAGCCCGGCCGCCGCCGAGGATCCGGCCGCGTTGCGGTTGGCCTCGGGACAGACCGTGCACGCCGGAGCCGACGGCATCGATGACGTCGAGTTCGGGCTCGCGCCGCATCGCGGGATGACGGTGCTGCCGCTGGCCAAGAGTGCCTCCGGCGGGGAACTGTCGCGGGTGATGCTGGCGCTGGAGGTGGTGCTGGCCACCTCGTCGAAGCAGTCGGCCGGTACCACGATGGTGTTCGACGAGATCGACGCCGGGGTGGGCGGACGGGCCGCGGTGCAGATCGGGCGGCGCCTGGCGCGCTTGGCCCGCACCCACCAGGTGATCGTCGTGACGCACTTGCCGCAGGTCGCGGCCTACGCCGACGTGCACCTGATGGTGGAGCCCACCGGGCGGGCGGGCGCCAGTGGCGTGCGGCGCTTGGCCGATGACGACCGGGTCGGTGAGCTGGCTCGGATGCTGGCCGGGCTGGGGGAGACCGAGACCGCGCGGGCCCACGCGCGGGAGCTGCTCGATGCCGCTCGGGAGGATCGGGGCACCGATTAGGCCCCTGGCACGGCGCACCCTATGTTGTGACTGATGTGACGTGATGGAACTTCTGGGGCTGGTGTTACGGCGCGCCTCCGCGGATAACCGCGCATTCCCGGCCAGAATCGCGCCATGAAGATGTCTGCGCTGCTGTCTCGTAACACCGCCCGGCCCGGCCTCGTCGGTACGGCCCGCGTCGACCACGACATCGATCGCCTGCTGCGCAGGGTCGGGCCCGGCGACATCGTCGTCCTCGACATTCTCGACCTGGACCGGATCACCGCCGACGCCCTGGTGGAAGCCCAGATCGCCGGGGTCGTCAACGCCTCGGCCTCGATCTCCGGCCGCTACCCCAACCTCGGCCCGGAGGTGCTCGTCGCCAACGGCGTCGCACTGATCGACGAAGCCGGACCCACGGTGTTCAAGAAGATCCGCGACGGCGCCAAGGTCCGCCTGTACAACGGTGCCGTCTACTCCGGCGACCGACGGCTGGCCCGCGGCGTCGAGCGCAGCGACGTCGAGATCGCCGACCTGATGATCGAGGCCAAGAGCGGCCTGGTGGCTCACCTGGAGTCCTTCGCCGGCAACACCATTGAATTCATTCGCAGCGAGAGCCCGTTGCTGATCGACGGGATCGGAATCCCCGAGATCGACGTGGACCTGCGGCGCCGCCACGTGGTGCTGGTCGGCGATGAAGCCACCGCCACCGAAGACCTCAAGTGCCTCAAGCCGTTCATCAAGGAGTACCAGCCGGTGCTGATCGGCGTCGGCGCCGGAGCCGACGTACTGCGCAAGGCCGGGTATCGCCCGCAGCTGATTGTCGGCGACCCCGACCAGATGAGCGCCGAGGTGCTGCGCTGCGGATCCCAGGTGGTGCTGCCCGCCGACGCCGACGGCCACGCACCCGGCCTGGAGCGCATCCAGGACCTCGGTGTCGGCGCCATGACCTTCCCCGCCGCCGGCTCCGCGATGGACCTGGCGCTGCTGCTGGCCGACCACCACGGTGCGGCCCTGCTGGTGACGGCCGGCCACACGGCCAACATCGAAACGTTCTTCGACCGCACCCGCCAGCTGAGCAACCCGTCGATGTTCATGACGCGACTCAAGGTCGGCCAGAAACTGGTGGACGCCCGCGCCGTGGCGACGCTCTACCGCAACCGGATCTCGGCCGGCGCCATCGCACTGTTGGTGCTGACCATGCTGATGGCGATCATCGTGGCGCTGTGGGTCTCGCGGACCGACGCCGTGGTGCTCGAGTGGCTGGGCAACTACTGGCACCACCTGACGCAGTGGCTGCGGCACTGGGTGACCTAACCGGGATCGACAGAAGAGAATCGGGGTCGGCACCGCAATGATCACCCCTCGCTACCACGCGATGTCGCTGACGGCCGTACTGCTGGCACTGGTGTTCGGAGTCGTCCTGGGATCCGGGCTGCTGTCGGGTCCGTTGATGGCCGGACTGCAGTCCGACAAGGAAGATCTGCGTGAGCAGATCGACGCACTGCATGACCAGCACAATGCGCTGAGCGAACGGCTGCGCAACGCCAACGAATTCGACGCCCAGATGGCGCCCCGGATGGTGCACGACGCGCTGAACGGAAAGTCCACGGTGATCTTCCGGACTCCCGATGCCGCCGACAGTGACGTCGAAGGCGTCACCCGGATCATCGGACTGGCCGGCGGAACCGTCACCGGAACAGTCACCCTGACGGCCCAGTTCGTCGACGGCAGCGCGGAGGAGAAGCTGCGCGCCGTGCTGGAATCCGGGATCGTGCCGGCCGGGGCGCAGTTGAGCACCGACCTCGTCGACCAGGACGCCCAGGCCGGTGACCTGCTCGGGATCGCCCTGCTGATCAACGCACCCCATCCGCCTGAGCCCGCCGCTGCGGCGACCCCACCCGTCGACGATGCCCAGCGTGGCACAGTGCTGGCTGCACTGCGCGACACCGGTTTCATCACCTACTCCCAGGAGCGCTTCGCACCGGCCAACGCGGCCGTGGTGATCGCCGGCGGCGCCGTGCCCGAGGACGCCGGCACTAGCGGCCTGAGCGTGGCACGGTTCTCCGCGGCGCTGGCCCCGCATGGGTCGGCGACGGTGCTGGCCGGACGGGACGGGTCGGCCTCGGGCACCGCAGCGGTGGCGATGGCCCGCACCGATCCGGCCGTGGCCGGAACCATCAGCACGGTCGACGATGTGGACATCGAGTCGGGCCGAATCACCACCGTCATGGCGGTGAGCAGCCTCATCGGCGGAGGCAAGCCCGGGCAGTACGGCATCGGCCATGGCGCCGGATCGGTCACCCTGGCGCAATAGCGCCACTTGTATCACGAGCGCTATCCGAAGACTGCCGGGCGTGTCTGGAGTCGAGACGCCGGGTCGGTGTTAGGGTGAGATTCCGTGGGTCGGCAGGCCCTCAAGTTCCTGCGCCGTCGTCACGGAGGTTGGTGTTGCCACCACTGCGAAAGCATCCGCAAACCGAGCCGAAGCATCTCTTCGTCACGGGTGGAGTTGCGTCCTCGCTGGGTAAGGGTTTGACCGCAAGTAGCTTGGGCCAGTTGTTGATCGCCCGGGGTATTCAGGTCACCATGCAGAAGCTGGACCCTTATCTCAACGTCGATCCTGGGACGATGAACCCGTTCCAGCACGGCGAGGTGTTCGTCACCGAGGACGGTGCCGAGACCGACCTCGACGTCGGCCACTATGAGCGATTCCTGGACCGCGACCTGTCCGGTTCGGCGAATGTGACCACGGGCCAGGTGTATTCGACGGTCATCGCCAAGGAACGCCGCGGTGAATACCTCGGCGACACCGTGCAGGTGATTCCGCACATCACCGACGAGATCAAGCGGCGCATCCTGGCGATGTCTGAACCCGACGCCAGCGGCAATCGCCCCGACGTGGTGATCACCGAGATCGGCGGCACCGTCGGCGACATCGAGTCGCAGCCCTTCCTGGAGGCCGCCCGCCAGATCCGCCACGACGTGGGCCGCGACAACGTCTTCTTCCTGCACGTGTCGCTGGTGCCCTACCTGGCGCCGTCCGGTGAGCTCAAGACCAAGCCCACCCAGCACTCGGTGGCCGCATTGCGCAGCATCGGCATCACCCCCGACGCGTTGATCCTGCGGTGTGATCGTGACGTCCCGGAGGCGCTGAAGAACAAGATCGCGCTGATGTGTGACGTCGACATCGACGGCGTCATCTCCACCCCCGACGCGCCGTCGATCTATGACATTCCCAAGGTGCTGCACCGCGAGGAACTCGACGCCTACGTGGTGCGTCGCCTGAACCTGCCCTTCAAAGACGTCGACTGGACCGAATGGGACGAGCTGTTGCGGCGCGTCCACGAACCCCACGAGACCGTACGAATCGCTTTGGTGGGCAAGTACATCGACTTGTCGGACGCGTACCTGTCGGTGACCGAGGCGCTGCGGGCCGGTGGCTTCACCCACTTCGCGAAGGTGGAGATCCACTGGGTGGCCTCCGACGCGTGCGAGACACCGGCCGGCGCTGCCGCCGCGCTGGGGGAGATGCACGGTGTGCTGATCCCCGGCGGGTTCGGCATTCGGGGCATCGAAGGCAAGATCGGTGCCATCGCCTACGCCCGCACCCACGCGCTGCCGGTGCTGGGACTATGCCTGGGTCTGCAGTGCATCGTGATCGACGCCGCCCGCGTTGCCGGGATCACCGATGCCAGCTCGGCGGAGTTCGACCCGGAGACCCCCGACCCGGTGATCGCGACCATGGCCGACCAGCAGGATGCCGTCGCCGGGACCGCCGACCTGGGCGGCACCATGCGCCTGGGCGCCTACCCGGCGGTGCTGGAAGCGGATTCGATTGTGGCCGAGGCGTATCAGGCCACCGAGGTCTCCGAGCGTCACCGGCATCGTTTCGAGGTCAACAACGCCTACCGCGACCGGATCGCCGAGAGTGGGCTGCGATTCTCCGGAACGTCCCCGGACGGCAAGCTGGTGGAGTTCGTCGAGTACCCCCGCGATGTGCACCCGTTCCTGGTGGGCACCCAAGCCCACCCGGAGCTCAAGAGCCGGCCCACCCGGGCGCATCCGCTGTTCGCCGCGTTCATCGGTGCGGCCATGGACTACAAGGCGGCCGAGCGGTTGCCGGTGGAGATCCCTGAGCACGCCCACGAGCCCCATGGCGCCGACCACGACGCGCCCGACCCCGACCAAGAGACGCTGTCGGAACACGTCACCCGTGGCTGACCACGTCTTCACGACCACGTCGTCGCAGCTGCTGCACAGCGGCAAGATCTTTGCGCTGCGCCGCGACGAGGTGGTGATGCCGGGAGGCGCCACGGCCACCCGCGAGGTGGTGGAGCATTTCGGGGCGGTCGCGGTGGTCGCCATGGATGACCAGGGCCGGATTCCGCTGATCTATCAGTACCGGCATGCGCTGGGCCGCCGGTTGTGGGAGCTTCCCGCGGGCCTGCTCGACGTCGATGGCGAGCCGGCGCACCAGACTGCCGGCCGCGAACTGGTCGAGGAGGCGGGCCTGACGGCCACCAGCTGGAAGGTGTTGGTGGATCTGGCCTCCACACCGGGCTTCTGTGACGAGTCGGTCCGGGTCTATCTGGCCACCGGCCTGACCAAGGTGGATCGCCCCGAGGCCCACGACGAAGAAGCCGACCTCAAACTGGAGTGGTATTCGCTGGCCGAGGCAGCCCGGATGGTGTTCCGCGGTGAGATCGTCAATGCCATTGCGGTGGCGGGGATTCTGGCCGCCTACACGCACAGTCAGGGATTCGCCGAGCTGCGTGACCGCGATGCCGAGTGGGTCGACCAACCTCGAGCGTTCGCCGCAAGGCAGCAACGGCCATGACCGCGGCGACCCAGCCGGTGTGCCCGTTGAACGGGCAGATGCAGGGGTATCTGGACCACCTGACCATCGAGCGCGGGGTTGCAGCGAACACGTTGAGTTCGTATCGGCGCGACCTGCGCCGCTACCGCGAGCATCTGCTGTCGCGCGGTGTCGAAGACCTGGCCGGTGTCACCGAAGGCGATGTCACCGAATTCCTGGTCGCGCTGCGCCGCGGTGACCCCGACAACGGCGTACCCGAACTGTCGGCGGTCTCGGCGGGCCGCGCCCTGATCGCGGTACGCGGCCTGCATCGGTTCGCCGCCGCGGAGGGCCTGGTGGCGGCGGACGTGGCGCGTTCGGTCAAACCGCCCACCCCGGGGCGTCGTCTGCCCAAGAGCCTGACCGTCGACGAGGTGGCCGCGCTGTTGGCCGGCGCCGGCGGCGACAGCGCCTCGGACGGGCCGCTGACGCTGCGCAATCGTGCGCTGCTGGAGATGCTGTACTCCACCGGATCTCGTATCTCAGAGGCCGTGGGACTGGACCTCGACGACATCGATGTCGCCGACCGGTCGGTGCTGTTGCGCGGCAAGGGCGGCAAGCAGCGCCTGGTGCCGGTGGGCCGTCCGGCGGTGGCGGCACTGGATGCCTACCTGGTGCGAGGACGCCCAGACCTGGCCGGCCGCGGCCGTGGCACCCCGGCGGTGTTCCTCAATGCCCGAGGTGGGCGGCTGTCGCGCCAAAGCGCCTGGCAGGTGTTGCAGGACACCGCCGAGCGGGCCGGGATCACCGCGCAGGTGTCACCGCACACCCTGCGCCATTCGTTTGCCACTCACCTGCTTGACGGTGGTGCCGACGTGCGCGTGGTGCAGGAACTGCTCGGGCACGCCTCGGTGACCACCACCCAGATCTACACCCTGGTGACCGTCAATGCCCTGCGTGAGGTGTGGGCCGGCGCGCACCCGCGAGCCCGCTAACTACCGCCCAGCCTGTTTGGGCGGTCCAGCTTCGGCTCTCCTTCGTCGAGCCTCGCTAACCGCCCAGGTAGGTCGACTCCAGCACCAGATCGTGCAGCAGGCTCTGATACTCCACATGGGTGCGGTGTTCGACGGTGTCCCAGTGCGAACCCTGCTGGGCCTGCATGTACTCGCGGTACCGCGGCGCCCCGGGAATCTTGACGTTGTCGGCCACCACCACAGCGCCCGGATGCAACCAGCCCCGGTCCAGGATGGCCTGCAGGTCAGGCAGGTAGGCGTCCTTGTCGTGGTCGATGAACAGGAAGTCCAGCCCGCCGGCGGCGAAGCCGTGTTTGGCGGTCAGGGTGTCCAGCGTGCGTCCGCCGTCACCGAGGGTGCCCACCACGCAGGTCACCCGGTCGGCCACCCCGGCGTGCGCCCAGATCCGTCGCGCGTTGGCGGCATTGGCTTCGGCCAGCTCGATCGAGTAGATCCGTGCCGCCGGCGCGGCCCGCGCGATTCGCAGGGCGCTGTAGCCGCAGTAGGTGCCCAGTTCCAGGGCCAGCCCCGGATTGGCCCGCACCACGGCGGAGTCGAGCAGCAGGCCCTTCTCGTCACCGATGTTGATCAGCAAAGACTTCTCGTAGGCGAATTCGTCGATGCGGGCGATCACGTCATCGAGGTCACCGGGCCGGGCGTTGGCCAGTACGAAATCGACCGCCGCGGCCTCGCGGCCGTCGCCGATCTGGCCGGTGGTGACGATGTTGCGTGCGCCGGTCGCCATCCGCAGGAACGACCACCGCAGGAAGGGGAGACGTCGTTTCAGGCTCATAGAGGCGATCTTATGGCCGCCGGCGCCCACAATCACTGGTCATGTGGCTAATACAGCTGCCGGTCACCTATTAGACTTCTGCGGATGTCCGCCACCACAGCGCCGGTCCGGCCATGAGCGACGACGACAGCCCCGGCGTCGGCTTGACGGGACGTCCGCCGCGGAATATCCCCGAGCCGCAGCCCCGTTCGACGCACGGCCCGGCCAAGGTCATTGCGATGTGCAATCAGAAGGGTGGCGTCGGTAAGACGACCTCCACCATCAATCTCGGTGCTGCGCTGGCCGAATACGGCCGCCGCGTGCTGCTGGTCGACCTGGACCCCCAAGGCGCTCTGTCGGCCGGGCTCGGTGTGCCGCACTACGACCTGGCGCATACCGTCCACAATCTGCTGGTCGAGCCGCGCGTGGGTATCGATGACGTGGTGGTGCACACCGGGGTGGAGAACCTGGACCTGGTGCCGTCCAACATCGACCTGTCGGCGGCCGAGATTCAGCTGGTCAACGAGGTGGGGCGCGAGCATTCCCTGGCCCGGGCGCTGACTCCGGTGCTGGACCGCTATGACTACCTGCTGATCGACTGCCAGCCGTCGCTGGGCTTGCTCACCGTCAACGGGCTGGCCTGCGCCGACGGCGTGGTGATCCCGACCGAATGCGAGTATTTCTCGCTGCGCGGCCTGGCGCTGCTGACCGACACCGTCGACAAGGTCCGTGACCGGCTCAACCCGAAGCTGGAGATCAGCGGAATCCTGTTGACCCGGTATGACCCGCGCACGGTCAACTCCCGTGAGGTCATGTCGCGGGTGGTCGAGCGTTTCGGCGACCTGGTGTTCGACACGGTGATCACCCGTACCGTGCGGTTCCCCGAGACCACGGTGGCGGGCGAGCCCATCACCACCTGGGCGCCGAAATCGGGCGGCGCGCAGGCCTATCGCGCGTTGGCCCGCGAAGTCATCGACCGATTCGGCGCGTGAACGCCGACGCCGAGACGCCCGACGCCCCCGCCGACCCCAGCGGCTTCCAGGTCCGGCTGACCAACTTCGAGGGTCCGTTCGACCTGCTGCTGCAACTGATCTTCGCGCACCGCCTCGACGTCACCGAAGTGGCGCTGCACCAGGTCACCGATGACTTCATCGCCTACACCCGCGACGTCGGCGCGCAGCTGGAGCTCGAAGAGACCACGGCATTTCTGGTTATTGCTGCGACACTGCTCGACCTCAAAGCGGCCCGGCTGCTGCCGGCCGGCCAGGTCGACGACGAAGAGGACCTGGCGCTGCTGGAGGTCCGCGACCTACTGTTCGCGCGGCTTTTGCAGTACCGGGCGTTCAAGCACGTCGCGCAGATGTTCGCCGAATTGGAGGCCGCCGCCCTGCGCAGCTACCCGCGCGCAGTGGCACTGGAAGACAGCTTCGCCAACCTGTTGCCCGAAGTGATGCTCGGTGTGGACGCCGAGTCGTTCGCCCAGATCGCTGCGGCGGCGTTCACGCCGCGTCCGGTGCCGGTGGTGGGCCTAGAACACCTGCACCAGGTGATGGTGTCGGTTCCCGAGCAGGCCGGTGTGGTGTTGCGGCTGCTGGAGGCTCGCGGTACCGGCCAGTGGGCGTCGTTCTCCGAATTGGTCGCCGACTGCTCGATGCCGATCCAGATCGTCGGCCGCTTCCTGGCGCTGCTCGAACTGTATCGGGCCAGGGCGGTAGCATTTGAGCAGTCAGAACCACTTGGTGTGCTCCAGGTGTCGTGGACGGGAGAGCGTCCCACCAATGAAGACCTGGTGAAAGCAGAATCGGCCGAGTAGTGCGAGACGAATTAATGACTGACCCTATGCCCGACTCCGACCTGTCGGAGGCTCCCGAGACCTCCGAGGCTGCCGAGTCGGTGGCCGACCACGAGGCTGCGGCGCCCTCGGTCGTTCCGTCGGGCTCGGATCTGGGGATCGACGTCGCCCTGGCCCCCGAACTCGAGGATGCCGAGCTCGGGTCGGTGCTCGAAGCCCTGCTGCTGGTGGTCGACACCCCGGTGCCGGTCGAGGCGCTGGCAACCGCGACCGATCAGCCGGTCTACCGGATCACCGCCAAGCTGCGGACCATGGCCGAGGAGTTCACCGAACGCGACAGCGGCATCGACCTGCGTGAGGCCGGCGGTGGCTGGCGGCTCTACACCCGCTCCCGGTTCGCGCCGTATGTGGAGCGGCTGTTGCTCGACGGTGCCCGCTCCAAGCTGACCCGCGCCGCGCTGGAGACCCTGGCGGTGGTCGCCTACCGTCAGCCCGTGACGCGGGCGCGCGTCAGCGCGGTGCGCGGTGTCAACGTCGACGCAGTGATCCGGACCCTGGTGGCGCGCGGCCTGATCACCGAGGCCGGCGCCGACCCCGATACCGGTGCGGTGACGTTCTCGACCACCGAGCTGTTCCTGGAGCGGCTCGGTCTGTCGTCCCTGACTGACCTGCCCGACATCGCGCCGCTGTTGCCCGATGTGGACGTGATTGATGAAATGAGCGAAACCCTGGACAGCGAACCGCGTTTCATGAAACTCGGCGGTGCCCCCGCGGCCAATCAGCCGCTGGCCTTCGATGTGGACCACCTCTGATGGCGTGGCCGGACGAAGATCAAGAGGGCGTGCGCCTGCAGAAGGTGCTGTCGCAGGCCGGTGTGGCCTCGCGTCGGGTGGCCGAGCGGATGATCCGCGATGGCCGGGTCGAGGTGGACGGCCGAGTGGTCACCGAACTGGGCACCCGGGTGGACCCGTCGGCATCGGTGATCCGGGTCGACGGGGCGCGGGTGACGGTGGATGACACCCGGGTCTATCTCGCGCTGAACAAGCCGCGCGGAGTGCACTCGACCATGTCGGACGAACGCGGACGGCCCTGCATCGGCGACTACGTCGAGCACCGGGTTCGCGGTGACGCCAAGCTGTTTCACGTGGGGCGTCTGGACGCCGACACCGAGGGTCTGATGCTGCTGACCAACGATGGGGAGCTGGCGCACCGGTTGATGCACCCGTCGTATCGGGTGCCCAAGACCTATGTGGCCACCGTGCTGGGCGCCGTTCCCCGCGGGTTCGGCAAGAAGCTGCGCGAGGGCGTCGAACTCGACGACGGCCCGGCGAAGGTCGACGACTTCGCCGTGGTCGACGCGGTCCCTGGTAAGTCGATGGTGCGGGTGACGCTGCACGAGGGTCGCAAGCGGATCGTGCGGCGGCTGCTGGCCGCGGTCGGATTCCCGGTACAGGAGCTGGTGCGCACCGACATCGGTTCGGTGACGCTGGGGGAGCAGCGTGCCGGCAGCATCCGGGCGTTGACCAGCAAGGAGATCGGGGAACTCTACAAGGCGGTCGGCCTATGAGCACCCGTGCGTCCGTCGTCGCCATCGACGGGCCGGCCGGCACCGGAAAGTCCACAGTGGCAAGGGGATTGGCGCAGGCCCTGGGGTCACGCTATCTGGACACCGGTGCCATGTACCGGGTGGTCACCCTGGCGGTGCTGCGTGCCGGGATCGCTCTGGAGGACACCGAGGCGATCGGCGCACTCGCCGAGCGTGTCGAGGTCGCCGTCGACTCCCAGCCTGAGGGCGACCGCGCTTTTCTGGGCGACGAAGACGTGTCGCGGGAGATCCGCGGTGACGCGGTGACCCGCGCGGTGTCGGCGGTGTCGGCGGTTGCGGCCGTGCGCACCCGGCTGGTGGCCGTCCAGCAGCAGCTGGCCGCTGGTGGCGGCGTGGTGGTGGAAGGCCGCGACATCGGCACCGTGGTGCTGCCCGACGCCGACGTGAAGATCTTCCTGACCGCCTCGGCCGAGACCCGCGCCCGACGGCGCAATGACCAGAACATCGCGGCCGGACTGGGCGACGACTACGCCGGGGTGCTCGCTGATGTGCTTCGCCGCGACGAGTTGGATTCCACGAGGGCGGTGTCGCCGTTGCGGCCCGCCGACGACGCGGTGATCGTGGACACCGGAGACATGACCCAGGCACAGGTGATCGATCATCTGCGGGACCTGGTTGAGCAGCATTGCGGGGCGATCCGATGAGTGACGGACCGATGAGTGACGGACCCATGAGTGACGGAACCTGGGTCGACGAAAGCGACTGGGAGATCGGCGAAGAGGGCGGTTTCGACGACCTCGTCGAAGACTCCGGCCCGCCCCCGGTGGTGGCCGTGGTGGGCCGGCCCAACGTCGGCAAGTCGACGCTGGTCAACCGGATCCTGGGCCGCCGCGAAGCCGTGGTGCAGGACCTGCCCGGGGTGACCCGCGACCGGGTCTCCTACGACGCGTTGTGGACTGGTCGCCGCTTTGTGGTGCAGGACACCGGCGGCTGGGAGCCCGACGCCAAGGGTCTGCAGCAGCTGGTGGCTGAGCAGGCCGCGGTGGCGATGCGTACCGCCGACGCGGTGATCTTGGTGGTGGATGCGGTGGTGGGTGCCACCGCCGGCGATGAGGCTGCCGCGCGGATTCTGCGCCGGTCCGGCAAGCCGGTGTTCTTGGCGGCCAACAAGGTTGACAGTGAGCGCGCCGAATCCGACGCGGCCGCACTGTGGTCGCTGGGGATTGGTGAGCCGTTCACGGTCAGCGCTTTGCACGGGCGCGGGGTCGCCGATCTGCTCGACGAGGTGATCGCCAAGCTGCCTGAGGTGGCCGAGACCGCAGGCGGCGGGGGAGGGCCGCGCCGCGTAGCGCTGGTGGGCAAGCCCAACGTGGGCAAGAGCTCGCTGCTCAACCGGTTGGCCGGAGACGAGCGTTCGGTGGTGCACGACGTGGCCGGCACCACCGTGGACCCGGTGGACTCGCTGATCGAGATGGACGGCAAGATCTGGCGTTTCGTCGACACCGCCGGGCTGCGCCGTAAGGTCGGCCAGGCCAGCGGACACGAGTTCTACGCCTCGGTGCGCACCCACGGGGCGATCGACGCCGCCGAAGTGGTGATCGTGTTGGTCGATTCGTCCCAGCCGCTGACCGAGCAGGATCAGCGGGTGATCTCGATGGTGGTCGAGGCGGGCCGGGCGGTGGTGCTGGCCTACAACAAGTGGGACTTGGTCGACGAGGACCGGCGTTATCTGCTGGACAAGGAGATCGACCGGGATATGGCCCGACTGGCCTGGGCGCCTCGGGTGAACATCTCAGCGAAAACCGGTCGCGCCGTGCAGAAGTTGGTGCCGGCCTTGGAGACCTCGCTGGCCTCCTGGGACAAGCGGATCTCCACCGGTCAGCTCAACAACTGGCTCAAAGAGGTGGTCGCTGCGACACCGCCGCCGGCGCGTGGCGGTCGCGCACCGCGCATCCTGTTCGCCACCCAGGCGACCGCGCGTCCTCCGACGTTCGTGTTGTTCACCTCAGGCTTCCTAGAGGCCGGCTACCGCCGGTTCCTGGAGCGGCGGCTGCGTGAGCAGTTCGGGTTCGAGGGCAGCCCGATCCGGATCAATGTGCGGATGCGGGAAAAGCGCGGCGCGCCCAAGCGTTCTCGCTGACCTGCGGGCCTTAGCCGTTCTTGGTGAGCTGAAAATCCCACTGGCCCACTACACCGCCGGCGGGCCCGCGCCCGCACTGCGCCGCGGTGGCGGTGGTCCATTGACCGGCCAATGTCACCGCGTCGAAGCTGACGGTCTTGGTGACCGGCAACGGAGTGTGATCCACCGGGCAGTCCATGCTGCCGCCCCCGCTGTACTCCCAGCGGCCACCGTTGAGATGAAATTCCGCGTTCTGTAGCCAGCGCTCCCCGTCGACACTGGTGCAGGCCGGCCCGCACGGGGTGAAGGTCCACGTCGCCGCGCGCTGCGACGGGCCGTTCTGGGCGGTGAAGGCGTACGGGCCTGCGGGCACCTCCGGGTCGGCCTGGGCCGCCGGCGGTGCCCCGAGGGCGAACCACAATGCGCCGACAGCGGCGGCGGCCCGCTTTCCCGTAGTGCCGATCATCGCGTCACCCTCTCTGCTCGGCCGTTCAAGTCTGGTGCACGACCAGCGTAGGGTGCTGCAGATGCCGGTATCGCAGATGGTGCTGATCCTCCTGGCAGGGGTGGGTGCGGGCGCGATCAACGCCCTGGTCGGCTCGGGCACATTGATCACTTTTCCGACGCTGGTGACGCTCGGGTTCGCGCCGCTGACCGCGACCATCTCCAACGCGATCGGCCTGGTTGCCGGCGGCATCTCGAGCACCTGGGCCTATCGCCGCGAACTGCGCGGCCAGTGGGACCGGCTGCGCTGGCAGATACCGGGATCACTGCTGGGCGCCGTGTTGGGGGCCTACCTCTTGCTGCACCTGCCCGAAAGCGTTTTCAACCGGATTGTGCCGGCACTGCTGGTCGGTGCCCTGGCCCTGGTGGTGATCGGCCCGAAGATCCAGTCGCTGGCGCAGCAGCGCGCGGCGGCAGCGGGCCGCTCCCTCGACGAGCTCAGCGGGCACCGGCTGGCGGCCCTGGCGATCGGCACCTTCGTGGTCGGGGTGTATGGCGGTTACTTCGCTGCGGCTCAAGGCATTCTGCTGGTGGGCGTGATGGGGGTGCTGCTACCGGAGTCCATGCAGCGGATGAACGCTGCGAAGAACCTGCTGGTGCTGACCGTCAACGTGGTGGCCGCAGCCGCCTACATCGGTACGGCATTCGACCGGATCAGTTGGCCCGCAGCCGGATTGATCGCCGTGGGCTCACTGATCGGGGGCTTTCTGGGCGGTCACTACGGGCGCCGGCTGTCGCCGAACGCCCTGCGCGCGGTGATCCTGGTGGTCGGCCTGATCGGGCTCTACCGCCTGTTGACGGTGTAACCGTCTTAGGCGGGGTTCTGCCGACGCCAGCGTTCCCAGCGGCCGCGCGGCGCCTGGACCGAGGCCA
Source organism: Mycolicibacter minnesotensis (assembly GCF_010731755.1). Classification (NCBI taxonomy): domain Bacteria; kingdom Bacillati; phylum Actinomycetota; class Actinomycetes; order Mycobacteriales; family Mycobacteriaceae; genus Mycobacterium; species Mycobacterium minnesotense. The sequence continues at coordinate 3,764,238 of NZ_AP022589.1, forward strand.
TCACCTCATCCATGGACGCGGCGTGCGGATGCTCGGGCTCTGTGGGCGCCGTCGGCGTCACCACCGCGGGCTGGGTGCCCTCCCACCAGACCGGTTGCAGCAGTGCCGAAACCACCGGAACGGCGTGCTCGACGCTCTTGCGTCCCCATTGGCAGGCCCGGTCGATGGTGGCCGCCGCCGGCGCCAGATTCACCGGGGACAGCGTGGGGGAGAACCGGACCAGATGATCGGCATAGGGGGCATTCCGCACCATCTGCAGCTGGATCGCCTGGGTGATCGGCACCAGCCACAGGTGCTTGGGGTCCCACTGCGGGTGGAAGCAGTCAAACGCCAGGTAGCAGGCGTTGCGGCTGCCCAACCGGCCGGCGCGGACGCGTTTCCAGGCCAGCTCCAACGGCACATTGCTGGCCGCGCCGCCGTCCACCAGGGCGCCCACGTCGTTGTCGGCCAACAGCGCGTCGAACATCGGCGCCATGGCCGGATCCTTCGGCTCGTGATGCAGCACCCCGGGGATGGCCGAGGAGAACGACGCCGCATCCACCACGTTGACATCACGGTCGGGGTTATCGCCGCCGATCACGATCGGGGTCACCACCCGCGGGTCGATGAAGGCGGCGGTCTGCCACATCCGCGTGGCCAACTGCGGGCCCAGACCGATCGACAGATACGGCAAAGAGCGCAGCTGCAGGGCGGCCAGGTTCTGGCCGCGATAACGCCCCGGCAGCGCGGCGAACGGCTGACGGCGCACCCCGGCGACCACCGCGTCGAACGGAATGGCCAGATCCGACATGCGCATCGGCTCGCCGTCCTCGCGGCGGAACATCGCGTCGGCGAACAGGTCGAAGTTCAGGGCGAACACACCGGTCAGGCCGTGGCGGCGCCGTGGCCGGTCAGGGCCCAGGATGGCGCGAAACGACACCGTCTTGGACCACTGGATGTACTCCTCGATGGGCACCGGCAGGGTCCGGCTGACCACCGAACCCAAGATGGAGCCGAACGACGAGCCGATCAGGTAGTCGGGCACCGCCCCGGACTCCAGCAGGGCCTCCATGCCGCCGATGTAGACGAAACCGGCGCCACCACCGCCGCCGAGGACGGTGACCAGCTTCTTGTATCCCACCTCGGCGTCGAGTTCGGTCAGCGAGAAGTCATTGCCGTGGCGCTCGGCCACCAGGCGGCGCTGCTCGTCTTGTTCGGCGGCTAGCACGCCGAGGGCGTCGCGGGCGGCGATCAGGGCCATCGCCGGGTCGCGCTCCTCGCGCAGCGGCCCGCGCATTCTGTCGGCGACCTTGGCCCGCCACCCGGCCAGCTCCGCGCCCACCGACACATCACCGCGGCCCCGGGTGCCCCCAGGCCCCGCCGCGCCGGGCTCGAAGTCATCGAGGCGGGCGAAGTTGAGCAGATATCGCAGCCGGCGCAGCTGCTCGGCGCTGAGCACGTCGGGGCGCCGCAGGGTGTGCCGGATGAGCCGGTTCTCCATCTTCTGCAGCAGCAAGACGGTGTCGCGGGTGTCGACGACGTCGACGACTTCGGCGGTACTGGCGGGATCTGCGCCCGTGTCGGGGCTACTCATCGGCTTAGGGGCCGGGTTGGGCAGGTGGCGGGGGATTGCGATGGGCGACGCTGCATACGTGGGGGTTCCTGGGGGGTTGGTGGCGCTGCCAAGGGGGGCAGTCTCGCCCACCGAGCCTACGTGGTCGAGGAGTCCTCACGCGGATTCGGGACACCGGCGGGCGTGCGGTAGCATTTCGACCTGCTGCCGGAGATGATCCGGCGGTGGCGGGCTGTGGCGCAGTTTGGTAGCGCACTTGACTGGGGGTCAAGTGGTCGCAGGTTCAAATCCTGTCAGCCCGACAGATGTGATGTCAGGTCAGAGGGTGTTTTCGAGCAATCGGAGACACCCTTTTTCCATTTTGAACACCACTTGTAGCCAACCCGGGCGTGATTTCGGGGCTAGACGGGCACGGCGAGAACAGCAGTGGAGACATGGGAAACGAGGCACTGGACGTAGCCGTCATTGAGTTCGTTGCAGCGGTGGAGGAGCGCAACCGTGTGAGCGAGTTACTCAGAAAAGAGCGACAGTCTGCGCCGGCTCCCATCACACGGGACACGGATGCGGTGAAGAGGTACATCGCTGCCCTCACTTCGGCGTACGAGAAAGTGCGCACCGAGCTTGAGGCGAGCTACGTCAACATCGCGTCGAGTGGCGCGACGGTGATCGGGCTGACGGACAATCCGAACATCGTGAACCCGGCGCAGGCGCTGATGGACGATGCCGTAGCGGAGCGCGGTGAGTTGAAGAAGATGCAGACCAGGTTGAAGAGGTTGGAAAGTGCAGGTGCTGGGCGGCTGGTCGTATTCTTCAGCCTCTTGCCGACGATTCTCCGCGCCTTGCCTCGTGAACAGCAGATACAAAAGCACCTGACCGACCTGACCTCCTACTACCTGTTAGAGATGATGGACGACACCGGCGGCGACGGCTCCTAGCTGAGTCTTCGGTGGCCATGAACTTGGAGCTGGTGAAAATCCCTCACCGCCAGGGCGTGCAGCCATTCGGCTCCGATCACACGGGGTACTCATTCACCTGGTTTAGCGGCATCAGTGACCCGGACAAATACACCAACTATCGGGTGATGCGCGACGGCGTAGAAGTCGCGCGCTTGGTGACCGATGAAACGGTCTACCTCGAAGCCTGCGGATTGGGCGCGCTGAGTCGGGACGACGATTCAGACCAGTTCTGGGGCAGCGGTGTGGGGTGGCAGCGTTTCGTGAATCGCGACGGAAAATGCCGCCCTGCCTGAACTTGTCAAGCCCAACTGCTGAGGTAGTGGCCCGTGACGGTGCGGGGGACACCGCCGTGGGGTGTCCAGGTGACGGTGGCGATGGGATCGGGGAATGTGTCAGGCAGGCGCAACGCTAGCCGTGCTCGTGCTTGAAGCAGTTTCGGCTTCGATGCCGACCTGGTACAAGCTTTTTCCGTGCCACCTCCACACCTCCGAACCGCTGATCGCGACGTTGCCGCGCCCGCCTGCTTCGGAAATGATGTGCTTCGTCAGTCCCGTGGGAGTGTAGGTTTCTTCGGTGTCCGAGGCGCACCAGCGTAGGGGGCGGGCTCGATCATTGACCCAGAATGCGCGTCCTCGCAGCGGGTTCTCCGCGATCCAAGCATCCACCAGGGCAACGGTCGCTGCGTCTCGGAAGCCTTGCAGGTCGAAGGTGAGTTCGCTGTCTTCGGGCATGGTCTTCAGGTCGTGTAGTAGATAGGTCGTTCGCATCCTCCGATTGCTCTCGGCAATCTTCGTCGCCACTGAGGTGGCGGTCGAGACGGCAACGCCAGGAGTCAGGACTCTGGTGGATGGGTCTACAGCGGGGAACAGTCGGCGGAACACAACGCACGGCATTCCTTCTTCGAGCATGAAGGCGTTGACGGTGTGCATTTCGATGACCAGGTTCGGGGTGAGGTTCGAGAGCCATGTGACGGTGGTGTAAGTCTGAGCGGTGAAATCCTCTGCAAGAAGGATGATCTTGGGGACGGTGAGCACGTCGTCGTCCCAGCTTCCATCGACGTGACTTTCGAGCAGCTCGGCGGCATCGGCGGGGGAATGGGGCTGTGCGGGTGTTCCACGGTTGAGGTAGTCGGCGTGGGCGTCAGCGAGTGTTTCCTTGCTGAACCCTGCGACCAACGCTGCGTAGGTGATCGCCTGCATGTGGACGTTGGAGTCAGTCCCGCGCTTCAGTTCCACGACCACAAGCTGGCCTGTGGCATCGAGTCCGAGGATGTCCAGACGTTCTCGTGCCAGGTCACCCGAGTCTGATGACCACTTGTTGTATTGGGTGGTGACGACGCGAACGTTCTCGCCCAGCACCTCGGGGTGATCGACCACCCAACGTTCCAGGTGGGTGGCTTCCCAGACCCCCAGCTTGGCGAGCTGCTTAGAAGGCATCGGTGCGCAAGTCATACGGTCTTCCGCCACGGCAAACATCAGCATCTCTGACGACATGCCACGAAGTGTTGCACGCACGGCGGACAGGCTGACTAAGCAGCACATGGGCGGAGCTGGACAACCGTACGACGGCGAAGGCTCAACGATGAGCAGTTCCGGTTGAGTGCCCCCACCGTTGCCCTGATTGAGCTGAACGGCGCAGGAGTGTCGCAGACTGCTGTTAGGTTCGTGCCGTTCGCAGTGGCACGTACGCGAAAGGCATGAAAATGCAAGTGGAGTTCGATGAATCGCGGCGCGTTTTCAAGATTCGGCAGGAGGCGTATGGAGGAGTAACGATAGTCAACTACCCGGAAACGTTCGACTCGTTCGAGGTAGTGGGAGATGAACTCGTGGTATCGCGCAATGGCTCGGTAGCGGCTCGCTTCGGCAGCGATGGGCGGTTCCGGCTTTGAGTGCTGCTGAGCCTGATGTCGAGTCGCACGAGGTTGCCGTTCTAGGGACTGCTTGCGCGCGTGACCTCGGAGACCCCATGCGGTGGTTTGCTCCAGATGGATATCCAAATTCTTTGGCGCTGAGCATTGTTGATTCCATTTATTCGACGGGGGCTCGCTATTCCTCCGTGGAGAATGTCGTTGCGCGGTATCGCAGCTTCCGACGGGATGTGGGAGCTGACCCGAATGCCGATGGTGCGGATGAACTTGCCGCGACATTTGCGCAACTCGGCGTGGACGGTTGGGCTGATTGCATCGGCAATCGTCGTCCGACATCCTCAGCCAAGGGCGCACCGCTGAAAGCCGAAGCCATATTGCTTGCCGTTGAGGCGCTTTCGGGTCAAGGTGTGCGGAGTGCGGCGGACTTGCGTGCGTTGTCTTCGGACCGTGAACGTGCGCAACAGGTGGAGTCCGCGTGGAGTGCTGTACCAGGGCAGAGCTCTGGCATTACGTGGGCGTACCTGCTGATGCTCGCGCACGTGCCTGGTGTCAAGGCGGATCGGATGGTCGTGCGATATGTAGCTCGTGCGTTGGGAGCAGGGGAGCGAGGCGTGAGCGCGTCCAAAGCGGCGGACCTGGTAACGGGCGTCGCTGGGGAACGTGGCTGGGATGTCCTGAAACTTGACCACGCTATATGGAGGTTCGAATCCGGGCGACCTTTTCAGACCTGACACCTGGGTGCTATCCGAGCATCCGTTCGTCAATCAGCGCCCGATTTTGCCGTCGATGGTGGGCGGCGATGCCGATATTCTGATCGGAAATAGAGCCTGGCAGAGCTAGTTTCGGTTGTTGCCGAGTGTGCGTGACAGCAGAACTTGTTTCCAGTAGGTCTCGCGGTCGATGACGCGTTGATCTTCGGTGCGCTTGGTCATGTGTTCAAGCAGTGCGAAGCGCAGGTTGTCCAAGACGTACGCTTCGCCTTTGGCTCCGACCAACGCCTTAAGCCCGACGTTATTGCCGTGGAGGGTCTCGGCGTAGGTGCACATGCGGTGCCAAATCCCTTCGTCGGCGTACGCCGCTCCGACGTAGGGCTCGCCGGTGAGTTGATCGTGGATGACGTACACGCCTTTCATAGATTCCAGTGCGATGCGCCAGTCGGGTCGGCGTTGGCGGACAATGGTGCGAAGGTCTCGAAAGGTGTGGTTGATGAGGTCGTGTCCGGGAAAGGCGTCACCTTCGTAGGGCTTGTCGTGGATCGCTGCCACCGTCATCTGGTCCAGGTCGGTTTCGAAGTTCCGCCGCGTGACCCGCCCTGTCGGTCGGAAGTCGATGACGAGGCGTTTGATGTATTCGCCCATGATGTCGTCGCGCAGTTCGAGGTCGTAGGAGCGTGTGTTGGCGATGGGGGAGCGACCCGTCACCTCGAAGACTCCGCCGAACAACCACTGGCTCGGGGTCTTCGGCACCCTCGCCATGGTGAAGATGAAGTCGCGGTTGAAGTGGTCGCGTGCGCCGCGCCAGCGACTCCAACCGACCCACTCGTCCCAGTCTGTTGCCAGCTCGTTAATGGGTTCAACCTTGCCGTCTGTGACGGCGCAGTGCAGTTTGCAGGTCTTCGGTTCCAGTTCGCCAAGCAAGTTGCGCAGCGGTATCGGACGCGGGACAGGTCGCGGGTGATGTGGTTCCTTCGTCACGGCTTCCTCCAAAGCGGTGGTGCTCAGTCAGTGTGCCGTGCCTCGACTAGATACGACTGGTTTCGGTGAGCGGGGCGGCGAGCGCTCGCGTTGCACGTCTCCTCAACTCGGGGATCGCCGCGTGGTGGTCAGAATCATTGACCACCATGAGGGGGACCCGTTTGATGGTCCAGTCGCTATGCGGCTTGGGGTTGGTGGGTCGTGGTCCACTGTAGGGCGAACTCGGTTGGGGTGAGTCCGCGGTGGGCTGAATGCGGTCTGTTGGCGCTGGAGTCGATCCTCCAGTCCTCGCTGATGACGCGGGCTTCGCGCAGGGAGTCGAAGCGCCACGAGTTGAGCAGCTCGTCGCGCAGGCGGCCGTTGAACGATTCGATCCAGACGTTCTGCCAAGGTGATCGGGGGTCGATGAACAGCGAGCCGGTGCCGTTGAACCGGCACCAGTCGTTGACCGCGTGGGCGATGAACTCGGGCCCGTTGTCGAACCGCACGTAGTTCGGTGCTCCGTGCACCAGGGCCAAGCGGTCGAGGACCTCGACAACGCCGTCGGCGTTGATGGCCCGGCCAACGTGGATCGCCAAGGCTTCGCGGGTGAACTCGTCGATCACGTTGAGCATCTTCAGAGTGTGCCCGTCGGCGGTGGTGTCGAACTGAAAGCCCATCGCCCAGATCACGTTCGGCCTGATCGGGCACATCGCCCCAACCGCGGTCCCGATGCCGGTCAGCCGCTTCTTCCTGCGGCGCTGCGGAACCCGCAGGCCCTCGTCGCGCCACAGGCGGCGGATGCGCTTGTTGTTGGTCAGCCAGCCGGCCTTGCGGGCTGCGATCGCCGCTCGTCGCCAGCCCCAGCGGGGTCGGTCGGTGGAGAACGTCCGCAGCCAGGCCCTAAGCTCGTCTTCGGCATCGCTGATCGAGGCTGGCTGCAACCGCAACGTGGACCGGTGCAGGCCGACCACCGTGCAGGCTCGTCGCTCGGAGACCCCGAACCGCTCACGCAGCATCACCACGGCGCTGCGCTTGCGGTTCGGGCCTATAAGTTTCCCGACGAAATCTCCTTGAGCATGTCGATGTCGAGGGGCTGGTTGGCCACCAGCTTCTTAAGCCGGGCGTTCTCGGCCTCGAGTTCCTTGAGGCGCTTGGCATCACTGGCCTTCATCCCGCCGTACTGGGCAACCCAGCGATGCCAGGTCGATTCGGTGATCTGCAGGTGCCGGCACACCTCAGAGAGCTCCTGGCCGGTCCCGAGCACCGCAGCAGTCGGCGCGGGATGATCCGATGCCTGGAGCCCAGCAGTTGCTCGAAAGCGTGCATGACAAGGTGCCGTTCGCCAACAGGACCACTGCCGCCGCGGCGCGGCTAGGGGCTATTGGTGCCCCCGGTACCTCCGGTACCTCCGCGGCCTCCGGTGCCGCCGCTGCTGCCTCTGCCCGGATTCCCTTGGCTTCCTAGCGCGCCGGTGCCGCCGGCCACTCCGTCGGAACTCGCACCACCGGTGCCGCCATTGCCACCGGCGCCACCGGCGCCACCGTCGCCATCGGGGCGATAAGCGGAAGTGCCGTTACCGCCGGTGCCCCCGGCACCCCCGGCGCCCCCGGCACTGCCGCGGCCTCCGTTGACACCGGCCAGGCCGTTGAAGCCTGCACCACCGTTGCCGCCCTTGCCGCCAGTGCCGCCACTGCTTAGGTGGCCAGTCAACCCATTTCCGCCATTTCCGCCGGTGCCGCCGCGGCCACCGGCGCCGCCGTCAACGCCCGGAAAGGTGCTGTCCCAGCCGTCCTTGCCGTCCCCACCGTTACCGCCGCGGCCGGGCATGCCCTTCGCGGCACCCCCGCCGCCGACATTAGCGCCACCGGTACCGGGCCGGCCACCGTTGCCACCGTTACCGCCGGAGGTTCCCGCAGCCGCGTCGGCGTCAGTGGCCGCGTTATACCCGGCGCCGCCGTTCCCGCCATTGCCGCCCCTGCCGGCCTCACCGTGTGCACCCCGTGCCGCCTGTGTCCCGCGACCTGCGCCCGCGTAACCACCAACACCACCGACGCCAGCGCGGCCGCCGTGGCCACCGTCACCGCCGTCACCACCCTGGGGGTTGGTCGCGGTACCAGTCGAGCCGTCCGCACCATCCGGACCGGCGGCACCTGCGCCGCCAGTGCCACCAACCCCGCCGATGGCGTGCGACCCACCCCATCCGCCGGCCCCACCGTTTCCGCCGTCCTGGCCGTAGTTGGTTTCACCGATGACGCCGAAACCGTCGCCGCCCTTGCCTCCCCGGCCACCATTGCTGTCTGTTCCGGCGGTGCCCGCCAAGCCGTGTTGGCCCGCTGCGAATCTGCCGGCACCGACCAAGCCTGCCGCGCCGCCGACACCCCCGTTGGCGCCGTTGCCGCCGTTGCCGCCATCACTGGCAACGCTGAAGCCGCCGCCGCCGGAACCGTCGCCGCCCTCACCTGCGGTTCCGGCGTTGCCGCCGTTGCCACCGCTGCCGGCGTTGCCTCCAGTCCCGTTGAGGCTGGTACCGCCGTCACCACCGGCGCCACCGATGCCGCCGCGACCGGCGTTGCCTCCATTGCCACCGATGCCACGGATGCCGACCATCGCGTCGAAGCCCCGCCCGCCGTCGCCACCCTGACCGCCGCTACCGCCGGCGCCGCCAGCACCACCGACCGTGCCACTACCGCCGTGGCCACCGCGGCCGCCGGCACCGCCCGCGCTACCGAAGCGGCCGTTGATGTCGCTCCCTGCACCGGCTACGCCAGCAGCACCGTTGTAGCCTGCGCCGCCATTTCCGCCGTTTCCGCCGTTTCCCCCGTTGCCGAGCGCTCCGTTGGTCTCGGAACCACCGGCACCACCGTTGCCACCGGTACCACCAGCGAAGCCGTCAACGCCCGCAAAGGTACTAGCTGCGCCGTCTTTGCCGTCCCCACCGCTGCCGCCGACACCTGCCGTGCCGTCGGCCGCGGAGGGCCCGCCGCCGGCCTGCTGGCCACCGTGACCGGCGTTACCGCCGACGCCACCGTTGCCACCGGACGTGCCTGCCGCGGCACTGACATCTGAAGCGGCGTCATAGCCGTCGCCACCGGCACCGCCGTTGCCGCCGAGACCACCGACGCCGTTGGTGCCGGCCGCGCCCTCAGCGGCGATGCCCGCGAACCAGCCGCCCGCGCCACCGGCACCGGCCGCACCGGCCGCGCCACCGTTGCCGCCTAGACCACCGTTGCCACCACCAATCCCGTCAATGTCGGAGCTGATCCCGTCGCCGCCATCGGCACCCGCGCCGCCGGCACCACCCTTGCCGCCGACACCGGCAGCGCCGCCCGTGCCGCCCACGCCGAACAGGTACGAACCCCGGCCGCCGGCACCGCCGTTGCCGCCGTTGCCGCCGTTGCCGCCGTTACCTCCGTTGCCATCGCCACCGTTGGCGAAGCTGCCTGTCAGTCCGGCGGCACCGGCCAAGCCGTCGCCGCCTTGGCCGCCGATACCGGCCGTGCTGAACATGCCCCACAGTGCGGCGTCGCCGCCGGTACCGCCCGCGCCACTGACACCACCGGTGGAGGCCGTGTCACCGCCGTTGCCACCGGCGCCGCCGTGGCTGAACCAGGCGAACAGGCCGGCGGCACCGCCGGATCCGCCGTTGCCGCCCAGGTAGCCGTCGCCGCCGTCGCCGCCGTCACCACCGAATAGGCCGCCCTGGCCGCCTGCGCCACCGTCGATGGTGGCGCTGGTGCCGTCGGCGTCCCAGCCTGCGCCGCCGTTGCCAAAGAGCCACCCGCCCGCGTACCCGTCGGGATGCAGGGGAGTGCCGTCGGCGCCGTTACCGAACGGCATCAACCAGTTGATCTCGCTCCAATTGAATGACGCATCGGACGTGCCGGGTGCATCCATCGAAGCTGCCCCGATGCCGGCCAGGTTGCGATCCGACAAGATCGCATCCCAGGTTGCCGGGCTACCCAGACCGTCGAAGAACAGCGACCAACTGTCCGGATCCAGTACCACCGCCCAGGCAGCCTGATCATCCCAGGTGGCGCCCAGGTCGGTGACTGCCGCGCCTAAATCCTCGCCAAACAGGTTTACCAGTGCATCGCCGAGGTCGGCCCGCGCGGGCGGTACGACGGTTAACGAAGCCACGTTGAAGGCCAGCAAGACGCTGAACGCGCTTCCAGCCCCGAGGGCGTGGCACCGCATCCTGTATCGCAGTGTCGAACGACGTTGTCCGGCGTTGAAGCGACTGGTCATGCAGCAGTTCCTTACTAACTTGTGGGGGATGACGCGGGGTCACTGGCGTGCGACGGGCTGGAATTAACGCCGACGGGGTTCAGCTTCGGCTCACAGTTTCGTTAAAACTACCTGAAGTTTTAATAATTGGCACTTTGGCCGGTGTTCCGGACAGGAGTTCGCATGACGATGGCAATGGCCGGCGTCTCCTGTACTAGAGGCTGTCCGAAGGCGGCAGGGCGGAACGGGACGCCAGGGAAGACGCCCGAAACTCCAACAGCAAGGCTGGGCCCCAAGTGGTCGCAGGCACATTGGCGGTCACTCCGCCAGGGAGGCCTTTCTGGTCGGTGCCGGAAGGTGCGATTGCTTTTCTGGCGGCCAGGCTGGCGCCCGCAATGCTGCCGGGTCGACACGCCACCGTTACCGAGCGTCGAATCGGTCGTCGCTCATCGCGGTCGGCGGGGACGGCGCGGTCGGCTGCGACCACGTCCATCGCGAGGCCGGCCTAAGGAGCAGTGCACGAGCAGAACCCACGTCAGTCTGTTCTCCCCGATGCTAGGTTCACCCCCACTGCCTAGTGGGCGCGGAGGCCGTTGATGGAGTCATTTGACGTTGTCGTTGTCGGGGCGCGCTGTGCAGGCTCTGCGCTCGCCACTTACCTGGCGCGGGCAGGCCTGCGGGTGTGTCTGGTCGACAAGGCCACGTTTCCGAGTGAGACGCCATCGACTCACGTGATTCAACCTCGGGGCGTGGCGATTCTCGCTGAACTGGGCGCGTTGAATCCGGTGCTGGCGCGAGGCGCGACCCAACTGGACAGCTTCAGTTTGGTGATCGACGACGTGCGTCTCGACGGTGCGCTCGGCGATACGTTTCCCCATCTTGGTCTGAATGTGCGGCGCACAGTTCTTGACCACGAGTTGGTGAATGTGGCTGTGAAATCGGGGGTTGATGTGCGGACCGGCCTCCGGGCTACCGGGGTCCGCAATGCAGAGTCACGCGTTGCCGGCATCGAGACCGCCGATGGACCCATCGATGCGGCATTGGTGGTGGGCGCTGACGGCCGGGGTTCGATGGTGGCGAAGTCCGTTGGCGCTCGCAAGTATCTGGAGGAGCCCGGCGGGCGTGTACCGGTGTGGGGGTACTTCGCGACGGGGCCACAGGAGCCACGGCTACGTATCGGGCGCAGGGGCAACTTCTCGTTCCTGGCCAGTCCGACGGACTCGGGCCTCTACATGGCAGCCGTCGGCGTCGACCACCGTGAGATCGAGTACTTCAACCGTGACCGTGAGACCAATTTCCGCGACGCACTTCGTCAGTGGCCCGAGCTCGATGCCATCGTCGGCGACGCTGATCGTGACGGGCCGCTACGCGTCATGACCAACTGGCACAGCTACTTTCGAGAATCAGCTGGGCCGGGATGGGCGCTGGTCGGGGACGCCGGGCATTTCAAGGACTTCTCTCCCGGCCAGGGAATCTCCGACGCCCTCTGCCAAGCCAAGTCGCTGGCGACGGCTATCAGTGCCGCCGCCGGTTCTGCTGAGGCACTAGATTCCGCACTGAAGCGGTGGTGGAAGCAGCGGGACCGCGATGCTCTTGACATGTACTGGTTCGCGATGCAAATGGCACCGCCTGGGGCGGCCTCGCCGCTGGTCGCCGAAGTCATCCGGCGCGTATCGGCTGACCCGAAAGGCGCTACGACGCTGCTGAAGGTGATGAACCGCGACCTGCCTTCCGCCAAACTGTTCACCCCGCCACGGCTACTCGCCGCGTCCTACACGACGCTTCGCAACCACCCGGGCCAACGGCGCGCGACTCTCGCCGAGATCGGCGCACAGATGGGTGCTGAAATCGACAAGCTTCGGGCGCGACTTGGATCGCGATCGAACCGCCCATAGTTCTGGCGATTCAACCGGGCTATGGCCGCGGTCGCTCGGCGGGACTAACCCGTTCGGCTCGGGCCGCTTTCACCGCGATGGCTGAGGTGGCGCCATTTCTGAGTATGGTTCGAACGCGGGCTGTGGAGTGGTGAGGCAACCTGCCTTGAATCTTGTACTGATGTTCCCCAGCCTGTTCACTATGGCGGCTATGAGATCCGTTGAGGGCCAGCGATCTCAAGTCTAGGAACAGCGGCAGACCAACGGGGGAATTGTCCGGTAAGCGTACGAACGAAGCTCTTCCTTGTTGTCAAAATCGGTTGCCAGATCGGGTGCTGCGAGGATCGAAATGATCAATCGAACAATTGTTTCGGCAGCGATGCGCGCGTCCTGTTCTGCAATCTCGCGACGGCCGATGAGGTAGCTCGCCAGGGCCTCGATACTCGCCCGCGCTAGCGGGCCGGGATCCTGTTCGGCCACTTCGCTGAACAAGTGGTGCTGGCGGCCGTAGCCGATGATGTATATGAAGGTTTCGGTGACAGTTTCTTCGGTGCTGCGCTCGGGCCTGTCAGCCGCAACCAGTGATTCGGCGAGGCGGCGGCCTTCCCTCACAAGCAAAGCGCGCACTATGGCGTCGCGGCAATCGAAGTTTCGATATAGCCATGCTCGGGAGATTCGGGCCTCCCTGGCGACGACGGCCATGCTGGTCCTCCTTACGCCGTGGGTGGAGAAGCAGCGAAGGGCGGCATCGAGGATCTGGTCTTGCATTCTGGTGTCAGTTGCCGACAGATCCCCTAAATCGACACTGCCCCAGGGAGTATCGACCGCCTGCATGTCCAGGGCCGCGCTTTCAGGCTTGCTCGGAGCCATGGCTACGCGACCGGTGCGACGGCCTGGTGCGGCTCTACTGAGCGGGGTGCGGCCTTCATCAGTGTCAACGGTTTACTTAAGTACTTGCGCTGATGGTCGGCGATCGCGAGATCAGAGCCTCGCCGTCCTCGGCGCCGTTGATACTCACTGAGGGAGATTACCGGGCGGAGCACCGTCAACAGGGGATGGTGTACACGCTCGGGCTCGTCGAGGTGCTCCCATACTTGCCCCATGATGACGTTCGAGGTACCCCACAGTGCCTGCGACGCCAAGGGGCGACCAACCGGAGCAATTATCGGCCGTAAGGTCCTCGGGAACATCCGTTCAATGCGGACGCCAGCCCGCATCAATGCTCCGTCGAGCTTAGGGCTGTCTGCATCAGGGGGCGCAAAGATCATGGTTCCCGCATCGAGCATCTGTTGAGCCCGTGTCAGGTCGGTCGGCAACAGCTGGTCAGGTACACCCATCAGAAATGCGATCCAGCGCCACGTAGCTCTCATGGCCTCCATCTCGGCGTCCGTGAAGCTGGCTCCCAGGGTTCGTGACACCGCAAACGGCGCCAGCAGGAAAGCGTTGGCCGTCAACGCCATTCCCGTGCCATGGATTGGCTCACCCCATGCCGGTGTATCCCACCTCGCATCGTTGCGTAGTTTGCGGCGCACCATCGCATGCACAAATCGGATCTTGATGGTGTCAACGAACCCCTGCGCCCCAGGTGACAACGTCCCGGGATTGGTGGCTGACAACACCCATCGCGCGGTCTCTTCATACCGGCGTGCCGCCATTTTCTCCGAACGGCCGTTCATCGCCTGGGGCTTATTCAGATCGCCCCACTGATAGCTCAGCCGCTGAGCCGCTGGCATGCCGATGAGAACCGAAACGCCGAACCGCCACCACACTGCTGCGCCCCACCGCACTTGTTCGGCGTCAAACCAATCGGGCGGGGACATCACCGGCTCCAGCAGCGCCTCTAGCGATACGGGAGCTCCAGCGGCGCGGGGCGACGACGACGCCAAAGCCTCGTCGAGCAGGCGCCAACCCACCCCTGGTTCCAGGTTCGCGAAATCCTCGACTGCGGCGTCGACAAGCGGATCGGTCCAAAACATCCCACGGACGAACGCATCCACCACATCTCCGGGGACAACGGCGCGGGCTGCGTTGATCCGCATAGCGCGGCCTTCGTCAAATGGCAGCGCATCCAGCTCGACCTTCGGCATACCTGACACAGCTGAATACGGTAGACAAGTAAACTCTATTTTGTCTACTGCCGCAGTTTGAGGCCCAATCGGTGTGGCGGCATCCCCTCATGCCACTCATCTCTGGATTCGGTTAGCGTCGCCGAAATTCACGAACGTCGAGTGACGATCACCGTCACCCTTCCCGGTCTCCGCCGTTCCACGCGCGAGCCTCGTCGCGGGGGCGGGCGCGCATTGCAGACCGGCGATCCTCCGGGCGGTGGTGCCAGTGGCACATCCAGCAGTTGCAGACGTTCGCGCCGGTGAAGGTGAACTGCCAATAGCAGCGGGTGCGACCCCCGGCGCCGCGGACGGGCAAGTCGCACTCGCGGCCACCGCAGTGGTGGACAGCGGCGACGCCGATCTCGCGGCGGGCAACGCGGACGCGGAAAGGACTGAGAGCGTCGGTGCGGGCATGCGGATTCCTCGGAACGGGATAGCCCCACCGAGTCCGCAGATCGCCGCGGGGGTGGGGCTACAGCGGGTTCCGAAGACCGCCGGCCGAAGTCACAGAGGCCATGCCAAGGAGGTTACTTGGCTGCGGCGACAAGTGTCGGAGGACAGCGATGGGCACTGGTTCCGGTTTGACGGTCGCTCCACGCTGCTTCTCTGGGTATCCGCGGTTAGTAGTTGGATTCGCACACCGGCCATCGTCCGTGCGATTAGATGGCATGGCACTGATAGAGCGGAAGGGGTTCCATGCCGTCCAAGTCGTTGCTGCAGTTCGCCGTGGTCATCGCAGTCGCTGCTGCCGCTACCACTGCTTCTCCTACCGCCATCACTGCTGCTGCTCCTAATCCCGACAACCGCCCGCGGGGCTATGTGTCTGAGGAGACCTGGACTGATGGTCCATGGCCGCTCACGGTTTCCGAAGCAACCCTGATGTGTGCGCGCCAGGGTGTCGGGGGAGGGCATCAGTCGGTGACGCTCGCCGCAAATCGGAAGATGTACGCCGTGAACGGCACCGCGAAGTCGACAGGCCAGTTCGAAGACATCGACGAGATCTGGGCCGAGGATGCTTCGTACCCGGGGCTGAAGGTGAATATCGGCCCACTGCTCGCTAAAGGTTTGTCGCTCTGCGAGTAACGCGGCTTGGCGTGAGGCGGCGAGGGTTAGTTCGCGCAAGAGTCACCGGCGGCTGCGTTGATGACGCGGCTGTGGTGATCTTGGACGCGCAGGATGAACGCAGGTTCGGGCGTGATTATCTCGACGGTTGAGTCAGCCAGAAAGCGAGCCAGAACCACGCGAACCCGGCGCCCATGGCGATGCAGTCCCCGGAACCCTCGCCGTCAGGACGGAAGTCGGTGATCCGCTCGGACGTGATCGATCCCCAGATCATGGTGGAGGATCCCCGGCGCGCTGGCACGCACCGGGGCGATGGCAGCCAGGATGCCCCAGCACGTGAGGTGCACAGCAGGGTGCACGGCGTCGGGCGTGTCCCCGGCGTGGAACGTGAACCGCGTGTTGCCGCGGGCGTCGCCGGATTCGGTTCGCAGGCGCCACCGTAGGGGAGCGTCAGTGTCCGGGCTGGCTGTGTCAAGCACAGCGCGCGCGTCGGGGCCTTCAGTCCGAAAGACGGCCTCGCCCAGGAGAGCCCGAGCAAGCTCCAGCGAAGGCTCGTCGGCCGGATGCTCGGTGACCTCCTGAGTGAGCGTCACCGACTGCGTGCCGCGACTGATCCCGGACAGGGCCCGCATCACATAGCCCGGCAGGGTGGCTGCGTGTCCTCCCGTGGCGTGGAAGGTGGAGCCGCCCACGCCGCAGGCGGTGAGCACGGCCGCGGCATCGGGCACCGGGGAGACGGTGATGACGTCCGTGCCGGCCGCGAGTGCCTCCAGCACTGCTTGGGCGTCCGGTAGCCCGTCGGTGGCGAACACGACCAGATCCGCCGAAGCGGTGTCGGCAGCGACGAGTTCGACGAAGTCCGCTCGCTCGCTGATCCGGTGGGCCAGGTGCTGGGCGACAGCGCCGTCTCCCACCACGGCGACGGCGATGGTGGCCGTCACGGAAGCCAGGCGCGTGGTGTCACTCGATGCCGGCTCTAGTCGGTAGCGAGGTGCAAGGTCGGGGATGACGACGCCGGGCGAGGCCGCGATCAGTGCGGGCGCCGCGGCCAGCATGGCGTTGACCGAAATGTCGGTGACGGCAGACCAATCGGCGTTGAACGCTTCGTCGTCGGGCTCGCTGCGCATCTCGACCCTGCCGGGCTTGCCCTCAAGGGTGATGAGGTGGCCGCCGGCGAGGCTGTTCGGATGATCGGGCCCCAGGTGCGCGTTGCCGCCGCCCACGTGCCAGCACTCCTCGTTGGTCATGAAGAGCCGGTCACCGATGTAGCCGCGGTAGGTCATGTGGATCGCGCCTACCGTGCCGGGCCGGATCACCGTGCCGCCGGCAGTCACCTCCACCCGCGCGGGGACGGGGTAGACGTGCCGTTCGACGCGCACCTGCTCCGGGGGCACACCCCACAGCTCCCAAGCAACGTTGCCGAGCACCGCGTCGAAATAGAAATGCTGCATCCAGGCGATCGCGTGGTCATTGTCGACCGCGCTGAGCGGCTCTCCGAAGCCCAGGCTGGCGAGGCCGCCCCACATGCCGTCGGGAGCCGCGGAGAGGTCTCCGACTTCGAGGAATCGCACCTGCTCGACCTCGTCCATCAATAGCGCAATCCGCAGCAGCACCTGCTCGACCATCAGACCGGGGTGCAGGCCCGTTCCGTGCAGGGAGACGCCACCGTTCAGGCAGGCCTTCTGCAGCCGGACGCCGTCGGCGCGTTGGTGGATCGCGCGGCCGAGGACCCCACGGGCGAGTAGTTCAGCTCCGGGCCGCAGCGCGAAGCCAATGGGGGAGTCGACGGCCCTCATAGTGGCGGCCAATCCTTTGAGTGCTCGCTTCTCGGCTGTGCCGAAGACGTTGCCAGTGACCTTGACGCGGGCCAGTGAGCGGAGCACTGACATGGGCGAGTGCGACTCTGAGAGCCAGGTCGGCTGGGCGGGATTGTGGAAGGCCGCGGCCGAGACGACGTTCTTGCCTGACGCCAGCAGTTCGACTACGTCCTCGTCCGCACCCTGCAGGAGTGCAGGGGTGGTGGGAGTGTGGATCACGAGGTCGGCGTCCAGCGCGAGGATCGCCTCCTTCGACGTCGTGGCGAGGACACCCACCGGGTCGCGGCCGGCGAGTACGCCGATGTCTACTCCGTTCTTGTGCGGGCTGAATACCTTCACGCCCACTACGTCGTAGTCGGGAGAGTCCAAGGTGGCCTGCAGGGCCCGTCCGCCCATGTCGCCGGGACCCCAGATCACGACACGGATCGGTTGCTCTGCTGCCATGCCGGAAATGTAGACGCGTGGTCTGCAATAAGAAAGCCGCCCCCGAGAGGCTTTCCGCGCCAGCTGGCTCAAAGCAGCGTGATCACCCCTCGATCGCCGTCCACCCGGACACGGTCTCCGGTGCGGAGTACCTGGGTGGCCACCAGGGTATTGACCACGCAGGGCAGACCGTATTCGCGAGCCACGACCGCGCCGTGCGACACCGAGCTGCCGATGTCGGTGACCAGCGCCGCGATCACCGTGAAGTACGGCGTCCAGCCGACATCGGTGACAGGAGCGACGAGGATCTCTCCGCGCTGCACGTCGCGCGCTTCCTGTATCGACTTCGCCACGCGCACAGTTCCTTCCACGCTTCCCCGGCTGGCAGGACGTCCTTGGATCTGGCCTTCGGCGATAGTCGCGGCCCGCGCGATGATCGGTGTGGGCCGCCCGACCGACACGTCCTCGAACTCCAAGGACTGTTGGAAGTCCAGCGCATTTCGCCGCTGTACAGCGCACTGGACCAGATTTGAGATGTCAGCATCACCGACCACCCGGGGCAGCTCCGCGCGATCGAAGAAGAAGACCAGGTCGGCGTCGGGGAGGCGTCCGGAATCGGTGAGGACCTCACCCAGATGGCAGTATCCGAGCTTGAGGCGGTGTGCCATCAATGCCATCTTCGACTTTGTCTCCTCACGACCACGCGCGCCACCTCGGGCCAGGCGTGCCAGCAGCCTGAGCGTCTGCGTTCCCGGCACGTCGACGCGGTTGCGCGGCGGACTCTCGATGGTCGAGTCCCTGGCTGCCTGCAACATCACCTGCATCATCGAGCCGAGCCCCTCGGCGTCCTCGGCCCATGCCGGGTCCCGCATGCACAGTTCGCGGTAACCGCGGTGCCCGTGCCGGATCAGGAACTGGCGCAACGCCACACCGCCGGGACTGTCACCGTCACGCAAGCGAGTCAGCGCATCTGATGGGGCCGCGGCGAGGAACTGCTCGGTGCACGCGTCGTCGGCGGCGATCGTCCGCACCACGGTGTGCAGCTCGTTGACCATCATGGCGCTCTCGACGTCGCTGGCGCCCGCCATCAACCGCGCGGCCTCGGCCTGCCCCTCGCTCTCGTCGCGGCCGGCCTTGACCGCGCCGCGGACCAGATAGCTCTCCAAGACATTCGCGCCGACGGCGGCTCGTGATGAGGAGCGGACATGGACCAGCGTGACGTGGCAGTACAGCTCCACACCGATTTCCAACTGGCGCAGAATGACTGCGGCGTCGCGGCTGGTCGGAACGGGGAACGCCTCGATCTGCTGGCCGAGCCGGCGGATGGCCGGCCCGGCCGACAATGCGTGCGAAGTGAGCCGAACGGTGTTGATCAGCCTGGTGACAAAGGGTTTCGGTGGGGCGGCGACGAGTTCGTCGACCACCCGCCCGCAGATCGACATGGAGAACTGCTCGAGTGAGTTCCCGAGGATGCCCGAACTCAGGGCGGTCCCCTCGGTCATGTTGAGGAACATGTGACCGTAGAAGTAGCCGACCTGCAGCCATTGCGTGTCGTAGCTTTCTTGTGCGCGCGCCACCACCTGGATCATCTGCATCGCGTAGTCGATGGCGTGGCCCGACACCGATGCGGTGAGCGGGCAGAAGGCGCCCGGCATCATCTCGCCGATATTGCAGCGGGTGTAGACGTGCGAGGGTCCGGCCACCGGGGTGTCCATCTCGTTGAGATCGCCCGGCAGGGTGGTGATCGGTCTGGCCTGCAGCCAACGCAGTTGTCCGGCTTGGTCGATGGCCCATTCCAGATCCATCGGCTTGCCCCAGTGCCGGGCAGCCCGCAGCGCGCCGGCGCGGATCTCAGCGACCTCCGCATCGGACAGGACCGGGACCGCGCCGACATCGCGCACGGCTTGGCTGCCATCGGAGGCCAACACGAGATGGTCGGACACACCGGACCCGTCTACGAGTGCTTCTCCCAGCCCGGCGATGGCGTCGATCATCAGCAGGTCGCGGCGTCCCGTGGTCGGGTCTGCGGTGAAAACGACGCCGGCTGCGCGCGCATCGACCATCTGCTGGACCACCACATGCATGGTGATCGCGCCCGCGTCGCCGTCCTGGCCGGCGTAGGACGTGGCGCGGTCAGACCCCACCGAGGCGGCGCACCGATGGACCGCAGCGGCGAAGTCTTCTGCGGTGTCGACACCGAGCACGGTGTCGTACTGCCCCGCGAACGATTGGTCGGCGCCGTCCTCCCCGGTCGCCGAGGATCGGACGGCCACCGGGGAGGCGCCCGCGGCCTGCATGCGGGCGAAGCGGTCCGCCACGGCATCCGGAAGGGTCGACCCGCGGACCTGCGCGATGACGAAACCCGTTGGCACGGAGAAGCCGAGGCGGATCAATTCCGCGAGCCCCAGCGCCTTTCCGCCGTACCGGTCATCGGATATCTCGTCGAACTCGATGGTGGTGGTGTGCATCCGTCAGACCAACGCGTCGATGATCTCGGCCAACGGCTCGGCAGCGATAGGTCCGGGTTGGTAGAGACAGATCCGGTCGGACACCCCTTCGACCCGGTCCCGGATGTGTGCGGCGATCTCTGCCGGAGTGCCGCAGGCGGCGATGGTGTGCAGTATCTCGTCGTCGATCAGGGTGGACATCTCCTGCCAGCGCCCCTGTTTGGACATGGCGTTCAGTTGGGGCTGCAGATCTCCCCAACCATGGGCGTCCAGCACGGGCCGGTATGCGGGCGTGGAACCGTAGAACGCCAGCAGCATTCGGGTGGACGTGTGGTCCTCACCGACGGACACGATGACCTCAGGTACCACGGCGAGATCCTCGGCTGTGCGTCCGGCAGCGGCGAGGCCTTCACGTACGGCCGGCATCGTCTTCTCGTGCAGGAACCGCTTCGATCCGAAAGGCATCACCAGCAGGCCGTCGGCGACCTCGGCGGCCGCACGGGTCATCCGTGGGCCCAGCGCCCCGAGGTAGATCGGTGGGGGACCGTACGGATTGGGCCCGGGACTCAGGGTCGGCGTCATCAGCGTGTGGCGGTAGAACTCGCCGCGGAAGTCGAGGCGCTCACCCTCGTTCCAGGTGGCGAAGATTGCCCGCAGTGCGCCGACCATCTCCTTGATCCGCGCCACCGGCCGGTCGAACTCGACGCCGTACCGCTTCTCGATCTGCGCGCGGATCTGGGTTCCGAGGCCGAGGATGAAACGCCCCTCGGAGATCTCCTGCAGGTCGTTGGCCTGGTGCGCGAGCTGGATAGGGTTGCGAGGCAACGCGATCGCCACATTGGTCATCAGATCCAGGCCCTTGACCGTGGACGCCAGGACCAGGGGGGAGAAGACCTCTCGCGGTCCCTCGAAGGTGAAGACGCCGGATGCGCCGGCCTCGCGCAGCAGGGCGGCCCGCTGCACCGCATCCGTCGGGCTGAACAGAGCCGTCATCACCTTCATGACGGGGACCCGGTCAGCACGTCGGTCCAGTCGGAGAACCCGGACGGGTGATGGGGTCCGATGACGGCATGCTCGAACAGTCCCGCGCCATACTGTGTGTTTCCGTTCTCGTCGGTGCATACGGCGCGGCCGACATGGTCGATCAGACTGAACGGGGCTCGTGCCAGGGTCTCGGGATCGGTGAGATCGTAGGTGACGCGTTCAGTGGAGGGGCCGCCCTTCCAGGTTCCGTGTGCCCAGGAGGAGTCGCCGCCGTAGCCGGAGCCGAAGGCGATGGGCGCGAACAGCTTCGATTCGACATCGAGCTGAAGCCGGCCGCCGGACCGCGTCATCATCTCGATGTGCGCACCATGCGGGATCCGGGTGCCCGGTGTGTAGTGGATCGTGGCACGGACTCCGTCGAGTTGTTCGATCCTGCCGTCCGGCCAGCGCCGGGTGCAGTCATAGAGGCTGCGGTGTCCGTCTGGATCTTCTTGGATGATCAGGAAGATCTGGTAGTCGTCGAACGCAAGCGGGAGATAGAGCCACCACATTCCGTTGAACGCGGTGTCGGGTCTGCCTGCCGGTTCGGGTTCGCCGATGGGCCTGATGCCCCACGACCTGTCGCGGCTGCCCACCGAGGAGGTGTGGTCTACAACCATCCGGTCACCGTCGACGTCGATCCAGCCTTCCCAGCTGCCGAGCTGTGCGAATCGACAGGCCTGCAACGTGACGCGTCTTTCTGACTGCATCTGGTGCGGATGTTCCAAGGCCGCCGGGAACAGACCGCGCCACCGCAGGTCGGCTGAGACGCCTTCGGTTTTGGCGACGGTGAGATGCAGCTCCTGCAGCGGTTGGATGACGTCGAGTCGGTAGCCACCGACGTTCTGGTTGAGACGGTCGTCGTCGATGGCGTTGCTGAAGCGCACGGCGGTCTGGGCATTTCCACGCCGGACCAGGAAGTAGGCATCCTTCACACCCAGCCGGGGGTAATAGCCGATCCCGGTCAAGGCCATGAAACCGCCGTCTCGGTCGAGCACGTTGAAGTACGAGCGGTCGTAAAAGTTGCGGTCTGACGTGACGGGCGCGCTGATCGGCACGGGCGCCTGGTGGATCGGGTATTCGTCGAGCGGACTGAGGTGCAACAGACTCTCCCAATAACAATACGATGCGAGTTATATTGTAATTATGAGAACAGATCGCGACGGCGATGACAAGGGACCGGCCCGATCTCCTGCGGGACGGCCCCGCGACGGCAAGATCGACGCCGCCATCATCGAAGCCGCCCGAGAACTGTTGCTGGAGACGGGGTATCCGGCGTTGTCCCTGTCGGCCATTGCGGCCCGTGCGGGGACCACGACCGCTGCCATCTACCGACGATGGTCAGGCAAGGCGCAGCTGGTGCACGAGGCGATACTGCCGGCCGAGGTGATGGCCATGCCCAGTGCGTCAGGTGACCCAGGAGAAGACATCCGGGCGCTGGTGGAAGCGACGCGCATCATGTTCGACCGCCCGGAGGTTCGGGTCGCGCTACCGGCGCTGATCGCCGACACCGTCGCCGATCCGGACGTGCACGCCCGCATGACCGCGCGATTCGCCGGCAGCCTGGCCACCTTCCGGACCCGAATCGAGCCGGAGTCCGAGTTGCCCGGCGACGACCTCGAGCTCCCGTTGCTGGCCGAGGTCGTGGTGGGAGCTGCGATCTTCCGCATCATCGTGCGCCACGACGCACCGCTGGACGCAGCATGGGCCGACAACTTGACCAGGCTGATCAGTTCCGGCTGGAGTCCGCTGGCGCGGGCACAGAACTCGGCCGGATAGGGGCGTGGCGTGACGGTCAGCCCCCGCTCTCGAATGGCGGTTCACTCATGTCCGTGGTAGGCAGGTCAGGTGAATATCTCAGGTTGGCTTAAGGGAAACGGCTCCCATTCCGCGCGCCGGGCGGCTGCCGCGGGAGCATCTTTGGGGGCGTTGGCCGCCTTCGGGATGGCGCCGACCGCCCAAGCTGACTTTGACGATTTTCTCGCCGATCTGTTGGACCCGACCGCGTGGGCCACGGTGTTCGACACCGGGTCGTGGGATGGGGTGGCCGCGGGCAACTCGGTCGATCTGGCTGCCCTGTTCGATGGCGCTGACCTGCCCGGTGCGGCCATGGGCACCGATTTCGCCGACTGGTTCCAAAGCGACATCTACCTGCCGCTGCACGCCGCGATGCAGGACTGGATCGAGAGCCCGTTCGGTTCGCAGATCAATGGCCTGATCAACCCGCTGTTCGCCTTCGGTGGTGCGTGCGGCCTGGTCTGCAACGGCGTCGACGGCACCGAATCCAACGCCGACGGCGGTAACGGCGGCTGGATCTTCGGTGACGGCGGCGATGGTTGGAACAGCACCCAAGACGGTGTCGCGGGCGGCAATGGTGGTGATGCGGGCTGGCTGGGCAATGGTGGTGCCGGGGGTTACGGCGGCGACGGTGCCGACGGCGGCCTCGGTGGGGCCGCGAACTGGATCGGCAACGGTGGTTTCGGCGGTAACGGCGGGACCGGCCTGGACGGCCTCTACGCCGGACACGGCGGCAACGGCGGCGCCGGCGGTCGTGGCGGAATGTTGTTCAGCACCAACGGTGATGGCGGCAACGGTGGTGATGGCGGCAATTCGGTCGGCTTCGGCGGGACCGGTGGTGCCGGGGGCGACGGAGGCACCAGCGGTCGCGCCCCGGGTGTGTTGGCTATCGGTGGTATCGGCGGCAATGGCGGAAACGGTGGTACCGGCGGGAGCACTGATGGAGTCGCCAGCACCGCAGGTAACGGCGGCGCCGGTGGTGGCGGCAACCAATCAAGCTATTGGACAAGTAGTTACGCCGGAAACGGTGGCAATGGCGGTGACGGTGGTATCGCTACCGGGGCCGGCAGCACCGCTGGTGATGGCGGCATCGGCGGCCGGGGTGGTCTCTTCGCTGTTGGCCTGGGAAATGTTGACGGCGGTGTCGGTGGCAATGGGGGTAATGGCGGCGCAGCGTTCGGTGACAACAGCACCGCCGGCAACGGTGGTGACGGTGGCCTGGGCGGTGCCGGTAGTGCCATGACGGGCGGTCGCGACGGTGGTGTCGGTGGCAACGGTGGCGATGGCGGCGCAGCGATCGGTGACAACAGCGCCGCCGGTAACGGGGGCACTGGCGGTGGCGGCGGCGTTGGCAGTGCCCTGGGTAGCGGGCGTGATGGCGGCGCTGGTGGCGTCGGTGGCAACGGTGGCTCGGCAACGGGTCTCGGGAGCACCGCCGGTAATGGTGGTGACGGTGGTAGCGGTGGCATCGGCAGCGTCCTGAGCAACGGCCGCGACGGTGGTGCGGGTGGAAAGGGCGGGTCTGGCGGTGACGCCAGCGGCGTCGACAGTGTCGCCGGGTCTGGGGGTAACGGTGGCGCCGGTGGCATGAGCAGTGCTTTGGGCGGTGGCCGCAGCGGCGGGACTGGCGGCCAGGGCGGTAACGGTGGCGGTGGCACTGACGGCGGGACCGCCAGCCACGGCGGCGCCGGCGGCATCGGCGGCAGCTCCGGGCTGGGTACCACAGGGCAGGGTGGCAAGGGTGGCGTCGGCGGTAACGGCGGGTCCAGTGACGGCGGTGCCGGAGGCGCGGGCGGCCAGGGCGGCGAGGGGAGCAGCGCCGCCGGAGTGTTCCGCGCCGGCGGTGGTGGAGGCGGTGGCGGTGGTGCCGGTACCGCAGGTCAGGGCGGTGACGGCGGCAACGGCGGTAACGGCGGTATCGGAACTAAGACCGGGGCCAGTGATTTCGGCGGAACCGGAGGTATCGGCGGGACAGGCGGGAGCGCCGACGGCGGTATCGGCGGTGTGGGCGGCAATGGCGGCAACGGCGGCTCCAACTCGCTGGGAGCCCCGGGCGGTACCGGAGGCAATGGTGGAGATGGCGGCCAGGTCGGCCCTAATGGCAACGGTTCCGGCGGCAATGGCGGCAACGGTGGATGGAGCTTCCAGGAACCGGGCGGCAAGGGTGGCAACGGCGGTGCCGACGGAACGCCCGGGACACCGGGGGCTGACGGCGCAGTTGGCCCGGATCCACTCGCCTGAGCGGTAGTTCGGGGCTGACCGCGGTCGGTTCGGTGCTCAATCGAATGGAGAATCCCCTTGCTGCAGCTTTCGTGGCGGCTCACGACAGCCCTCGCACTGCTTTTCAGCATCGCCCTGCCCGCCGCACCACCCGCGGCCGCCATGGCGATCCTGGGCGGCGGGGCCGTCATCGTGGTCGACGGCACCAACTACTGCACCCTGACCACCATCGGACACGACCGGGCCGGTGACATCGTCGGCTTCACCGCAGCCCAGTGCGGCGGACCGGGGGCCCCGGTGGCCGCGGCGGGTTCCGACGACATCATCGGGACCGTGGTCGCCGTCAATCCCGACCTGCGCTACGCGGTGATCAAGTTCGACGAGCCCGATCTCATCCCGGTATCGGACTACCTCGGCGTCGTGATCAACGGGATCGGCCCCGACCCGCAATACGATGCGCTGGTGTGCAAATGGGGACCGACCACCCCCGGAATTTGCAACCGCATCATCTCCGCAAGCTGGCCGCGAACGACCATGCGGGAGCACTTCGACCCCGGTGATCCGGGGGCCCCGGTCACCATGGACGGGCTGCTGGTCGGCATGGTCTACGGATTCGGAGTGAGCCCAGGCACGAAGTACCGGGCCCCGGGAACAATGACGTACCTGACCAAGTTCGCCGCGATCCTCGACGACGTCAACGCCGGCAACGGCCCGGGCAGCGGATTCGTCCCGATCGGAAGCTGATCGCCGCAGCGGCGCTCGTCAGATCGGCATGCGGTAGCCGAAGTACTCGTGGTCCTCGTTGTAGCCGCCCTGGCCCTTGCCGATATGGGCGAAGCTCTCCACGAATTCGATCGACTCGATCCACTTGACCTGTTTGAAGCCCAATTCGACCTCGTTGCGCAGCCGCAAAGGCGCGCCGTGGGTTTCGGTGAGCGGCTCGCCGTTCATCTCATAGGCCAGCAGCGCCTTCGGGTGTCGCATGTGTTCGATCTTGTGACAGTCGTAGTAGCGGCCACCGCCGGGCTCGGAACCGTCAGCCATCGAGGTGAACACCACCCACCGCGCCGACGGCAACGGCGTCACGACGCGCAGGATGTCGGCCATCCGGACGCCTCCCCACTTGGCGATGCCTGACCATCCCTGGATGCAGTAGTGCTGGGTGATCTGTTCGTGTTTGTCCATGTCCAGCAGATCCGCGTAGGTGAACTCCGTGGGCTTTTCGACTAGACCACTGACCCGCAGGCGGTAGTCCACCCAGTTCCCCGATTGAAGGGTCCGGTAGTGCTCGGAGTTCGGCAGCGTCCCATTGGGCCAGAAGTAGGGGGAGATGTCCTTCTCGGAATACTCGGCGTCGGGGTTGAACCACTCCATGAGTCCCTTGATCCAACCGACAGAGGATCGGCCCACCTTCTGAATCACCCGCGGATAGCGCAACGTGACCGGCGAGGCCAGCAGCCACAGCACCACGATCACCGCCATGGCCACCAGGTAGGCCGCCAGCGCCCAGTACGAGTCGGTGTCGGTGCCGAAGACGATGTGGTTGAGGTTTTCGACCAGTCCGGTGGTGAACACCATCGCGGTGTGCACGGCGATGAAGAACACCATCCACGCCAGCACCCCGAAGTGGATCGAACGTGCCACCTGCCGGTTGGCCGGCCCGCTGCCTAGCCCGAAGCGCGCCGCTATCGCCGGGGCCTGAAGCAGGCCAGTGACGAATGCCATTGGTGCGAACACGAAGACGGTGAGGAAATAGGCAATCAGTTGCAGGCTGTTGTAGGCGACGAAGCCGTCGTTGGCCGGGAAATCCAGCGACAGGTATTGGACCATGGTGGACGCGGCGTTGGGGAGCACATCCCACGACTGCGGGACGATGCGGCGCCATTGGCCGGTCGCGAACAGCAGCACGTAGAAGGCGATGCCATTGAGCAGCCATAGCCCGTCAAAGGTGAAGTGCCACCAGCGTGCCAGTCCGATGGTGTGTCGGGTTCCGGGAAGGCCCAGCCACCGCGGTAGCGATACCGAATCGTCCTTGGCGGTCCATGCTTGAGCGGGCTCGGACGGGTTGAGCCGCTCCGGTGGCACCGGGCCGCGCAGCCGCAGCCACGCCGTTCCCGGAGTACTGCCGGAGTTGAGGTACAGCCGCGGATGGTCGGCCAGGATCTGCAACCCCGCCCGAATGATGAACATCATGAACACGATGTTGAACAGGTGTGACCAGCGCAGCCAGGCCGGAAAGCCGGTTGGCTCTGCGGCATCGGTGGCCGGCGTGCCCGGGTAGCGCGCGATGAAATGTTGCATCCAGTCGAACTGGCGCAGGTGCTGAGCGATGGCCACCGCGACCACCAGCGCTGCTATGGCCAGTGGCACCAGCCATAGCGTGCTGATCCACCGACGGCCGATCCGGATCGAGGGGATGCGGGCGGGCTCGTCGGCGATCCCGCCGGCCCACTCGCCCATGCGGACAACCTCGCCGAAGTGCTCGGTGTGGTCGATGGCTTCACGTTTTGCTGCGTTTGGGCCCACGGCCCCAGTGTATTTGGTGGACCGTCGTCGTAAGGGCAGTTAACCGGCCACGGCCGAAGTAGCCGCCACCGAAACCCAGGTGTTGTTCACCGCGGCGGTCCCGGTGAAGGTGTCCACCCGCTGCGGATCGTGCAGGTCGTTGACGTTGGCACCGGGCAGCGCGTCCGCGTGCCGCCAGCCGGTGTTGCGGTGCCCCCAGCCATGGGGGACCGAGACGGTTCCGGGTCGCATGTCGTCGCTGATGTGCAGCGGAACGGCGATCTTGCCGATGTCGGAAGTGACCTCGACCGTGTCGCCCTCGGTCAGTCCGCGCAGCTTCGCGTCCTCCGAATGCATGTGCAGCGTGCACTGGTTGGAGCCGCTGGTCATCGACGGCACATTGTGCAGCCAGGAGTTGTT
Organism: Mycolicibacter minnesotensis; assembly: GCF_010731755.1. Lineage (NCBI taxonomy): Bacteria > Bacillati > Actinomycetota > Actinomycetes > Mycobacteriales > Mycobacteriaceae > Mycobacterium > Mycobacterium minnesotense. Next base: position 3,792,209 of record NZ_AP022589.1, read on the forward strand.
GCTGCGCAGCTGCCGTCGCCCGATGAGCTGAAGGTCATAGCCAGTCGGCGGGCTGGCGGGCCCCTTGAGCAGTGCGGCTGCCGCGGCGATGAACTCCTCGGGCGCCAGGTGGGCCTTGCGGTCGCGGGTGCCGATCACTTCACGCAGCCGGGGGCGCAGCGGCCCGAGGTCCAGTCCGCCTGCACTGGCGCGCAGCTTGCGCAGGGTGATGCCCTTGCGGCCCTTGCGGATCCAGCCGTAGGGTCCCGTCGCCATGGAGATGGCCGCTAGGCGCAGCGGACTGACGGCGGAGATCGCCCGAGCGCGCACCGGTGCGACAACCGCGCGCAGCGGCGCCGGCAGCAGCTCCAGCATGAGTCGGCTCAGGATCTCCCAGTCGTCTTTGACCCCGGCCGGTGGCTCGAAGGTGCGGTGTTGGTACCGAATGTTGTTGTGCACGCTGAAAACCGGCAGCAGCAGTCCGACGTCCTCGCGCTCCAGCGGGGAGGCCGGCGGCAAGATGTAGTCGGCGTGCCTGCTGGTTTCGGTGATGTACATGTCTATGGCCACATACAGGTCCAGCGACGCCATCGCCTGGTCCAGGCGGCCCTTCTGTGGGATCGAGGACACCGGGTTGCCGGCGCAGGTGATCATCGCTTTGATCTGGCCCTCGCCGGCGGTCAGAATCTCATCGGCCATGACCACCGCGGGAAGCTCGCCCCGGAAGGACTTGTAGTGCCCTGAGCGGTCGGTCCACGCTCCGTATCCCGCCGGAATGTACTTCGCCACCCGGGGCACATCGGCCGCCGGCGTGGAGAACATGGTGCCGCCGGCGCGGTCGAGGTTGCCGGTGACGGCGTTGATCACCATGACCAGCCAGCTCACCAGCGTCCCGGTCTCCTGGTGGCAGATACCGATGCGGCAGTAGAGGGCGGCCGACTCCGCGGCGGCATGGTCACGGGCCAGCGTGTAGATGGTCTCGGCGTCGACACCGGCGCGCTCGGCCACGGCCTCGGGGCTGGCGTTGGCCACCAGCCGGCGCAACTGCGGCAATCCCACCGCTTGGCGGGCAAGGGCCGCGGTGTCGCAGAGGTTCTCGTTGATCAGGACATGCAGCATGCCCAGCAGTAGATACAGGTCGCCCCCGGGACGCACCGCGATGTGGGTGTCGGCCAGCTTTGCCGTCTCAGTGCGCCGCGGGTCGATCACGACGACCGTGCCGCCGCGCTCACGGACCGCTTTGATGCGCCGCTTGGCCCCGGGCATCACCGACAGCGATCCGTTGGACACGGCCGGATTGGCGCCCAGGATCACCAGGCGCTGGGTCCGGTCGATATCGGTGATCGGGATCAGCACGTTGGAGCCGAACACCTTCCAGGCCGCGAACTCGTGCGGCATCTGATCGATGCTCGACGCGGAGAAGAAGTTCGGCGTCATCAGCGCCGCGCGCAGCAGCAGGCCGTAGATCGCCGCGGAACTGTGCGCGGCAGGGTTACCGAGGTACATGCCCACGGCCTGCTTGCCGTGCTCCTTGCGAATCCGGCGCAGCCGGCGGCCGATATCGGTGAAGGCTTCTTCCCAGCCCACGGGTTCAAAGGCATCGCCGACGCGCCGCATCGGTGTCCGCAGGCGGTCGGGGTCCTCGTGCAGCCCACCCATCGCGGTCGACTTGGGGCAGATGTAACCGTGCGAGAAGACGTCGTCGGGATTGCCTTCGATGCGACTGACCTTGCCGTCAGTGACCGTGACCCGGATGCCGCAATGCGCCTCGCACAGCGTGCACTGGCCGGCGTGGGTGGTGCTGGTGCCGTTGGCCTGGCTGCCGCGGGGACCCGACAGGGGCAGGTCGACCGTTGTCATAGGTGTCTCCCTATTCGCGAGGTGGGCGTGGGTGCGCCCGATCGAATTCTGGCACCGCGGCCACCCGCACACCATGTATTGAGTCGACAGAACCTCAGGGCCTTTCTTGACCCGCGTGCGGTGATTGACCCGAATCCGGACTGCCCCTAAACTCCCATACTGATAACGCATGTTGTCAGATATGGTCAACGATGACGTGGGAGTGCGCGCGCATGAGTCAAGAAATGTCGGACACCTGCCCGGCAGCCGACCAGACGCCGATCGCGGCGGGCTGTCCCGTCAGCAACAGCGGCTACGACTCACCCCCGGTACCACTGGGCCCGGACTCCTTGACCTGGAAATACTTCGGACAGTGGACGGGCCTGTTCCAGGGCACCTGGGCCGGCTCCATGCAGAACATGCATCCGCAACTGGGCGCGGCCGTCAAAGACCACTCGATCTTCTTCATCGAGCGCATCCCGCGCCTGCTGCGCTCGATCTACCCGATCGGCGGCGTGGTGTTCGACGGCTACCGCGCCCCGCAGACCGGCGAAGAGATCCGCAACTACCACATCGGCCTCAACGGCGTCGATGAGCAGGGGCGCCGCTACAGTGCGCTGAACCCCGACGTCTTCTACTGGGCGCACTCGACCTTCTTCAAGTCGACCCTGCTGGCTGCCGAGAAGTTCGGCGGGGGACTCACCGAGGCCGACAAGCGGCAGCTCTTCGACGAGCACGTCGAGTGGTACCGCATGTACGGCATGAGCATGCGCCCGGTGCCCAAGACCTGGGAAGAATTCGAAGAGTACTGGGACCACATGTGCCGCAACGTCCTGGAGAACAACTGGGCGGCCCGTGAGGTCATGGATCTGTCGACCATGCCCAAGCACCCGTCGCTGAACTGGATTCCGGACTGGATGTGGAAGCTGAACCTCAAGGTCGGGCAGCGATTCCTGACCTTCATGACGGTGGCGCTCTATGACGAGCCGGTGCGTGAACTGATGGGCTACACCTGGTCGCCGCGACAGGCCCGCATGCACGACGCGCTGTGCAAGGTGATCACCTTCGTCGGCAAGCACGCGCCGCAGCGGTGGTTGATGCATCCGCGTAAGCGCTCGGCACTGGACCGGGCCTCCGGTCGCCTCCCGGTGGACGCACCCCTGGTGCAGACCCCGGCACGTAACCTGCCGCCGGTCGCCTACCGCGACGACCCGCACTTCTACTGCCCCAAGGTCGACTGACCGCGGTCTTCGATTCAGGCGAACCGGCCCGGATTCGCCGCCACCGCCCGAGGCAGTGTCGGCCGGTCGGCGCGGTAGGCCTGCACGACGGGCTCCAGCTCGTGGGGGCTGGCCCCATGCATGATCACCGAATGCACGCCGAGGTCGAACTGGCGGGCGACGGTGCCGGCGCAGGCACGGGCCGATCCCGCTGCGGCCGCGGCTAACCACTCGGCCGGAATCAGCTCGGCCAGCCGCTGCAGCGTCTCAAAGGACGCACTGGCGTCGATCGGGCCGGCGGTGGCGGCATCGGTGAACAGCTCCGACTGGCGGATTCGGTCCCACACGGTCGGATCCCAGCCATTGGCCGAGACCAGCACGTCGGGGTAGGCCTGCAAGTAGGTTGCCAACCGTCCGACCCCGCGACGCAGCTGATCATCCGGGGACAACGAGTCACACACCGTCGCCAGGCACGCCCAGATGCGGACGCTGTCGGGATCGCGGCCCGCCCGTTCGGCCCCGCGCCGCACGGCTGCAACCGAGGCCTCGGTCGCGCGATCGGAGAAGAACGTGTGCAGCACCACGAAATCGGCGATCTCGCCGGCCAGCTCCATGGTCTTGGGGCCCACCGCCACCAGGCCGATCGGCGGTCCTTCGCCCAGGCCGTTGGCATGGCGCAGCATCGGCCATTTTCCGGCCGGGCCGTCATGGTCCAGGATCATCTCGCCGGCCCAGAGCCGGCGCAGAATGCCGAAGAAGTCACGCAGCCGGGCCGCGGTCACCGTCGGCAGTCCCATGGCCTGCCAATATCCACCCATCCCGCGCCCGAACGCCATGGCGAAGCGGCCCTCCGTCAGGGCGTGCATGGTCGAACCCACCGTCGCGGTCACCGTCGGGTGGCGGGTGTGGTGATTGGTCGAGGGGGCGATGCCCAATTTCTGGCTGCAGCCCGCCACGGCACCGCTGAGCACCGCAGGGTCTTTGACGGTAAAGCGTTCCCCGATGTGGCAGGAGCCCAGCCCCAGCGCCTCGGCGGCCCGGGCTTCGGGCAGGACGACGCGGGCATCCGCGGGGTGCCGGGTCACGGCGTAATAGCCGAGCTCGTTGAGCTGGTAGTCCGCGCTCGCCGCGCTCAAGGACTCGGTGACCTGCGGTGCGGTGCGATCCATTCCGCAATTACACTACGCAGCGTAGCGTTATACAAGCGCCCGGTTCAGCTGTTCAGCGACCACACCGAGTAGTTCAGGGCGGTCGCGAACAGGATCCACCCGAGATACGGCAGCAGCATCACGGCGGCGGGGCGCCGCACCTTCCAGAACAGTGCGATGGTGACGGCGACCGCCAAATCCAGCACCAGAATGTCGACCAAGGCCAGGCCCCGCCAGCCGAGCCCGAAGAACAGCGGCGACCAGATCAGGTTCAGGGCCAACTGTACGGCGTAGGCGATGATCGCGGGGTTGGTCCACCGCGGATCGGCGCGCCAGACCAGCCAGGCCGCGACCGCCATCAGTAGGTACAGCACGCTCCACACCGGACCGAACAGGTAACTCGGTGGCGCCCAAGAGGGTTGGGCAAGCGTGCCATATTTGGCCGCGGCACCCGCGGAGGCATACCCCCCGAGGGTCGCCACGATGATCACCGCGACCAGCGAAGTCAGCAGCGCGGCCAGGTGCTCGGAACGGGGCTTATCGGTGTTCGGCGCAATCGTTCCCATGGCGTCACTGTAGCCGCGCGAGTCATCGTCGGCGGCCCAGTCGCCAGTAAGGTTCCCCCGTGGAGGCCGCCAGCAAGACCATCGTGCTGACCGAAGAATTCCAGCAAGCCCTGGGGCTGCTGGAGGCAGGTCGGCACCTCTTCCTGACCGGCAAGGCCGGCACCGGCAAGTCCACGCTCATCCGCCACTTCCTGGCCACCACCGACCGCAACGTAGTGGTGGTGGCGCCCACCGGGATCGCCGCCCTCAACGTCGACGGGCACACCATCCACCGGCTGTTCGGATTTCGGCCCACCACGACGCTGGCCGATGTCCTCGGCGGCCAATACCGGCCCGGTCGGTTCACCACGACCCTCGCCAAGCTGCAGACCCTCATCATCGACGAGGCGTCGATGGTGCGCGCCGACGTGTTCGACATGATCGCGGCGGCATTGCAGCGCTTCGGTCCGCAACCCGGCACACCGTTCGGTGGTGTCCAGGTGGTGCTGGTGGGCGACCTGTATCAGCTGCCGCCGGTGGTCGCCGAGGGGGAGCGGCACTACTTCGCGACGAGCTATGACACCCCGTACTTCTTTTCGGCGAACACGTTTCGCCGGGACGATTTCCCGAGCGTGTCGCTGACCACGGTGTTCCGCCAGCTCGGCGACGACCGGATGACCGCGATTCTCAACGAGATTCGTGAAGGAGTGTTGCTCGGACACGCCAAGCAGCAACTGGATGCCCGGGTGGACCCCGAGTTCGTGCCGCCCGACGGCGAGTTCTGGCTGACACTGGCGCCCACCAACAGGCTGGTGACTGCGCGCAACCGCCAGCAGCTCGAGCGGTTGCCCGGCGAGGAGATGGTGCACCGAGCGACCGAATCCGGTGACCTGTCCCTGTTCGACAAGCCCCTGGACGACGACCTGCGGTTCAAGGTCGGCGCCCAGGTGATGATGCTCAACAACGATCAGGCCGAACGGTGGGTGAACGGCTCGATCGGGCGTGTTCTGGGAGTGGGCTATGACCGCTACGGGGCGGTGGTCGAAGTCGAGTTCCCCAACGGTGACATCGCCGCGGTGACCCCGTTCACCTGGGAGGCCACCCGCCCGATGGTCGAGGGGTCAACCCTGCAGCGCGAGGTCGTCGGCACGTTCACCCAGTTGCCGTTCAAACTGGCCTGGGCCATCACCATTCACAAGAGCCAGGGCCAGACCCTGGACAGGTTGGTGGTGGATCTGTCCGGGGGCATGTTCTCCACCGGCCAGCTGTATGTGGCGCTGAGCCGCTGCACGTCCCTGGCGGGTCTGGTGCTCAAACGCCCTGTGCTGCCTAAGGATCTGAAGGTCGACCGCCGGATCGCCCGGTTCCTGCGTGCCGCATCTGCCGGTGATCATTCCCGCCGATACTGCGCGATCGGACTGCTCACCGTCGGTGAGGAGGGCCGGATGTCGCGGCCGCGGCCGGTGGAGCTGGCGGTGGCATTCGACGACGGTACTGCCCTCTCGACCCTGATCAACCCGCAGCGGGATCTGGCCGATGCGCGCCAGGCGTATGGGATCGGGGTGGCCGACGTGCTGCTGGCGCCCACGCTGGCGCAGGCCTGGGCCGTGATCGCGCCGATGCTGGCCGGCTGCACCCCGGTGGGCCCCAACGTGGATGAGACGCTCGGGCTGATCGACTACGAACTCAAGCGCCTAGGCCAGGTGGTTCCGATGCCCCTGGGTCTGCAGCGCCGGGGGCGGGGCGCGACCGCGGCCACCGCCCTGCAGCGTGCCCGGGCCGCGCTGGAACGCCTCGACGCCGTCGACCTGGATGCCGGCTCGTCGCCGTTTGATGACCCCGAGCAGACCGGCGAGCTGGCGGGCATCCTGCTCAGTCGCGATCCCGACGTCACCACCCCAGCCGCAGAACATCTTCCGGCCCTGTCCGCGTTGCTCCGCGTCAGCCGGGACCTCGGCGCCATCCTGCTGGGCGTCGCCGCCGCCGATCAGGTCTCGGTAGCCGGGGAATCCAGTTGGGAGCAGGCAGCTCGCCAGGGCGCAGCCGACCAGCTGCTGGTCGCGGCCGGTCAGGCCCAGCTACCGGAGGTGGTATTGGGCAGGTTGCGGGCGGCGCTGGGGGCCTTGGGTGCCGGCGATCTGGTGGCCGGCCTGGAGTGCTCGCCGATGGCCGGTGCTATCGACGCGGTGCTGGTCCCCGGCGCCCGCATCTGCTTCACCGGAACCGCCGTCGACGATTGCGGCCGCATCGTGGAGCGTGACGAGATGGAGCGACGCGCCACCGCAGCCGGCCTGGCGCCGGTGCGTTCGGTGACCAAGACCCGCTGCGAGGTGCTGGTGATCGCCGAGGCGGGCACGCAGTCCGGAAAGGCCCGCAAAGCCCAGGAATACGGCAAACCGGTCTACACCGCCGACGAGTTCCTGGATTGGCTCGCGCACCAGTGAGCGGCGGCCCTCAGTCCAAGTCTGCCAAGGCTTTCCGAGCGGCTTCGAGTTCGGCCTCCAGTGCGGCCACCCGAGCCGCGTGCTGGGAGCGGGCCTCGGCCATCAACGCCTCGATCGGTGCGAACAGCTCCTCATGCAATTCCTTGGCGGCGCGCGACACCGCCGCGGCAGCCACCTCAAGATTGCGCACCAGGTAGCTGCTGCCCTGCTTGATCTCGGCATGCCATTCGCCGTCGGCGGTCCCGGTGACCGTCAGGGTCAGCTCGAGGGTCTTGGATTTCTTGCCGGCTGACTTCTTGACCGGCTCCTTGGTCTCGGGGGCGACCAGAGCCGCAGGGGCGGCGGGAGCCTCGGGGGCCGTCGGTGCCTGCGTGACGGCGTCCATCGACGAGTCGGGGTCGGTCGTCGGGGCTTGCGCGGCGATCGTGGGGGCAGTCATGTTGCGGCGAACTCCTTGCTCAATCATCGCCCGCGCGGCGGCAGGCGGTCTCGCCCTGCATTAGAACACACGTTCGAGAAGTTCGGTTCTTTCGGCCCGCCGTGGCGCCCGGGTCGAACTAACGCTCAATCCTTCGGCGGCGGGCTCATCGAGGAGATGTAGTACGTCTCCTGTCCGGTGGGGTAGCCGCCGCCATCGGTGGCGATATGAACATGGTCGTAGTGGTTGGCCGTCTCATTGCCGTAGTCCGACGTCCAGTTACCGCCACCGACGCCCGGGTAGATCTTCTGCCGCCAGATGACATGGTTGACACCCCAGCGCTGAGCGTTGGCCAGCGCGTAACCGGCGATCTGGTCGCCGAGCAGAATCCCGGCCTCACTGTGATAGTCGGGGATCATCACGTCGATGGCCAGCCCGTCGGGATGCCATCGCAGCGGGTCCTGGCGGTAGCCGTAGATGGTCGTGATCTCCTGAAACAGCACGCCGATGGTGCGGGCCGCCCAGATGGTCTTGACCTGCAGCCCGTTCTCCGGGGCCGCGCCGGGGGGCAGCGGGAAGGTGAACTGCTGACCTTCGGTGGGCATCGGCACGCTGGCCGCCAGCGCCGCAGCCTCGGCGGGGTTGGCGATCCGCATACCCCCGCTGGGCTGGGCCGGTGGCGAGGACGGTGCCGCCTGCGGGGTCTCGGTGGGTTTGGGCGCCGCATCGTTGCTGCTCTGGGCATAGATGAGGGCACCGGAGATAGCCAACGACGTCAGAATGGCCAGGCTGCGACCGCAGAACCTGGCGATCTTTCGTCCGTCCACCAAGAGAACTGTAGTGACTTGACGCCGGTTGGCGCGGGACCGGTGGTTTCGCGCGGCTACCGAGTCCGGTACTCCGGGGTCCAGCGGGCCCGCCGGACGGTCTCGGCGACCTCCTCATCGGAGGCCGCCGGTGCCACGCCGTCACGCACCGCCTGGATGGCGACCGCGGTGGCGATCCGGGTGGTGATCTCGGGCAGGTCCGCGAACGCGGGCAGCAGCGGCTGGTCGGCGTCGGTCAGCGCGGGGGAGGCGTCGCCGAGCGTGGTGGCGGCAGCACGCATCATGGCATCGGTGACGCGCGAGGCGCGTGCGGCGGTGACCGCCAGTCCGATCGCCGGGAAGATATATACGTTGTTGCACTGCGCGACGCGGCGGCTGCGCTGGCCGTGCGGGATCGGGGGGAAGGGCGACCCGGTGGCGATCAGGGCACGCCCGCCGGTCCACTCGTCCAGCTCTGCCGGGTGCGCCTCGGCTCGGCTGGTGGGATTGGACAGCGGGAAGATGATCGGCCGGTCGGTCTTGGCCGCCAGCTCCCGAACGATGCTTTCGGTGAACGCACCGGCCACCGTCGACAGGCCCAGCAAGATCCCCACATCGACGTGGTGCACCACATCGGCCAGGCCGCGGGCGTCCCAGCCCGACACCCGCGACGCGGATTGGGCGAATCGGCGCTGGCTCTCGGACAGGTCGTCGCGGTCGTCGGTCAGCAACCCATTGATGTCGATCGCCCAGATCCGCTCGGCGGCCTGCGCGTCGGAGAGGCCTTCGGCGACCATCTGTTGCCGGATCATCTCCAGCACGCCGATGCCCGCCGAACCGGCGCCGAGCATCACCACCTGTTGCTGGGACAGCGGGCGTCCCGCGGCGCGGACAGCACCGTGCAGCGCGCCCAGGGCCACGGCTGCGGTGCCCTGGATGTCGTCGTTGAATGTCAGCATCCGGTCCCGGTAGCGATTCAGCAGTGGCAGCGCATGCACGGTGGCAAAGTCCTCCCACTGCAGCAGGACCTCCGGCATTTCCTCGCGCACCACCGCGACGAAGTCGTCGACGAAGGCGTAGTACTCCTCGTCGCTGATCCGGCGGTGACGCCACCCCAGGTATTGCGGATCGTGGAGCAGTTCGACGTTGTCGGTGCCGACATCGAGAATGATCGGCAAGGTGCGGGCCGGATCGATTCCGCCGATCAGGGTGTAGAGCGACAGCTTGCCGATCGGAATGCCCATGCCGCCGATGCCCTGGTCGCCCAGGCCCAGGATGCGCTGTCCGTCGGTCACGACGATGACATCGACCTGGTGTTCCCAACGGTTGCGCAGCACTTCCCGTAGCCGATCGCGATCCGGGTAGGACACGAACAGTCCACGCGGCCGCCGGTAGATCTCGCTGAACTGCCGGCACGCGTCGCCCACCGTCGGGGTATAGACGATCGGCAGCATCTCCTCGATGTGGTCACTGAGCAGCCGGTAGAACAACGTCTCATTGCGGTCCTGCAGAGCGCGCAGGTAGCTGTGCTTGTCCAGATCATCGCGCCGGTTGGAGAACTCGGCGTAGGTGTGCGCGACCTGTTCGGCGATCGTCTTCACCGCAACCGGCAGCAGACCCAACAGGCCCAGCTCCCGGCGCTCGTCCTGGCTGAATGCGGTGCCCTTGGTGGTGAGCGGATCGAACAGCAGATCCTGACCTCGGCGTTGCGGCTGTTGTGGGGTCACCGAGTCGCCTTTCTCATCAACCGCCGGCCGGTGCGGCGTCTAGGAACCGGGGCACAGCTCCTGGCGGGCTGCCTCGGCGATCAGGGGGAACTGCGGCCATGCCGGGTAATAGGGCGCCTGCATCTCGACAGTCCGCCCGACGTGCAGGTTCTCGCAGATCATGTGTCCCAGTGCCCGGACACTGGGTTCGGTGATCGGCGCGTCATCGGCGTAGCGGGCTGTGTAGCCATGGGAATTGAGATAGGCCATGAACCCGGCGTCGTTTGCGGATGCGGTGGCCGCACCCAGCAGTGCGCCCGTTGCAATACCGGCGGCGGCCAGGGGTGCGGTCAATCCGAGGGGCCAACGCATACCGGTGATGCTACGGCCCGGGGGCGACGGCACGGTTCGACCCGGCCCGGAAAGTCCCACCGATCACACCGCTATTGCTGCTAGCGTCAACCGGCGAGAAGAAAGGCGCTGGACGTGAAATCAACCGCACTCGGGGCGGCACTTGCCGCAGGTGTGCTGGCCGGGCTGATCGCGGCCGCGTCATCGGCTCAGGCTGACCCGCTCAATCCCCGTGACCCCGACTACTGCGGCAACAGCCCGGACATCCTGCGGTGCGCCGAGCAACAGTCGACCTATCCCAGTCCCGCTGAGATGGCCTATCTGAACGCCATCCGCGCGAAGTTCCCGCCGGGGACCGAGGCCCGCCGGCTGGCCGCGGGTCGGACCGCGTGCCTGGAATTCCCGAAGCACCCGACCAGCCTCATCGTCGATCAGGTGGCGGTCTACCTACAGATCCCCAAACCCACCGCCGGCGAGGTGGTGGAGGCGGCCCGCACCAACATCTGTCCCACGGTGAAGACCCAAGGCTGAAACTCCTCAGCGGAGGTGGCGGCGCACCCCGTCGCGAATGGCGGCCTGAGCCGCGACGTCGCACTCGTTGTAGCTCAGACACCACTGTCGGGCGGCCTCGGACTGCGGGCCATTGCCCCGTGCAGCGTCGATCGCACCCTGGGAAGCCAGGCCGCCTGGATCCTCGACCTTCCACTGGAAACCGAAGAAACCGGCCACCTGTTTGATCGACGATGAAGTGCGGGAAAAGAAGGTCGCGTCGAACCACTTCCGCAAGTCATAGGTGAGCCCATCGAGCGCCTGCTGCACGTCGGAGAATCGGCGCGTGCTGGAGATCTCCGGATGGTGCCAATGGAATATCTGTATCGACTTGCCGTCCCGGGCAGCGTCGCCGCGCAACTGCTGGATCCGCGTGGCGAATTCGGCGGCCAGTTGGGCCTCGCGATCTTCATCGAGCGGATCGAAGGAGACCACCGGCGCATAGCGCGCGGTGGTGTCATCTTGGCCGTCGCGAACCCGCAGGCCCCACTGGTAGATCCGGCCCTGGCCATCCCACTCGATGTCGAAGTCGATCTCGATATCGGCGCACGGGACCGTCGGGACGCAGGCGTCGTGTGGTTCGAAATCAACTCCGGCCCAGGTCATCCTGGCGCGACGAACAGCGTTAGCCAGCCGCTCGCGCGGCATCTTGGTACCGACCGACTGGTCGCGGAAATCCTCGATGTGTGCGTCCACGTCGACCGCTGCCAGCTGTGCGATGCTCAGCGTCGTCCCCTCGCCGCAGTGCCGGTAAAGGTACTGCCACTCGCGGATCGTGAGGTGGCCTGCGGTCAACGCAAACGATGCGTCGTCCTCGCCGGCGACGGTGGCGCAGTGGTCGAACCACGCGCAGGTGCCGCAGTCGCTGATGTGGTAGGGACGGACCAGTTCTCGTCCTGCCGCCGCGGCCGCAGCAACCTCCAGACGGAACGCGAACTCATGGTCGTAGCGTTGCAGGGCCGAGCGCGGTCTGCGGTGCGTGGGATCGCTGGCCGAGTACGTCACGATGCTTTCGGCGCCCAGGTCATACCAAGTGATACCGAGAGCCTCGCCGAGCAGGGCGGTGAGGTCGGAGCTGCCGATGATCCCACCGCGGTCGACCCCGCAGTGAAAGCCCAAGTCCTGCAGCATCCGGGTGTAGTGGGCCAGCTGCATGACATCGTCCCGCCAGCGCGCGCCGCGATCGCTGTGGCCGGGATGTGCCTGCCACCGATCCGGTTCCGTCAACGTGGCGATCTCCACCGCTGAACGTTTGGCCCCGGCGACCGTCCGGTGGTTCTTGATGTCGACGGGCAGGTAGCCATCCCGATGGCGGATCAACACATCGGGCAGGCCCTTTCGCCCGTTGATCTCCGGTAGGCGCCCGCCGGCGATCACCTCGACACCGGCCGTCATCGCCGCAACGGTGCGTCGCTGTCGCTCGGCCCAGCCGGTGTCGGCCTCCAGCAGCAACAGTCGGCCGGATGCGCCGTAGCGTGACCGGAGCTCCTCGAGAACGTACGCCTCGAATTCGATGCCGGCGCTGCGCAGCGCCGCCAAGTCCGGGGGAAGAGGTACGGCCTCAACGGCTCCCGGGGCGAACTCGTTGTGTGTCACGCGGGCACATCGTTTCGCCGGGTAGCCGCCCAGCGTGACCGGTGCCACGGTGTCCACTCCGGGCGTGCCCGGCTCTACTCGGCCGGCTGCCGCGCTGAGGCGGCGATCTCGCCGAAGAGCGCCGCGACGACCCCGAAGGCGAAGTACAGCGGCACCAGCCAGGGCGCGACCCCGAACAACCCGTCGGAACCCGGGGCGTAGCGGAAGTGTCCTGCCGCGGCGATGCCGACTTCGACGGCCGGACCGATGATCGCGATCACCGCGCCGCACAGGATCGCCGGACGATCACCCAACGCGCAGTAGGTGAGCACAGCGAACGCGCAGATCAATGTCGTCAACGGAACCACCGGCGCGGTGTGCAGCATGGCGGTGACGACGTAGCTGCCCAGCACGGCGGCCAGCCCGGCCACCCCCTGACGGACGGTGACGGTGCTCCGCGGAGCGGGCAGCAGCAGCCGCAGTTCAGCCAGGAAGACGGTCGCCGATCCGACCAGGATCGGGAAGTACAGCGGACTGCTCCAGATGAACGGAATGATCCGCGACGGCTGCAGGTATTCGGTGGTGCCGGTGACGACGTGGGAGTGGTCACCGATCAGACCGGCCGCGCCGCCGAGCACAAACAGCAGCACGGCGATCGAGGGGCGTAGTTTCACCCCAGCAGTATCGTCCATCCGATGAGCGCCGAGGACCGCAACCGCTGGGATGCGCGGTACGCGCAGCACGCGACGCAGGAACCGGCTGCAATCGGACCGGCCGCGGTGTTCGCCCCGTACACCGATGAGTTTCCGGTCACCGGTCACGCGCTCGATATCGCCTGCGGGCGCGGCGCCGGGGCGCTCTGGCTGGCGCAACGGGGTCTGCAGGTGCTGGGGTGCGATGTCTCGCCGGTAGCCATCGAGCAGGCCCGCCACCGCGCCAGGGACAGCGGTCTTGGCGACCGGTGCCACTTCGAGGTCTCAGACCTTGACGACGGGCTACCGGATGGACCGGCCGCCGATGTCGTCTACTGCGCCCGGTTCCGCGACCAGCGACTGGATGCGCCGATGGCCGCCCGGCTGGCCCCGGGAGGCCTGCTGGCAGTCACCGCCCTGAGTCAGGTGACCGGCGGCTCGGGACGATTCCGGGCCGCCCCGGGCGAACTACGCACGGCATTCGCCGGCCTGGCGGTGATAGCCGAAGGTGACACAGACGGCTTGGCGTGGCTGCTGGCGCGCCGCGGCCGCTAGGCCGGTGCCGGCTCCTCGTGATCGGCGGGCGCCGGACCGGGCTGGGCCGGGGCCTCATCGAGCGGAGGGGCGTCCATCGGGGGCGCCTCACCGGCCGGCACGTCGATCGGGGCCTCCAGCGGGGGCTCGATCGGCGGGACCTCGAACGGCGGCGCGTCCAGGGGAGCGGGGGCCGGCTCGAAGGCCATGGGCTCAGCCATCGGTTCGGCGGGCGGGGGACCCGGCTCCACCATGGCGGCGAACTCCACCGGGGCGCCCTCGGGGAGAGCCTCGGCTTCCATGGGCAGGTACATGTGGTGGGTGAACTGCGACTGGTAGGCGCCGCCGCCGCCGATCCTCACGCCGCCGGGCTCACCGCTGGCCACGGGCGTGCCGTCGGGCAGGGTGACTGCGGTGTGGTGGCTGTTCCAGCCCACCACCACGGCGTTGGGTGCGGTGCCGTAGCGGAAACCGCGGGCCAGCAATGCTGACTCTTCGTTGGCGGTGTGGAACCGGCCGCTGAAGGCCGGCCGGCCGCTGGCGACGTTGGACACCCAGGAGGCCAGACCCGAGCAATCCGTACCGGCGGGAGTGTTCCCACCAACGATGTACGGGGTGCCCGAAACCTGCTGGATGAGCGCCATCAGAGCTTCTAGACCAAACATGACCAGGCACGTTAACAATGGCTAACTGCACTTACCAAAATCTGTGGCACGCATCACGTTTGATATTCATGTTGTCAAACATAACGTTCAGTCGAAAAACGCCAGGTAGACCGATGAAAATGCGCGGAGAGGGTCAATCTATTTCCGTAAGTGCTGGTAGACGCCACGTATGTGTTTGTTCAGGCGGTATTCAACGGTCACAAATTCGCATTATTCCTATCAAATTGCCTGATCAATGGGCGTGCCGCAGGTCTCCCTCGACGCCGGTTTCGACAGAAATTGCCACGCAGCTTGGCGGCGCAAAAAGTGACGCTGCTTACAGTGTGCGCTTGGCGTTTTTGATCAGATTTGAGCCGATGATCAGCCGCTGGATCTCGCTGGTGCCCTCGTAAAGCCGCAGTAGGCGCACGTCACGGTAGATGCGCTCCACCGGCACGCCGCGAATATAGCCGCTGCCGCCGTGGATCTGCACCGCCAGGTCGGCGACCTTTCCGGCCATCTCGGTGCAGAACACCTTGGCCACCGACGGCGCGATCCGCCGGTCCTCGTTGCGCACCCATTTCCGGGCGGCATCGCGAACCAGGGCCTGGCCCGCCATCACCCCGGTCTGCTGGTCGGCGAGCATGGCCTGCACCAGTTGGAAGTCTCCGATGACGCTGCCGCCTTGGGTGGCCGTGGCGGCATAGCTCACCGACTCGTCCAGGGCGCGCTGCGCAGCGCCCACCGCCAGGGCCGCGATATGGACGCGGCCCCGGGCCAGTGAGGTCATCGCGGCCCGATAGCCGATGTCCTCGCTGCCGCCGACCAAGGCGGCGGCAGGCAGTCGCACCCCGGTGAACGTGACATCGGCGGTGGCGGCGCCCTCCTGGCCCATCTTGGCGTCCTTGGCCCCGACCTCGACCCCGGCCGTCTCCGCCGGTACCAGAAACACCGCGATACCGGCGCCACGCTCGTCGGCGGGCCGGGTGCGGGCGAACACCACAAACAGGTCGGCCAGGGGAGCGTTGGTGATGAACCGCTTCTGGCCGTCGAGCACCCAGACTTCGTCTTCGCCGGAGCCCTCGCGCACGGCCTTGGTGCGCAGCCCCGCGGGATTGGAGCCCGCACCGGGCTCGGTGAGCGCGAAGGAGGCGACCGCGCCGGCGGCGATGGGCCCCAGCCAGCGCTCCTTCTGTTCGTCGGTGCCGAAACCCACGAGCACCTGCCCGGCGATCCCGTTGTTGGTGCCGAACATGGACCGCACTGAGGGGCAGGTGTAGCCCAATTCCATCGCCAGCTCGACATCCTGGGTGAGGTCGAGGCCGAGGCCGCCCCACTGCTGGGGGATCGCGTACCCGAACAGGCCCAGATCTTTGGCGGCTTGGCGGAGATCCTCGGGCACCCGATCGGTGTCGAGGATCTCTTGCTCACGCGGTACCACCACGGTCCGCACAAACCGGCGGGTCTGGGACAGGATCTCGGCGAAGACGTCGTCGTCGACAGATTCGATCGTCATGACACGGCCCCTTTCGGCACTGGCCGCCAAATCATATATGAAATATGATGTCGTCCGACCATGGGCGGGCACGACACAGAGGACGGTTGTGGCGATGGCACTACTGAATGGGCGGACGGCGGTGATCACCGGCGGCGCGCAGGGGCTGGGCTTCGCCATCGCGCAACGCTTCGTCGCCGAGGGCGCCCGCGTGGTGCTGGGCGATCTGAACCACGAGGCCACCGAGGCCGCGGCGTCGCGCCTCGGCGCGGACGTTGCGGTGGCGGTGCGCACCGACGTCACCGTGGCCGCTGACGTCGACGCGTTGGTGGCGGCCGCCGTTGAGCGGTTCGGCGGCCTGGACATCATGGTCAACAACGCCGGTATCACGCGCGACGCCACCATGCGCAAGATGACCGAAGACGACTTCGACAAGGTGATCGCGGTACACCTCAAGGGAACGTGGAACGGACTCCGCGCGGCCGCGGCGATCATGCGTGAACGCAAGAGTGGCGCGATCGTGAACATGTCCTCTATATCCGGCAAGGTCGGCATGCTCGGGCAGACCAACTATTCGGCCGCCAAGGCCGGCATCGTCGGCATGACCAAGGCCGCCAGTAAGGAGTTGGCCTACCTCGGGGTCCGCGTCAACGCGATCCAGCCTGGACTGATCCGTTCGGCGATGACAGAGGCTATGCCACAGCGGATCTGGGATTCGAAAGTCGCCGAGGTGCCCATGGGTCGCGCGGGCGAGCCCGACGAGGTGGCTGCCGTCGCACTGTTCCTGGCCTGCGACATGTCCTCTTATATGACAGGCACCGTGCTCGAGGTGACCGGCGGTCGACACCTGTGAGCCTGCGGGAAACCGTCATCTGCGAACCGATTCGGACGCCCATCGGCCGCTACGGCGGCATGTTCGCATCGCTGACCGCCGTCGACCTCGGCGTCGCCGCCCTGACGGGCCTGCTGGAGCGCACCGGACTGCCCGCCGAGGCCATCGACGACGTCGTGCTGGGGCACTGTTATCCCAGTAGTGAGGCCCCCGCGATCGGACGGGTCGTCGCGCTGGATTCGGGTCTGCCGGTGACGGTGCCAGGTATGCAGGTGGACCGTCGCTGCGGCTCGGGGCTGCAGGCGGTGATCCAGGCCTGCCTACAGGTCGGCAGCGGCGCGCACGACGTGGTGATCGCCGGCGGCGCGGAGAGCATGAGCAATGTGACGTTCTACTCCACCGACATGCGCTGGGGCGGGGCCCGCGGCGGAGTCCGGGTACACGACGGCTTGGCACGCGGCCGGACCACGGCGGGCGGGAGGCACCACCCGGTGCCCGGCGGAATGCTGGAGACCGCCGAGAACCTGCGCCGGCAGTACCGCATCTCTCGCGCCGAACAGGACGAACTCGCCGTCGCCTCGCACCAGCGTGCGGTGGCAGCGCAGCGCAGTGGGCTCCTCGCCGAGGAGATCATCGGTGTCACGGTGCGCTCCCGCGCAGGCGAGCAGCGGATCGACACCGACGAACATCCCCGGGCCGACACCACAGTGGAGTCGCTGGCCGCGCTCAGACCGGTTCTGGGCAAGACCGATCCAGAGGCCACCGTCACCGCAGGCAATTCCAGCGGTCAGAACGACGCCGCCTCCATGTGCGTGGTGACCACCCGGGACAAGGCGCAGCAGCTCGGCCTGACCCCGCTGGTCCGCCTGGTGTCCTGGGGCCTGGCCGGGGTGCGGCCCGAAGTCATGGGCATCGGCCCGGTGCCCGCCACCGATGCCGCCCTGCAGCGAGCCGGCCTCACCTGGTCCGACATCGACCTGATCGAGCTGAACGAAGCGTTCGCCGCTCAGGCACTGGCGGTCATGGCGGAGTGGAGATTCGGCGCCGCGGACCGGGAGCGGACCAACGTGCACGGCTCGGGAATCTCACTGGGGCATCCGGTGGGCGCCACCGGCGGCCGGATGCTGGCGACACTGGCGCGAGAGCTGCACCGCCGCCAAGCGCGCTACGGACTGGAAACCATGTGCATCGGAGGCGGCCAGGGACTGGCCGCCGTATTCGAAAGGGTCGTCGAATGACCAGACTGTGCCAGACGTTGGGACTGACCGAGAGCCAGACCGAGATCATCGCGGCGGTGCGGGCGTTCGTCGACAAAGAGGTGATCCCGCAGGCCGCCGAATTCGAGCGTGCCGATGCCTACCCGCAACCGATCGTCGACGGTATGGCGAATCTGGGTCTCTTCGGCTTGATGATTCCCGAGGAATACGGCGGGCTGGGGGAGTCACTGCTCACCTACGCATTGTGCGTCGAGGAGCTCGCGCGCGGCTGGATGAGCATCTCCGGGGTGATCAACACCCATTTCATCGTCGCCTACATGCTGCGCCAGCACGGCACCGACGAACAGAAGCAGCGTTACCTGCCGGCGATGGCGACCGGGGATGTGCGCGGGGCGTTCTCGATGTCCGAACCCGAACTGGGCTCCGACGTCGCCGCGATCCGCACCCGGGCCACCCGCACCGCCGACGGCGACTTCCTCATCAACGGTCAGAAGATGTGGCTCACCAACGGTGCCACCTCGAGCCTGGTGGCGGTGTTGGTCCACACCGACGAGGGGGCAGACACCCCGCACCGCAATATGACTGCGTTCCTGGTCGAGAAACCCACCGGATTCGGTGAAGTCGTCCAGGGGCTCACCATCCCGGGCAAGATCGACAAGCTCGGATATAAAGGTATCGACACCACCGAGATGATCTTCGACGATTACCGGGCCGGTGCGGCCGATGTCCTGGGTGGAGCCACCGGCCGCGGCTTCTATCAGATGATGGACGGCATCGAGGTTGGCCGGGTCAATGTGGCGGCCCGCGCCTGCGGGGTGGGAATCCGCGCCTTCGAGCTCGCAGCCCGATACGCCCAGCAGCGCAACACCTTCGGTAAGCCGATCGCCGAGCATCAGGCCGTCGCGTTCGGGCTCGCCGAAATGGCGACCAAGGTGGAGGCCGCGCACCTGATGGTCGTCAACGCAGCTCGGCTGAAGGACTCCGGCGAACGCAATGACCTGGCCGCGGGCATGGCGAAATACCTGGCCAGTGAGTACTGCAACGAGGTCACTCAGCAGAGCTTCCGTATCCACGGCGGCTACGGCTACTCGAAGGAATACGAAATCGAGCGCTTGATGCGTGACGCTCCGTTCCTGTTGATCGGCGAGGGCACCAGCGAAATCCAGAAGCAGATCATCAGTAAGCGCCTGCTGGCCGACTACCGGATCTGAGTCCATGTCTGTCCCCGACTTCACCACCCGGCCGCAACTGTCGGAGGCCGTCGCGCGATTCGTGCGCCAACGGATCTTCGACGGCGGCTACGCCGCGGGCTCATACGTCCGATTGGACCAGCTGGCAACGGAGTTGGGTATCAGCGTCACCCCGGTGCGTGAGGCCCTGCTGGAGCTGCGCGCCGAAGGTCTACTGGTGCAGCAGCCCCACCGCGGATTCATGGTGGTTTCGGTGACGAGGCGTGATCTGGCCGACGTCGCCGATGTCCAGGCGTTCGTCGGTGGTGAGTTGGCTGCGCGGGCTGCCGTGGGGATCACCGATGAGCAGCTGGCCGAGCTCGAGGAGATCCAATCCCAGCTGGAGCGGGCCTACGCCGGAGACGACGAGAACCAGACCGTGCGGCTCAACCACGAGTTCCACCGGGCGATCAACGTGGCGGCGCACTCACCCAAGCTTGCCCAGATGATGTCCCAGATAACCCGGTATGCACCCGAGTCGGTCTTCCCGGGGATCACCGGATGGCCGGAGCGCTCGATGCGGGATCATCGGCGAGTGCTCGCCGCGCTTGCAGCGCATGATCAGGCGCTGGCCCGTACCGCGATGGTCGAGCATCTCGTCGCCGGGGTGGCCCCGCTGATCGAGCATCTGAGCAGCCGTGGGGTGGTCTCCGGCGAAGAGGGCAGCGACGCGCACCTCGATCAGCGCCCGTCTCCGACAAGGACATGAGACCGTATCAACCTATGCAGAACCACAGTTACCTGACTTACGAGGAGTTCGGGCGCAAGTTCTTCGAGATCGCGGTCACCGAAGAGCGAGTGGCTGCAGCGTTCGCCGCTATCGCCGGCGACGAATTCGACATGCCCCCCATGCGTCAGGGGCCAGGCGGCATCGCGCGGGTCAGTGCCCGAGTGCGCATTCAGCAGCCCCGGGTGGCACGCGGTCTGGGCGAGGAACTCACGTTCGCCATCCACATACCGTTGGAGATCGACCTGCTCATCGATCTGCGCCTGGATAAGCAGCGCTTCACCGTCGCCGGTGAGATCGCGCTGCGTGCCACCGCCCGTGCCGCCCAGCCGTTGCTGCTGATCATCGATGTGCCCAAACCCCGGCCGTCCGACATCACCGTTGAGGTGTCATCGACCTCGATTCGCGGTGAGTTGTTGCGGATCTTCGCCGGTGTCGACGGCGAGATCCGGCGCTTCATCGCACATTACGTAGCCGACGAGATCGAGAACCCGCAGTCCCAGCAGGCCCAGATCATCGACGTGGCCGAGCGACTCGACTCCGCCTGGACCGGAATCTGACCGGCCGGAGGCGGCTTCAGGGATAGGGGATCGCGGGGATCGCCGGAATGGCCGGGATCGCGGGAATGGCGGGAATCGCCGGGATGGCAGGAATCGCCGGGACGGCGGGCACCGCGGGAGCTGAGGGGGCACGGGGTGGCGCCGGCGCCGCCGGTGCCTGCTTGGCGGTGGGCTCGACCACGGGAGCCGCGCTGGTGAGAGGGGCCTCCGGCAGGGTTGTCGGTGCTGGCTCAGGCTCGCCGCCGGGATTGTCTGGATTGTTGCCGGGGACCGGCGGCGCCGCGGGTGCCTCGGTCACATCGGCGTAGCCGTCCTCCTCGGAATCACCGCCGCAGTCGCCGCAGGCGGTCGCGACCACGCCCACCGCGAGTCCGACCGCCACCATCGACAGCACTGACTTACCGAAACCGCGATTGCGCATGGATGCTCCCCGTCGTTCGGTGCTTGCTAGTCACCCTACGACGCCGGGTGGGCGGGGTGATCGTTGTCGTCCAAAGGGAGTTGTCGCTGAAGTTCGGCCTCGGGTGGGCATAGCGAAATTGCATACCGGCCCCGACGATCCAGATCATCATCAACGGGTTGAAGAAGTGCGTCCAACCGACCCCGGCCGGGATTGCGCCGGCGAAATCCGACAGTGACACGCTTCCTGGCCGTGTGTGATGAATTCCTCACGCGGGAATGCTGCGGATCCACTTGCCGAACGCCATGGCACACCACATGCCCGGCTACGCCGATCGGGATGGGCCAGGCAACGTGAAACCATCGGGTAGTGCCCCACCCGCACCTCTCGGTCGAGGCATAGCGGCCGAAGGCGAGACCGTCGCGGTCGGTCTCGACGTCGCGCTCGGCCAGCCGTGACCGGGCGCCGATACGACCTCGAAGCCGTCATCTTCCTGGTCGCTGGGGTGCCCTGTCGCTATCGCTGCTGGTGAGCGACGTGGGATCTGCGTCTCGAGCCGGCCCCCAGCGCGCTGAACCGCTGCGTGGTCACCGCTGGACGCCAGGCGCGTTAAGCACGTACTACGACATAGCGGCGCACGATCCGCAGCATCCTGACAGGCAACTCAGGTATGCCGGAGACGGATTTCTCTGGTTGCTCAGCGATGCCCTCGGGCCCCCGCGGGGTCCCGCCCGCTGACCGGCGGCACCGTCCGCGTGGGGTGGCGGTTTTCGCGCACGGTCCGCGTTTTCTGCCGAACGGGGAGCAGCCGAACTCACGCAGCTCTGGCGCTTAACAGATCGTTCATATAGGGACGTCATAATTTCGGGCAGAACAGGCGAACCGAGTTTCGTCATCGCCACCGGATTGCAATCTTCTCCGCGGGCGGCCGTTGCGCTTCACAGCTAGCATGCGCAGTGAAGAAACTTGTGACCAGGCAGGGGTAGATGACAACCAATATGGGACCGGCACCGCGCCGTAATCCGGCAGTGCGACGGGCGCGGATCGGGGTGCGCCGTGGCTGACGAACAGCGGGGACCCGGTTACGGCCTTGGGCTGTCCACGCGTACCCAGATGACCGGGTACCAATTCCTGGCGCGACGGACCGCGATGGCGTTGACGCGCTGGCAGGTTCGGATGGAAGTCGAACCGGGCCGGCGGCAGTCGCTGGCGGTGGTGGCGTCGGTGTCGGCGGGCGCGGTGGTCTGCTTGGGTGCCCTGCTCTGGTCGTTCCTGAGCCCCTCGGGTCAGATGAACGAATCGCCCATCATCGCCGATCGCGACTCCGGAGCCTTGTACGTGCGGGTCGGCGACACGCTGTATCCGGCACTGAATCTGGCCTCCGCGCGCTTGATCGCCGGTAGGGCCGACAACCCGCACAAGGTTCGCGCCACCCAGATCGCCGAGCAGCCGCACGGGCCGCTCGTCGGCATCCCCGGCGCGCCCTCGGACATTCTGCCCACCACACCCTCGACGTCGTCGTGGCTGATCTGCGACACCGTCGCCAACGTCCAGGGCGTCGGCGCGGTGTCACCGGTGACGGTGACGGTGATCGACGGCGCCCCGGAACTCAACGCTCGCCGCCGGGTGCTGGACGGGCCCGATGCGGTCGTGCTGCGCTACGGAAACGACTCCTGGGTGGTCCGTCAGGGCCGTCGGTCGCGCATCGACGCCGCCGACCGCGCCGTGCTGCTGCCCCTGGGGTTGACCCCGGAGCAGGTCGATCACGCTCGCCCCATGAGCCAGGCACTGTTCGACGCGCTGCCGGTGGGACCGGAGCTGGCCGTCCCGTTCGTGCCCGAAGCCGGCCGCCCGCCGGCCTTCCCGGACGCACCCGGCCCGGTGGGGATGGTGTTCACCACGCCGCAGTTGGCTGGGCCGCAACAGTATTCGGTCGTGCTGATGAACGGCGTACAGACGGTGTCTTCGGTGGTAGCCCGCATTCTGCAGAACGCAGGCGCTACCGGCGGTGGTGCTCCGGCGGTGGTGACGCCGCAAGACCTGGCGAAGATGCCGGTGGTTAACGGACTGGACCTGTCGGCCTACCCCGAGGGCCCCCTGCAGGTCGTCGACATCAAAGAGAATCCCTCCACCTGCTGGTGGTGGGAGCGTTCCGCCGGTGACAGCCGGGCCCGGGTTCAGGTGGTCTCCGGTCCCACAATTCCGGTGTCGCAGAAGCAGATGAAGCGCGTGGTGTCCTTGGTCAAGACCAACGACGCCAACCTGCCGGAAGCCGACCGGGTTTATTTCGGTTCGGGCTACGGCAATTTCGTCGCGGTGACCGGCAACGACCCGGACGCCTCCACGCGGGAATCGCTGTGGTGGCTCTCGGCTTCGGGTGTGCGGTTCGGAATCCCCGGCGATGACGAGCGCAAGGCCCTGGGGCTGGTCAGCGAGCCGGCCCTGGCACCGTCGGTGGCGCTGCGCCTACTGGCCCACGGCCCGACCCTGTCCCGCCAGGATGCGTTGGTTCGTCATGACACCTTGCCCACCGATATGTCCCCAGCAGAATTGGCGGTGCCCAGATGAAACGTGGATACGCCCGGCCGACGCCGGAACGCGCTCCGGTGGTCAAGCCGGAGAACATCGTCTTGCCGACGCCGCTGAGCGTTCCGCCGCCCGAAGGTAAGCCGTGGTGGCTCGTGGTGGTCGGCGTACTGGTGGTGGGTCTGCTGGTCGGTATGGTCGCCATGACCGTGGCCAACGGCTCCCGGATGTTCCTGGGTGCCGGCTCGATCTTCCCGATTTTCATGATCGGTGGCGTCGCGATGATGATGTTCGGCGGCCGCTTCGGCGGTGGTGCTCAGCAACTGAGCCGGCCCAAGCTGGACGCCATGCGCGCCCAGTTCATGCTGATGCTGGACCGGTTGCGGGAGTCCGCGGCAGAGTCCGCCGACAGCATGGACGCCAACTACCGCTGGTACCACCCGGCGCCGGCCACGCTGGCCGCCGCGGTGGGCTCGCAGCGGATGTGGGAGCGTCAGCCCAACGGCAAGGACCTCAACTTCGGGTTGGCCCGCGTCGGGGTGGGCATGACGCGGCCCGAGGTCACCTGGGGTGAACCCCAGAACATGCCGACCGACATCGAACTGGAACCGGTGACCGGCAAGGCACTGCAGGAGTTCGGGCGCTACCAGAGCGTGGTCTACAACCTGCCGAAGATGATTTCGCTGCTGGTCGAGCCCTGGTATTCGCTGGTGGGCGATCGCGAACAGGTGCTCGGCCTGATGCGGGCGATCATCTGCCAGTTGGCGTTCTCGCACGGGCCCGACCACCTGCGCATGATCTTGGTGACGTCGGACGTGGCGCAGTGGGACTGGGTCAAGTGGGTGCCGCACTTCGGCGACCCGCGCAGGCAGGACGCGGCAGGCAACGCCCGCATGGTTTACGGATCGGTGCAGGACTTCGCCACCGAACACGCCGAACTTTTCTCCGGCCGTGGATCGTTCATGCCTCGCCACGCCAGCTCGTCGGCGGAGACGCCGACCCCGCACCACCTGATCATCGTCGACGGCCTGGACCCGCAGTGGGAGTACGTCAACACCACCGAGGGCATCGACGGCGTGACGTTCTTCGACCTGACCGGCGCCCCGGAATGGCAAGGCGTCTCCCAGCGGGTGCTGCGTCTGGACGACAAGGGCATCATCAGCGCCCTGCCGCGTGACCGCGACACCTGGATGGTGATCGACGACAACGAGTGGTTCTTCGCCCTGGCCGACCAGGTCGGCGAGAGTGATGCCGAGCAGTTCGCGCAGCGCATGGCGCACTGGCGGCTGGCCGCGGCCTACGAGGAGATCGGCCAGAAGGTGTCGCACCACATCGGTGCGCGCGACATCATGGCCTACTACGGCATCGAGGATGCCGGACGGATCAACTTCGAAGAGTTGTGGGCCAGCCGGCGTGACGGGGGCAGTCGAGGCCGACTGCGGATCCCGTTCGGAAACCGGTCCGACAACGGCGAGCTGCTGTTCCTGGACATGAAATCCCTGGACGAGGGCGGCGACGGCCCCCACGGCGTCATGTCCGGCACCACCGGTTCCGGCAAGTCCACCCTGGTGCGTACCGTGATCGAGTCGCTGCTGCTGGCTCACCCGCCGGACGAGCTGCAGTTCGTGCTGGCCGACCTCAAGGGTGGCTCGGCGGTCAAGCCGTTCGCCGGTGTTCCGCACGTCTCGCGGATCATCACCGACCTCGAAGACGACCAGGCCCTCATGGAGCGTTTCCTGGAGGCCATGTGGGGTGAGATCGCCCGGCGTAAGTCCATGTGCGACAACGCCGGTGTCGACGGGGCCAAGGAATACAACGAGATCCGGTCCCGGATGCGGGCACGCGGTGACGACAGTCTGCCGCCGCTGCCGATGCTGGTGGTCGTCATCGATGAGTTCTACGAGTGGTTCCGCATCATGCCCACCGCGGTAGAGGTGCTGGACTCCATCGGCCGGCAGGGCCGCGCCTACTGGGTGCACCTGATGATGGCCTCGCAGACCATCGAGAGCCGCGCCGAGAAGCTGATGGAGAACATGGGCTACCGGTTGGTGCTCAAGGCGCAGACGGCCGGTGCCGCGCAGGCCGCCGGTGTGCCCAACGCGGTGAACCTGCCGGGCAAGGCGGGTCTCGGCTACTTCCGCAAGAGCGGTGAAGAGGTCATCCGGTTCCAGGCCGAGTTCCTGTGGCGTGACTATCACCGTGGCGGGATCCTCGACGACGAGCAGATGCCGTTGACACATGCCGTCGACTACATCCGTCCGCAGCTGTTCACCACCGAGTTCACTCCGCTCGAGGTCAGCGTCAGCACGCCGGAGATCGAGGCGGCCGACGAGCTGACCGCGATCGACTCCAAGCCCGCAGACGCGCCCGGCGAACCCGCCGAGGAAGAGGACTTCATCCGGACGCCGAAGGTCGGCACGGTGATAATCGACCAGCTGCGGCAGATCGACTTCGAGCCCTACCGGCTGTGGCAGCCGCCACTGGACAACCCGGTGAGCATCGAGGACCTGGTGAACCGCTACCTGGGCCACCCCTGGCAGGAGGACTACGGCACCCGTGGGGACCTGGTGTTCCCGATCGGCGTCATCGACCGGCCCTACAAGCACGACCAGCCGCCGCTGACGGTGGACACCTCCGGGCCCGGTTCCAACGTGCTGATCCTGGGTGCCGGTGGCTCGGGCAAGACGACGACGCTGCAGGCGCTGATCTGCGCGGCGGCCCTGACCCACACCCCCGCACAGGTCCAGTTCTACTGCCTGGCCTACAGCGGCACCTCGTTGACCACGGTCGCCGGGTTGCCGCACGTGGGCAGCGTCTGTGGGCCGACCGACCCCGACGGCGTGCGCCGCACGGTGGCCGAGCTGCTGGCGCTGGTGCGTACCCGCAAGCGCAGCTTCCTGGAGAACGACGTGGCCTCGATGGAGGTGTTCCGCCGCCGCAAGTTCGAAGGTGCGCCGGGATCCGTGCCCAACGACGGCTTCGGAGACGTGTATCTGGTGGTCGACAATTACCGGGCGCTCGCCGAGGAAAACGAGGTGCTGGTCGAGCAGGTCAACCAGATCATCAACCAGGGACCGTCATTCGGTGTGCACGTCATCGTGACCGCTGACCGTGAATCGGAGCTGCGCCCGCCCGTGCGCAGCGGCTTCGGCTCCCGGGTGGAGCTGCGCCTGGCCGCCGTCGAGGACGCCAAGCTGGTGCGTTCCCGGTTCGCCAAGGATGTTCCGGTGAAGCCGGGACGGGGCATGGTCGCGGTCAACTACGTCCGCCTCGACAGCGACCCGCAGTCCGGTCTGCACACCCTGATCGCGCGGCCCGCGATGGCCGACACCAGCGA
Organism: Mycolicibacter minnesotensis; assembly: GCF_010731755.1. Lineage (NCBI taxonomy): Bacteria > Bacillati > Actinomycetota > Actinomycetes > Mycobacteriales > Mycobacteriaceae > Mycobacterium > Mycobacterium minnesotense. The sequence goes on from NZ_AP022589.1 coordinate 3,818,982, forward strand.
GCGGGTGTTCGAGTCCGACAGCGTCGCCGCGGCAGTGAGCCAGGTAGCAGTGGGCCGGGTCCGGCCGGTACGGCGTCTGCCCGCGCGGTTCGGCCTCGACGAGGTGCGCGCCGTGGCGGCCAACGACCGCCGCGAGGGCGTGGGTGCCGGCGGTATCGCCTGGGCGATCTCCGAGCTGGACCTGGCGCCGGTGTATCTCAACTTCGCCGAGAACGGCCACCTCATGGTGACCGGGCGTCGCGAATGCGGCCGCACCACCACCCTGGCGACCATCATGAGCGAGATCGAGCGGCTCTACGCGCCGGGCGCCAGCAGTGCTCCGGAGCCCAGCCCGGACGGCCGGCCGTCGGCGCAGGTGTGGCTGATCGACCCGCGTCGGCAGTTGCTGACCACCCTGGGGTCGGACTACGTGGAGAAGTTCGCCTACAACGTCGATGGCGCGGTCGCGCTGGCGAACGAACTCGCCACCACGCTGGCCAACCGCGAACCTCCGCCCGGGCTGTCGGCCGAAGAGCTGCTGTCGCGGACCTGGTGGAGCGGGCCGGAGATCTTCTTGATCATCGACGATATCCAGCAGTTCCCGGCCGGTTTCGACTCGCCGTTCCAGAAGGCCGCCCCCTGGGTCACCCGCTCGGCCGACGTGGGCCTCCACGTGATCGCCACCCGCACCTTCGGTGGTTGGTCGTCTGCTGGTTCCGACCCGTTGCTGCGCGCGCTGCACCAGGCCAATGCGCCACTGTTGGTGATGGATGCCGACCCCGACGAGGGCTTCATCCGCGGCAAGATGAAGGGCGGTCCGCTGCCCCGCGGACGTGGCCTGCTCATGGCCGAGGACACCGGCGTGTTCGTCCAGGTCGCCGCGACCGAACTGCGTCGGGCGCCGGCGCAGGAACGCGCCACCACCCCCGCAGGTTGACCTTCCGCCCAGCAACCACTGTGACGCCCATAACAGCGTCCCAGTGGTTGCTGGCGGGGTCACACCCGGGCCTGACGCCCCGGCTTAGCCGCATCACAATTCTCCGTACGACCCAGTGCCCGCATATTTCTGTGCGGTAGCCGCGAACTCACTCCACAGGAAATAGCATTCCTGTGTTTTGCCAGTTTGAAGCCCTTTTTTCCCGCCACAGCGCCGCTTTGGCGCCGTCTTATTGTTACCTCAGATGAACACTTGTTATCTGCAGGTGAACACTCGGTCCAGTGGCTTCACCAGGGCAGTTTCACCCTCTACGATCGACAGCAGAGAGATTGCTGACCGCGATCCAGAGGAGGTATATCGAATGTCGTTTGTGAATGCGCAGCCCGAAGCGCTGTCATCCGCTGCCGCGAACCTGACCGGTATCGGCGCGGCATTGAATGCGCAGAACGCCGCTGCCGCAGCGCCGACCACCGGTGTGCTCCCGGCTGCGGCGGACGAGGTCTCGGCGCTGACCGCTGCGCAGTTCGCCGCGCACGCCACGATGTACCAGCAGGTCAGTGCGCAGGCGGCGGCGATTCACGAAATGTTCGTCGCCACCCTGAACACCAGTGCAACCTCCTACGCGGCCACCGAGGCAGCCAACGCTGCAGCGGCCGGCTGACCGGAGACAGTCGTTTTCCGGCCGAGAGTGGGGGAAGGGGAACCATTCATTCGTTCAAAGCCGGCCGTCGGTTACCTCGGTAGCCGACGGAAATAGTTCGTCAATCACCAATAACAACCAGTAACAACCAACGTAGACAAGGAGACAGAACAGTGGCTACACGTTTTATGACTGACCCGGACGCGATGCGTTCGATGGCGGGTCGTTTTGATGTGCATGCGCAGACCGTGGAGGACGAGGCTCGTCGGATGTGGGCGTCGTCGACGAACATTTCCGGTGCGGGTTGGGGTGGTCTGGCGGAGCGTACGTCGATGGACACCATGGGTCAGATGCAGACGGCGTTTCGCAACATTGTGAACATGCTGCATGGTGTGCGCGATGGGTTGATTCGGGACGCGAACCACTATGAGCAGCAGGAAGCTGCTTCTCAGCAGATCCTGTCGGGCAGCTAGGTAGAGGGAGAACCACGAACATGTCGATTAACTACCAGTTCGGTGATGTGGATGCTCACGGTGCGTTGATTCGTGCTCAGGCGGCGTCGTTGGAGGCGGAGCACCAGGCGATCGTGCATGACGTGTTGGCTGCCGGTGATTTCTGGGGTGGTTCTGGTTCGGTGGCGTGCCAGGAGTTTGTGGCGCAGTTGGGCCGGAACTTCGCGGTGATCTACCAGCAGGCGAACTCGCATGGTCAGAAGGTGCAGTCGGCCGGCAACAACATGGCCAACACCGACGCCTCGGTTGGTTCCAGCTGGGCCTGAGTGTCCCGCAGTACGCAGCGCGGCAGCACACCCGATCCACGGGTGTGCTGTCGCGTACTGCGGTATCGCGGGTGGTGCCGAGCGGTAACGCCCCCTCGCGTGATCCAATAGCCATCTACATCGACCAACTCAGCAGAGGAGGGTAGTGATGGACCCGAGCACTCGCACAGACATCACCGTCAACGTCGAGGGTTTCTGGATGCTGCAGGCGCTGCTGGACATCCGCCATGTTGCTCCCGAGTTGCGTTGCCGTCCTTATGTTTCGACCGATTCAAGCGACTGGATCTCCGGGCACCCGGGTATGGCGGTGATGCGCGAGCAGGGCATCGTCGTCGACGACGAGGTCAATGAGACTGTCGCCGCACGCATGCGGGTGCTTGCCGCACCCGATCTTGAGGTGGTCGCACTGTTGTCCCTGGGCAAGCTGCGCTACGGGGTCGTTGACGCCGAAGATCAGGAGCCCGGAACCCGCGACATTCCCGACAACGAATTCCGGGTGCTGCTGGCGCGGCGCGGCGAGCACTGGGTATCGGCGGTCCGGGTCGGCACCGACATCACCGTCGATGACGTCGCGGTGACCGACGCGGCATCGATCGCCGCACTGGTGCTGGACGGGATGGAATCCATCCACCACGCCGATCCGGCCCAGATCACCGCGGTCAACGTGCCGATGGAAGAGATGCTGGAGGCCACCCAGAGCTGGCAGGACTCGGGCTTCAACATCTTCACCGGGGGAGACCTGCGCCGGATGGGAATCAGCGCCGCCACGGTCGCGGCACTGGGACAGGCCCTGTCGGAACCGGCGGCTGAAGCCGCGGTCTATGCACGGCAGTACCGCGACGACGCCAAGGGGCCCAGCGCCTCGGTGCTGTCGCTCAAAGACGGCTCCGGTGGCCGCATTGCGCTGTATCAGCAGGCGCGCACCGCCGGCTCGGGTGAAGCGTGGCTGGCGATCTGCCCGGCCACTCCGCAGTTGGTTCAGGTGGGCGTCAAGACCGTTTTAGACACCCTGCCCTACGGTGCCTGGAAAACGCATCGGAGGGTCTAGCGGCCTCTCGGCCGCCGAATGTCAAGTGTCGCAACGAGAAACTGCGGTTAAACGCGATCGTGCGAATAACGTGAAATGCCTTTAGAATTGGACTTACTTTAAAAATGACACATTACGAGGCGGCACCTATGGGTTCACTGGGTTCGGTATTCGTCGATCGCGTGGCGCAATCATGACCGCGGCGATCGAATCGGGTCAGGCGGGCGGCGACCTCGCGTCGACGGGACCCCGGGCTGTGGTGGTCGGGGTCATGGCCGGTGAAGGCGTCCAGATCGGGACGCTGCTCGACGCCGACGCCCCGGTGTCGGTGATGCTGGACCCGTTGCTCAATGTCATCAACGGCCGGCTGCAGGAGCTCGAAGAGCCCGCCCTGAAGCCCGACGGCCGTGGCCGCTGGGTGTTGTGCCTGGTCGACGGCACCGCGCTGCGGCCGAACCAGTCGCTGACCGAGCAGGGCGTCTATGACGGCGACCGGCTCTGGCTGCGCTTCATCGAGGACCGAGAGCGGCGTTCCCCGGTCATCGAGCACATCTCCACCGCGGTATCGGTCAACCTTGCCAAGCGATTCGCCCCGGTCGACGCGGCGACAGCGGTGCGCGTCGGCGTATCGACCCTGGCCCTGGGTGTGTTGATGGCCACCGGGCTGCTCGCTGCCTGGCGAGTGCAGCACGAAGGCTGGCTGACGACCGGCTTCAGTGCGGGGCTGGCCTTCCTGGTGTTGATCGCCGCCGCCCTGATCCTGATGCAGGCGCGCAACGACTCAGACCGGCGCGTCGGTGACACCCTGCTGGCGACCGGTCTGGTTCCGCTGATCGTGGCTGCCGCAGCTGCGGTGCCCGGCGAGGTAGGCGCCGCGCACGCCGCGCTGGGCTTCGGCGTCGCCGGAATCGCCGCACTAGCGGTCATTCGCCTCACCGGGCGGCAGCTGGCCGCCTATGCGGCCGTCGCCGTCATCAGCGTGGCGGTGATGTTCGGCGGGGTGCTGCGGATGCTGTTCATGACCGGCGCGGTGACCCTCATGACGTGCGTGTACCTGGCCTGTGTGCTCGCCTACCAGTGGGCTCCCTCGCTGTCGCGCTGGTTCGCCGGCCTGCGGCTGCCGGTCTTCCCGTCGGCCACCAGCCGCTGGGTGTTCGAAGCCCGTCCCGACCTGCCCACCACGGTGGTCACCACGCCCGGAGCGCCGCCGTCCCTGGAAGGTCCGGAGTCCATTCGCGAGGTGGTGCTGCGCGCGGAGCGGGCCCGGTCGTTCCTGACCGGCCTGCTGACCGGGCTGGGCGTGCTGACCGCGGTGTGCATCACCGGCCTGTGCGACCCCCACTCGGATCGCACGTGGCTGCCGGTGGTGCTGGCCGGCCTGACCGCCGGATTCCTGGTGCTGCGAGGCCGCTCCTTCCGGGACCGCTGGCAGTCGGTCACGGTGACGCTGACCGGCCTGGTGATCATCGCGGCCGTGGTGGTGCGCTTCGTCGTGGTCGTATGGACCCCGACCGCGCTGGTGGTCGGCGTCGCCCTGCTGGCGCTGGTCCCGATGTTCGGCCTGCTGTCGGCGGTGATCGTGCCGAACACCATCTACAGCCCGCTGTTCCGCAAATTCGTGGAATGGATCGAATACCTGTGCCTGATGCCGTTGTTCCCGCTGGCACTGTGGTTGATGAATACCTATGAAGCCATCCGGTACCGGTAGGGGCGTGGGTCGGCTGCAGCGCACTGCGGCCGCCGGCGCCGCGATGATCATGATGGCCAGCGGGTCGCTGGCAGGGATGCCGGCCGCCGGCGCGATCGAGCCGCCCGGCATCGATCCCGCGGCATTGCCGCCCGACGGCACGCCCGGGCCGCCGCAGACCATGCGGCAGACCTCTTACTGCACTGAGGTCGGTGTGCTGCCCAACACCGACTTCCGTGTGCAGCCCGCCTACATGGACATGCTCAACCTGCAGGAGGCCTGGAAGTTCGGCCGCGGGGGAGGCGTCACCGTCGCCGTCATCGACACCGGCGTCACCCCGCACCCGCGGCTGCCGAACCTGATCGCCGGCGGTGACTACGTGATGGCCGGCGGCGACGGGCTGTCGGACTGCGATGCGCATGGGACCTTGGTGGCGTCGCTGATCGCCGCGATGCCCGACAACGGGGTCCCGTTGCCTCCGCCACGGCAGACCCGCCGGCCTCCGTCGGTCCCCACCAACGAGCCTCCGCCACCGACCCCGTCGCCGGCGACGACCATCCTGGTGATGCCGCCGCCCGAGGCGCCTCCGGCACCGGCTCCCACCGAAGGTGCGGAGCAGATTCCCGGCCTGTTTCCCGCGCCGCCACCGCCACCGCCGCCGCCACCCCCGGCTCCGGCCCCCGCGCCACCGGCCGGACCGGCTCCCGGCCCCGGCGCCGCCGCCTCGTCGGCGCACCTCCCTCGGGACGGCGCGGGCGATGCCGTGCGGCCAGCCGGTTTCTCTGGGCGGGCCCGGACCGCGCCGGTCGACTTCCGCGCGCCCAGCGCACCGCCGCCGGGCACCGGACCGGACGCGTTCAGCGGTATCGCACCCGACGTGCAGCTGATCGCGATCCGGCAGTACAGCGCGGCCTTCGGTCCCAAGGAGCCGTTCGGCAATGGTCAGGACCCGCAGCTGCGGGAGAAGAACGAGGGCATTCGGACCATGGCGCGGGCGATCGTGCACGCCGCCAACATGGGCGCCCAAGTCATCAACATCTCTTCGGCTGTCTGCATGAACGTGCGGACCATGCTCGATCAAGCTGATCTGGGTGCTGCGGTGCGCTACGCGGCGGTCGAGAAGAACGTGGTGATCGTCGCGGCGGCCGGTGACACCAGCTGGCGCGATTGCAAGCAGAACCCGACCTACAACGCGATGCGTCCCGATGACCCCCGTGACTGGAACGGCGTCAATACCGTGGTGACGCCGGCCTGGTACGACGAATACGTGCTGACCGTCGGCGCGGTCGATTCCGCGGGTGCGCCCCTGGGTAAGTCGAGTGTCGCCGGTCCGTGGGTGTCGATCGCCGCTCCCGGCACCGACATCGAGGGCCTCTCCCCACGCGATGACGGGCTGATGAACGCGGTCGATGGTCCGGAGAACTCGCTTTTGGTCCCGTCCGGCACCAGCTTCTCGACGGCGATCGTCTCCGGTGTGGCAGCCCTGGTGCGGGCCAAGTACCCGGAGTTGTCGGCCCACCAGGTGATCAACCGACTGGTCCGCACCGCCCGGCCACCGGCCCGCGGCGTCGACAACGTGGTGGGTCACGGCATTGTCGACCCGGTAGCCGCGCTGACCTGGGACGTTCCAGACGGTCCGGCCCAACCGCCGGAGCGGCTGTCGGCGCCACTGCAGGTGCCGCCGATGCCGCCGGAACGTGATATGACACCGGCCTGGGTCGCCGGAGCCGGGTTGTTGGCTGCACTCGCCGCCGCCGGCGTGGCCCTTGGAGTGGCAGCACTGCGACGATCGTCAAGGAACCGATGAAGGCACAGCACGCACTAGGTCTGAACCTGTCATGGATGCGGGTCACCGCGGTCTTTCTGATCGACATGGGGATCTTGGTCCTCGCCGGTCGCTGGCCTGGTGACGCGCAGGTAGCCGACTACGTGTGGTGGACGGGCGTCGGTGTCGCGGTCCTGATCGCGCTGGTCGCGCTGCTCACCTACCGGCGTGTGCCGGTCAGCACCATGTGGGCGTCCTGGGTGGCCGATCAGTTCACCGACCCCGACGCGGCGCTGAGCCGGGCCCGGGGATCGTCGATCGACCACCACCGCCGATTCGGACGGGAGTCGGTCGGCATCCGCGAGCACGAGGGCCGGCTGGTGTCGGTGATCGCCGTGGGCGGTCGGCCCGTTGTGGCGAGCGGCCGGCACGGTCGTGACGCGGAGGCGACCCTGTCGGTGGAGCGCCTAGCCGCCGGGCTGCGCCAGTTCGATCTACGGCTGGACAGCATCGACATCGTTTCGGTCGGCACCCGCGCGGAGCCCCGCGACGCTGACGACCCCGACGTCGATGAGAATCCGTCGATGCCCGATCGCCGCCACACCTGGGTGGTCGTGCGGATGGATCCGCAGCGCAACGTCAACGCGGTCGCCACGCGCGATTCGCTGGCCGCCACCTTGGCGGTCGCCACCGAGCGGTTGGCCGAGGATATCGACGGGCGCCAGCTCAGCGCGCAGGTGTTGCGCGCTGACGAGTTCGACTCCGTCGATGAGGCCGTGCTCGCGGGCCTGGAGGGCACCCACCTGCGGCACCGGTTGTTCCGCGACCGTCCAGACGGCTACGTCACCAGCTTCTGGCTGACGCCCTCCGACATCAACCCGGAGAATCTCGAGCACCTGTGGTATCCCGAGACCGATGTCAGCGTGGTCACGGTGCGGCTCACTCGCGGGGGTGGCGGAAGCACCGAGATCTCGGTGCTGGCGCGCTATCACACCGCGGAGAAGCCGGGTAAGAATGTGCGGTCGGCGCTGAACCGCTTTGTCGGCAGGCGTCGACTGGAAGCCGTCTGCGCCAGCCTTCCGGCTCCCACCGCGCACCGGCGGATGTCGGTGCCGGGCCGGGACCTGCAGGCCGGTGAGCAGCTGCCCGTCACGGTGGATGTGATCGAGGAATACACGCCTGCGGCGGCCGGGGCGCGCGGGTGACCGGTCCGCACACGACCGATGCGCGCAACGCCATGGTCGCGGGCATGTTGGCCTCGGGAATCTCGGTCAACGGGCTGCAGCCCAGCCATAATCCGCAGGTCGCCCTGCAGATGTTCACCACGGCAACCACGATCGACCCGGGCATGTGCGACGCCTGGCTGGCCCGGCTGCTGGCCGGGGACGCCGGCCTTGAGGTACTGGAGAACGCCTGGGCGACGGTACGCACTTTCGGCTGGGAGACCCGCCGACTCGGCCTGTCGGATCTGGAGTTCCGGCCCGAAGTCTCCGATGGGATGTTTCTGCGGCTGCTGATCACCAGCGTCGAGACACTCGCGGCCGCGTATGCCGCTGCACTGGCCGAAGCCAAGCGTTACGCCGAGGCGTCTTCCCTGCTCGACGGAATCGAGCCGCGCAACCCCTTCGAAGCCGAGCTGGTCAGCTATGTCCGGGGGCTGCTGTACTTCCGGACCGGACGCTGGCCGGACGTGCTCAAACAGTTTCCGGCGGCGGCCCCCTGGCGCCAGCCTGAGCTGAAGGCGGCGGCGGCGGCCATGGCTACCACCGCGCTGGCCTCGCTCGGGGTGTTCGAGGAGGCGACGCGACGCGCCCAGGAGGCCATCGAGGGTGATCGAGTGCCCAGTGCCGCCAATGTCGCGCTGTATACGCAGGGCATGTGCCTGCGGCACCTGGGCCGGGAGGACGAGGCCGCCGAGTTGCTGCGCCGGGTCTATTCACGGGACTCGAAGTTCACGCCGGCCCGTGAGGCAATGGACAATGTCGACTACCGGCTGGTGCTGACCGATCCCGAGACCATCGAGGCCCGGACCGACCCGTGGGATCCCGACAGCGCCCCGACCCGCGAAGAGACCGAAGCCCACCGGCACGCCGAGGAAGCGGCCCGCTACCTGGCCGAAGGCGACGCCGAACTGGCCGCCATGCTCGGCATGGAGCAGGCCAAACGCGAGATCAAGCTGATCAAGGCGACCACCAAGGTGAACCTGGCGCGAGCCAAGATGGGGCTGCCGGTCCCGGTGACGTCGCGGCACACCCTGCTGCTCGGTCCGCCCGGAACGGGCAAGACCTCGGTGGCGCGAGCATTCACCAAGCAGCTGTGCGGACTGACAGTGCTGCGCAAGCCGCTGGTGGTGGAGACCAATCGTTCGAAACTGCTCGGTCGGTACATGGCCGACGCCGAGAAGAACACCGAAGAGCTGCTCGAAGGCGCGCTCGGCGGTGCGGTGTTCTTCGACGAGATGCACACGCTGCATGAGCGCGGATACAGCCAGGGCGATGCCTACGGCAACGCGATCATCAACACGCTGCTGCTTTACATGGAGAACCACCGCGACGAACTGGTGGTGTTCGGCGCCGGCTATGCCAATGCCATGGAAAAGATGCTCGAGGTGAACCAGGGCCTACGGCGCCGGTTCTCCACGGTGATCGAGTTCTTCAGCTACACCCCGCCGGAACTGCTGGAACTGACCAAGATGATGGGTGCGGAGAACGAGGACGTGGTCAGTGACGAGGCGGTCGAGGGGCTGCTGCCGTCCTACGAGAGGTTCTATGCCGACGAGAATCACTCCGAGGACGGGGACCTGATCCGCGGCATCGACGTGCTGGGGAACGCCGGATTTGTCCGCAACGTGGTGGAGAAAGCCCGCGATCACCGGAGTTTCCGTCTCGATGATTCTGAACTTGACGCGGTGCTCTCCGGTGATGTCACCGATTTCAACGAGGAATGGCTGCACAAGTTCAAGGAGCTGACGCGCGAGGACCTCGCTGAAGGGCTCAGTGCGGCCGTTGCCGAGAAGAAAACGTCTTGAGCGGACAGCCGCTCTGCAGGCGATTCACAGCGTAACGACCGCCTGTCCGGGTTGACGGTCGCTGACGCCGATGCCACCATTGCGCAGGTAAGGGGCCGTGCTTCTGCTCGGCCCGATGGTTACTGCCGGTGCCAGGAGGTGAGGACGAAACTTGTGTCCCGGTGATTGTGCCCACTGCGGGTCGGCGGCGGCTTTCTCCCGATCCGGCTTCGGCACCGTATCTGTTTGCACAACCCCATAGCGCTGAACCTGCTCCGGCACAATGTCGTCGCCGGATACCTGTTCAACGCAACCGGTGAACGTCGATCGCGTTCGACCGACATTCTTGGAGGAGAACCCCATGACTTTCGTGAACACCCAGCCGGAGGCCCTGACCGCTGCTGCGAGCAACCTGGCCGCCATCGGTGCTTCGCTCAGCGCGCAGAACGCCGCCGCCGCGACGCCGACCACCGGTGTGGTTCCTGCTGCTGCTGACGAGGTCTCGGCGCTGACCGCTGCGCAGTTCGCCGCGCACGCCAGCATGTACCAGGCCATCAGCGCTCAGGCCGAGGCTATCCACCAAGCCTTCGTTGCCACGCTGAACACCAGTGCCAACACCTACGCGGCAACCGAAGCGGCCAATGCCGCGGCAGCCGGCTAGTCCGAATACCACTAGTTTTCAACAACGTTCGTAGAAATCGAGGAGAGACAAATGGCTACACGTTTTATGACTGACCCGGACGCGATGCGTTCGATGGCGGGTCGTTTTGATGTGCATGCGCAGACCGTGGAGGACGAGGCTCGTCGGATGTGGGCGTCGTCGACGAACATTTCCGGTGCGGGTTGGGGTGGTCTGGCGGAGCGTACGTCGATGGACACCATGGGTCAGATGCAGACGGCGTTTCGCAACATTGTGAACATGCTGCATGGTGTGCGTGATGGGTTGATTCGGGACGCGAACCACTATGAGCAGCAGGAAGCTGCTTCTCAGCAGATCCTGTCGGGCAGCTAGGTAGAGGGAGAACCACGAACATGTCGATTAACTACCAGTTCGGTGATGTGGATGCTCACGGTGCGTTGATTCGTGCTCAGGCGGCGTCGTTGGAGGCGGAGCACCAGGCGATCGTGCATGACGTGTTGGCTGCCGGTGATTTCTGGGGTGGCGCGGGTTCGGTGGCGTGCCAGGAGTTTGTGGCGCAGTTGGGCCGGAACTTCGCGGTGATCTACCAGCAGGCGAACTCGCATGGTCAGAAGGTGCAGTCGGCCGGCAACAACATGGCCAACACCGACGCCTCGGTTGGTTCCAGCTGGGCCTGAGTGTCCCGTAGTACGCAGCGCGGCAGCACACCCGATCCACGGGTGTACTGCCGCGTTTTGCGTTGGGACATGGGCGATTTCCAGCCCAGCGCGCCCGTCTTCGCTTACTGCGTAGGCGAATCTCCAATACGTCGCCGGCGAACCGGCGGTGTGGATTGACCGTTTCGCCCCACTGATGCACTATGATCAGACAAGCACCTCGTTAGGTGAGGCGTCTACACGGATATAGGCCACTGACCCCGAACGTCGAAAGACGCCCCGGGTCAGGACAGCTCCTCCCGGATTAAGGGTTGAGCCCAAGTGGCTTCCGGTCTGCGATTTTTGCGCAGGCACGGACACGCCGTGTGGTGCCGAAGCTCTGACGAGAGGGGTGCGTAGTAGTCCGGTATTTTCCGGGCGACTCCTCCTCGTCGTGCTTCCGTGCAGGCACCCGCGCGTGCCCAGGCCGAGAGGAGGTGAGAGCGACATTGAGTCCGAGTGATAGTTCCTATCCGAGATCGATGTTCGTTTCCCTCGATCTCGGTACCGCTTTCACCATGTGATTCGCACCGGCGCTGATCTCGTTTCCTGGCGCACCTTTCCCCGCGGAAGGCGCCAGGCTTCGGCATGTCCTGAAATCGCTTGACCCCTCGGCATTCTGACCGAGCAAGCGATGTGTTTGGCGTGCCCAGCTCCGTATGTCGCCATAGCCGGTTGTCCCGATCCCTCCTGCCGTCTGACCCACGACTGCAACCCAATTCGGGCATCGACCGTGCCTGCACGCCCCATAAGACCAGCCATTCATGGCGATAACAGTGAGCAAAAAGGAGCAATACCATGGACTTCGGCGCATTTCCCCCTGAGATCAACTCGGCTCGCATCTACACCGGACCCGGGTCGGGACCGATGATGGCCGCCGCGGGGGCCTGGGACAAGCTGGCGGCAGAACTCATTTCAGCCGAGGCCGGCTACCAGGCGATCGTCAATGGTCTTGTCGGCGAAGGCTGGATGGGACCGGCCTCCAACGCAATGGCAGCCGCAGCAGCGCCCTACGCGGCGTGGATGGGCCTGACCGCCGCCCAACTGGAGCAGGCCGCGAGCCAGGCCAAGGCCGCCGCCGCGGCATTCGACGCGGTGTACACGATGACGGTGCCCCCGCCGCTGATCGTGGCCAACCGCACCCAGCTCGCTGCGCTGGTCGCCAGCAACTTCCTGGGCCAGAACGCCGCGGCGATCGCGGCCACCGAGGCGCAGTACGGCCAGATGTGGGCCCAGGACGCCGCAGCGATGTACGGCTACGCGGCAGCGTCGGCGGCAGCCACCACCGTCACACCGTTCACCTCGCCGCGGGAGATCGCCGACCCTTCGGCGCAGGGCGCCCAGCAGGGCGCGGTCAACCAGGCCGCCGGGACGGCGGCAACCACCAGTGCGCAGGACACCCTGTCCCAGGCGATGGCCAACACACCGCAGGCACTGCAGGCCCTCGCAACGCCGGTGGAGGGAGAAGGGATCAGCACGGGCGACCTGACCAACGGCATCACCAACCTGATGAGCAGTTCGTTCAGCCCGATGGGCGCGGCCGCGGTATCCAGTTTCGCCGCGGACATGGCCGTGGTGCGCGGTGCCGCCATTGCCGCCGGTGACCCGCTGGGCCTGGGTGCGATCGACCCCTTCACGCCGACGCTCGGCGCGCTGGGTATGGCTACGGGAGGGCCGGGTCTTGGCGCCGGGCTCGGCGGGGCTTCGGCGAGCATGGGGCAGTCCGCCGCAGTGGGGGGGCTGTCGGTACCGCACACCTGGGCGGCCTCGGTGCCCACGAGCAATGCCCCGGGCACCTCGGTCGCGGCCACCGGATGGACGGTCTCCGCGCATCCGCCGCAGGCCGGTGCGGCCGGAATGCCCGGCGTGCCGCTGGCTGGCGCGGGCCAACGCAACTACGGCTTCGCCGCTCCACGGTATGGCTTCAAGCCCACAGTGATGGCGCGGCCGGTCGTAGCCGGCTAGCCATGTGACATCGTTGAGGTCATGCAGACGCTGAGCGTCGCCGAGTTCAGTTTGCGACTGGCTGTCGGGCTGGGCTGCGGTGCACTGATCGGGCTGGAAAGACAGTGGCGGGCCCGGATGGCGGGATTGCGCACCAACGCGCTCGTCGCCGCCGGTGCGACGCTGTTCGTGCTGTACGCCGTGGCCGCCGGGGACACCAGCTCCACCCGCGTCGCGTCCTATGTGGTGTCGGGCGTGGGGTTCCTCGGCGGTGGGGTGATCCTGCGCGAGGGATTCAACGTCCGTGGACTCAACACCGCGGCCACCCTGTGGTGTTCGGCAGCGGTGGGAGTGCTGGCGGCGGCCGGGGATCTGGCGTTTGCGCTGATCGGCACCGGAGCGATCATCGGCACCCACCTGTTGCTTCGCCCCTTGGGCCGATTCATCGACCGCGACCAGCACGTCGAGGAGGACGAACCGCACTCGCCGTACGAGGTGCAGGTGATCTGCCGGCCGAAGTCCGAGAAGTACCTACGTGCCCAGATCGTCCAACACACGGCGAGCAACGACCTCATTCTGCGGGGGATCCACACCGGTCGCGTCGGTGACGACAACATCGCTCTCACCGCCACCATGTTGTCGGATAATCGAGCACCGGACCGGCTTGAGCGTCTGGTCGCCGAACTGTCCCTGCAACCAGGTGTCTACGCGGTGCAGTGGCACGCCGAAGACCAGTCGTCGCTGTCACCGGATTGAGCTGATCGATGTCTAGGCTGTTGTTCCGGAGGTAGCCACGGTGGATGCGTTCGCAGGTATGTGGTCGGTGCTGCCCGGTCCGATGCGCGACCCGGTTATCTTCGCCGTGCCTTTTTTCCTGCTGCTGCTCACCCTGGAGTGGTTTGCCGCGCGCAAGCTGGAGCAGTCCGAAGCAGAGGCCGTGCCGGTCGGCGGGTACCGCACCCAGGACGCCTGGGCGAGTATCTCGATGGGCTTGGTGTCCATGGCCACCACCGCCGGCTGGAAGTTCGTCGCGCTGCTGGGCTACGCAGCCATCTACACCTATGTGGCGCCCTGGCATCTGTCGCCCGAGCGTTGGTACACCTGGGTGATCGCACTCGTCGGTGTGGACCTGCTCTACTACACCTACCACCGCCTCGCGCATCGGATCCGGCTGATCTGGGCCACCCACCAGGCCCACCATTCCAGCCGCTATTTCAACTTCGCCACCGCACTGCGCCAGAAGTGGAACAACAGCGGGGAGATCTTGATGTGGATTCCCTTGCCGCTGTTGGGTATTCCGCCATGGATGGTATTCGCCAGTTTCACCGTGAGTCTGGTCTACCAGTTCTGGGTGCACACCGAACGGATCGACAAGCTGCCGCGCGCAGTGGAGTTCGTCTTCAACACCCCGTCACATCACCGGGTGCACCACGGTATGGACCCGGAGTACCTGGACCGCAACTACGGCGGCATCCTCATCATCTGGGATCGGATCTTCGGCAGCTTCACCCCCGAGCGATTTCGTCCGCACTACGGGCTGACCAAGCCGGTCGACACCTACAACATCGTGACCCTGCAATTCCACGAGTACGCCTCGATCATCGCCGATGTACGCAGCGCGACCCGGTGGCGCGATCGGCTGGGCTATCTCTTCGGGCCGCCCGGCTGGCAGCCCGGCGTCACCGAGCCGAATCGCGCCGCGGTACCAAAATCGCCGTGACGTAATGAGCGGCGCACCGACGGGTGTTCGCCTAGGCTGGCGAACGTCGCATCCGAGCGACAACGCCCGCCGATTAAGGTCGCGGCGTTCCGATAAGAAGGGGACAACGTGGCACAGAGCTTGGGAGACACGCTCACCGCAGGGAAGAAGCTCGTCAAAGGCGAGTCGCTGACCTCCAACAACGGGGCCTACACGCTGACGTTGCAGGAAGACGGCAACTTGGTGTTGGCAGCGCGGGGCAAGGCCGTCTGGGCGTCGGGCACCGACGGTAACGACGTCGTGCGCGCCGAGGTGCAGTCGGACGGCAACTTCGTCCTGTACACCGCCGACAAGCCGATCTGGCACACCGACACCAAGGGCAAGAAGGACGCCAAGCTGGTCCTGCAGGACGACCGCAACCTGGTGCTGTACGCCGCCGACGGCGCGGCCTGGTCCACCAAGACCGAGACCGACGCTCCGCCGCCGGAAGAGCCCAAGGCCGAAGAGGCCCCGGCTCCCGTAGAGGAGGCCGCACCCGCGGCCCGCACCTACACCGTGGTCTCCGGTGACACCTTGTTCGCCATCGCCGAGCGCTTCTACGGTGACGGCAACAAGTACCCGCAGATCGCGGAGGCCAGCGGTATCGCCAACCCCGACCTGATCCACCCCGGTCAGGAGCTGACGATCCCCTGATCGCCGCGCAACGCTGACGCGGCGGCCCGGATCCCCAGGGGCCGGGCCGCCGCGCTGCGCCACGGTGGTCTGGCCCGGCCGGACTGAAACCGGTCCACAACGATAGGAGTCGACGGTTGCGCAGGCCCGTTGCGCGGATGTTGGCGATGTTGCTGGGGATCGGTGTCGCGGCTGTCGGCCCGACGGCCGTCACGGCCCGAGCCGATCGAGTGCTGGTGTTCCCCGGAATGGAGATTCGCCAGGACACCCACGTCTGCACCTTGGGTTACGTCGATCCGGTGACGCGGGTGGCCTTCTCCGCCGGCCACTGCCGGGGCAGTGGTGCCGTCACCGACAGGGGCGGACGGCTCATCGGCCACCTGGCGACCTTTCGGGACAACACCCCCAACGGCTCGACGGTCAACACCGATCAGGTGATCGCCGACTACGAGGCGATCGTGCTGGCCGACGATGTCGACGTCAACGATGTGCTGCCCGGCGGCTTGCAACTGCAAGCCGACCCGGACCACGAGATGAATCCGGGTGAGCCGGTCTGTCACTTCGGCATCGTCACCGGAGAGACCTGTGGCGCCATCGAGCGGATCAACAACGGCTGGTTCACCATGAGTCGCAGCATCCGCAGTCAGCAGGGTGATTCGGGCGGCCCGGTCTACGCCGTACGAGACGGTGGTTCGGCTCGCATCGTCGGGCTGTTCAACAGCGTGTGGGGCGAGTATCCCGCGGCCGTGTCGTGGTCGGCGATCTCACAGCAGGTCCGCGAAGACGTCGGCGTTCCGGCCCCGCAGCCATGACCCCCACGCCGCGGCCTCCCATTCAGATCGCCTGGGTGACCAGCGACCTCGACGCCACCGAATCGACCCTGACCGCCCTGCTGGGCGCGCGCCGATGGGTCCGCATGCCGGGCGTGCACTTCGCCCCGGACGCCTGCAGTTACCTGGGCGAGCCGGCAGATTTCGTCGCCGACATCTCGCTGAGCTACGTCGGCGACATGCAATTGGAGCTGATCGCCCCGGTGCGCGGCCGCAGCCTCTACGACGACTTCCTGCGTGGCGGCGGGCCGGGCCTGCATCACGTCTGCATCGAGGCCGAGGACCCCAACGACTTCGAGGCTATGCTGAACGACGCCGCCGGGCGGGGCGCCCCGGTGGTTGCCCGGGGTGTCATGCCCGGCGGCATGCAATTCGCGTACGTCTCAGCTCCGGACGCGGGCATCCCCTACCTGGAGATCGCTTACATCCCCGCTGAGATCAGGTCCGTGTTCGAGTACATCAAACAGGAGCAGCGGTGAGCACCCAGATCCCGGAAACCACCAGTGCCGAAGCGGTTTCGGAGTGGTCTGACGAGGTGGACGTCGTGGTGATCGGCTTCGGCATCGCCGGTGGCTGCGCGGCGGTCACGGCGGCGGCGGCCGGAGACCGGGTATTGGTACTGGAGCGGGCCGCCGAAGCCGGCGGTACCACGTCCATGGCCGGCGGTCACTTCTACCTCGGCGGCGGTACCGCCGTCCAGCAGGCCACCGGGCATCCTGACTCGGCCGAGGAGATGTACAAGTACCTCGTGGCGGTATCGCGCGAGCCCGAGCACGACAAGATCCGGGCCTACTGCGACGGCAGCGTCGAACACTTCAACTGGCTCGAAGACCTGGGCATCGCCTTCGAGCGCAGCTACTACCCGGAGAAGGCGGTGATCCAGCCCAACACCGAGGGGCTGATGTTCACCGGCAACGAGAAGGTGTGGCCGTTTCTGAACGAGGCCGTTCCGGCCCCGCGCGGACACAAGGTCCCGGTGCCCGGCGACACCCAGGGCGCCAAGATGGCGATCGATCTGTTGCTCAAGCGGGCCGACAGCCTCGGGGTGGCGATCCGCTACGAGACCGGCGCCACCGGTCTGGTCACCGACGCCTCCGGTGCCGTCGTGGGCGTGGCATGGAAGCACTTCACCGAAAGTGGAGTCATCAAGGCGAAGTCGGTGGTGATCGCCGCCGGTGGCTTCGTGATGAACCCGGAGATGGTGGCGCAGCACACGCCCAAGCTGGCGGAGAAGCCTTTCGTACTGGGCAACACCTACGACGACGGCCTGGGCATCCGGATGGGTATCTCGGTGGGTGGTGCGACCAAGCACATGGACCAGATATTCATCACCGCGCCGGTCTATCCGCCCTCGATCCTGCTCACCGGGATCATCGTCAACAAAGAGGGCAAGCGCTTCGTCGCCGAGGACTCCTATCACTCACGGACGTCGGGTTTCGTCATGGACCAACCGGACAGTGCGGCGTACCTGATCGTCGACGAGGAGCACATGCGCAAGCCGCAGGTGCCCTTGGTGCCGCTCATCGACGGCTGGGAAACGGTACCGGAAATGGAAGCCGCCCTGGGCATTCCGGAAGGAAACCTGGTGGCCACCCTGGATCGCTACAACACCTACGCGGCGCAGGGGGAGGACCCGGACTTCCACAAGCAGCCGCCGTTCCTCGCCCCGCAGGACACCGGGCCGTGGGGCGCGTTCGACCTGACTCTGGGCAAGGCGATGTACGCCGGATTCACCATGGGCGGACTGGCCACCTCGGTGGACGGCGAAGTGCTGAATGCCGAGGGCCGCCCGGTACCGGGCCTGTATGCGGCCGGTGCCTGCGCGGCCAATATCGCCCAGGACGGCAAGGGCTATGCCAGCGGAACCCAGCTGGGGGAGGGCTCGTTCTTCGGCCGGCGCGCCGGGGCGCACGCGGCTGCTCGCTAGAGCGGGCTTCTTAGACCGGGCTGAGGTCCCAGCGGCCCTGGCCGAGCAGTTCGAGCACGTGGCGATGGTGCTGGCGGACGGTGTGTCGATGGCTCACGCTGACCAGAATGGTATCGGGCAGTTCGGTGCGCAGCAGCCGGTACAGGGTCAGCTCCAGCCCCTCGTCCAGCGCTGACGTCGACTCGTCGAGGAACACGGCTTTGGGCCGGGTCAACAGGATTCGGGCGAACGCCACCCGCTGCTGCTCGCCGGGTGAGAGCACCTTGGCCCAGTCGTCGACTTCGTCGAGCCGCTCGACCAGGTTCGGCAGGGCCACCTTGTTCAACGCCTCATCGATCGCGGCGTCAGACACCTCGCCCACCGCCAGCGGGTAGGACACGACGGTGCGCAGGTCGCCCAGCGGGATATAGGGCAGCTGCGAGATGAACATGGTGGCGTTGGCCGCATCGGGTCGGCGCAGGGTGCCCGAGGCGTACGGCCACAGTTGAGCCAGGCTGCGCAGCAACGTGGTCTTGCCGCTGCCCGACGGGCCCGCGATCATCAGCGCGTCGCCGGCGCTCAGCTGCACGTCGAGTGCCTCGATCAGCGGGACGCCGTCAGGGCTGCGCACCTCGACGCCCTCCAGCGCCACGCTGTCGTCAGGGCTGGGTTTGACCAGCAGCTCGGGCAGCTCCCTGGCCTCGCGATTGGCCTCAAGCAACCCGTGCAGCCGGATGATCGAGGCACGGTAGCCGGCGAAGTTGTCATAGGCATTGCGGAAGAACGACAGTGAATCGGAAATGCTGCCGAACGCCGACGCGGTCTGCGCGACCCCGCCGAACATGATCTGTCCGTCGAACAGGCGCGGCGCCTGGATCACCCAGGGCAGCGGCACGATCGCCTGGCTCACCGACAGGTTCCAGCCGGCGAACCCGATGGTTCGGTTCACGAACGCCAGGTAGTTCGCGACGATGGCGCGGAACCTGGTCCGCAACTGAACCCGCTCGGCGAGCTCGCCCCGGTAGAACGCGACCGATTCGGCCGCGTCGCGAACCCGCACCAGCGCGTAGCGGAAGGCGGCGTTGGTGAGCTCGTTGCGGAAACTCAGCCGGATCAGGGGCCGGCCGATCCAGAACGCGACGATCGTCGCGACGGTCACATAGACCAGCACGATCAGGAACATCGCGCGCGGGATGTCGAAACCGAAGACGGTCAGGGTGCCAGACAGGTTCCACAAGATCGCGGTGAAGGACACCACGGTGACCATGGACTGCACGGCGCCGAACAGCAGTGTGCTGCCGGTGCTGTTGGCCGGGGCGTTCACGCTGGCGCCGTTGCCCGCGGTGAAGATGTCGATGTCCTGCTGAATGCGCTGGTCGGGGTTGTCGATGGCGCCTTCGATGGCCTCGCCCACCGCCGGGTCCAGCGGCGTGGTGACGAAGCGGGACCGGTAGTAGGCCCGGCCGTCCAGCCAGTCGCCCGTGAGCCGTTCGGTGAGCCAGATCCGCCAATTCACCATGAAGTGCTGGGTCAGGTAGATGTCGAGCATCACCCGTGCCACATGCAGCACCGCCATCACGCTGAAGATCGCGATCGACATCCAGAATCCGTGCACACCAGACGCTCTGACGGCGTCATCGCCGCCCGCGGCGCCCTGGAACGCGGTCTGCAGCGACGAATACAGGTCGTTGCCCTGGAAGCTGAACAACACGTTGAGCCGGACCGCGGTGATCACCGACAGCAGCAGCACACCCAGCATCACCCAGACCCGGACGCTGTCGCGTCCGGTGAAGTACGGGCCGCTGATCTCCCAGAACTGGCGGCCCCACCGGGTGCTGACCCGCAGCACCGCCGCCACGGCCAGCACCCCGACGGCACTGATGGTCCAGGCCAGCGCAATCCACACCAGAGAATCGGGCAGCGCATGCGCCCAGTCGATGGATGGATTGAACAGCTTCGAGTCCACTATCGATGTCTCCTTGCCGTCCCTATCGCCGGAACCGCGTCGCGGCCGATCAACGAATCGAGAACCCCGTGCGAAACCTACCGCAGGGGAGTCGCGTCGCGCCGGGTGAGATTGCCGCAGCGCCCCGCCGACGCGGTGGTGCCCCCGGCTCGCAGGCGGTGGCTACCGCGTACCGTTGTGCTGTGGCTAACACCTCCAAGACTGACTCCGGAACGCGAACCAAGTCGGGTCGCCTCAGCGGGAGATTCTGGAAACTGCTGGGCGCCAGCACCGAAAAGAACCAGAGTCGTTCGATGGCCGAAGTCACGGCCGCCGCCGAGTACGCCGAGAAGGCCGCTGGGCTCGACGACGAGCAGCTGCTCAAAGCTGCGCAACTGCTCAAGCTGAAGGACCTGGCCGACGCCTCCGACATCCCGCAGTTCCTGGCGATCGCCCGCGAGGCCGCCGAACGCAGCATCGGACAGCGTCCGTTCGACGTCCAGCTGCAGGGCGCGCTGCGGATGCTGGCCGGGGATGTGGTCGAGATGGCCACCGGCGAAGGCAAGACACTCTCAGGCGCCATCGCGGCCGCCGGCTACGCCATCGGTGGCCGGCACGTGCATGTGGTGACCATCAACGACTACCTGGCCCGCCGCGACGCCGAGTGGATGGGCCCGCTGCTGGAGGCACTCGGCGTCACCGTCGGATGGATCACCGAGGAGTCCACACCAGACGAACGCCGCGCGGCTTACCAGTGTGACGTCACCTACGCGTCGGTCAACGAGATCGGCTTCGATGTGCTGCGTGATCAGCTGGTCACCGACGTCGACGACTTGGTGTCGCCCAACCCCGACGTCGCGCTGATCGACGAGGCCGACTCCGTGCTGGTCGACGAGGCACTGGTGCCGCTGGTGCTGGCCGGCACCACCCACCGCGAGACCCCGCGGATGGAGATCGTCGATCTGGTCGGCCGCCTTAAGCCCGGGGTGGACTACGACTCCGACGAGGACCGCCGCAATATCCATCTCACCGATGTGGGTGCCCGCAAGGTGGAGAAGGCGCTCGGCGGAATCGACCTGTACTCCGAGGAGCATGTGGTCTCCACGCTGACCGAGATCAACGTGGCGCTACATGCCCACGTGCTGCTGCAGCGCGACGTGCACTACATCGTGCGCGACGGCAAGGTGCAGTTGATCAACGCCTCGCGCGGCCGGATCGCCGCCCTGCAGCGCTGGCCGGACGGCCTGCAAGCCGCGGTGGAGGCCAAAGAGGGCATCGAGACCACCGAGACCGGCGAGGTGCTCGACACCATCACGGTGCAGGCCCTGGTCAACCGGTACCCCACCGTGTGTGGCATGACCGGGACGGCACTGGCGGCCGGGGAGCAGCTGCGGCAGTTCTACCAGCTCGGCGTCTCACCGATCCCGCCGAACATGCCCAACATCCGTGAAGATGAGGCGGACCGGGTATACATCACCGCTGCGGCAAAAAACGATGCGATTGTGGCCCACATCGTCGAGGTGCACGCCACCGGACAGCCCGTGCTCGTAGGCACCCACGACGTGGCGGAGTCCGAAGAACTGTACGAGCGCCTGCGTAAGCGCGGCGTTCCGGCGGTGGTCCTCAATGCCAAGAACGACGCCGAAGAGGCCACCGTGATCGCCGAGGCCGGCAAGCTCGGGGCGGTCACCGTCTCCACCCAGATGGCCGGGCGGGGCACCGACATCCGGCTGGGTGGTTCCTCGGAAACGCAAGCGGCCGATCATGATGCGGTGGTCGAACTGGGCGGGCTGCACGTCATCGGAACCGGCCGTCAGCACACCCAGCGCCTCGACAACCAGTTGCGCGGTCGGGCCGGCCGCCAGGGCGACCCGGGATCCTCGGTGTTCTTCTCCAGCTGGGAAGACGATGTCGCCGCGACCAACCTGGAAGACAACAAACTGCCCACCGAGACCGACGATGATGGTCGCATCGTGAGCCCGAAGGCCTCCGGTCTGCTCGACCACGCGCAGCGCATCGCCGAGGGCAAACTGCTCGACATCCACGCCAATACCTGGCGCTACAACCAGTTGATCGCCCAGCAGCGCACCATCATCGTGGAGCGCCGCAACACGCTGTTGTCCACCCCGGCCGCCCGCGAGGAGCTTGCCGAGCTCACTCCCAAGCGCTACGCGGAGCTCAAGGAGCAGCTGGGGGAGGACGGCGAGGCCAAGCTGGAGAAGATCTGCCGTCTGATCATGCTCTACCACCTGGACCGCGGGTGGGCTGACCACCTCGCCTTCCTGGCCGACATCCGGGAGAGCATCCACCTGCGCGCGTTGGGCCGGCAGAATCCCCTCGACGAATTCCACCGGATGGCGCTGGACGCCTTCGCCTCGCTGGCCGCCGACGCCATTGAGGCATCCCAGCAGACCCTGGAGACGTCGGACGCGATCGAGTCGGAGCCCGGCATCGACTTGTCCAAGCTGGCGCGCCCCACCTCGACGTGGACCTACATGGTCCGGGACAACCCGCTGAGCGACGACAGCATGGACGCGCTGAGTCTGCCCGGGATCTTCCGCTAGGGGGTCGCTATGACTGTCGGGTCCGGATCCGATCGCGTTCAGGACCGGGTGCTCACCGTGCCCAACATCATCAGCGTGGCTCGCCTCGGCCTGATCGGCGTCTTTCTGTACCTGCTGCTGATCGCGCGGGCCGACGGGCCCGCCGTGGCGGTACTGATGCTCAGCGGTGCCTCCGACTGGGCCGACGGCAAAGTGGCTCGGCTGTTCAATCAGTACTCGAAGCTGGGGGCCCTGCTCGACCCGGCGATCGACCGGCTCTACATGCTGGCGATTCCGGTGGCGTTCGGCGTGCGGGGCCTGGTGCCCTGGTGGATCATCGGCGTTCTGTTGGCCCGGGATCTGCTGCTTGCGGCCACCCTGCCGGCGTTGCGCAGTCGCGGCCTGACGGCCCTGCCGGTGACGTACGTGGGCAAAGCGGGCACCTTCGCCCTGATGTCGGCGTTCCCGCTGATCCTGCTGGGGCAGTGGGACACCCTGGCCAGTCGGGTGGTGCTGTCGGCCGGATGGGGCTTCCTGATCTGGGGACTGGGCATGTACCTGTGGGCCTTCGTGCTGTATCTGATCCAGGTGACGCTGGTGGTCCGCAGGATGCCGAAGGTCAGCGGTGGCTGAACCGTTCTTCGCCCTGAGCGGCTACGACTCCCAGGGCTTCGCCGGCGCCCACGAGGCCGGCCGCCCGCGCACGTTCGCGGTACCTTCGCTGCTGCGCTCGCTGTTGTCCGAACACCTCGACCCCGGCTACGCGGCGGCGGCCGCCCGGCGTCGGCGCCGTGCCGCGCCGCTGCCCGCCAGAACCCGCGTGGCGGGATGGGCATGGAAGGCGATGGCGGCGCTGCTGGTGGCGACCGTGTTCGCCATCGGTGTAGCCCAGGCCCGCTCCGTGGCCCCCGGGGTGCGTGACGCCCAACAGGTGCTGGCCGCGAACGTCCGAGCGGCCGAAAAGGCCACCGGCACCCTCGCCGACAAACGGGACACCTACGCCAACCAAGTCGATGACTCACAACGGCACCGGCTGGCCGACGATGCCCAGGGCCAGCGGGTGCTGGCCGGCCTGGACGCGCTGAGTCTGGAGTCCGCCAGCACCCAGGTGACCGGCCCCGGGGTGGTCGTCACCGTGACGGACCCCGGCGCCGGGCGAAACCTCTCTGATGCCTCCAAACAGCGCGTGTCGGGCAGTCAGCAGATCATCTTGGACCGCGACCTGCAGCTGGTGGTCAACTCGCTGTGGGCCAGCGGGGCGGAGGCGATCGCGGTCGGCGATGTACGCATCGGTCCCAACGTCACGATCCGTCAGGCCGGGGGCGCCATCCTGGTCGACAACAAGCCGATCAGCAGTCCCTACGCATTGCAGGCCATCGGTCCGCCACGCGAGTTGCGCGAGACCTTCGACCGCAGTCCCGGTCTGTACCGGCTACGTCTGCTCGAAGCCTCCTACGGGGTGGGGGTGCGGGTCGACGGCCGCAGCTCGGCCGACCTGACCCTGCCGGCGGGATCGGTACGAGATGTCCGATTTGCCAAACAGATCGGGGCATCGTGACGCAAGCTTGCGCTGCGGGGCGCGGCGCTGCCGGTGTCGCGGCCGGCTGGGTGCGGTTCGGGAGGCTGGGGTGATTGCACAATGATCGGTATCGCTGCACTGATCGCCGGCATTGTGCTGGGACTGGTCTTTCACCCCAGCGTGCCGGAAGTGGTTCAGCCCTATCTGCCGATCGCAGTGGTGGCGGCATTGGATGCGGTGTTCGGCGGCCTACGCGCCTACCTGGAGCGGATCTTCGACGCGAAGGTATTCGTCGTGTCGTTCGTCTTCAACGTCCTGGTGGCCGCCCTGCTGGTCTATCTCGGTGACCAACTGGGCGTCGGCACCCAGTTGTCGACCGCGATCATCGTGGTGTTGGGCATCCGGATCTTCGGCAACGCGGCGGCGTTGCGGCGACGGCTGTTCGGAGCCTGACCCGATGAGTAGCACCGATCCGGAGCCGCACGGCAGACACGAACTGCCGCAGTCGGCCCGGCCCGACAGTGCGCCGCCGCCGGGCCGGTCCGGTCCGCTGTTCAGCGTGCTGGGGCTGCTGCTGTGCCTGCTGCTGGGGGTGGCGATTGTCACTCAGGTACGCCAGAACGATTCCGAAGACGCCTTGGAGACGGCTCGGCCCGCCGACCTCTTGGTGCTGCTGGATTCGCTGCGTCAACGCGAAGCCACCCTGGGCACCGAGGTCGCCGAGCTACAGCAAACGCTCGACGCGCTGCAGAAGTCCGGGAGCAGTGATCAGGCCGCCATCGAAAACGCCCAGGCCCGGCTCGCCGCCCTGGCCATCATGATCGGCACTGTGGGCGCGATCGGGCCCGGCGTCGTGATCACCATCGACGACTCCGCCCGCGGTGTCGCACCCGAGACCATGCTCGATGTGATCAACGAGCTGCGGGCGGCCGGCGCCGAGGCCATCGAGGTCCGCGACGGCACCAAGGCGGTGCGCATCGGTGTGGACTCGTGGGTGGCGGGCGCGTCCGGCGCGGTGGAATTCGATGGGACCGTGCTGACGCCTCCGTATTCGGTTCTGGCGATTGGCGATCCGCCGACTTTGGCGGCTGCCATGAACATTCCCGGCGGGGCCGTCGACAGCGTCAGGCGGCTCGGCGGGGCGATGACGGTGCAGCAGGCGGACCGCGTTGAGGTGACCGTGTTGCGGCAACCGAAACCACGCCAATACGCTCAGCCAGTCAAGTGAGCCCGACAGCGCAAGGAGCACGATCACCGTGAGTTCGGAAAGTTCAGTTCCGTCCGACCTGTATTACACCGCGGAGCACGAGTGGGTTCGCCGCACCGGACCCGACGCCGTCCGGGTGGGCATCACCGATTTCGCGCAGGCGGCGCTGGGCGATGTGGTTTTCGTTCAGCTACCTGCAGTGGGCACCGAGGTGACCGCCGGCGAAGCTTTCGGCGAGGTGGAGTCGACCAAATCCGTTTCCGACCTCTACGCGCCGATCACCGCCTCGGTGATCGCTGTCAACGCCGAGCTGGACGCGAACCCGCAGCTGGTGAACTCCGACCCGTACGGCGCGGGTTGGCTGCTGGAACTTCAGGTGGCAAACGCGGATTCGGCGGGCCTAGACCAGAGTCTGGCGGGGCTGCTGAGCACCGAGGCCTACCGGGCGACGTTGTCGGAATGACGGTTGCTAGCCTGCCTGCCGGGACGCGCCGGGCATCCGGCGACACGATCCCGCGGTGCGGGGGACATGACGTACCGCTGCGCGGTACGGTCGACTCAACGATTCGGGGTTGGGCGCCACAGATGTCCGGCAGGTGCGACCAGGTAGCAGATCAGCGGCCAGTGAGGAGTAGTGCGTGACGGAGAAGGACCCGGCGACGGGGCAAGACCAGTTGGGCGATGAGGTCACCGCGGAAACCACATCGGTTTTCCGCGCCGACTTTCTGAGCGAACTCGACGCTCCCGCGCAGGCGGGCGGCGACAGCCTGACCTCGGGTGTGGAGGGGCTGCCTGCGGGTTCCGCGCTGCTGGTCGTCAAGCGTGGACCCAACGCCGGATCGCGATTCCTGCTTGACCAGCCTGTCACCGCAGCGGGTCGGCATCCCGACAGCGACATCTTCCTCGATGACGTCACCGTGAGTCGCCGTCATGCCGAGTTCCGGCTGGAGGGCAACGAGTTTCAGGTCGTCGACGTCGGCAGCCTCAACGGCACCTACGTCAACCGGGAGCCGGTCGATTCGGCTGTCCTGGTCAATGGTGACGAGGTCCAGGTCGGCAAGTTCCGCCTGGTATTCCTGACCGGCCCGAAGACGGCTGAGACCGAGGCCGGGCCGGGCAGCTAGTGAGCGCGCCTGACAGCCCTGAACTGGCCGGGATGTCGATCGGAGCGGTACTGGATCTGCTCCGCCCGGATTTTCCCGACGTTACGGTCTCCAAGATTCGTTTTCTGGAGACCGAGGGGCTGGTCATGCCGCAGCGTGCGGCGTCAGGCTATCGGCGGTTCAGCGCGTACGACTGCGCTCGGTTGCGCTACGTGCTGACCGCGCAACGCGATCACTACCTGCCGCTGAAGGTGATCAAGGCGCGGCTGGATGCCGAACCGGACGGGGCACTGCCCTCGGCCGAGTCGCCGTATCCCACGCCGCGACTGGTGGCGGCCGGGGGAGAGCGCAGCCAACGCGGGGCGGCTCTCCCGGTGCCACCCCGCCAGGTGCGGCTGAGTCGGGAGGACCTCCTGGCTCGCTCGGGTGGCGATGACGCACTGCTGACAGCACTGGTCAGATCCGGTGTGATCAACGCCGGGCCCGGCGGCCTGTTCGACGAACATGCGGTCGTCATAGTCCAGTGCGCGCGCGGGCTGGCCGACTACGGTGTCGAAGCGCGGCATCTGCGGGCATTCCGTTCGGCGGCCGACCGGCAGTCCGACCTGATCGCCCAGATTGCCGGCCCGCTGGTCAAGGGGGGCAAGGCGGGCGGGCGGGACCGCGCCGACGACTTGGCTCGCGAGGTCGCGGCGCTGGCGATCGCGCTGCACACCGCGCTGCTCAAGTCCTCGGTCCACGACGTACTGCACGGCTGAGGACTAGACTTCGCTTCGACGGCTCGTTGCGCGGCCACGGTTGTCTGACCGTCGGTATCGCGGCGAGTCATACTGGTACACATAGGGATCCTGGGCCACATAGGGACTGTGCGAGACAGGCGAACGCGGAGGGCTGACTGGAGATGGGTGAAGTACGCGTGGTCGGCATCCGCGTCGAGCAGCCGCAGAACCAGCCGGTACTGCTTCTGCGCGAGGCCGATGGTGACCGATACCTTCCGATCTGGATCGGGCAGGCCGAGGCCGCTGCGATCGCACTGGAGCAGCAGGGCGTAGAGCCGGCACGTCCCCTGACCCACGATCTGATCCGGGACCTCATCGGCGCACTCGGGCACTCACTCAAAGAGGTCCGCATCGTCGATCTGCAAGAGGGCACGTTCTACGCCGACTTGATCTTCGACCGTGACATCACGGTGTCGGCGCGTCCGTCGGACTCGGTGGCCATCGCCTTGCGGGTGGGAGTGCCGATCTATGTCGAGGAGTCGGTGTTGGCCGAAGCGGGCCTCCTGATTCCCGACGAGAACGACGACGAGAGCGACGGCGCGGTACGCGAAGACGAGGTGGAGAAGTTCAAGGAATTCCTCGATAGCGTGTCGCCGGACGATTTCAAAGCAACCTGACCCGGCGCGGCGGACTCAGCCTCGTCACAGATCCGTTTCATCTCTCTGCGGTCAGCGCGACACGCCCGAACGAAAGCATTGCGGGCAAAACACGGCCCCCATACTTGAACCACGGCGGGAACAACTGCACAGCAGCCCGGCGAACGGCGTATGCTCACGACCAACTCGGGCAAGAGCAAACGCGGCCACTGGCCAGCCAGTGGCAACGAGCGCGATCGGCGAGAGGAAGCAGCGTGGGCGATCAACCTGGGCAGGATCAGCTGGACTTCAAGGGTCAACCCGACACGGGTGACCGCGAAGTCCCCGCGGCTCCGTCCGCCACCGCTCGACCGGTACAGGGCGGGCTTTTCCCCGACGACTCCGTTCCCGATGAGCTCGTCGGTTACCGCGGCCCCAGCGCCTGCCAGGTCGCCGGCATCACCTACCGCCAGCTCGACTACTGGGCTCGCACCTCGCTGGTGGTCCCCTCGATCCGCGGTGCGGCAGGTTCGGGCAGTCAGCGGCTGTACTCGTTCAAAGACATCCTGGTGCTCAAGATCGTGAAGCGACTCCTCGACACCGGAATCTCGCTGCACAACATTCGGATCGCGGTCGACCACCTGCGTGAGCGCGGGGTTTCGGACCTGGCCAACATCACGCTGTTCTCCGACGGCACCACGGTCTACGAGTGCACCTCGGCCGAAGAGGTCGTTGACCTGCTGCAGGGTGGTCAGGGCGTGTTCGGCATCGCGGTCTCGGGCGCGATGCGAGAGCTGACCGGCGTCATCTCCGAGTTCCCCGGTGAGCGGGCCGACGGAGGCGAGTCGATCGCCGCACCGGAAGACGAGCTAGCCAGCCGCCGCAAGTTCCGCGACCGCAAGACCGGTTAGGGGCCCGACACCGGCAGGCCTAGCGCCTTGCCGAAACCTCTTGGGGCGCGGGGTTTTACTTCCCGACGGCGCGTTCGGCCATCGGGGTGAGGACTTCCTGGGCGAACCGGCGTAAAGCTGCGTCATCGCGGAAATCCGGATCGGTGGACGGCATCGAGACATAGGTCAGAAAGAGCCGGGCAAAGACATCGGCCACCCAGCGCTCCGCCTGCCCGGGACCGCCGGGTGCGTCGCCGTGAAGGTAGTTGGCGATGAATGCCGTGCCCATCGCGAGCAGATCCGCGGAATCGGTGGCCGGTAGCGGCCCGAACTGGCCTGCACGGCTCAGCATCGGATGTGTACGGGCGAACGTGATGGCCGCCACGAACGCCTCGGCGACGCCGTGGTTGCGGTCGTGGGTGTTGTCGATCGCGTCGGCCACCGCGGCCAGAAAGCGCTGGGTCTCCCGGCGGATCAACGCTTGGATCAGATCCTCGCGGCGGGGATAGCGCCGATAGGCGGTCATGCGTGACACGCCCGCGCGCCGGACCACGTCTTCGATGGTGATGCGTCCCAGGCCCGCCGTTGCGGCTTCGTGGACGGCGGCGTCGAGGATGCGCTGGGCTGTCGGGTCGGCGGCGTGTTCGGGGGGCACCCCGGCGACTGCCTGGCCGATCACGCTGACGAAGTGCGGGTCGATCATGGCGCCCCGGTGTTGGTGGCCCCGACACCGGCGGCACGTTCACGCGCCAATCGGACATAGGCGGGAATGCCGAATGCCCACCTGGTCCGGCGGACATCTAGCTGCAGCGCCGGGCTGATGAGGGGCCGTGCCAGCAGCGAGGGGCGATCGAATCCGGTGAGTTCGCGCGCCCAGCGCGGGGCGTAGCTCATACCGGCGTGCACTGCGAAGCGGTGCATGCTGCGGTCGAGCGGGTCGGGAAGCCGCGGCAGGAAGGGTGCGGTGAGCAGGAATTCGATGAATTCGCGGGTCTGCGCGTTGACGCTGAGTTGCGGGCGCATCCGGGACACGAAGTCATCGAGTTCGGCCATGGTCGAGGGCACGTGATCGGCGCCGGCCATCCGACCGATAGTGGCCTGTTCGGCCAGGTAGCGGTCACGTTCGTGCGGCGACAGCGGACGGTTCGTGCGCTCGAACACCCGCATGATCATCCACGGGATGCAGGTGTGCACCCAGGCCAGCAGCTCGGGATCGAGCGCCCGGTAGGCCACGCCGTCGGGGCGGGTGCCCGATACGTGGGCGTGGATGGACTTGACCTGCTCGATCAGCCGCGTCGCGGCCTCGGTGTTGCCGAAGGTTGTGGTCAACACGTATCCCAGGGTGGTACGGGCGCGCCGGAACGGGTCCTGCCGATACGACGAGAGGTCCTGCACCCCGGCGATCACCGACGGATGCAGAATCTCCAGCACTATCGCCGACAATCCGGCCTGCGACACCGCGGCCAGGTCGGCGTTCACCTCCCAGGACACGCTGCCCGGACCGATCAGGCCCGGGTCTCCGGGCGGACCGCCATAGATCCCGGGATCGTCGTGGCGGCCGGCAGTGGCCTGGAATTCGTCGATGATGCGTTGCCGTAGCGTGCCCATCTCCACCCTTTGGTATGAATGTGACAATTTGAGTATTAGATATACCACTTGCGGGGAAGGGGAGCCACGCGTTTTCGGTCGGCGCTGTGGTCGCGCAACGGACGGCAGGTAGTATTGGCTCCGCATCAGCCCCGCGCGGGAGAGTTCCGCGGCAGCCAGCCGCGGACGCCGAAGGAGCAATACCTCTCCGTCAACCTCTCAGGCACCCGGACCGCGCCGGCATTGATGCCTCTGGAAAGCGGTGACGCCCTGCGGGGTTGCACCCGCCCATGGGGAAAGGCGCCGCAGGTGATCGCGGTGCCGAATCTCTCAGGCGCCCGGGCCGGGCAGACGACAGAGGGGGAGGACACGAATACTCTCGCCGTCGTCTAGCGCTCAGGAGCTCCCGTGTCCGTGCCCACCGAATCCCGCTTTGTAGACCGGCACATCGGCCCGGACAGTGCCGCGATCAGTGCGATGCTCGCCGCCATCGGTGTCGCGTCGCTGGAGGATCTGGCCGCCAAGGCTGTGCCCGCCGGCATTCTTGACGCGCTGAGCGGCGACGGCGTTGCGCCGGGGCTGGACGTCCTACCGGCCCCGGCCACCGAGGCTCAGACGCTGAGCGAGTTGCGTGATCTGGCCGACGCCAGCACCGTCGCGGTCTCCATGATCGGCCAGGGCTACTACGACACCCTCACCCCGCAGGTGTTGTTGCGCAACATCCTGCAGAACCCGGCGTGGTACACCGCCTACACGCCCTACCAGCCGGAGATCAGCCAGGGCCGGCTGGAAGCGCTACTGAATTTCCAGACCATGATCGCCGAGCTGACCGGCCTCGAGATCGCCAACGCCTCGATGCTCGACGAGGGCACCGCGGCCGCCGAGGCGATGACGCTGATGCATCGTGCCACGCGGGGCACCTCCCATCGCTTGCTGGTCGACAGCGACGTGTTCACCCAGACCGCCGCGGTCCTGGCGACCCGGGCCGAGCCGCTGCGCATCGAGATCGTCACCGCAGACCTGCGGGCGGGCCTGCCCGACGGCGACTTCTTCGGCGTGATCGTGCAGGTTCCGGGGCGCTCGGGACGGATCACGGACTGGGCGGACCTGATCGAGGCCGCCCACGGGCGAGGCGCACTGGTGGCGGTCGGCACAGACTTGCTGGCATGCACGCTGCTCACGCCGCCCGGGGACATCGGTGCCGACGTGGCGTTCGGCAGTGCCCAGCGTTTCGGGGTCCCGATGGGCTTCGGCGGCCCGCACGCCGGCTTCCTGGCGGTGCACTCCGGCCATGCCCGGCAGCTGCCCGGCCGGCTGGTCGGGGTTTCTCGGGACAGCGACGGCGCCGACGCCTACCGGCTGGCGTTGCAGACCCGCGAGCAGCACATCCGTCGTGACAAGGCGACCTCCAACATCTGCACGGCGCAGGTGCTGCTGGCCGTGATGGCCGCCATGTATGCCAGCTATCACGGTGCCCAGGGCCTGACCGCGATCGCGCGGCGCGTGCACAGTCAAGCCGAGAAGATCGGCGCAGCCCTTGGTGATGCACTGGTCCACGACCACTACTTCGACACCGTGCTGGCCCGGGTGCCCGGTCGTGCCGACGAGATCATCGCCGTGGCCAAGGCGGCCGGCATCAACCTGTGGCGCGTCGATGCCGACCACATCTCGGTGGCCTGTGACGAGACCACCACCGACGTGCACGTGTCCGCGGTCCTGGACGCCTTCGGCCTGGCCGCGGTCGAACCTGTCGGCGTCGCCATCGACACCCGCACGTCGGAGTTCCTGACGCACCCGGCGTTCGTGCGCTACCGCACCGAGACCGCCATGATGCGCTACCTGCGGTCCCTGTCGGACAAGGACATCGCCCTGGACCGCAGCATGATCCCGCTCGGATCGTGCACGATGAAGCTCAACGCCGCCGCCGAGATGGAGTCGATCACCTGGCCGGAATTCGCGCGTCAGCACCCGTTCGCCCCGGTCGACGACGCGGTGGGCCTGCGCACGCTCATCGCGCAACTGCAGGGCTGGTTGTCGGCGATCACCGGCTATGACGCGGTGTCGCTGCAACCCAACGCGGGGTCGCAGGGTGAGTACGCGGGCCTGCTGGCCATCCACGCCTATCACGCCAGCCGCGGCGAGTCTCACCGTGACATCTGCCTGATCCCGTCCAGCGCGCACGGCACCAACGCCGCCTCGGCGGCGCTGGCCGGGATGCGGGTGGTTGTGGTGGCCTGTCGTGACAACGGCGACGTCGACCTCGACGATCTGCGTGCCAAGGTCGACGCGCACGCGGCGGCGTTGTCGGCACTGATGATCACCTACCCCTCCACGCATGGGGTCTACGAGCACGACATCGCCGAGATCTGCGCGGCCGTCCACGACGCGGGCGGGCAGGTCTACGTCGATGGAGCCAACCTCAACGCGCTGGTCGGACTGGCCCGGCCCGGCCGCTTCGGTGGCGACGTCAGCCACCTGAACCTGCACAAGACGTTCTGCATCCCGCACGGCGGCGGTGGGCCCGGTGTCGGACCGGTGGCGGTGCGTGCGCACCTGGCCGAATTCCTGCCGGGGCACCCGTTGGCCGCTGAGTTGCCCGGCGGGCAGCCGGTGTCTGCGGCGCCCTACGGTTCGGCGTCGATCCTGCCGATCACCTGGGCCTACATCCGGATGATGGGAGCCGACGGCCTGCGTGCGGCGTCGCTGACCGCGATCGCGTCGGCAAACTACATAGCCCGCCGCCTCGACGAGCACTACCCGGTGCTCTACACCGGCGAGAACGGCATGGTCGCTCACGAGTGCATCCTCGATCTGCGGGAGATCACCAAGAGCACCGGCGTCACGGTTGACGACGTCGCAAAACGGTTGGCCGACTATGGTTTCCATGCACCGACCATGAGCTTCCCGGTGGCGGGAACCCTGATGGTGGAGCCCACCGAGAGTGAGAGTCTGGCCGAGCTCGACGCGTTCTGCGAGGCGATGATCGCCATTCGCGGCGAGATCGACCGGGTCGGCGCCGGTGAATGGCCGGTCGAAGACAATCCGCTGCGCGGGGCGCCGCACACCGCGGAATGCCTTGTGGTGGACAAGTGGGAACACCCCTACACCCGCGAGCAGGCCGCCTATCCGCTGGGAGGTGACTTCCGGCCCAAGGTATGGCCTCCGGTGCGCCGCATCGACGGGGCTTTCGGCGACCGGAATCTGGTCTGCTCCTGCCCGCCGGTGGAAGATTTCGCCTGAGCCGCCCGGGGTTTTCGGCAAAGAGACAGCAAAGTCTCAGTCGAACCCCAAAAGAGTCTAGGATCGCCCTTACCCAATCCAGGGTTGCGGCTCGTATCTAGGAGGACTCGTGCAGGAGCCCCTTTCTCGCTCCTGCGTCACGGCCGGGATCGCTCTCGTCGGCGCCGGAATCGTCACGGTCACCCCGGTGACCGTGACGCCCTTGGCAGCCGAGGTTTCGCCGGCCGTGACGCTGGCCGCCTCCTACGGAGAGCTGTTCACCAACACGATCGACAACATCGAACGCATCAGTTCCAGCGCGGACTGGGCGGCGATGTGGCAGGTGTTCACCGCGACGCTGGCCAACCCCGCCGGGGTGATCGACGCGGCCAGCAACTTCGCGTTCACGGTGGACACCGACGTCACAGCACTGCCAGCGACGGTCTCGGTGCAGCTGTCGCCGGGCCTGGAGCTGTTGATCGCCGGCCTGGCCTCGCACGTGGCGACCCTGAACGCGCTCGTCGGTGTGATCGACGACCTGGGCGACCCCCAGACCGCGTTCACCGCGTTGTTCAACGCTCCGGCCACCCTCGTGGACGCCTACCTCAACGGCCAACAGAACCTGTCTCTTCTGGACGGGATCGTCACCATCCCGATGTTCAACGGCGTGCTGGCGCCCGAGCAGAACCTCGAGATCGACGTCAGTCTGTCGAGGCTGCTGGAGATGGTGGGGCTGGGAACCCCGGACCTGAGCGCGCTGCAACTCGATGGCGTCATCAACCAGGTGCGTCAGGGCACCCTGACCCTGGGCAGCCTGCTCACCGGTCTGGGATTGAGCGATGAGGGCCTCGGGGATCTGCTGAAGCTGACCACCAATGTCAGCAGCCTGGGAGAGTTACTCGACTTCCTCGGCCTAGGCGACCTGGGGCTGAGCCGCTACAGCCTGCCCGCCCTGTTGAGTCAGCTGGGTCCCGATACCGACTTCTACCGCAATCTCAATCTTGACCTCGAGCTCGGCAACTTCCGGCTGGTCGACCTGCTGGGGGCATTCGGGGTCAACGCCGGTATTCCCATGGGGCTGGGGCATGTGCTCGTCGGTCTCGGCGAGGGGGACCTGGACGGCCTGCCGCTCGGCAGTCTGCTCGCGGACGCGGGCCTGCTCACACAGGCCGTCAGCTGGCTCAACTCGACCGCGTCCGATCTCTTCGATCCCATTCCCCTGGTGGGCACCGCGTTGACGGATTTTGTCAACAGCTTCCTGGAATCCGACGGCCTGGAGGGATTGCTCAACGCCTACACACTCGGTGATGTGTTGGGTGACCTGCAGATCGACGACACCATCAGCTCGGTACTGGGGACGGTGGGCAGCACCCTGCTGTCGGTGGGGAGCCTGACCCTCGGCGGCGTGCTGGGGGAGCTCGGCTTCGCCGATTCCCTCGGCGATCTCACCCTGCGCGACGTGCTCGACGGACTCGGTGGTGCGCTGGGCGGCGTCTTGGCCGATGGCCCCCTCGGTTTGGACCTCACCTGGTTGTTGAACGGCGTGGATGTGGGCGACGTGGTCGGCCTGCTGGGCCTCGACGACTTCTCCCTCAACCTCGGTGACCTGGTCGGAGACTGGGTGAACCCGTACCTGGCGGATCTGCTGGAGGGTTTCGCCCAGGGCAACGTGGAGCTCGCCGGTGCCAGTGTCGGCTCCTTCGGGGGAACATTCACCGAACTGTTCGTGAGCATGCCGCAACAGCTGCTGGCCATGCTGGGTGCCTAAGGCGCCTAAGTCGGCAGCCGCCAGGGCGGGGAACCCGGTCTGTCAGTTCAGCAGCGAATTCAGCGCGCCGGCCAGCTCGGGTGTGTTGGCGCCGCGCAGATTCTGGTAGCTGCCACCGGACAGTTGAGCCACGGCCTGCCAGGTCGCCTGGTCGGCATCGGCCCCGAAATCGATGACGTTGACGGCCACCGGTCGCTGCGGGTCGGCATTGGCTCGGATGAACTCCTGGAGCCCCGCGCCGTCCAAGGTCCGGTCGGTGTGCGGACCCGCCGTGATGACCAGCACCGAATTACTCTGTCCAGCAACAAAATTGGTCACTGCCTGGGTGTATACCAGGCGTAGCGTCGTGAACGACACCGCTCCACCGGGTGTCGAACTCAAGTCGTTGAGCTCGCTGGTCAGTTTCTCCGCTCGGGTACCGCCCGGCAGCGGCTCGTCCAGGGGTCCGGCGGCCACCAGATTGCGGCCTTCGGTGCCGTCGAAAGTCCACAGACCCACTGAGGAATTCGGGGTCAGTGCCTTGAGCCGTTGATCCAGGGCGGCGATCACATGGGCCAGCCGGCTCTTGCCGCCTTCATCGGTGGTCATCGATTGGTCCAGCATCACCGTGACCGCCGCGCTGCCCGGCAAGGTGGTCAGCGCGTTGGACAGGGCGGCGCGGGTCGCCTCATCGCCGACCGAGAGCGTGTCCGACACCGCGGGGAACCCGGTGACCTCACTGCTCGGCGGTGCAACACCTTCCACCCGGAATCCGGATTTGGCCAGCTCTGCCAGCTGGTCGGGCTTGCGCGCGAAGCGGGCGAACTCGCTGGCGGCACTGACCTGCTCCTGCGACAACCAGGAGCCGGCCAGCAACACGGTGGGATAGTCGGCGACCGGTACCGGGCCCGGTGGCCGCCACGAGCTGAGGGTGGTCGCTGGGTCCGAGAGTGACTGGCCACGGGTGAACAGTTGCTGTTCGGTGGTCACCACCGCATGCACCGGTGCGTCCGCCAGGTTTCCCTGCCGCAGCAGCACGTTCATCGCCTCGGCCAGTGAAGCGTCGACCAGTTTGGGCTGGTCGCCCGCAAGCCGGTGCACCGCCCCGACACCGTCGGTGGAGGGGGCGTCTTTGGGCGCGGCTCCGGCGGCCACCGCCTCGCCGGCCAGGAACGCGGCATCGCCGTTGCCGCCGATCGGCAGCGCCAGTCGCAACGAGCCCCAACCGGCCAGCCCGAGCCGGCCCAGTCCATCGGGATCGGTCTGGAGATCCGGCAGACTCGCCCAGGTCTGCTTCTCCAGCGCGCTCTTGAGCTCGGGGCGGATCGCCAGCAGCACCGGCGACGTGACCAGGGAACGACTGTCGCTGACGGTCTCGGCGCCCGCGGAGGCCCGCAGCCGGGCGGTGGAGATCGAACTGCCCGGAATCCACAACGCCGGACGCTGCCCGAGCTGAGCGGGCCACTCGCCGATGAAACCGCCGACGACGGCATCGGAATCAACGGGCTTGACCTGTACCGACACACAGCGATCGCCGACGGGTTTTGCGGACTTGTTGAACTTGTCGGCGAACCCCTGCACATGGTCGGCGATCGACGGATCGGCGACAACAGCCACGGTCAGATCACCAGCTGCGCAGTTGCCTGCGGCGACCGCGGAACGATGCGACAACGAATTGCCGAAGAAGCGCCACAGGATCACCGCGCCTACCACCACGATCACCGTCACCAGCGCGGCGACTACGCCGACGCTGACGCCGCGGGTACCCGAGTCGTTGCGATGCCGGCGCCACCGGTCGAGCTCACGGTGCCCGCCGCGTGGCTCGTCGCGTTCGGACGCAGGTGCATCGCCGATAGCAGCGAAGGGACCGGTGCGGTAGCGGGATTCCTCATCGGGCTCACCGCCGCGGCGCATGTACTGCGCCGGGTCGGCGTCGTAACCGTCGTCGTCGTAGCCGGTGTCGCGGTATCCGATGTTGCCGGGGTCGTACGGCGCCTCGTCGTAGAACGCGTCCTGATAGTCGTCGACGTACTCGTCGTCGTCCGGGTCGCCGAAACCGAAAAGCTCGGGTCCGCCGTCGAACCGGCTCTCCTCGGGCTGATCGCCCCGGAGCGCCTCGTCGTCGGGGTCGTCCGGGCCGGGGAAACTATGCCTACCCACGGTGGGTGCGTCCTCTCCGCCTGGTCAGTTGCCCGGCCACGGTGATGTCCATTCGGTTCTGCGTTGGATTCAGATACCGGCCTGGGCTTTGAACTCCCGCCGACGCCGGTGCAGGATCGGCTCGGTGTAACCGTTGGGTTGGGTGGTTCCGGACAGGATCAGCTCCCGTGCGGCGGCGAACGCGATACTGGATTCGAACTCGGGCGCCATCGGCAGGTAACTCGCATCCCCGGCGTTCTGGCGGTCCACCGCCGGGGCCATGCGCTCCAGGCTGGACTGCACGTCATCTGCGGTGATCACCCCGTGGCGCAACCAGTTTGCCAGCAGCTGCGATGAGATCCGCAGCGTGGCACGGTCTTCCATCAGTGCCACGTCGTGGATGTCAGGAACCTTCGAGCAGCCCACACCTTGGTCGATCCAGCGGACCACGTAGCCCAGGATCGACTGGCAGTTGTTGTCGACCTCTTCGCGGATCTCGTCGGGAGCCCACGCCAGACCCTCTGACAGTGGGATGGTCAGCAGCTGTTCGATTGTGGCGCGCCGCTTTCCGGCCAGCTCCTTCTGCACCGCGAAGACATCCACCTGGTGGTAGTGCATCGCGTGCAGGGTGGCTGCGGTGGGGGAGGGAACCCAGGCGGTGCTGGCACCCGAGCGGGGGTGGCCGATCTTCTGGGTGACCATGTCCGCCATCAGGTCGGTCATCGCCCACATGCCCTTGCCGATCTGGGCGTGACCGGTCAGGCCGGTGGCCAGTCCGGCGTCGACGTTGTTGTCCTCGTAGGCCAGGATCCACGGCTGGGATTTCATGCTGGCCTTGCGCACCATGGGTCCGGCCTCCATGGAGGTGTGGATCTCGTCGCCGGTGCGGTCCAGGAAGCCGGTGTTGATGAACACCACGCGGTCGGCGACGGCCTTGATGCAGGCGCGCAGGTTGACCGTGGTGCGGCGTTCCTCGTCCATGATGCCGACCTTGAGGGTGCCCTGCGGCAGGCCGAGAACGTCTTCGACCCGGCTGAACAGCTCGGCGGTGAAGGCGACTTCCTCCGGGCCGTGCATCTTCGGTTTGACGATGTAGATCGACCCGGTGCGGCTGTTGACCAGCGGCCCGTTGCCCTCGGAGGCGGTCAGGCCGTGCATGCCGATCAGCCCGGTGAACAGTGCGTCCTGAATGCCCTCGGGCACCTCGGCGCCGGAGCTGAAGACGATTGCGTCGTTGGTCATCAGATGACCCACGTTGCGCACGAACATCAGGCTGCGGCCCGGCAGGGTCAAGGTCTCCCCGTCGGGTGCGGTGAACTCACGGTCGGCGGTCAGGGTGCGGGTGAAGGACTTGTCGCCCTTGCTGACCTGCTCGGACAGGTCGCCACGATTCAGGCCCAGCCAGTTGCGGTAGCCCAGGACCTTGTCGTCGGCGTCGACCGCGGCCACCGAGTCCTCGAAGTCCATGATCGTGGTGACCGCGGACTCGAGCACCACGTCTTTGATGCCGGCGGCGTCGGTGGACCCGATCGGCGAGCTCGGGTCGATCAGGATCTCGACGTGCAGGCCATGGTGGGACAGCAGCACCGACGACGGCGACGCCGCCTCGCCGATGTAGCCGACGAATTCGGCGGGCTCGGCGACCGAGGTCTGCAGGCCGTCGCCCAGCGTGACCACCAGCGCGCCGTCGGTCACCGCGAAGCTCTTGACCTCGGTCCAGGCGCCGTTGGACAGGGGCACGGCGTCGTCGAGGAAGCGCCGCGCGTAAGCGATCACCTTGTCGCCGCGCACGGGGTTGTATCCCGTGCCCTTCTCGGCCCCGCCGTCCTCGCTGATCACGTCGGTTCCGTAGAGGGCGTCATACAGCGAGCCCCACCGCGCGTTGGCGGCGTTGAGGGCGAATCGGGCGTTGAGGACGGGCACCACCAGCTGCGGGCCGGCCTGCACCGCGATCTCGTCGTCGACACCGGCGGTGGTGACGGTGAAGTCCTCGGGCTCGGGCAGCAGATAGCCGATTTCGGTGAGGAAGGCGTGGTAGGCCTCGGTGTCCAGCGGCTCAATCACCCGATGCCGATGCCACTTGTCGATCTGTGCCTGCAGTTCGTCACGACGCGCCAGAAGGTCCTGGTTCTTCGGCGTCAGATCGGTGACGACTTTGTCCACCCCGGCCCAGAAGCTGTCGGGGTCCACGCCAGTGCCCGGCAGGGCTTCGTCAGTGATGAAGTCGTAGAGCACGCGAGCGACCTGCAAGTCGCCCACCGACACCCGATCCGTCATGATTTCCTCCCTCATAGCCGACCTACCACCTTACCGGCAGGTAGCGAGGCTATTCGCATCTGGCGATTACTGTCAGCAGGTCGCAGCGCTCCAGCAATGTCGCCCGCAACGGTTCGGCAAGCTGGGCGATCTCGCTCTGGCGGCGGACGTATTCGGCACGGCCGGCCGCGGTTTCGATGGTGATCGGCGCATAACCGTAGTCGCTCAAGTCATACGGACTGGCCCGCATGTCGATTTCGCGTGCCGCCGCAGCCAGCTTCAGGCAGCCCAAGAGCAGTTCGGACTCGATCAGCGGCCCCAACTTGTAGCACCACTTGTACAAGTCCATGTTGGCGTGCAGGCACCCCGGTTGCTCCCACGTCAGCTGGGTCGCCCGACTCGGCGCCCCGATATTGCGCGGTGCCGCCGCAGGAGTGAAGAAGCGAAACGCGTCAAAGTGGGTGCAGCGCAACGGCGTTGCCTCGACCACCTCGTCGATCTCGTCGGGGCTGAGCCGCAGAGGGACATGGCCGTGCCGAACATCCTCGTGCGCCGGGCGGCGATACACCATCGCCCACTCGTGCAGGCCGAAGCAGTTCAGCTGGGCAGAGCGTGCCGCGGTGGCGCGCAACAGCCCTGCGATGAAGGTCACGGTGTCGGCTCGCTCACGCAGGTAGTCCTCGGCCACGCCGACCTGCTCACCGTGCGGTGCGTAGCCGCGCCGCCTCCGGTAGGTGCGTAACGCCGTCTGACCGGCAAGCCGCACCCCGAACCCGGGATGCCACTGACGCAACTGCGCCGGCCGCAGGCTGTAGTAGCTGAACAGGAATTTCGGCACCGGGTCGCCGGCCGCGATGCGGCGCAGCTGCGGAGCCAGGAAATCGTCCAGGTGCTGCTGGTAGGCCGTTGCCCGGGATTGCCACTGTTCGGAGTCCAGGACCGGTTCAGCCAGGTCAAACACGGTGCGTCCCGTCGCGGACAGTGCCGACGACGTCTTCGACCATGTCCTCGAGGGTCACCATCGCCACGGCCGTGCCGTCGTCGGCGACCACCAGCGCCAGATGACTGTTCCGCCGGCGTAACCGTGACAACGCATCGGCCAGCGGCAGGGAGTCGGGGATGCGCGGCAGTGGCCGGACGGCCGCGACGTCCACGACGGCGTCGCCGGGGCCGGTAGCGGACTCGCTGAGCGCCAACACGTCCTTGATGTGCAGGTAGCCGACGAATTCGCCCTGATCCACCACCGGGAACCGGGAGTAGCCGGTCTGCGCGAGGGCCTGCTCGACGGCGGCGACGGTCGGGCCGCGCCCGGGTTCGGCGACGGCCACAGCGCGGATGTCGCCTATCGGCAGTGCGACATCGGCGACCACCCGGGTGCGGATCTGCAGGGCACGGGTCAGCCGGGTGTATTCCTCCAGGTCGAGCAGCCCGGCCGAGACCGATTCCGCGATCATCTCGCTCAACTCAACCGTGGATACGGTGATCTCCAACTCGTCTTTGGGCTGCACGCGCAGCGCCCGCATGATGACGTGCGCGCACCAGTTGTAGAACACGATGAACGGCCGGGCGGCCGCCATATAGAGCAGATAGGGCGGGATCAGCAGCATCGCCGCGGTCTCCGGACCGGCCAGCGTGATGTTCTTGGGAACCATCTCCCCGAACAACACGTGCAGGGTGACGACGACCGCCAGCGCCACGACGAACGCCACCGTGTGCAAGAGCGGATCCGGAATACCGGCCAGCCGGAACGGGTGTTCGAGCAGGTCGGCCACGGCGGGCTCACCGATGCGGCCCAGCAGGATCGAACACACCGTGACGCCCAGCTGGAACCCGGCCAGCATCAACGGGAGCTGTTCACCGGCCCGGATCACCGTGACCGCGCTGCGCCGACCCTGTTCGGCCAGGGCCTCCAGCCGGTCGCGGCGCGCCGAGATCAGCGAGAACTCCGCGCCGACGAAGAACCCGTTCCCGACGATCAGCACGACGGTGAGCACCACGTTCACCACGTCACCCACGGCCGGCCTCCAAGCGGGTGAGGGCCAGCAGGTCGATCCGCCGGCCATCCATGCGGACCACCCTGGCCAGCCAGCGTGGCGGGTGCGAGGAGAGTTCGTCGGGGTGGAATGCGGTCAGTTCGACGGTCTCGCCGACCGCCGGAATGTGGCCGAGTTCTTGGAGCACCAGACCGCCGATGGTTTCGTAGTCGCCCTCCGGCGCCCGGTAGCCGGTGGCGACGGCCACCTCGTCGATGCGCAGCAGTCCCGACACCTGCCAGCCTCCTCCGGAGGCGACGACGTCGGGGGTGGCGTCGTCGTGCTCGTCGCGCACGTCACCCACGATCTCCTCGATGAGGTCCTCGACGGTCACCATGCCGGCGGTGCCGCCGTACTCGTCGACGACCATGGCCGCTTGTTGACCGTTGGCGCGGATCTGTTCCATCACCGCATCGCCGTCCAGCGTGGACGGCACCACCGCGACCGGCTGGGCCACCATGGTGACCGGCGTGGCCGCCCGGTCGGCGGCGGCGACGGCGAAAACCCGCTTGACGTGGACGATGCCTACCGTGGCGTCCAGGTCGCCGTCGACTACCGGGAAGCGGGAGAAGCCGGTCTCGACGGCGACCGCCGCCAGGTCGGCGACCGTGTCATCAGCCTGCAGGCTCACGATCTTGGACCGCGGCGTCATGAGCTCCGCGGCGGACAGGGCACCGAAGCGCAGCGACCCTTCCACCAACGCGGCGGTAGTCGGGTCGAGGGCCCCGCTGCGCGCGGAATTTCGCACCAGGGACGCCAGCTCCCGCGCGGAGCGGGCCGACGCCAGCCGGTCGGCGGGCTCGATCCCGACCCGCCGCAGGATCCGATTCGCGGTCCCGTTGGTCACCCGGATCGCGATCGCGAAAATCCGGGAGAACAGCAGCTGTGGTCCGGCTACCGCGCGGGCGATCGGCAGCGGACGTGCCACGGCCAGGTTCTTGGGCACCAACTCGCCGAAAACCATGGACAGTGAGGTGGCGATCACCAAGGCCAGGAACAGGGCCACGCCGCCGGCGGTGCGCTCGGACATGCCGACCGCCGCCAGCGGGAGCCGCAGCCATCGGGCCAGCACAGGTTCGGCCAGATAACCGGTGGCCAGCGTCGTGATCGAGATGCCCAGCTGGGCACCGGACAGCTGAAACGACAACGTCCGATGCGCCTGTTGAATGTAGGCATCGCGGCGGCCACCGCGGCGTGCGTTGGCCTCCACAACACTGCGTTCCAGGGTGGTCAGGGAGAACTCGGCGGCCACGAAAACCGCCGTACCCAACGTCAGAATCGCGAACGCCAGCAGGCTGCCCACGGTGACCGCGAGGGTCATGAGGACACCCCGCCACGTCTGCACGCGCCCATGGGTCTCACCAGCCGAACGGTAGCGGATGGCCCTCGGCGAATCCCGCAGCCGACTGGACCCCCAGCACCACCCGCTCATGCAGCTCGGTCAAGTCGGCGGCGCCCACATAGGTGCAGGTGCTGCGCAGTCCGGAGGTGATGTGGTCGAGCAGATCCTCGACGCCACCGCGCTCGGGGTCCAGCTCCATCCGCGAGGTCGAGATGCCCTCTTCGAACAGCGCTTTGCGGGCGCGGTCGAAGGCACTGTCGGCCGCGGTGCGTGCGGCCACCGCGCGTTTGGACGCCATTCCGTAGCTTTCCTTGTACGGCTTGCCGTCTCGGTCGAACATCAGGTCGCCGGGTGATTCGTAGGTGCCGGCGAACCAGGAGCCGATCATCACGTTGGACGCCCCGGCAGCCAGGGCCAGCGCGACATCACGGGGATGACGCACGCCGCCGTCTGCCCACACGTGCGCGCCGAGTTCGCGGGCCACGGCCGCACATTCCACGACCGCGGAGAACTGGGGGCGGCCCACACCGGTCATCATCCGGGTGGTGCACATGGCACCGGGACCGACACCGACCTTGACGATGTCGGCTCCCGCAGCGATCAGGTCGCGGGTCCCTTGTGCCGACACCACGTTGCCGGCCACCAGCGGCACTCCCGGGTCCAGCGCCGCGACAGCCCGGATGGCCTGCAGGGCCTTCTCCTGGTGCCCGTGGGCGGTGTCGATGACCAGCACGTCGACTCCGGCGGACAACAGGGCGGCCGCCCGGCTGGTGACATCGCCGGTGATGCCCACGGCCGCGGCGACGCGCAAGCGCCCGTCCGCGTCGACGGCCGGGGTGTAGATCCCGGACCGGATCGTGCCGGTGCGGGTCAGCACCCCGGCCAACGTCCCATCGGGATGTGTCAGCACCGCAACGTCGCGAGGCGCGTGTTCGAGCAGATCGAAGACCGTGCGCGCGTCGGTTCCGACCGGCGCGCTGACCAGGTCTGCGGCCACAACATCGCGGACCCGGGTGAACCGGTCCACGCCTTCGCAGGACGCCCTGGTCACCACACCGGTGGGTCGACCCTCGGTGACCACCACTGCGACGCCGTGGGCACGTTTGGTGATCAAGGCCATGGCGTCGGACACCGAATCCTCGGGGGACAGCACCACCGGGGTGTCGGCGACCAGATCGCGGCTCTTGACGAACGACACCGTCTGGCTCGCCGCGTCGATCGGTAGGTCCTGGGGCAGCACCACGAGCCCGCCGCGCCGAGCCACCGTCTCGGCCATCCGACGGCCCGCCACCGCGGTCATGTTGGCCACGACCACCGGGATGGTGGTGCCCGACCCGTCGCGGGTGGACAGGTCGACGTCGAGGCGGGAATCCACGCCCGAGCGGTTGGGCACGATGAAGACGTCGTTATAGGTCAGGTCATGGGTGGGGTCGTACCCGCTGGCGAATCTCACCGGGTGCCCACCCTCGGATTGTCGGGTTCCGACGAGCCCATCTGTTCCCCTCCACGCGTCATGAGCCGGACGCCGGCGCCCTACCGGGAGACACCGTTTTCGGCCCGGTCAGCCACGGTACCGCCCCTACGACGGCGGAGACCACAGCAGGGAGCCTCCCGGGG
The DNA here is from genome assembly GCF_010731755.1 of Mycolicibacter minnesotensis. Lineage (NCBI taxonomy): Bacteria > Bacillati > Actinomycetota > Actinomycetes > Mycobacteriales > Mycobacteriaceae > Mycobacterium > Mycobacterium minnesotense. The sequence continues at coordinate 3,863,689 of NZ_AP022589.1, forward strand.
TGTCGGTCGAAGAATCGGCCGGCGGTACCGCAAACAATTCGCGGTTCGCGTCACGCCGACGTTAAGGCGCGGTCACAATGACCGCGATGACGAAAACGGCGTGGCCCAACAGTGTGTGTGAGTGGCAGGACGGTGGCCGGTGGGTCTCTAGCGGAGTCGGCCGGGTGTTTGTGAGATCAGCGGCGGGGCAGGGCCCCACAGTGCTGCTGTTGCACGGCTTTCCGTCCTGCTCGTATGACTTCCGGGACGTGGTGGCACGGTTGGCCGGCCGACCCTGGCTGACCATGGACTTTCTCGGGTTCGGCCTGTCCGACAAGCCGCCTCGGCACCGTTACAGCCTGTTCGAGCAGGCTGACCTGGTGCAGCAGGTGGTGGAAGCGAGCATCGCCGGCCCGGTGGTGCTGGCCGCCCACGACATGGGAACTTCGGTGGCCACCGAATTGCTGGCCCGCGACATCGAGGGCCGGCTGAACTTCGATCTGCAGCGCGCGGTGCTGACCAACGGCAGCGTGATCCTGGAGCGGGCCAGCCTGCGGCCCATCCAGAAGGTGCTGCGCGGCCCCTTCGGGGGTATCGCCAGCCGGCTGACCAACCGGCGCAGTTTCGTGCGCGGGTTCGGCCGGCTGTTCAGCCCGGAGCATCCGCTGACGCCGGAGGAGGCCGCCGCGCAATGGGCACTGCTGACCCACCACGGCGGAAACCGGATTGCGCACCGGCTCTCGGCCTATCTCGACGAACGGGTGCAGTACGCCCAGCGCTGGCACGGGGCGGTGCGCGACTGGCCTAAGCCCCTGGGCTTTGTCTGGGGCCTGGGTGATCCGGTCGCGACCACCAATGTGTTGGCGGGCCTGCGGGAATTACGTCCGGCCGCCGAGTTCGTCGAGCTTCCCGGATTGGGCCACTATCCGCAGATCGAAGACCCGCAGGCCTTCACCGACGGCGTCCTGCGTCTGCTGGTCTGAACCGCTAGACCGAGACTTCGCTTCGATCGGCGCTCCACAGGGTGTGGTACTGCCCCTCGGCGTCCACCCGGCCGTAGCTGTGCGCGCCGAAGAAATCGCGTTGCGCCTGGGTCAAGGCCGCCGGCAGCCGCTCGGTCCGCAGACCGTCGTAGTAGGCCAGGGCCGAGGAGAACCCGGGCACCGGGATGCCGAGGCTGACCGCGGTCGTCACGACGCGCCGCCAGGAGTCGATGGCAGCCTCCACAGCGCTGCGGAAATACGGCGCGGCGAGCAGGCTCACCAGCTCGGCGTCGGTGTCGAAGGCGTCCTTGATCCGGTTGAGGAACTTCGCGCGGATGATGCAGCCGCCCCGCCAGATGGTCGCCAAGTCGCCGGGCGTGACATTCCAACCGTATTCGGCGCTGCCGGCCTGGATCTGGTTGAAGCCCTGCGCGTACGCCACGATCTTGGAGGCGTACAGCGCCTGGCGGACATCCTCGGTGAACTGAGACGCATCCGAGGGGCGCTCGCCGAGCGTCCCGGCGGCCAGACCCGCCGCGGCACGCCGCTGGGGGACCGAACCCGACAGAGCGCGCGCGAACACCGCCTCCGCGATACCGGTCACCGGGACTCCCAGGTCGAGAGCGGACTTCACCGTCCAGCGGCCGGTGCCCTTCTGCTCGGCCTCGTCGACGATCACGTCGACCAGCGGCTTGCCGGTCTTGGCGTCCACCTGCCGCAGCACCTCGGCGGTGATCTCGACCAGATAGCTGTCGAGATCGCCGCCGTTCCACTCGGTGAACACGTCGGCGATCTCCGGTGCACCCAGGCCCAGCCCGTCGCGCAGCAACTGGTAGGCCTCGCCGATCAGCTGCATGTCGGAGTATTCGATGCCGTTGTGCACCATCTTCACGAAGTGGCCCGCGCCGTCCGGTCCGATGTGGGTGCAGCACGGCACGCCGTCGACGTGAGCGGAGATCTCCTCCAGCAGCGGCCCCAGCGACTCGTAGGATTTCTTGGGGCCGCCCGGCATGATCGAAGGCCCGTTCAGTGCGCCTTCCTCGCCCCCGGAGATGCCGGCTCCGACGAAGTGCAGGCCGCGGGCGGCCATCGCCTTCTCCCGCCGGATGGTGTCGGTGTACAGGGCGTTGCCGCCATCGATGATGATGTCGCCGGGCTCCATCGCGTCGGCCAATTCGTTGATCACGGCGTCGGTGGGGTCACCGGCCTTGACCATGATCAGCACCCGGCGTGGCCGCTCCAAGGCGGCGAGAAACTCCGGGATCGACTCGCTGCGAACGAAATTCCCTTCGGAACCGTGGGCGTCCAGCAAGGCGTCGGTTTTGGCGACCGACCGGTTGTGCAGGGCCACGGTGTAGCCGTGGCTGGCGAAGTTGCGCGCGATGTTGGATCCCATCACTGCCAGTCCGGTCACGCCGATCTGGGCGGTGCCAACAACTTCCGACGCGCTCATGTATTCGCCTTTCGGTGGTAGGTCACTGCTGTGCCCGACGTTCCGGGCGGCGGGAGTTACCCCGCGATCAGTCGGTGGAGTTCGGTGAGCCACGGTACCGCCAGCGCCACGGTGGGCACCGTCAGCACCCCGGCTGCGGCGGAATAGGCGGCCGCCGCCAGCACCGGGCTGTTGCCCCGCCCCGACAGTCGGCGCACCCGCAGCACGGTGTTGGTGCCGCCGGCCGCCAGTGCACCGGCGGGAACCCTGGTTGACGCGCACGTCACCAGGGCGCGGGCCAGGGGAGGCGCGCCGGCGACCCGCACTGCCGCGTCGTCGGCAAGCAGTTCGATGAGCAACCGCACCGCGTCCAGGGCACTGGCGCTACGCACGAACCAGGGGAACGCGGTGTGCACGGCGGTGAAAGCCTCCAGCACGAGATCGTGCCGGGCGCGCAGGTGAGCCCGCTCGTGGCACAGCAGCGCGGCCAACTCGGTGTCGCCGAGGGCATCCAGCGTGCCCGAACTGAGCACCACCCGGCTGCGCACGCCGGGCAGACAGTAGGCCAGGGGCTGCATCACCTGCAGAATGCGCAGACCACTGGTGCGTACGGCGGGCGCGCGATCGGTGACGCCGAGCAGGTCGACCAGCATGCGGTGGTGGGACCGCCGCTGGCGGGTGCGGATGGCGACTCGCAATCCCGTCGACATGAGGCGCAGCCCGACCATCAGGGTCAACGCGAACACTGCGACGTAGAAGGTCCACAGCGGCCAGCCCAAACGGTCCAGTGAGCCGAGGATGGTCGTGGTGGGCCGGCCGTCGGGGCCCGGCATCAGCAGGCGACTGGCGGTGGCCAGGCCCGCGCTGAACGCCGAGAGCACGGCGGCGATAGCGATGGCCTGCCAGAGCACTACGGCTGCACGGGGGGCGCGGAGTGGCCACTCTGCGCGCGCCAGCAAGGCAGGTACTGGCCCTACGAGCAGCAGCGCGAGGAGGGAAAAGGCCAGCGCGGACACGCTGCCAGTCTCCCTTAGGAGGCCGGTCGGCCGCTACCGGGGAGGCGAATGCGGTGCTTGGCCTCCAGTTCGTCGAGCGCACGGCGCAGGGCGTCCGCCTCGTCGATGCCGACGCGTTCGACGAAATGGACCAGCGCGGCCCGGCGGTCGCCGGAGTCGGCTGCCTGATCGAGCGCCTCCACCATCAGCCCGGCCACCAACTCGTCGCGGCCGCGCACCGGTGTGTAGCGGTGCGCGCGGTCATCGCGGATCTGTGAGACGAGGTTCTTTTTGGCCAGTCGCTGCAGGACCGTCATCACGGTCGTATACGCCAGGTCGCGCTGGGCAGACAGTGCCTCGTGGACTTCGCGCACAGTTTGAGACTCCGGTGCGGACCACAGATGGTCCATCACCGCTCGTTCCAAGTCCCCTAAGTGGGTCTGTTTCGCCATGTGTGTCATCAACTCCCCGGGCAACGGAGCAAGCCTACCCTTATTTACTACGGCGTGTCGTATCAGAACCCTGAGGGTCTGCTACGACCCGGCTACGACGGCCACGGATTGAGCCGTTGGGCCGTCATCGTCGGGCTGTCGTGTAGAACCAACACATGGCTGCCACCGATATTCCGACTGATTTCTCTGCACCCTTCGACAGCGAAATCGGCCTGGTCTACACCGAAATCGGACCGGACGGCGCGCGGGCCACGCTGGAGCTGACGCCCAAACTCTGTCAGCCGGCGGGAATCGTGCACGGTGGCGTGTACTGCTCGATCATCGAAAGCGTGGCCAGCGTCTCGGCGCATGCTTGGCTCCTGCGCGACGGCGGCGTCGGAACGGTCGTCGGGGTCAACAACAACACGGACTTCCTGCGGGCGGTCTCCTCGGGGACCGTCAATGCGGCGGCCACGCCGATTCACCGGGGCAGGCGCCAGCAGCTGTGGGTGGTGACGATCACCGACTCTGACGAGCGGTTGGTCGCCCGCGGCCAGGTCCGGTTGCAGAACCTGGAGGGGTAAGCGGTCAGCTGACCGCGCGCTCAGCCCCGCGCTGCGCCTCGGCGGCCAGCATTTCCAACTGCTCGAGACGGGTACGCGCAAAGGCCTGCTGCTCGGTGATGGTCAGCTGCCCCCGGCGGGTGCTCAGGAAAGTCACGTTCCACGACAGCAGGGTGCTGACCTTGTTCTTGAACCCGACCAGGTAGACCAGGTGCAGCACCAGCCAGGCCAACCAGGCCAGGAACCCACTGAATTCCAGCGGCCCGATCTTGGAGACCGCAGAGAACCGGGACACGGTGGCCATGGAGCCCTTGTCCAGGTACTGGAACGGTTCGCGATCGACCGGGTTGGCGCCGCCGAGCTCCGCCTTGATGGTGCTCGCGACGTGCTTGGCACCCTGAATGGCGCCCTGCGCCATGCCGGGCACGCCGTCGACTGCGGCCATGTCGCCGATGACGAACACGTTCGGGTGGCCCGGCACCGACAGGTCGGGCAGCACCTTGACCCGTCCGGCGCGGTCGAGTTCCACGTCGGACTGCTCGGCGAGGTCGCGGCCCAGCGGGCTGGCTGACACACCGGCAGACCACACCTTGCACTGGGATTCGATGCGCCGGATGGTGCCGTCGGGGTCCTTGACGGTCAGGCCGTTGCGGTCGACGTCGGTCACCATCGCGTCGAGCTGGATCTCCACGCCCATCTTCTCCAGGCGTTCGGCGGCCTTGCGGCCCAGCTTCTCGCCCATCGGCGGCAGCACGGCCGGTGCAGCGTCGAGCAGGATCACCCGTGCCTTGGTGGAGTCGATGTGGCGGAAAGAGCCCTTGAGGGTGTGGTGCGCGAGTTCGGCGATCTGGCCGGCCATCTCCACACCGGTCGGACCGGCACCCACGACGGTGAAGGTCAGCAGCTTGGCGACCCGCTCGGGGTCACTGGACCGCTCGGCCTGCTCGAACGCGCTCAGGATGCGTCCGCGCAGCTCCAGCGCGTCGTCGATGGTCTTCATGCCCGGCGCGAACTCGGCGAACTGGTCGTTGCCGAAGTAGGACTGCCCGGCGCCGGCCGCGACGATCAGGGTGTCGAACGGGGTGTTGTAGGTGTGTCCGAGCACCTCGGAGGTGACGAACTTCTCGGCCAGGTCGATGTGGGTGACGTCACCGAGCAGCACTTGCGCGTTGCGCTGGTTACGCAGCACGACACGGGTGGAAGGCGCGATCTCACCTTCGGAGAGGATCCCGGTGGCCACCTGGTAGAGCAGCGGCTGGAACAGGTGATGGGTGGTGCGAGCGATCAATTTCACATCGACATCGGCCCGCTTGAGCTTCTTGGCGGCGGTCAGCCCACCGAATCCCGACCCGATGATGACGACCTGGTGGCGTCGGGTCTGCGGCGCAGTGACTTCAGGCTGGGCGCTCATGGGATTCCGTTTGCTCCTCGACGGTGACTGCGTTCCCCTAATACGCTAGTCGACCCAAAAGCCGGTCACCGCATCTGCTGGTTGTGGGATTAGCCACTCCTGTCACAGTCAGCTGAAGCAGGCCAGCGCTCCGTGGCCGACGTGCAGCGTCTGGCCGGTGATGTGCCGGGATGCCGGTGAGGTCAAAAACACTGCGAGGCGAGCGATTTCGACGGCGCCAGACGGTGGTACCTGGGTGAGTCCGTCGTATCCGGGACGGGCGGCATCGCCGGCGGCGACCACGTTGACGGTGATCCCGCGGGTGCCGAACACCGTGGCCTGCCCGGCGGTCCAGTTCGACAGCGCGGCCTTGATCGCCGCGTCGGCGCTGCCTTCGCGGGGGTTCTCCGGCAGCACCGAGATGATCGAGCCGCCCGAGCGAAGGTGGTCGCCCACGGTCCCGACGGTGAGCACCGCAGACAGCACCGTGGCGTCAAGCGCACTGCGCCAGGCATCGGCCTGGTCGGCCAGCGAAAACGCGCGGGGATCGCCGCCCTGCCAGCGCGGCGCCGGGACATTGACGATGGTGTCGAGGTGGTGGGGGAACAGTCCGCGAGCCTGCGCCATGCTGGCCGGGTCGGCGGTGTCGCAGACGACGGCTTCGGCGTCGAGCTCTTTGGCGGCGACTTCCAGCTCAGGGCCTCGCAGCCCGGCGAGCGTCACCTTGTGGCCGGCTTCGGTGAAACCCTCGGCAATGGCGCGACCCAATTCGGTGTCACCGCCGGTGACCAGCACATCCATCGGTAGGCCTCCCTCGTGTTGCGGGCTATGTTACTGGACGGTAGCCGATTTTCGGGGGCGGGGCGCAACTCGACACAGGCACAATCCGGCCACAGTCCCGCGTTGCTTCGCACCGCTCGCGATCACCGCGGGGCCGCTGGGGCGGCGACCCGCTTCGCGTTGCTTCGCACCGCTCGCGATCACCGCTAGGCTGCCTGCCATGGGGCGTGCCCGGGCGGTCTGCAGCGCTGTGGTGTTCATGCTGGCTGCGGGACTGACGGGCTGCGGCGCGGGCCCCGTGCCGCCGTCGATCACGGTGTTCGCCGCGGCATCGCTGGAGGCGGTGTTCACCGAGATCGCCGAGCAGTTCAAGGTGGACAATCCCGGCGTCGCGGTGGCCTTCAACTTCGCCGGCTCATCGGACTTGGCCACGCAACTGGCGCTCGGCGCGCGCGCCGACGTCTTCGCCTCAGCGAACACCACCCAAATGGACAAAGTTGCACAGGCCGGCTTGGTGGACGGCTCGGCGGTGCCCTTTGCCACCAACACGCTGGCGATCGTCACGGCTCCCGGAAACCCGCACCACGTTCGCTCCTTCGCCGACCTGGCGTTGCCCGGGCTCGCGGTAGTTGTGTGCCAGGAGCCCGTGCCCTGTGGTGCCGCGACATCCAAGGTCGCCCAGGCAACCGGAGTCGAGATCACCCCGGTCAGCGAAGAACCTGACGTCACCGACGTCCTCGGCAAGGTCACGACCGGTCAGGCCGATGCCGGCGTCGTCTACCGCACCGACGCGCTGCACGCCGGCGACAAAGTGGCCACCATCGAGTTCCCCGAGGCCGCCGGCGCCGTCAACACCTACCCGATTGCGGTGCTTCGCGAGGCACCCCGGCCCGGTCCCGGCCGGGCGTTCATGGATCTGGTCACCGGGGAGCAGGGCAGCAGGATGCTGCGCGCCGCCGGCTTCGGTAAGCCCTGACCGGCGGTGGTCGGCCGGCCCGATGACCCGCCAGGCTGGGTCTATGTGCCCGCTGCGATCGGCGCGGCCTTCCTGGTGCTGCCGCTGGTCGGTATCGCGGTCAAGGTCGACTGGCCGCAGTTCTGGACGTTGATCAGCAGTCCGTCGGCCACCACCGCGCTGCTGTTGAGCGTGCGAACCGCGGCGGCCAGCACAATGCTGTGCGTGGTGCTGGGCGTGCCGATGGCCCTGGTCCTGGCCCGCAGCAGGACGCGCGTGGTGCGGCTGCTGCGGCCATTGGTGCTGTTGCCGCTGGTGCTGCCGCCGGTAGTGGGCGGTATCGCGCTGCTGTACGCGTTCGGCCGCCTCGGGCTGCTGGGGCGCTACCTGGACGCGGCGGGCATCCACCTCGCGTTCACCACCACCGCGGTGGTGCTGGCACAGACGTTCGTCTCCCTGCCGTTTCTGGTGATCGCGGTGGAGGGCGCGGCCCGCATTGCCGGTGCCGAATACGACGTGGTGGCGGCGACGCTGGGTGCTCGGCCCAGCGCGGTGTGGTGGCGGGTGACCCTGCCGCTGTTGGCTCCGGGACTGCTCTCCGGAGCGGTTCTGGCATTCGCGCGTTCGCTGGGCGAGTTCGGGGCGACACTGACCTTCGCGGGTTCCCTCGAAGGTGTCACCCGGACGCTGCCGTTGGCCATCTACCTGCAGCGGGTCTCTGACCCCGACGCCGCCGCAGCCATGTCACTGGTCCTGGTGGCCGTTGCCGCGGTGGTCGTACTCGCCTTGGGTGCCCGACGGCTGGCCAGCAGCGGGTGAGCGCTGAAACGGCGGGTCTGACGGTGCGGGCGACGGTCGCCGAGCGTGGGCTGGACTTGCAGCTGAACGTCGCGCCGGGCGAGGTCCTGGCCATCCTGGGTCCCAATGGCGCCGGAAAATCCACCTTGCTGCACGTGATCGCTGGACTGCTGCGGCCCGATGACGGTGTAGTGCGGTCGGGGGATCGGGTGTTGACCGATACGCGCTCTGGCGTGCAGGTGCCAACCTGTGACCGCAGGGTCGGCCTGCTGCTGCAGGATCCACTGCTCTTCCCGCACCTGCGCGTGGCAGCCAATGTGGCGTTCGGATCGCACCGCCGCGTGCCGCTGCGCCGGACGCACGTTCGGGCCGTCGCCGCCCCCTGGCTGCGCGCCGTCGATGCCGAGGGGCTCGCGGAACGTTGGCCTCGCCGGCTTTCCGGGGGGCAGGCGCAGCGGGTTGCGATCGCCCGGGCGTTGGCCGCCGAACCGGAGGTGCTGCTGCTGGATGAGCCGTTGGCGGGTCTTGATGTCGGCGCGGCCGCCGCGGTACGGACGGTGCTGCGCGACGTGCTCAGCGCGGCGGGCCGCACCACGGTGCTGGTAACCCACGACCTGCTTGACGTCTTCGCGCTGGCGCACCGCGTTGTCGTTCTGGAGGCCGGTCGAATTGCCGAGATCGGCTGCACGGCAGAGGTCTTGGCGGCGCCACGAAGCCGCTTCGGGGCGCAGATAGCGGGATTCAACCTGGTCGCTGGGTTGCTCGAGGACGATGGTGTCCTGCGCACCGGGTGGGGGGACCGGTGGCATGGCATCGCCGAGGAGGGGCTGCGACCGGGCTCTTCGGTGGTCGCGGTGAGCACACCCCAGGCGGCCGCGGTCTACCGAGAGCGGCCGCTCTCGGGCAGTCCCCGCAATCTGGTCGAGGTGGCCGTTGCCGAGCTTGACGTGCGGGGCAGCGCTGTGCAGGTACGTGGCGCGAACCAACCGGATGGGGCGCCCGGGCTGGCGGCGGACATCACCGCAGAGGCGGCGGCGGAACTGAGGCTGGCGCAGGGAGACACCGTGTGGTTCGGGGTCAAGGCCCACGAAGTCACCTTGCGCGCGACACACCTCGGCACGGCGTAACTTGCGTACCGATGGCAACGCGGTAGTTTTTCTGCCATGAAGCAGGTGGAGCTGACCTCAAGGGGTATTCGAGCGTTGGCCGCGTCCGCGGTCGCCGGCGCACTGGCGTTCGCGGTAGCCGCACCGGTGCACGCAGACCCGGTGCCGCCGCCTCCCGTCCCGCCGGCGACTGCCGACGCGCCGCCGGCCGAGCCTGGCGCGCCCGCTCCGGCCGCTGAGCCCGCCGCACCCGAGCTGGGACGCGTCGACGACCCCGCGGGCGGATTCAGCTTCGTGCTGCCGGGCGGGTGGGTGCAGTCCGACACCAGTCACCTCGAATACGGTTCATCGCTGCTGAGCAAGAAGACCGGCGAGCCGATGCTGCCCGGTCAGCCGGTGCCGGTGGCCAACGACACCCGGATCGTGCTCGGCAAGCTCGACCAGCGGCTGTACGCCAGCGCCGAGACCGACAACGGCAAGGCCGCCACGCGCCTCGGATCCGACATGGGTGAGTTCTTCATGCCCTATCCCGGAACCCGCGCCAACCAGGTGAACGCGCCGCTCGAAGGTGGAGGCCTGACCGGCAGCGCGTCCTACTACGAAGTCAAGTTCACCGACCCGGCCAAGCCGGTCGGCCAGATCTGGAGCGGCGTGATCGGTGTGCCGCCGGCAAGCGGTACCGGCCCGCAGACCGAGCGCTGGTTCGTGGTGTGGCTCGGGACGGCCAACAACTCGGTCGACACCGGCGCGGCCATCGCACTGGCCGAGTCCATCCGTCCCCTGGGGGCGCCTCCCGCCGAAGCTGCGCCGGCCCCGGAGCCCGGTGTTCCGGCACCGGCACCGGCACCGGCACCCGCTCCAGCGCCGGCACCTGCTGCCTGATTCGGCGGCAACGCGACACGGTTGAGCTAGTCCCACCGGATCAGGTGATCGCCGTAGGATCACGCCCATGGCCGGAAGCTACCTCGCTGCTGCACTGTCCACGCCGACCTCGGTCAGCTGGCTGGCGTATGTCCTGATCGGTGGAATCGCCGGCTGGCTGGCGCACCGGATCATGAAGCGCGGCGGCTCGGGCATCCTGCTCAACATCGTGACCGGGGTGATCGGCGGCTTCATCGGTGGCATGCTGCTCAGCTGGCTCGGTGTCGACGTCGAGGCCGGCCGCAGGTGGTTCACCTTCTTCGTGTCTCTTGGCGGGGCGATCGTCCTGCTCTGGCTCCTCGGCCTGGTCCGTCGTAGGTAGCCATCGCTGCGCTCGAGCGCGCACCATAGGGCTATGGCGTCACAACCTGCCGGAGCGTCCATGTGGGCCTGGCGCGTTCAACGGCCAGGTCCCATAGAGAGCCGCCCGCTGGAGCGAGTCCGTACCGCGGTGCCGCGACCGCAGCCCTTTGAACTGCTGGTCGCGGTGCATGCCTGTGGTGTGTGCCGGACCGACCTGCACGTCAGCGAAGGCGATCTTGCGGTACACCGGCCCGGTGTCATCCCCGGCCACGAGGTGGTCGGCGAGGTGGTGGAGGTCGGTGCGGAGGCCGGCACCGACTTCGCCGTAGGCGACCGGGTGGGAATCGCCTGGCTGCGGCAGACCTGTGGCGCCTGCCGGTACTGCCGCCGCGGCGACGAGAATCTCTGCCCGCACTCGCGCTACACCGGCTGGGACGACGACGGCGGCTACGCCGAGTTCGCGACGGTCCCTGCTGCGTTCGCCCACCACCTTCCCGAGGGCTACAGCGACACCGAGTTGGCGCCTCTGCTGTGCGCGGGCATCATCGGTTACCGCTCACTCCAGCGAGCTGACCTACCCTCGGGCGGGCGGTTGGGCATCTACGGCTTCGGTGGCAGTGCGCACATCACCGCCCAGGTTGCACTGGCCCGCGGCGCCGAGGTCCACGTGATGACGCGTGACGCAGCGGCGCGGGAACTGGCGCTGGAGTTGGGCGTTGCCTCGGCCCAGGGCGCTGCCGACCCGCCACCGGTGCCGCTGGATTCGGCGATTCTGTTTGCGCCGGTCGGAGAGCTGGTGCTGCCGGCGTGTCAGGCGCTGGATGCCGGTGGAACCTTGGCGATCGCCGGAATCCACCTCAGCGATATTCCTTCGCTCAACTATCAGCGCCACCTGTTTCGGGAGCGCCAGATCCGTTCGGTCACGTCCAACACACGTGCCGATGCGCGGGCCTTTCTCGACTTCGCCGCAGCGCACCACATCGACGTGACAACACCGCTGTACTCACTGAGCGATGCCGACCGGGCGCTGGAGGACTTGGCCGCGGGCCGCATAGCCGGGGCAGCGGTTCTGGTGGTGTGATCCGGTGAGCTCAGGCAGACACCTGCCACACCAACGCGGCAGCTAGTGCACCGACCCCGTTGAGTGACCAGTGCAGTGCGATCGGCGCGATCAGGCTGCCGCTGCGCCGCCGCAACCAGCTGAAGACGAACCCGGCTGCTCCGGTGGCAAGCACCGCCAGCGTCACGCCGGCCAGCATGCCGAGGAAACCGCCCCCGAACAACCGGGTGAATCCAACATTGTTGCTGGTCAGGCCCAAGGATGTGGCGACATGCCAGAGTCCGAACAGCAAGGAGCCCGCCGCGGCTACCCCGCGAAACCCCCAGGCGCGGTGCAGCGCACCGTGCAGCGCCCCGCGAAACGCCAACTCCTCAGGAATCACCGTCTGCAGCGGGATGACCACCATGGAGGCCACCAGGGCTCCCGACACGGTGGCGTAATGGTTGTTCAAGAACATCGGCCGGGTCGCGGGCAGCATGACCCCCAGGGCGATAACGGCGACCACGGCCAGCACCGCGGCCAGCGCATAGCCCAGACCGGACTTCCAGTGGGCACGTCCCAACCCGAGCTCGGTCCAACTCAGGCCGTTGTAGCGGACCAGGGCGATCAAGCCGATCGCCGTGGCCGGAACGGTGGCGACCGCCGCCCACGGGGTGGTGAAATGCGCGATCAGATTGGCCAGCGCGAGGACCACCACGACGACGGCGACGTCGACGAAGGCGCGAAACTGGCTCAACGCCGCAAAGTGCGCCACCATCGGGTGCCGCCCCCAGGGCGCCGCGAATTCAGGACTGGACATTGTGTCGAATTCTACGCGCGCGGGCGCTCAGACGGCGGTGACGATTACGCACCGCCTCTTGTCAGCAGAGCCGTGCTAGCCGTCGGCGCGGGTCGAGCCGTGGTGCTCGCACAGCACCCGAGCCGGGGCGCCAGTCGCGGTGTTCTGGCTGATCACTTTGCCGTTGACGGTGACGGTGCAGGTCAGAGTGCCGGGACCGGCGCTTTGCGCACTGAGCGAGTAGGAGGCGGGGCTGTCGGCGCTGGTCATCGAACCGGTCAGCTGAATGGACCACGGCAGCGGGGTGTTGGTGGCGTGCGCCTGGCCGTTCTGGGTCTGATAGGTGATGTAGCCGGCGACGCCGGTGCCGGTGAGGTCATAGCGGACCGGCACCTTCGTCCGGTCCGGCTCGGCGCCGGCGGACCCGGCGCCGACGATGGCGGCCGACGCGATGAGGGCGCCGAACAGCAACGACATCGCCTTGCGGGGCATCCGGATCGGTGACGGGGCAACAGTCATGGCCGTCACCTTATCTCGCCGCCTCTGAGGTCGGTGTCCGATCGCCAGGTCCAGTCGGTGATGCGGGGATCATCCTCCCCGTGCTCGCGGGTGTAGGCCCGCGCGGCCAGTCGGGCATCGACCATCTTTTGGCGCAGCATCCCCTGGCGCTCGCCCAATGCCGGCACCCGATCGATCACATCCATCACCAGGTGAAAGCGATCCAGGTCGTTGAGCATCACCATGTCGAACGGTGTTGTGGTGGTGCCGCGTTCGCGGTAGCCCCGGACGTGCATCTGCTGGTGGTTGGCCCGGGCATAGGTCAGCCGGTGGATCAGCCAGGGGTAGCCGTGATAGGCGAAGATCACCGGCTTGTCGCGGGTGAACAGGGCATCGAATTCGGTGTCGGACAACCCATGCGGGTGTTCGGTGGCCGGTTGTAGACGCATGATGTCCACCACGTTGAGGACACGCACGGCCAAGTCGGGCAGCTCGCGATACAGGATGTCGGCGGCGGCCAGCGTTTCCAGGGTCGGGATGTCCCCGGCGCAGGCGAGCACCACGTCGGGCTCGCCTGCGGTGGTGCCCGCCCACTCCCAGATCCCCAGACCACGGGTGCAGTGCGCCACCGCGTCGGCCATGTTCAGGTAGGCCAAGGCCGGCTGCTTGCCGGCGACGATCACATTGACGTAGTCGCGGCTGCGCAGGCAGTGATCGGCCACCGACAGCAGTGTGTTTCCGTCGGGCGGTAGGTACACCCGCACCACCTCGGGCCGTTTGTTGGCCACCAGATCGATGAAGCCCGGATCCTGATGTGATGCTCCGTTGTGGTCTTGGCGCCATACGTGGGAGGTCAGCAGATAGGTCAGCGAGGCGATCGGTGCCCGCCACGGCAGTTCGCGGCTGACGGCCAGCCACTTGGCGTGCTGATTGAACATCGAGTCGACGATGTGGACGAAGGCCTCGTAGCAGTTGAACAGGCCGTGCCGCCCGGTCAGCAGATAGCCCTCCAACCATCCCTGGCACAGGTGCTCGGACAGCACCTCCAGGACGCGACCGTCGGAGGCCAGATGGTCGTCGCCGGGCTCGGTCTGCGCCAGCCAGGCCCGATCGGTCTTCTCGAACACCGCCGAGAGCCGGTTAGAGGCCGTCTCGTCGGGGCCCATCAATCGGAAGCGGTCACGGTTGCGGTCGATGACGTCGCGCAGGAACGTGCCGAGCACGCGGGTGGCTTCGTGGGTTTCGGTGCCGGGTGCGCTCACCGGCACGGCGTAGTCCCGGAAATCAGGCAGGTCCAGGTCGCGCAGTAACAACCCGCCGTTGGCATGGGGATTGGCGCTCATCCGACGGTGCCCGCGTGGGGCCAATGCCGCCAGCTCCGGCCGCAGGCGACCCGACGCATCGAACAGCTCCGCAGGGCGATAGCTGCGCAGCCATTCCTCCAACTGCCGGCGGTGCTGCGGATCGGTGCGAGTCGACGCGAGCGGCACCTGATGTGCCCGCCACGTTCCCTCCACCTGCTGGCCGTCGACGATCTTCGGTCCGGTCCAGCCCTTGGGGGTGCGCAGCACAATCATCGGCCACACCGGACGCGTCGTGGGGGATGTGCCGCGTGCAGCCCGGCGAATCGCGGCGATGTCATCGAATGCGTCATCGAGGGCCGCCGCGAGCTGCTGGTGCACAACGGCGGGGTCGTCACCGGCAACGGTGATCGGCCGGTATCCGTAGCCGCGCAGCAATGTCTCCAACTCGGCATGCGGAATACGCGCCAGCACAGTGGGATTAGCGATCTTGTAGCCGTTGAGATGCAGGATCGGAAGCACCGCACCGTCCACGGCGGGGTTGAGAAACTTGTTCGAGTGCCAGCCGGCCGCCAGGGGCCCGGTCTCGGCCTCACCATCGCCGATGACACATGCGACCACCAGCTCCGGGTTGTCGAAGGCCGCGCCGAAGGCATGCACCAGCGCGTAGCCCAGTTCGCCGCCCTCATGGATGGAACCCGGCGTCTCGGCCGCCACATGACTGGGGATACCGCCGGGAAAAGAGAACTGCCGGAACAATTTCCGCAGTCCATCGGTGTTCTCCCCGATGCCGGTGTACACCTCACTGTAGGTGCCCTCGAGGTAGGCGTTAGCAACTAGGGCCGGGCCGCCGTGACCGGGGCCGGTGATGAAGATGACGTCGGCGTCGCGTTCGCGGATGATCCGGTTGAGGTGCAGGTACAGCAGGTTCAGCCCGGGGGTGGTGCCCCAGTGCCCGAGCAGCCGGGGTTTGACGTGCTCGGCCCGCACGGGTTCGGACAGCAGGGGGTTGTCCAGCAAGTAGATCTGGCCAACGGACAGATAGTTGGCAGCCCGCCAGTAGGCGTCCAGGCGGGCGAGTTCGTCGTCGGAGAGCGGGGGCGGTAACGGAGTCGCGCTGGCTGAACTCACCTTGTCGATTGTCGCGCCCCAAGCCGACGGCGGCAACCGATTCATTACCCTGACTCCCGTGCTGCTGAAATCGGTTCGTGTGCTCGACCTGGCCGGTGGCGACGCCGATGCGGTCACCCGGTTGCTCGCTGACCTAGGAGCCGACGTGCTCAAGGTCGAGCCCCCCGGCGGTAGTCCGGCGCGCAGCGCTGCGCCGCTGTTGGGTGGCGTCAGCATTGCGTTCGCGCTGCATAACGCCAACAAGCGCAGCATTGTCTTGGACCCTGCCGACGAACGAGACCGCCACCGGTTCGAGGAGCTGGCCGGTAGCGCCGACATCGTGGTGGACAGCGGCCATCCGGGCCTGGCCGGCGACTTCGGGACCTCCTGCGCTGAGCTAGCCGACCGGTTCTCCCAGTTGGTGACGATGTCGGTCACCGATTTCGGAACCAGCGGGCCACGCTGCGCCTGGCAGGCCACCGATGCGGTGCTCTACGCACTTTCCGGCGCGCTGTCTCGGTCGGGCCCCACCACCGGGACGCCGGTACTGCCGCCGGATGGGATCGCCTCGGCGACGGCGGCGGTGCAGGCCGCCTGGGCAGTGCTGGTGGCGTACTACAACCGATTACGCTGCGGGACAGGGGATTACATCGACTTCTCCCGCTTCGACGCGGTGGTCACAGTGCTCGACCCGATATTCGGCGCGCACGGTCAGGTGGCCGCCGCGCAACGCGCGTCGAGCAGATGGCGTGGGCGGCCCCGCAATCAGGACGCCTACCCGATCTATGCATGCCGCGACGGCTATGTGCGGCTGTGTGTCATGTCCCCGCGTCAGTGGCGCGCACTGTGGAGCTGGCTGGGGGAGCCGGCCGAGTACGCCGACCCCAAATTCGGTGTGATCGGGGAGCGGTTCGCGGTCTGGCCGCAGATCAGTGCGCTCATCCGCGCGCTGTTCGCCGAACAAGACATGATCGACCTGGTCGCGGCCGGTCAATCCCGTGGTGTGCCGATCGCCGCGGTGGGCGATCCGGCGCAGGTATTGACCGAGGAGCATTTTGTGGCCGCGCAGGCGGTCACCCGGGCAGAGTTGGCGCCCGGCCTACCCGCGGTGATCCCCACCGGTTACTACGTGGTCGACGACCAGCGCGCCGGCTATCGCACCTCGGCGCCGATGGTCGGCGCCGCGGACACCGGATGGCTGGCCGAAGCGCTGACTGAGCAGCCCTTGGCAGGAGCGGTGGGCGCCCGGCCGTTCGAGGGACTGCGGATCGTCGACCTGGGCGTGATCGTGGCCGGCGGGGAAGCCAGTCGGCTTTTCGGCGATCTGGGTGCCCAGATCATCAAGGTCGAAAGCGCGGCCTATCCGGATGGACTGCGGCAGGCCCGCCCCGGGGCCGCGATGAGCGAGTCGTTCGCTTGGACACACCGCAACAATTCCGGATTCGGCTTGGACCTGCGCAGCCCGGCCGGCAAGGAGGTCTTCGCCGGACTAGTGGGCGCGGCTGATGCGGTGTTCGCCAACTTCAAACCGGGCACCCTTGCCGCCCTGGGTTTTTCCTACGATGCCCTACGTGAGATCAACCCGCGGATCGTGCTGGCCGAAAGCAGTGCCTTCGGTGAGTCGGGACCGTGGAGCGACCGGATGGGCTACGGCCCGTTGGTGCGGGCCACCACCGGCGTCACCGCGCTGTGGACTGCCCCCGAGAACACCGCCGAGCCCGGGCGGCATCCCTTCTACGACGCCACCACGGTCTTCCCCGATCACGTGGTTGCGCGCGTCGCCGCCCTTGGCGCACTGGCCGCCCTGATCGCGAGCAGGCGCTTCGCCGTAGGCAGTCACGTCCACGTGTCGCAGGCCGAGACCGCCGTCAACCAGCTTGACACCAGCTACGTCGCCCGTGCGGCGGGTCCTTCGGTGCAGCCCGACACCGCGGTGGATTTGGTCTGCCCGTGCTCCGGTGAGGACGAATGGTGTGTCATCTCGATCCGCACTGACACCGAGATGCATTCGGTTGCTGCGGCTTTCGGCGATGAAGGGTTGGCTTCGGACCCGCGCTTCGCAACCGGTGCGGGCCGGGTGGCCCACCGTTGCGAGCTGGAGGCAGCGGTGGGCCGGCATACCGTCGGCCATGCCCCGAGCCAGCTGGGGGAACTGCTGCAGGGCGGTGGCGTCGCGGCTGCACCGATGAACCGGCCGCCTGATGTTGCCGACGATCCGCAGCTGGCCCACCGCGGCGTGTTCGCGGCCATGACGCACCCCTTGATCGAGCACCCGCTGCCGGCAGAGACCGGTCCGGCCCCGTTCCGCAACATTCCGGCCGCACCGCAGCGGCCCGCACCCCTGCCGGGCCAGGACACCCGGGACATCTGTCGCACGGTGCTTCGACTCGAGGACGCCCAGACCGACCGCCTGATCGCCGATGGGGTGCTCTTCACCTCCGATTAGTCTTACGCCCATGTCTGTCGACCCCCGTACACCGGTACTGATCGGCTACGGCCAGGTCAATCATCGCGACGACACCGACCCGGTTGAGCCGGTCGATCTGATGGCGGTGGCGGCGCGTAACGCCGCCCACGATCGGGTCTTGCGTGCGGTCGACTCGATCCGGGTGGTGAACTTGCTCTCGGCGCGTTACCGCGATCCGGGCGCTCTGCTGGCCCAGCGGATCGGGGCCGAGCCCCGCACCACCCGCTACAGCCCGGTGGGCGGCAACGTGCCGCAGTCTCTGGTGAACCAGGCCTGCCTGGACATCCGCGACGGCCGCGCCGGAGTGGTGCTGGTGACCGGCGGCGAAACCTGGCGAACCCGAACCAGATTGCGTCGCGCCGGCGGCAGACTGGTCTGGACCCAACAGGACGACACGGTCCCCATCGCCGAGTGCGACGGCGAGGATGTGCCGATGGTCGGTCCGGCTGAGGAGCGCATCGGGCTGGATCGGCCGGCGTATGTCTACCCTCTTTTCGAGCAGGCCTTGCGTATCGCCGCGGGGGAGAAGGCCGACGATCATCGCCGCCGTATCGGCCGACTGTGGTCTCGCTTCAACGCCGTGGCCGTCGATAACCCGCACGCCTGGATCCACCAGCCCGTGCCCGCCGAAGAGATCTGGCAACCGGGACCGAAGAACCGGATGATCAGCTGGCCCTATACCAAGCTGATGAACTCCAACAACATGGTCGATCAGGCGGCCGCGCTGGTGCTGACCTCGGTGCAGACCGCCACCGATCTGCGGGTGCCGACTCAGAACTGGGTATTTCCGCTGGCCGGCGCCGACGCCCACGACACCTACGCTGTCGCCAACCGGGCTGAATTGCATCGATCGCCGGCGATCCGGATCGCGGGAGCCCGTGCGCTGGAGCTGGCCGGGACCGCGATCGGCGACATCGACCACGTCGACCTGTACTCGTGTTTCCCGTCCGCGGTGCAGGTCGCGGCGGCGGAACTGGGGTTGCCCACCGACGACCCCGAACGGCCGCTGACCGTGACCGGCGGACTCACCTTCGCCGGGGGCCCGTGGAACAACTACGTGACGCATTCGATCGCCACCTTGGCTGAGCTCTTGGTGGCCAATCCGGGGCACCGCGGACTGATCACCGCCAACGGGGGATATCTGACCAAGCACAGCTTCGGGGTGTACGGCACCGAACCGCCGCCCGCCGGATTCCGTTGGGAGGACGTCCAAGCCGCGGTGGACGCCCAACCCACCACGGTGTCTTCGGGGGCGTGGTCGGGAACCGGTGTGGTGGAGTCCTGGACGACACCGTTCGACCGAGACGGCCGGCCGCAACAGGCGTTCTTGGCTGTTCGTACGCCCGACGGGGCGCGCACCATGGCGGTGATCCGGGATCCCGAGGCCGCCGAGTCGACAGTGCGCGAGGACATCGCCGGAGCCGCGGTAGACGTGCACGACGACGGTACGGCGACGCTGATCTAGGCGGGGGCCGTCATTCGGCCATCCGCTCGCGAATTCCGGCGTCCGCGGCGTAGCGCACGAGTGCCGCCGCGAGTTGGGCGTTGCGACCCTGCGACAAGGCGCCCAGCTCGCGGGGATCTCCGGGTAACCCGAGCTCGCGTGCGGCATTCAGCGCGCGATCGTCGAACGTGGAGCGGGCCCATGGCCAGACGTCTTGGACTTCGCGGAGGAAGATGCTCGCGCCGACATCGCCGAGGCCGGTGAAAGTCTTCAGCGCCTGGGCGGCGGCCGCGAGGTCGCGGCCGCCGCGTTCGGCAAGCAGTCGGAGATCGCCCCCGTAGTTCGTCTGGGCGGTCTGGGCCAAGTCGATCAGTTGACTCGCGGCGCTTTCGTCGTAGCGGCGGTAGTCGGCCCGGCCCAGGGCATCGATCAGGGTCTGTCGATCGGCCTTGAGCACCGTGTGGGGGGTGCGCAGCCCAGTGGCGAACAGCTCACGTGCCGCGCGTGCCGCGATAGCGGAGTCGATGGGCTTGCTGGCAAGCAGGCACAGCATCAGCAGCTGGAACAGCGGCATCGGCTGGTTGCGCAGCCGGATACCAGCCTCCTGGGCGTAGGTGGTGCCCGCACGGCGGAGCAGCCGGCGGACCAGCTCCTTGTCACTGGCCACCCGCTGCGAATACCCGCGCCGGCGGCGGCGCAAACCAGTCCTGGGCGCCCCGTTACCGGCGCGGCGGCAGTCGCTGCAGCTGCGTCACATGCTGTGGTGACAACTCCGCCAATTCGCTGACGCCCAGCAGCCGCATGGTCCGCCGGATCTGTTCGGCGAGGATGTCGATGACGCGGTCCACACCGGCCTGCCCGCCTGCCATCAGTCCGTAGAGATAGGCCCGGCCGACCAACGTGCTTCGGGCGCCCAGGGCGAGCGCTGCGACGATGTCGGCGCCGGACATGATCCCGGTGTCCACCAGGATCTCGGTGTCGGCTCCGACCTCGCGGGCCACCGCAGGCAGCAGCTGAAACGGCACGGGCGCCCGGTCGAGCTGGCGGCCCCCGTGGTTGGACAGCACGATTCCGTCGACTCCGAGATCGACCACGGCGCGGGCATCGGAGAGGGTCTGGATGCCCTTGACGACGAAGCGGCCCGGCCACTGGGCTTTGACCCAGGCCAGATCCTCGAACGTCAGGCTGGGGTCGAACATGGTGTCCATGTACTCGGCGACCGTGCCCGACCATCGGTCCAGCGATGCGAACGCCAAGGGTTCGGTGGACAGCAGGTCGAACCACCAGGAGGGGTGCAGGGCGGCGTCGGCGACGGTGCGCAAGGTCAGCGCCGGCGGGATCGACATACCGTTGCGGGAGTCGCGCCTTCGGGCCCCTGCGACCGGACAGTCCACGGTCACCAGCAGGGTGTCGTATCCGGCCTCGGCGGCGCGGCGCAGCAGCGCCATCGATCGTTCGCGGTCACGCCACATGTACAGCTGAAACCACCGGCGCGCTCGGGGCGCCGCCGAGGCCACATCTTCGATGGATGCGGTGCCCAGGGTGGACAGCGAGAACGGGATGCCGGCCGCCTCGGCGGCTCGGGCGCCGGCCAGCTCGCCTGCGGTGTGCATCAGCCGGGTGAAGCCGGTGGGGGCGATCGCAAACGGCAACGCGGTCGGTGCGCCGAGCACGTCGCGGCGGGTGTCGACGTGGGTGACGTCGCGCAGGATTGCCGGATGAAACTCGATGTCGCGGAAGGCTTGTCGCGCCCGCTCCAGGGAGATCTCATCCTCGGCGGCGCCATCGGTGTAGTCGAAGGCCGCTTTGGGGGTGCGCCGCTTGGCCAGGCGACGAAGGTCTTCGACGGTCAGCGCGGCCGCCAGGCGTCGCGCCGTGCTGTTCAGTCGTGGTCTGCGGAATCGGATCAAGGGCGCCAGGTCGTGCACTCGGGGAAACCGCCGCCTGCTCTCCGACATCGCTGACTCCTTGGGGCAAAGCCTACGGCGCGCGCCGGGTATCACCCCGGCGCGCGCCGATGGAGGCTGGATCGCCTAGTTCGCGGTGGGGTCGGCGGAGGCGGCGAAGACCGCCTGCGCCACACCCGCCACGATCGAGGCGACCTTGAGGGCTTCCAGCACCGCTTCGCGGCCGATGCCCGCCTCTCGCACGACCTGCTCGTGGGAGGCGACGCACGCCTGGCAACCGTTGATCGCCGACACCGCGAAACTCCACAACTCGAAGTTCGCCTTGTCGACGCCCGGGTTGCCGATGATGTTCATCCGCAACCCGGGCCGCAGGTCGTCGTAGTTGCCGTCCAGGAAGTGCCGGCCACGGTAGAACACGTTGTTCATGCCCATGATCGACGCGGCGCCGAGCGCGGCCTGGTAGGCCTCCGCCGACAGGTTGTCGGCGGCCTCGGCTCCGATCTCAGCCAGTACCGTCGCGTTGCGCGTGGCGACGGCGCTGGCCAGCAGACTGCCCCAGAGCTGCTCGTCGTTGAGGACCGTGGTGCGGGCGATCGAACCCAGGTTGAGCTTGAGGTCCTTGGCGTACTCCGGGATCGCGTTCTTGAGGTTCTCGATACTCATGTGTCGCTGTTCCTCCTCATCCTGGCGCTCGGCATCGCCCGAGCGCGACTCATACGACTGCGATCAGAGCGACTCTTTGAGCAGCTCGCCCACGTTCAGGGTCGCCTCGCCCTTCTTCCAGTTGCAGGCACACAGCTCGTCGGACTGCAGCGCGTCGAGCACCCGCAGCACCTCGTCGACATTGCGGCCCACCGAACCCGCGGTCACTGAGACGAACTGAATCTCGTTGTTGGGGTCGACGATGAAGGTGGCCCGGTCGGCGACACCGTCAGCGTTGAGCACGCCGGTGTCCCGCACCAGATCGCGGGCCAGGTCCGACAGCATCGGGAACGGCAGGGTCTTGAGGTCCTCGTGCGTGACGCGCCAGTTGTAGTGCACGAACTCGTTGTCGGTCGAGACGCCGAGAACCTGGGCGTCGCGGTCGGCGAACTCGTCGTTCAACTTGCCGAATGCCGCGATCTCGGTGGGGCAGATGAAGGTGAAGTCCTTGGGCCAGAAGAACACCACGCGCCACTTGCCGGCGTAGTCGTCGCTGGTGATGGTGGTGAAGAGCTCATCGGGCCCGTTCACCTTCGACAGGTCGCCCCCGATCAGGGCGGTCACCTTGTAGGCCGGGAACTGGTCGCCGATAGTCAACAGTGCCATGACACTCCTTGTGATGTGAGATCTGCTTCGGGGCGCATTCGACGCCCGCACGCTCTATCGTGCCTTATCGCAATTAAAAATAAAAGGTGATACTTGGCACTATACTTATCGGCATGACCGATGCAAGCTATCAGCCCACGCTCGCGGGGCTGCGGGCATTCGCCGCCGTCGCCGAGAAGCACCACTTCAGCCTGGCCGCTGCCGGCCTGGGCCTCAGTCAGTCGACTCTGTCGCAGGCATTGTCGTCGTTGGAGTCGGGCCTGGGCGTCCAACTCATCGAGCGCTCGACCAGGCGGGTCTTTCTGACCGCCGAGGGACAGCACTTGCTTCCCTACGCCCACGCAGTACTCGATGCGGCGGCGCAGTTCTCGGCCGCTTCGGCGGGGGTAGTCGATCCGCTGCAGGGCGCTATGCGGCTCGGTCTGATCCCGACCGTGGCACCGTACGTGCTGCCCGCCGTGCTGGCCGGCCTGACTTACCAATTGCCGGAGCTGCGCCTGCGGGTCATCGAAGACCAGACCGACCGCCTGCTCACCGGCCTGCGCGAGGGGGCGGTGGACGCGGCGGTGATGGCGCTGCCCACAGACGCCACCGGGATGACCGAGATCCCGCTCTACGACGAAGACTTCGTGCTCGCGTTGCCGCAGGGGCACGCCTTGGCCGGCAAACGCCGGGTGTCGCCGACAGCGCTTGCGGACTTGCCGCTGTTGCTGCTCGACGAGGGGCACTGTCTGCGGGATCAGACGCTGGAGATCTGCCGCAACGCAGGGGTGCGTGCGGAATTGGCCACCACACGCGCGGCGTCGCTGGCCACCGCGGTCCAGTGCGTCAACGGCGGTTTGGGGGTGACGTTGATCCCGCAGACCGCGGTGGCGGTCGAGGTCGAGCGCAACGGCTTGGCGCTGGCCCACTTCGCGCCGCCGCAGCCCGGGCGGCGGATCGGTCTGGTATTTCGCACCTCCAGTGGGCGAGAAGAGTCCTATCGAAGACTGGCGGGAATCATCGGCAGCGTGATCGCTGCAGGCCACCAGGTCACGCTGCGGTGAGCTGCGTGGCAGCCACGACGCGGAGGCTCGGCGTTTAGGCTGCACGGGTGATCCTGACGATCGAAGACAAGAACCGCGTTCGGACGTGCACGCTCAATCGGCCCGAGTCGCTCAATGCGTTCAACGAAGCGCTCTATGACGCCCTTGCCGAGGCGTTGCTGGCGGCCGCGGCGGACCCGGAGGTCGCGGTGGTGCTGCTCACCGGCGCGGGGCGCGCATTCAGTGCCGGAACCGATCTCGCCGAGATGCAGGCCATGGTGACCGACCCGGATTTCGTACCGGGCAAGCATGGCTTCCGGGGCCTGATCACCGCGCTCGGCCAATTCCCCAAGCCGCTGATCTGCGCGGTCAATGGGCTGGGATTGGGGATCGGCACCACAATCCTGGGCTATGCGGACCTGGCCTTCATGTCATCGACGGCCCGGCTGAAATGCCCCTTCACCAGTCTGGGTGTGGCGCCCGAAGCCGCGTCGTCCTATCTGCTGCCGCAGTTGATGGGGCGGCAGAACGCGGCCTGGCTGCTGATGTCCTCGGAGTGGATCACCGCCGAGGAGGCGCTGCGGATGGGCTTGATCTTCGCGGTCTGCGAGCCTGACGAGCTTGACAGCGAAGCCCGGCGTCATGCGGAAGTCCTTGCTTCTCGGCCTATTTCGAGCCTGATGGCGGTCAAGAGCGCAATGGTCGAGCCGACGCGGGCCGAGACGCTGGCTGCCGTCGAACGGGAGAATGCCTTCTTCGCCGAGCTCTTGGGCGCCCAGGCCAACGCGGATGCGCTGGCCGAATTCACCGGGCACAGGGGCGGCGGGTCAGTGTGATCCCACCGGGCTGATGTCGAGTGCCAGGCGGTGCAGTGCATCGCTGTCGACAGTGGGTCTGGCGGCCAGGGTGGCTTCGATGATGTCCCGCACGGTGCAGCGGCACCGGCCACAATCTCCGCCCGCCCCGCACATCGCGGCAACCTCTTTCGACGTGCAGGCGCCGGCGGCGACGGCATCGGACACCATCTGGTTGGTGGCTCCGACACACAGGCATACATACATGGCCCGCCCCTACCGGCCGTCGCCCGCGGGCGCCATCAGGTCGATAGCGGCGGCGAACTTGCCGACGAAGGGGCGGGGGTAACCGCCGCTGCCGTTGCCCGCCATCCACTCCGCGGCGGAGTCCGGGTGGTCGTTGAATCGTTGTGCACTTGCCGCGCTGTCGAATTCCAGCAGCGTCATCACCTCATGTCCGTCATCGACTGCCTGATAGACCCACACTTTGCGCACCCCGGCGGCGGCGAACCTGTCGAGCCCGACATGGACCTTGGCCATCAGTTCCGCGGGGTCGGCCACCGTGGCAACCGCACCGACGATCACCTCCGTACCGCCCTGCTCGGAGTCGGACTGGGCCAGGTTGATCTTTTCTCGAACCTCACCGGCGAAGATCGCCGGCAGATCGTTGACCCCCGAGCGGTCGAACCACTCGAAAACGGCGGGGGAGCGAAGCAACTCCTTGACCGAGGCCCGGTGCCGCAGACCGATCGTGACCAAGACCCGGTTGGGCTCTGACTCCGAGGTGTACAGCACGGCATGGCGGGCGCCCAGACCCCGCAGCGGGGAATGGTCGTGCTCGATCAGCGACCAGGTCCGGTCGACATCGTCGACGCGGTAGTCCAGCGCCAGCACCAGCGAATGCGGATCATTGCCCTGCGAGAATCCGCCGCCCGAAATGCCGACACGATTGCCAGGCGAAGCGAGTCTCATGTTAGTAGAGTCTAACCTAAGTAAAGCGCACCTTCCATGGGTCTGGCAGCGGCCGGCGATCAGGAAATCGCCCGGAGGCCCGAAGGCGGTGCGGCGATTCGACGCGCCGAGACCCGGGTAAACATCTCCCCGTAGCCGGTGGCCTGCACTAGATTGAGATTCGGCGCGTCACGGCGATCATCACTGTTCCGCCCGTCGCGGCCGGCATGCGAGGTTCTTCACACCAGAGGAGAGATCATGCAAGGCGACCCCGAGGTTCTCAAGCTGCTCAACGACCAGCTGACCAGTGAGCTCACCGCGATCAACCAGTACTTCCTCCACGCGAAGATGCAGGACAACTGGGGTTTCACCGAGCTGGCCGGGCACACCCGTGAAGAGTCGATGGAGGAGATGCGCCACGCCGAGGCGGTCACCGACCGGATTCTCATGCTCGGCGGCCTGCCGAACTACCAGCGGATCGGGTCCCTGCGCATCGGGCAGACCCTGCGCGAGCAGTTCGAGAGCGACCTGGCGCTGGAGATCGACGTGCTCAACCGATTGCGGCCCGGCATCGTCATGTGCCGGGACAAGCAGGACAGCACCACCGCCAAGATTCTGGAGACCATCCTCGTCGACGAGGAGTCCCACATCGATCACCTGGAAACCCAACTGGAGCTGATGGACAAGCTCGGCGACGCGCTGTATTCCGCGCAGTGCGTCGCCCGGCCGCCCTCGTGAGTGGCTGAGCCGGGCGCAGCGGGGCGCCACCGCTGATCGAGCGGCCACCGTCGAAGGAAAGGTGCGTATGACCGAAACGCCGGTCGCCGACGACGTGCGACCCGCGCCGGTCAGCCCGCACCGCCGCAACCTGATCTTCCTGGCGATTGTCTTCGGCCTACTGATGGCCGCGCTGGACCAGACCATCGTTGCGACAGCCCTGCCCACGATCGTGTCGGATCTGGGCAACGCCGGCCATCAGTCCTGGGTCGTCACCAGCTACCTGCTGATGTCGACCATCGCCACGATCCTGGCCGGCAAACTCGGTGACCTGTTCGGCCGCAAGCGGGTGTTCCAAACCGCGGTGGTGTGCTTCGTCGCCGGCTCGGTGTTGTGCGGCATGGCCACGTCCATGGGAATGCTGGTTGGGTCCAGGGCCTTGCAAGGTCTCGGCGGTGGCGCGATCACCGTCACCGCCGCCGCACTCATCGGCCAAGTGATCCCCCTGCGGGACCGAGGCCGCTACCAGGGCATGCTCGGCGCGGTCTTCGGCGTCACCACAGTGATCGGACCGCTGCTGGGTGGTTACGTCACCGATTACCTCACCTGGCGGTGGGCGTTCTGGATCAATCTGCCGATCTCGGTGGTGGTGTTGGTCGTGGCCGGGGTGGCGATCCCGGCCCTGGCGGGGCACGCCAAACCCGTCATCGACTACGCCGGGATCGTGTTGATCGGCGCGGGCGCCACCGGATTGACGCTCGCCACCAGCTGGGGTGGCACGCGTTACGCCTGGGGGTCAGCGGTGATTATCGGCCTGTTCGTCGGCTCGGCAGCCGCACTCGCCGTGTTCGTGTGGGTGGAAAGCCGGGCCGCGGCGCCCATCCTGCCGACCCGGCTGTTCGCCGACCCGGTGTTCGCCGTGTGCTGCGTCCTGGCGTTCGTCGTGGGCTTCGCGATGCTGGGTGCACTCACCTTCCTTCCCACCTTCATGCAGTACGTCGACGGGGTCTCGGCCATCACGTCCGGCCTGCGCACGCTGCCCATGGTGGTGGGCATGCTGGTGACCTCCACCGGCAGCGGCGCCCTGGTCGGACGCACCGGCCGCTACAAGATCTTCCCGGTGGTCGGTACGGCCCTGATGACGATCGCCTTCGCGTTGATGTCGCAGATGGACGCGGCCACGCCGGCGCTGGTTCAGTCGGTCTACCTGCTCATCCTGGGCGCCGGGATCGGGCTGTCGATGCAAGTCCTCGTCCTGGTCGTGCAGAACACGTCCAGTTTCGCCGACCTCGGTGTAGCGACATCCGGAGTCACGTTCTTCCGGACCATCGGCAGCTCGTTCGGTGCCGCCGTATTCGGGTCACTGTTCGTGAACTTCCTGGCCCACCGGCTGGGCCCGGCGCTGCGCAGCGCTGGGCTGGCCGCCGGTGCGGCCGACTCGCCCGAGGCCGTGCGCCGGTTGTCGCCCCAGCAGGCGGAACCGATCGTGGCGGCCTACGCCGACGCGCTCGGGCAGGTGTTCCTGTGCGCCGCGCCGGTCGCGCTGCTCGGCTTCGTGCTGGCCCTGTTTCTGCGCGAGGTTCCGCTCAAGGAGTTGCACGACAATGCGGTCGACCTCGGTGACGGGTTCGGCATGCCCACCACCGCGTCCTCCGACGAGCTGTTGGAGAAGGCGGTCGGTCGACTCCTGCACAACGAGCCCGGGATGCGGCTGCGTTCCATCGCGCTGCGCCCCGACTGCCAGCTCGACGTCGCGGGTCTGTGGACGGTCCTGCGCATCTACCGCTACACGC
Source organism: Mycolicibacter minnesotensis (assembly GCF_010731755.1). NCBI lineage: Bacteria > Bacillati > Actinomycetota > Actinomycetes > Mycobacteriales > Mycobacteriaceae > Mycobacterium > Mycobacterium minnesotense. The sequence continues at coordinate 3,891,478 of NZ_AP022589.1, forward strand.
AGGTGTTTCGGACCGCGCGGCTCAGCGACATCGGCACGCGCCTGCGGGTGCCCTACGAAATCCTCGAGCCCACCGTCGATCGGCTGGTGGAACAGGGTTATGCGCTGCGCGACGGCGATCACCTGGGACTCACCCGCGCGGGTCTGCGTCAGGTCGGGTTCGTGTCGTCGCTGGTACAGGACTGGGTGGTCGACAAGCTGGCCCGGTCGCCCGGCTTCGAGGGCCGCCCGGATCGGGCCGAGGTCGGGGCCGCGCTGGAGCGGATCGCGCGGCGAGCGTTGATCGATCCCGACGATGCGGGGGAGTCCGCGGAGTTCGCCAGCACCGCCCACGGGTGACCGCCACGACCGCCGAACCTGATGGCGGCGATCCGCGTCGACCGGCTCCGCCGCCCTAGCGATCGCCGCTAGTATCCCTAACCATGAGCCGAATCGGGAGTTTCGCCGCGGACGACGTGATGGGTTGGATGGTCAAATCGCCTGACCTGGCTGCAGGTATCGGTGGTTTCAGTGCCGCGGTCTACAACGCGGGCCGCCTGCCGATGCGTACCCGAGAGCTGGCCCGCATGGTCATCGCCTTCGACAACGAATGCACCGTCTGCGTCAACACGCGCGACGCAGATGGTCCGGCGGCCGGGGTCGGCGAGGACCTCTACGAGCACGCGGCAGAGTGGCGGACCTGGCCTGGTTACAGCCCGCAGGAACGGCTCGCCGCCGAGTTCGCCCACCGCTTCGCCACCGACCACATCAGCCTGCGCGACGACGAGGACTTCTGGTCGCGGTGCGCACCGCACTTCACCGACGAGCTGCTCGCCGACCTCGCGTTGTCGTGTGCCCTGTGGGTCGGTATGGGCCGAGTGTTGCGCACCCTGGACATCGGACAGGCCTGCTCGCTTACCCTGCCCAGCCGCGCTTGACCCGCACGGGACGGCCGCGCCGGGTCGGATGGGCGTTGGTCGGGGCGGCCGCAGTTGCAGCTGGGGCTGGGGCCGCTGGATTCGCCGCGCGCCGATTCGCAGGCCCTCGGAAACGCAAGCCGAGTGCATCGCCGCTGAGCCCGGAGTGGACCGCCGGGCCGGCCCGTTACGGCGTCGGGGTACGGCGCAACGTCGCCGTGGAGATGAGCGACGGTGTTGTGCTGCGCGCCGACGTGCATTACCCCACGGTCGCCGAGACCGGTGCGCCCGCCGACGGGCCGTTTCCCGTGCTGTTGGCGCTGACGCCCTACGGCAAACTGGCGCCGCCCCCGGCCGCGCAGATCGGCGGCGGTCCGACCCCGCGGCTGATCAAGCGCGGCTACATCGAGGTGATGGTCGATGTTCGCGGTACCGGGGCATCCGGTGGTTCCTTCGCGATGTTGAGCGCCGACCAAGCCCGAGACGGCGCCGAGTTGGTCACCTGGGCGTCGACGCTGCCGAATTCCAATGGCCGCGTAGGCATGTTCGGAATCTCCTATCTGGCGATCAACCAATTGTTCACCGCCGCGGCGGTGGGCCCCGATTCGCCGCTGAAGGCCGTCTTTCCGGTCATGGCCGCCAACGACTTCTACCGCGACGTCGCAACCATGGGCGGCGTTCTGCACCTGCCTGCCGTCCGCGGCTACGGTGCGATCTACTCGCTGCTGAACCTGATCAACCCGGCGTTGGAGTTCGTCACCCCCGGCGGACATGCCCGCCCCCGGGCGGGAGGACTCGCCGCGGTTCGCCAGCGTGGCAAAGACCAGCGCAGCTACTTCGGACCGTTGACCGCAGAAGCCCGCGGCGGCGGCGACGCCGCCTATGACGGTTCGGTGTGGGAGACCATGCGGCCCGACCGGGTGCTGTCGCAGATCGCCGCCAATAAGGTGGCCGTCTTTCTGGTCGGTGGCTGGCACGACGCCTTCCAGCGGGGAGCGCCGCTGAACTACGCGGCGTTGCAGAATGCCGCGACCGGCCGACCCGCGAGCGACCCGATGCAACCGGGGCAACCCCTGACGGACCGGATCAGGCTCCTGATGGGCCCCTGGTATCACGTCTCGGACTTCGGTGGTCTGCGTATGCAGGATCTGCAGATGCGCTGGTTCGACTACTGGCTGAAAGACGATGAGACCGCGGCCATCTCCGGCCCACCGCTTGCGTTCCAGCCGATCGGCGACCACCGTTGGTACCACACCCGCGAGTACCCGATCCCCGAAGCGACGCCGACCCGGCTGTACTTGGCACCGTCAGGGCTGTTGAGCGCCGACCCCCCCGCCAGGCCGAGCCTGGCAGCCTTGCCCTACCGCTCGCGCGGCCCGGTATCCGGGCGCAGCCTGGAGCAGTGGTCATTGGGGCTGAACAGCTACGCGACCACGGCTGCCGGCGGCCGCACCCGACACGACCAGGACAACCGTCGGGCGCAACGCGGTGCGTTGACCTACACCACCGAGGCGTTCGACTCACCGACCATGCTCGCCGGCCCGATCACGCTGCACGTGCACGCGACGGCCGACACCACCGAGACATTGTGGGTCGCTCACCTGGACGACGTGACACCGGACGGGGTCAACCGCCCGCTGACCATGGGGGCACTGCTCGGTTCGCACCGCGAGCTGGACCCCGACCGCACCTGGTATCTGCCGGACGGCACCGTGCTGCGCCCGCATCACATCAGCACTCGAGCCGCGGTGCGCCCGGTGGAGCCCGGCGAGCTGACCCGCTACGACATCGAGATCTTCCCCACCGCGGCACTGATGGCGCCGGGGCACCGTCTGCGACTGACGTTGACCACCTACGACTTCCCGCACTTGGTGCCGAACGCGTCGGCACGGGAGGCATTGGCGGGAGGTCTCTACCACGTCAACCAGGGTGGACCCACCCCGTCGTTCCTGTTGGTGCCGTTGGCTGACCCGGACAGCCTGAACTGATCGACTAGGCCTGTTCTGCGACGTCGCGGATTCGTTCCAGGGTTCGGCGCATATCCCGAATATTGTTGCGCTGCCGCAAGAATCCGCCGAATAACCAGTAATACACCTTGGTCAGGAACGATTCGGTCAGCCGGAAAGATTCGGTGACGTCCGTACCGTCTGCGGTGGGTGTGAGCGCGTAGCGCCAGTGGTTCACCGCACGATCACCGGCCAGCACCTCAAAACCGAACACTCGATTCGGCTCGCATTCGGTGACCCGACAGGTGGTCCAGTACACCGGCCCGATTCCGTTGCGCCGGACATGCCCACGAAACCGAGCGCCCACCGCTGGACCGTCGGCTCCATCGAGCCATTCGGCCTCGAAGGTCTCCGGCGAGAATTTCCCGATGTTGCGGACGTCGGCCACCAGATCCCAGATCCGCTCGGCCGGAGCCGCCATATGGACTGTCGCAGAACCCTGCATGCCGGCAATCCAATCACGTTCGCGACAGCAGGGTAACCCCCTCGTGGCAAAAGTGACTGGCCCCACCCGGAAGGGGATGGGGCCAGCTACTAGAACCGAACTGCTCGGGTCAGGCGATCAGCTTCCGCCGCCGCTGGCGCCGAGGTGGCTCTGCAGGTCGGGCTTCATGGCCTGCAGCTGCTGGCCCCAGTACTCCCAGCTGTGGGTGCCGTAGTCGGGGAAGTTGAAGATCGCGTTGTTGCCACCGGCCGCGGTGTAGAGATCCTGGAACTTCTTGTTCTGGCCGATCATGAAGTTGCCTTCAAGGAACGTCGCGGGGATGTTGTCGCCGCCCAGTTCGTTGGGGCGACCGTTACCGCAGTAGACCCACAGGCGGGTGTTGTTGGCCACCAGCTTGTCGACGTTGATGGTCGGGTCGTTGCGCAACCATGCCGGGTCACTGTCGGGACCCCACATGTCTTCCTTCTTGTAACCGCCGGCGTCACCCATGGCCAACCCGATCCAGCTCTTGCCGTCGGAGGGGTTGATGTAGCCGGACAGGGAACCGGCGTAGGTGAACTGGTTGGGGTGGTAGATCGCCAGCGTCAGAGCCGAGGCGCCGGCCATCGACAGGCCGACCGCGGCGTTGCGGCTCTGGCTCACGCCGTACTCCGACGCCAGGTAGGCCGGCAGCTCGCTGGTCAGGAAGGTCTCCCACTTGTAGGTGGAGCAGCCCGCCTTGCCGCAGGCCGGCTTGTACCAGTCGCTGTAGAAGCTGGACTGGCCACCGACCGGCATGATCACCGAAATGCCCGACTGGTAGTACCACTCGAATGCCGGGGTGTTGATGTCCCAGCCGTTGTAGTCGTCCTGGGCACGCATGCCGTCGAGCAGGTACAGGCCCGGGGAGCCCGAGCCGCCAGGCTGGAACTGGACCTTGATGTCACGGCCCATACCTGCCGAAGGCACCTGCAGGTACTCGACCGGCAGACCCGGCCGGGAGAACGCGGATGCGGTCGCCTCGCCACCTGTCAGGCCGATCAGGCCCGGCAACGCTGCAGCAGCCACCGCGCCGACCAAAAGTCGGCGTGCCCAGCGCAATCCCTTGGTCACATCTGTCATTCCTGCCCCTTGTCGTCGTGCTGTGGAACGTTCAATCTCTCGATCGCGACGCCACGCGCCACCACTTCGGCATCGGCCCTCACACGCAGCAACGGCCGCGTTGGCGAACTTCAGCGGCCGTCCGGGATCCGACTCGTCCCATAGCATACCCGATTTTCGCCCGAGACCCGGTTAGGACAAGCGTGACGACACGCGTAGGCTCGCCACCGGTAAGCCGACAGAACCACACTGTCCTTGTGCGGTCCCCCCGCAGTTCTGGTGCCCTGCCGTCCCGTCTACGGGTGCGGCGAGATACCCGAGCTGAGGTGGTGAAATCGCAGGTCAGGACGATTGGGGCACGCGATTTTGGACACCGTACTAGGGCTCGCGATCACACCGTCGACCATCGGCTGGGTGATCGCCGATTCCGGGGGTCCCGGCTGCCCGACAATTGACGGTGAAGAAGTGCGTGTCGCCGACGGACCCGCCGGACCCGCCGGATCCGACGCGACCGCGTTGGCGGAGCAGGCCGGCGCGGTTGCCGCCCAGGTATGCAGCATGCTGGCCACTCGTGGCGAGCGACTGCATGGGGTTGCTGTGACCTGGAGCGATGATGCCGCAGTCGGCGTGGCTCTGCTGTTGGAGACGCTGGCAGATGCCGGCGTCGAGCACGTGGTTCCGGTCCGCTACAGCCAGGCTGCCGAAGCGTTGGCCGCCGGCATCGGCTCACGAGGATCGCGGCCCGCGGTCTGCATCGTCGAGACCGACGTGGCCACCCTGGTGATGCCCGACCCGGCCGGGGGCGCCAGTACTTTCGTCACCACCTGCCCGATCAGCGGTATCGACGATGTGGTCGGCTGGCTTGGTGACGCCGTGCGCGCGGGAGATCGTCGACCAGACGCGGTGATGGTGGCCGGGTCGGTTCGCGGCATGGACCGGCTCGGGCGCCGTTTGGAGTCCACGCTGTCGATGCCGGTCTTTGTTCAGGGCGGCGCATTGCAGGCGCTGGCCCGTGGCGCGGCGCTGGCCCTGGCGCCGCATGCCGAATTGACCGCAGCGCCCAGTGATGCGCCTGCCGGGAGCTTGGGGGCGGGCGCCATCGGCCGACTTCGGGCCCGGCCGCTGTCCTACGTCGCGGCGCTCCTGGCGCTGGCGGGGGCAGTGGTGACCTTGGTGGCGTCGGTCGCCGCCGCGCTGAGCCTGCAACTGGGCCCGAGCAGGGATCTCCCGGATCCGCCGCCCCATCGCGCGACGGTGGCCCGCGTCGCCGTCCCAGCCGCGCCGTCGGCGGCCGCCCCAGCGCCGGCCCCGCCTCCGGCGGTCACGGCACCCCCGGCGGAGACGCCCGAGAACACACCCGACGAGTTCGGTTCGCTGTGGGATGCGCCGGAGGACGACCCGGGGCTGGTTGCTCCCGCGCCGGCGGGAGTTTCATCCCAGCTGGAACGCATCCGGGACCACATCTTCGGCCAGCCCGGCCGCTGAGTCAGGCCGGCTCCGGCACGTCGGCGGCGGTTCCGGCAAAGGACACCGTCACCTCGTCGGCGACCTGCATGGCCCCCATCAACATCGAATAGCGCCGCACACCGAAGTCGCTGTGGCGCACCTGGGTGTCGCCGCTCACCCGCCAAGAGCCGCCGTCCTCGGCCACCTCGACGGTGATGACGTGCTGTCGCGTGCGTCCGTGGATCTCCAGCTCGCCGGTCAGGCGATAACCGTGGTCGGTCGGCGCGATGTCGGTGGAGGTGAATCGGATCAGCGGATGCTTGGAGCTGTCGAGGCATTTGAGCGCATTGGCCCGGATCAGCGCCTTCTCGGGCGCCGTCAACGGGGTCATGCCGCCTTCGCCCTGCAACACCCGCAGCGAGTCCACCTCGACGGTCAGCTCCACGGCCGCGGGTTGCGTGCCGTTCCAGGTCACCGCCGCCGCCCAGCGGTCCATCACGATCGTGAGCCGATGGCCCATCTTCGATGCGCGCCCGGCCACGCCCGTTTTGACCAGCAGTTGGCCGTGCGATGGGTCGAGCTGCGCCTGTGTCGCGGTCATCCGCGGCACTCTAGCGCTCTGCGTGGCGAGGGGTTTCGATGGATTCGCGATGGCATGCCGCAGCCACCCGTTAGGCTCTGACGCGTCGCCGACGGGTGGCCTGGAACGACAGACTGAGGGCGAAGAATGATTCGTGAACTAGCTGCAGCTGCTTTCATCGCGGGAGCCGCGGGTGCAGTAGCTATCAGCGCCGCACCGGACGCCGCTGCCTACCCAGGTGACGTGCCGGGCATGGTCGATGGCCAACGGCAGGGCGACGCCTGCTTCAGCTGGGAGCGCTTCATCTACGGGCACGGCCCCAACGGCCAGGCACTGGCCTGTCACTTCATCGCCAACCAATTCCCGGCCAAGGAAACGGGGTTCTGGCAGGTCTCCTACCCGCTCTACGGCGTTCAGGAAATCGGCTCGCCCTGCCCCAATCCGCAGTCGGCCGCGCAGTCAACCGACGGACTGCCGTTGCTGTGCCTGGGGGCGCGCGGCTGGCAGCCCGGGATCTACACCGGTGGCATCGGCCCCTACTTCCCGCCGGGAATCGCCCAGGTGGGCTGACCGACCCGGGTGACCGCGTCCGGCGCTTTCGCCGGCCAGCTCTCGCCCAGGCAGCTGCGCTAGTTTCGAGCGGACGACGGCCGCTCACGGTAAGGAGCAGCGCACCATGCAACTGGGAATGATCGGTCTGGGCCGGATGGGCGCCAATCTGGTTCGCCGGCTGGTCGACGGCGGTCATGAGTGTGTGGTCTATGACCACGACACCGCCGCGGTCACCGCACTTGCCGCCGAGCCCCGCACCACCGGGGTGTCCTCGCTGGCCGAGCTGGCGGCGCGGCTGTCCAGCCCGCGCGTGGTGTGGGTGATGGTGCCTGCCGGTGATATCACCACCGGGGTCATCGATGAGCTCGCCGGCGTCCTGGCGGCCGGAGACATCGTGATCGACGGCGGCAACTCTTACTACCGGGACGACATCAAACACGCAAAGACCTTGACAGACAAGGGTATTCGCTTACTTGACTGCGGAACGAGCGGCGGTGTGTGGGGGCGTGAACGCGGATACTGCCTGATGATCGGCGGAGATCGCGCCGCGTTCGACTACGCCGAGCCGATCTTTGCCACGGTGGCGCCGGGAGTGGACACGGCGTCGCGCACACCGGGCCGCGTGGGCGAGATCGCCCAGGCCGAGAACGGCTACCTGTACTGCGGCCCGACGGGGGCCGGGCACTTCGTCAAGATGGTTCACAACGGTATTGAGTACGGGATGATGGCCTCGATCGCGGAGGGGCTGAACATCTTGCACCACGCCGACATCGGCAAGCAGGACCAGCACGGTGACGCCGAAACCGCGCCCTTGGCTAATCCCGAGTTCTATCGCTACGACATCGATGTCGCGCAGGTCGCCGAAGTCTGGCGGCGGGGCAGTGTGATCGGTTCCTGGCTGCTGGACCTGACCGCCAGCGCCTTGCACAAGTCGCCGGACTTGGACGAATTCGCCGGTCGGGTCTCCGATTCCGGTGAAGGGCGCTGGACCGTGATCGCCGCGATCGATGAGGGTGTGCCGGCGCCGGTGCTCACCACCGCACTTTATTCGCGGTTTGCCTCGCGCCAACTGTTCGAGTTCGGCGCCAAGGTGCTGTCGGCGATGCGCAAACAATTTGGCGGGCACGACGAGAAGCCCGGGTGATCGCACCACTCGCGGTGCTCTGCAGACGGCAACGGGTTCACCGCCGCGACTGATCGCGACGGTGAACCCGTGGCAGCTGCTCTGGTTACCGCTGGGCTCCAGCGGTGGTCGATCTAGACGCCCGAGGCCTCGTTGAGCGCTTCGAGGGTGCCGGTGGCCTCGAGGTACTCCTGAACCCACCGCTCGATGACGGTCGCGGTCTTCTCCACCTTGGTGAACTGCCCGACGACCTGACCGACCGGGTTGAATGCGACATCCACGGTCTCGTTGGGGTACTTGTTCGTGGCGCGCACGGCCATGCCGGAGACCATGTACTGCAGCGGCATGCCCAGGGGCTTGGGGTTCTCCGGCGCTTCCCACGCCTCGGTCCACTCATTGCGCAGCATCCGGGCCGGCTTGCCGGTGAAGGAGCGGCTGCGGACAGTGTCGCGGCTGCCGGCCTTGATGTAGGCGGCGTGCTGGGCCTCGGTGTTCGAAGACTCCTCGACCATCAACCACTGCGAACCGGTCCACGCACCCTGCGCGCCCAGTGCCAGCGCCGCCGCGATCTGCTGACCGCTGCCGATGCCGCCTGCCGCCAGCACGGGAACCGGTGCCACTGCCTTGACGACCTCGGGCCACAGCACGATCGAGCCGACGTCGCCGCAGTGGCCGCCGGCCTCGCCGCCCTGGGCGATGATGATGTCCACACCGGCCGCAGCGTGCTTCTGGGCTTGGCGGGCAGAGCCGCACAACGCGGCGACCTTACGGCCCGACTCGTGGATGTGGGCGATCATGTCGGCCGGGGGAGTGCCCAGCGCGTTGGCGATCATCGTCACCTTCGGGTGCTGCAGCGCCACCTCGACCTGGGGGGTGGCGGTCGCCTCGGTCCAGCCGAGGAGTTGCAGGCTGTCCTCGTCGGCGTTCTCGACGGGCACACCGTGGTCGGCCAGCAGTTTCTTGCCGAAGTCGAGGTGCTGCTGCGGTACCAGCTTGCGCAGCGATTCGGCCAGGTCCTCGGCCGACTGGCCGGAGTCCATGCCTTCGTACTTGTTGGGGATGACGATGTCGACGCCATACGGGTGGTCGCCGATGTTCTCGTCGATCCACTTCAGCTCGATCTCGAGCTGCTCCGGCGTGAAGCCCACCGCGCCCAGCACCCCGAATCCACCGGCCTTACTCACCGCGACGACCACGTCGCGACAGTGGGTAAAAGCGAAGATCGGGAACTCGATGCCGAGTTCGTCGCAGAGGGGAGTGTGCATGACCTACTCCTTAAACGGGGCCGGTTGATTGAAGTGGAACGTGTTCTAATTAAGTACCAGACGCGGCGTCACGAGGCCAGTCAGGCCTAGGTGGGCTGGTAAAACCTAACACTACCGCCAATCGTGTCTTGGAGCATCGGGCAGCTCAGCGGGTGGAGACCGCGCGCAGCAGCGCCGCCCCGAAACCCGCGACGCTGCGCAAGGATCGGCCGCCGCCTGTGCCGGGGGCGGTGACCCGCAGCACCGGCCAGCCGTGGGCGGCGGCCAAGGCCGCCAGCCGCGGACGTGGATTGACCGGTCGAGGCCGGCCCACCAGGGACATCAACGCGGCGTCCTCGTCGCCGTCGGCGTAAAAGAAGCTGGCGGTGAGGTCGACGTCGTTTTCCGCGCAGAACCGCTGCACCGTGCTCGCCTTCTGGGGACCCCACACCACGGGCTTGACGATGTCGCCGGTCAGGAGACCCGATGCGTCCAGTTCGAAGCGGTTGCACAGCACCTGCTCGATCCCCAGAAAGCGGGCGACCGGGGCGGCGTGGATGGTCAGTGCCGAGGAACTGAGCACCACGGTGTGACCACGCCGTTGATGGGCGCGCACGATCTCGTGCATGTGCGGATAGATCCGTCCGGTGATGTGGTCGTCGAACAGGCGGGCGCCCACCTGTTCGAGTTCCCGGATGGACTCGCCGCGCAGGTATCCCGCGGCTCGAACCAGGAGTCGTTCGAACTGCATGCGTCCCAGTCGGTACCGCACGGCCGCCTCGACAACGCCGAGCACTTCGCCGGCACGGGCCTGACGCCGGCGGATCCGGTCACCGGCATGCGCGGTGGCCGTGAATCCCGCCACCAGCGTGCCGTCCAGGTCGAAGAAAGCGCCGACCCGGGGGCCCGGGTCGGCGTTGGCGACATCGGCGATCAGATCGCTCGGAACGGCAGCCATCGCCGTCGATGGTACGGCCGGCCCGGATAAGACGCAGTGATCACGCGCCGCGTGACACGGTGACGTGGTCGGCAGCTGATAGCGTGGTCGGACTATGGATGGAAAGGTCGGCGCAGTGAGCACCGAGACCAGTGAGAACACCGCGACCGATGTGCGGGCAACCCTGTCGGAGACCGCGGAGCAGCACGGCTGGCGGCGTACCCAGCGCGAACGTGTCGATATCTACAGCCGTGGGATCTACCACGTCCACGCGATCTGGCGGGACAGCAGCACCCTCAATGGTGGAGCCCACTATGAGGACTCGATTCTGCTGACCTACACCACCGAACTGCCCAAGACTCTGGGCTGGTTGGCGCGCTGAGACCGGCTCGGTAACTGCTGCGGCTCCGGTTCGCAACGGTTGCATAAACGCCCCTCGTGTCACACAGGCATCAGTTTTCACACGGATAACTTCAGTCCCGACCTTGTTATCGGGATTGGGGAGAAGCCATGTCACGAATCCGTACGTACCTGACCGTCGCAGCCGGTGCCGCCGCCGGACTGTTCCTGGGAGCGCTGGCGTCCAGCGCCACCGCCAACGCCGACACCGTGCCGATCAACCCGGGCCTGTCCGGCGTGGTCGAGCAGATGGTGGCGTCTACGGCGAACCTCCCGCAGCAGCTGCTGCAGACCACCACCTCGGCGCTCAGCGGTACCACGTTGGCCCCGCCCGCGGCACCCGGACAGGCGCCGCTGGCGACCGCCACCTTCAACGTCCCGCCGTCGCCGAGCGCGCTGCCCCAACAGCAGGCCGCGGCCACCGGCCTGCCCGGCCTGGGCAACCTCCCGGCGAGCCTGAGTTCGGTGCTGCCGTTCCCGCTGCCGAACTTCGGTGGCCCGGCGCCGGTTCCCGCGGCGACGACGGCGCTGGCGCCGAGCGGCTACCTGCCGACGGTTCCGGTCGCACCGGTGTCGCCGATGGAGGTCATGCTGATTCCGGGCTTGCCCTGACGCTGACTGCGTAATCTCGGACCGGTGAGCGCACGCGCAGGAATCGTCGTCACCGGTACCGAGGTACTCACCGGACGTGTGGCCGACCGTAATGGACCGTGGTTGGCCGACCGGCTCCTCGAACTGGGAGTTGAGTTGGCGCACATCACGATCTGTGGTGACCGTCCCAAGGACATCGAGAGCCAGCTGCGGTTCCTGGCCGCCGAGGGTGTTGACCTGATCATCACCAGCGGCGGCCTGGGGCCGACGGCCGACGATCTGACGGTCGACACCGTCGCCCGGTTCTGCGGCCGGGACATCGTTCTCGATACCGAGCTGGAGTCGCGGATCGCCGACATCATCGCACCGATGTTGGCGCGGTACTCGGGTCCTGATGCTCCGGATCTCGAGACGGTGCTGGCGGCCAATCGCAAGCAGGCCATGGTTCCGGTCGGCGCGACGATCCTGGATCCGGTGGGCACCGCGCCGGGCGTCGTGGTGCCGGGCACTCCGACCGTCGTGGTGTTGCCGGGGCCGCCGCGCGAGCTGCAACCGATGTGGCTCAAGGCAGTCGAGACCGCCGCGGTCCAGGAGGCGTTGGCTGGCCGAACGCACTACCAGCAGCAGATGATCCGCATGTTCGGGTTGCCCGAATCCGGCTTGGCCGACACGCTGCGCCAGGCGCAGCAGGTGATCGGTGACTTCCACCGGCTCGAGATCACCACCTGCCTGCGTCGCGGCGAACTGGAGATCGTCACGCGGTATGAGCCCGACGCCGCGGACGCCTACGACCAGCTGCTGGCCGTACTACGCCAGCGACATGCACGGGCGATCTTCTCCGAGGACGGTTCCCGAATCGACGATCTGGTGGCCGACTTGCTGACCGGCCGGCAGATCGCGACCGCCGAGTCCTGCACAGCCGGCCTGCTGGCGGGGCGTTTGGCCGACCCGCCGGGCGCCTCGCGCTACCTTGCCGGCGGGGTGGTGTCCTACTCCAACGAGGCAAAAGTGGAGTTGCTCGGTGTCGATGCGGCCCTGATAGCCGAACACGGCGCGGTGTCCGAACCGGTGGCCGAAGCGATGGCGATCGGGGCGCTGCGCCGTTTCGGGGCCGACACCGCCGTCTCCATCACCGGTATTGCCGGGCCCGGTGGCGCAACGCCGGATAAGCCGGTGGGAACGGTGTGCTTCTGTGTGGCGCTGGCCGACGGCCGGATGGTCACGCGGACCACCCGGTTGCCGGGGGATCGCACGGACGTGCGGGAGCGCTCGACCACGGTGGCCATGCATCTGCTGTACCGGGCACTGTCAACCGACTGATTCCCGCGGCTGCCGGTGGTATGAACATCACACCGAGGAGTTGCAGGTGTGAGCACACAGTGGGCATGGCTGAGTGGTTCGGGGTATTGGGTCGGCCGAACGGTGCTCGAGCGCGGGATCGCGGTCATCTATGCCATCGCGTTTGTCGCCTCGGCGCGGCAGTTCCGCGCGCTGATCGGCGGGCAGGGCATGTTGCCGGTGCCGTCGTATGTGCGTCGGCGCCCGTTTCGTCTGGCCCCCAGCATCTTTCATCTGCACTATTCGGATCGATTCTTCGCCTCGGTGTGCTGGCTGGGGGCAGTCCTGGCCGCGGCGCTGGTCGTAGGCGCCGGCGAGCTGGTACCGCTGTGGGCGGTGATGGCGACCTGGCTGCTGCTGTGGGTGCTCTACCTGTCGATCGTCAACGTCGGCCAGATCTGGTACGGCTTCGGCTGGGAGTCGATTTTGCTGGAATGCGGCCTGCTGGCCGTGTTCTTGGGCAATGGCCACGTTGGCCCGCCGGTGCTGATCATGTGGCTGTCGCGCTGGCTGCTGTTCCGGATCGAGTTCGGGGCCGGGCTGATCAAGTTGCGCGGCGATTCCTGTTGGCGTGACCTGACCTGCCTGTACTACCACCACGAGACCCAGCCCATGCCTGGGCCGTTGAGCTGGTTCTTCCACCACCTGCCCCGACCACTGCACCGCGTCGAGGCTGCGGGAAACCACGTGGCCCAACTGGTAGTGCCCTTCGGCCTGTTCGCACCGCAGCCCATCGCCGGGGTCGCCGCGGGGATCATCATCGTCACCCAACTGTGGCTGGTGGCCTCCGGCAATTTCGCCTGGCTGAACTGGATCACCATCGTCTTGGCGGCCGGTGCGTTGGATCAATCCTGCTTTTCCGGAATGACTTCGGAACTGGTGCCTTTGGACCTGCCGCAATCTCCGGTGTGGTTCACCGCCCTGGGGATGGTGTTCGCCGCCGCGGTGGTGATGCTGAGCTACTGGCCGGTGCGCAACCTGGCTTCGCGTAGTCAGCGCATGAACATCAGCTTCAATCCGATTCATCTGGTCAACAGCTATGGCGCGTTCGGCACCGTGGGTCGTTCCCGGCGCGAACTGGTGATCGAGGGGACGTCGGATGCCGAACTGACCGAGCGAACGTCGTGGCGGGAGTACCAGTTCAAGGGCAAACCCGTTGCGGTGAAACGTCTTCCCCGTCAGTGGGCCCCGTATCACCTGCGGCTGGACTGGATGATGTGGTTCGCCGCATTGTCACCTCGATTCATGCTGCCGTGGCGCGACGCACTCGTGCAACGACTGCTGCGCAATGACCGGGACACGCTACGACTGTTGGGCCACAACCCGTTTCCCGACAGTCCACCGCACTTCGTGCGCATACTGCTCTACGACTACCGCTTCACCACCTGGGCTGAGTGGCGGCGGGATCGAGCCTGGTGGCACCGCAGCCTGGTAGGGGTCTATCTGCCGCCGGTCTCGGCGAGCGGGTTGCCCGCGCCGCCGAGAACTCGCTAGCGCGCTGCGGTTACCCGGCTTCGGGCCAACAGTCCAGGGGCGCAGGTTCTTCCTCGGGACTGTCGCCCTCCCCGTCGCGTGGTGGGGCAGGCCGGGCGTGGAAGTCCATCACGGCTTCGATGAAGTGAAAAGGATTGGTTCGGGGTTGGCCGCGTTCAAGTTTCGGCGGGGGAGTCCATACGACGCGGCCGTCGTGTCCGAGGGTCGTGGTCCAGCCTTGCTCGGTGGCCATTCGGTTATCGGGTGCACAGGCCAACGCCAGGGCGTCGACGTCGGTCTTGCCGTTGCGGGCCCAATCCTGTTCGAGATGGTGCGCCTGCGACAAATACCCCGATACCGTGCAGCCGGGTCTCGTACAGCCGCGATCTCGGGCATGGAGCACGATGCGCTGATCCGCCGAGGCGAGCCGTTTGCTACGGCCTAGCCAGAGTGCCCGGCCCCGGCCATCGAACACGCTCAAGTAGTGATGGGCGTGCTCGGCCATCCGCAACAGATCGGTCATCGGCAACAGTGACCCTCCGGCGGTGTGGGCTTTGCCGGTGGCGTCGGAGCCGGTTACCGGTGCGTGGCCGGCTGCAGCGTGGAGTTCGGCCAGGGTGGTCGAGATGATGACGGTTACCGGTAGCCCGTTGAGTTGGCCGAGGTCGCCGCAGGCGAGTACTGCGCGGCAAGCGGCCAGTAGGGCGTCGTGGGTGCGCTGATCGGGTCGGCGATCATCACGCTGGATCTGTTCCTGTGATGGGGTGCCGCTGACGCAGGGCTTTTCGTCGGCGGCGTTGCACATTCCGGGTGCGGCGAGTTTGGCCAGGATCGGTTCCAGGGTGGCGCGCAGCTCCGGGGTGATCTGCCCCGACAGTGAACTCATCCCGTCGATGCCTTGCCGGCCGAGGCGCAGCCCGCGCCGGGCCAGGCGTTCCCGGTCGGTGAAATCGCCGTCTGGGTCCAGGACGGCCACCAGATGTTCGGCCAGGCGCTGGAAGGTTTCCGGCCCGAATTGGCTCGCCAGCACCGCGAGGTCACGCTCCGCCCGCTGGCGATAGGCAGCGCCGACCGTGGTCGGGATCTTGGTCAGGGCTTTGCGTGCGATCGCCACATGCTCCGGCCCGATCCGACCCTGCGCCTGCGCAGCGGCCAGTTCCGGCAACACCGGCTCCAAGGGTTCCCCCGTCATGGCGGAGCGGGGGCCCAGATCAGCGGCATCTGCGATCCGACGGCGCGCGTTGGCGCTGCTGATCCGCAACCGCTCGGCCAATGCCTTGGTCAGCGAGGGCGCCCCCAAGGCGCCGGGATCGCCTTCGGTGACCAGCCGGGCCAGGATCCGGTGATCGACCACCGGTGCCCGCCACGCCAACGCTTCCCGGCGGGCCAGCACTGCCACCAACTCCTCGGCACTCAGGGCGTCCAGTGAGCACTGCTCAAGCTGGTCATAGGCGGCCTCGATCGCGTCCAGGCACCCCAGGACGGTGTCCCGATCCGCGATGGCATCCCTACCCATACATCGAACAATAGTTCGACCCACCGACAGAAAAGGTGGTCGGCCAGAACCTGTTAGCAGGATCGCCAATTGGGGATAAACGTGGCCACGGCTGGAACGTGCTGAAGGAGCGCATCCGCGACGGCAGGTGGCTGGTAGCCGTTGACCGAGAATCGAATCTTCCGGTCGCGCTTGGGATATCGGCTCGAACAGCTCTGATGTGTCCGCTGGTGCTGGGAATCCAGGGGAAGTGTTCTACGGCGCTTACTTAGGGCCCGAGCCCTGTTGTCGGAGATCGAGAGGGTCGGTGCCATTTGATGCCGTCCCAGATGTGGACCAGGGACTTGGTGGGATTGTCCTTGTCGTCGACCAGCCAGACCCCGTGGTTGATCATCGACTCGTCCCAGTTGGGCAGCAGCGTGGTGGCGTCCTCGAAGGTCTCCAAGCCATCGATGAATTCCAGCTCGACGATCGGCGCGTTCTTGCCCGGTTCACCTTGCCGGCCAACCAGGACCGGGGTGGTCAGCACCGCGTCGCCTTGGACGGCTTCCAGGGTGGCCGACATCATCTGCGGGTGTCTTCATCGCAGACGACCCCGTACCACGCTGCCGAGAGCAGGGTGTTGAACAGGTGAACGACGTCGCCTGTCTTGGCGGGCACGGGTGCAGTCATCAGTGATAGTCCTCTGCGAGTTTGATGGACGGTCGGATCCGCCACCCGTCGGGTGGCGGTGGTGGTGCAAAGTCGGCTCCGCCGAAGTGTTCGGCGAGCAATGCCCGGACCCGCGGGTAATCGGGGTCCAGGTCAGACAGAGACGTGTTGTCCAGGTCGACGGATGTGGGATCGGGCGCGTCGATGTCGACCCATTGCCGGTAGCCGCCCGGAGCATCAACCGGCCGGATAGCAGCCTGACCAGCAACGGGACCGATTCCGGCGCGGTCAAGGTGCCGTGCGATCACCGGTATGTTGACAAACCGCAGGTCATAAATGGTGCCCTCGGGCGATACTCGGCAGTTCAGGGCATCGGCAATGGCCCACATGGCCTTGTCGAGCGGGTGGGCATCCGAGCCCGGCTCGGGAATCTCGGGAAGGACCAACCGACCGTGGACGTCGATATGCGGCTGCATCAACCCCCCTCACTCGGCAATAGGACGAAAGGAACGCAGTGACGCGCGTGATGCAAGCAAGCGGCAGCCAGCGAAGGAAACGCATTAGGTGGAGCAAAGCCCTACTTGCCGTGGCGCCGGCCGCGTTATTTATCGCCGCACCGGCGCCAGCTCACGCCGACGGAGCGTGCACGGCGTTAGCGAACGAGGTGGCTGCTTATAACGCATGCATGAACAAGATGAACATGCACTGCGCGTATACGGGGGGGTTTTATGTGGAAGTCCACTCCACGTGCACCTACGCCGACGGTGGCCGGGATGAATGCGTCCAACACCTTGTGCCGTTCTCGTTCGGTGGCGTAGAGGTCACCGACTCGACCTGTACATATGTGCCGCCCGGCGTCCCCTAGAATAAGTCGTTGCTGCCGAATATGGTGCCGATGGCGTTCCACATTGTTTGGATGGTGCGCACCACTTGCCCCAGGGGATCTTCCATGTCACCACCGGTGCCGATGGTGATGTCGAACGTTTTCGGGGTGGACTCGTCGTAGTACATGCGGACCGCGCTGACTTGGTCGGTGTAAAGCAAGCCGTCGATCTCAAACAGACAGCGGGTGCCGAGGTCGAAATCGTAGAAGATCGAGTACGGCCGCCGATTCCAAATACTGACCTTGAACGCCTGATACGGGCGGGTCTTCCAATGCCCCTGCCTCATAGCCAACGCCGAGCTGACGGTGCCACCGCCGTCCTAGTGTAACGAATGCCCTACGCGCGCAACGTGATAGGAGTCGACAGGCTGCTGGCGTCGCCCAGCGGCTACCGGGTATCGACCCACACGGTAAATCCGGCCAGCACCACCGTGACCACGCTGAGCAGCACGATGTCGACAGCGCCCAACCGGGGCCCCTCAACACCCTCGGTGGCCAGTCGGCGTTCCCGGGCGATCAGAAACAACGGGAACGTCACGCTGATCGCCACGAGAAAGCCGCCCACGATGTAGGCCCAGACGAATCGCACGTTGTGCTTGCGGGCTTCGGTCACCATCAGGATCGCCGCGGCCAGGAACAGCAGCAGGATGTCGGCGGTGATCGAGCGCGACGCCGGTGTCACCGCGGTGTCCGGCAGGAACTGGGAAAGAAAGTCTGCCCCGTCGTAGGCCAGATTCTGGCTCCAGGTGGCGACCAACGCAGCAACGGCGATCGCGGCGTAAACACCGCAACGGACTTTGGCGGCTGTATTCATGCGGTCACGGTAGCGCCCATAGCGCCAGGTGCACCGTGATTTCGGCTCACAGCTCGAGCAGCACCGTCACCGGGCCGTCATTGACCAGCTCCACCTGCATATGCGCGCCGAACTGTCCGGTCGCCACCGTCGCGCCCAAACGTCGCAGTGCCTCGGCGAATTCGGCGACCAGCGGCTCGGCGACAGCTCCGGGAGCGGCGGCATTCCAGGACGGCCGCCGCCCTTTTGCGGTGTCGGCGTACAGCGTGAACTGGCTGACCACGAGAATCGGCGCACCGATGTCTGCCGCCGAGCGCTGATCATCGAGAATACGTAACTGCCAAAGCTTTTCGGCCAGCCGCTGCGCCTTATCCGAGTCATCACTGTGGGTCACACCGACCAGGGCGAGCAGCCCCTGGCCGTCGGGTTCGATCGCACCGACGGTCTGACCGTCGACACTGACGCGGGCCGACGAGACGCGCTGCACCAGAACTCGCACGCCCTCGATGCTAGGTAGGCTCGCCGTGATGCCTGACGGGAGGGGTGAGCCACATGTCGGTATTGGTCGCGTTCTCGGTGACGCCGCTGGGCGTGGGGGAGGGTGTCGGTGAGATCGTGGCCGAGGCGGTCCGGGTGGTGCGGGAATCGGGCCTGCCCAACCGCACCGACGCCATGTTCACCATTATTGAAGCCCAGACCTGGGGTGAGGCGATGGCCGTGGTGCAACGGGCGGTGGAAGCGGTCGCGGCGCGGTCGCCGCGGGTCAGCACGGTCATCAAGGCCGATTGGCGCGAGGGCGCCATCGACGCGATGAGCGCCAAGGTCGAATCGGTGGAACGGCACCTGGCGGTGCCCCCGACTAGTTGACCGGCACCTGGGGAATCGGCCGCCCAACATCGGCGCCGGGGCCGTTGAAGTGCCACCATTCCCCGGAGTAGGTGGCCAGTCCGCCGGCGTTCATCGCCTCGCGCAGCGCCGCGCGTTCGGCGGCGGCACGGGCGCTGATCCCGTCGGCGAATGCGGCTGCACTGGGGGAGAAGTCGTCGAAACCGGTGCCCATCTCGGAAAGGTGTCCCTGCGCGTCGGCGGTCGTCACATCCACCGACCGCCCGGTCTCGTGACTGCGGGCCAGGGAGCCCGGCCGCGCTACCCACGTCGGGTTCGGCACCACCTCGAACATCCGAACCTGCACCGCGTGCGGACGGTAGCAGTCCCAGAACACCAGCTTCCGGCCGCGACTGCGCAGCGCCGCGGCGGCCGCCGTCAGTCCCGGGACCATCGACTCATGCACCAGACAGCGGGCATCGGCAGGGTAGAGCTGTTGGCCGACAAAGTTGTTCGCGGTGGCATAGCGCAAGTCGATGAACGCGTCCGGAACCGCGCTGCGCACGTCGACGAATCCCGCCGCGCGCGCCGCCTCCGACAGCGCCGGTACGTCTGATCCCGGTGCCGCGGCCGCGGCACCCGAGGCGCCGGAGAGCAGCGCCGCCACCACTGTCAGCACTCGCAGACTTCGCATCAGCCCATTGTGGCGTGTCAGGCGTCGACCACGATCGTCAACCGCCGGTCGTCGCGCTCGACCCGCATGCCGGCCCGCCGCGCTATGGCCGCCACCGCCGCGGCGTCGCCGGGTTCGGCCCGGGTGCTGGCCAGGACCCGAGCCAGTCGTCCCTTGTGCGCCTTGTTGAAGTGGCTCACCGACACTCGCCGGCCGTCGGCGTGCTCGGCAACCACGTCGACGCTGACAGAGCCGGGGATCGGGGCCAGCGCGGCATAGGATCCCGACCTCAGGTCGACGACCAGTTCGGATTCGGCGATCTCGGCCAGCACCGGTTCCAGCACCGGCCGCCAGCGCCGTGCCAATCCCGGTCGGCCGGGCAGCTTCGAGGTCGCCGAGAGGCGATAGGCGGGGACCGGATCGGTGGCCCGCAGCAGGCCGAACAGGGCCGAGCCCACCGCCAGGCGGGCGCCGGCCCGAGCCGCTGATGCTCCACGCAGCGAGTCGACGTCCAATGCTTCATACAGCACGCCGGTGTAGCGATGGATCGCCGGCGCGGTGGGCGCGGTGTACAGCGCCGCGTTGCGCTCGATCTCACCGTCCTGGGCGGCCGACAGACCCAGCGCGGCACGGCTGGCCTCTGGGTCGGCGGCCAAGCCGACTAACTCGGCCACCAGTTCGGCGCGCAGCCCGGTGAGTTCCGGTGCGGTCAACGCATCCAGTTGCAACGGCGGGCCGTCGCCCCCGGCGCGTTTGGTCTCCGACGGGGGCAGCAGCACGATCACAGCGCAGACGTTAACCGAGCCGTTCCACACACCAGCGCGGTGGCGAGCATCGCCGCACCGACCGTGTCGGTGAGGAAGTGGTAGCCGCAGGCCACCAGTCCGAGCATGCCCAACAGACTCACCAGTGTGGCCGCCGCCACCACCCAGAGCCGGGCTGCGACCACCACCATCATTCCCAGCACCGCGACCAGTAGCGCGGTGTGGCCACTGGGGTATTCGACGTAGGGCCCATTGCGCCGATCGAACAGAAGCTTGAGCGCCATCGTGATCACCGTGACGGCCAACGGGCAGGCCAGCACCGCGGCCGCCAGAGCCCAGCGCCTGCGCGCCAGGGCCACCGCCAGACACGCCACCGTCACCCCCAACACCAGCCAACCGCTGGTGAAGACCAACAGCCAACGGGGCTGCTCGCCGACCAGGGTGACGGCGGCGCGACTGAACCAATTGTCGATCGAGGTCGAGCCGCGGCCTACCGCCCAGCCCAGTGCCAATGTCGCCAGCACTCCGACCGGCGGCCACCAGCGCAGGGCGGTGGCGAGGCTCCGATCTATCTCAGGCCGACTTCTTGATCAGTGGCAGGAGCATCTGGCGGCGCTGGTCATTGCCGTCGGCAAGAGCGTGCAGCGCCTGGTCCACCGACAGCGAGGTCGGAAACATGGCGTCCTCGTCGAAGTCGCCGAGCAGTTCGTGGACGGACGCGCTTTCGATCAGCGTCCAATCCACGCCCGCGGCATGGCAGTCACCGTCGAGCACGCACAGCAGCCAGATCCCCGCGGCGGCGAACGAGGTGACCCCGCTCAGGTCCAGCACCAGCGGTTCCTTGGCGAGGACGAACCGGCGAGCGTGCTCACTGAGCTGGTCCACGTTGGTGGCGTCGATCCGTCCCCGAACCGTGATCACCGTCGCGAGCTGACGGTACTGCGCCCGAATCTGCGCGCCGCCGAACTCGACAATGGGATTGATCCGAGCTGTCCCCCGTGTGGTGATGTCGATTGCCATGCCAGCCCCCGCCTTCCATGTCGATCGTTGCCGGCAGGTGAGCCGACCTCGATGTTTCCGACGTTATGCGGCGAAGTTAAGGCCTCTTGGGCGACCGATTAACGCTTTGGTGAGATATCGAAGGGTTCGGTTGCCCCGGTGAACGCACTGATCCGCCCATCGCGGTCACGCGCGTCGCCGTCATAGCGCAGCCGGTAGCGCCCCGCTGCGGTGTCCTCGGGAGCCGTCCAGCTCACGGTGACGGTGGACCCACGCCGGCCGGCGCGCCGCCAGCGGAACATCGTGGACCAGTCGCTGTCGTCGGCCACGGTCTGCCAGCCCTCGGGCGTCTCCCGCTCCACCCGCACGTAGGTGCCGCCGCGGTGCAGGTCGTTGTTCGGGTAGGCGCCGACGAACTCCGCCGACACTGTGGAGCCCGCCTGGTACTGCGGCAGCGGGGCTTGGAGGACGTCGCCGTAGCGCTGGCCGGCGGTCAACGCATCCGGCTTCACCCGGCGCCGCGACCGCCGTCGGCGGGACGGTTCGGCGGGACGCTGCCCCTCGGGTACTGGACGTTGGTCCCGCATCGCGGTGGCCAACTCCGAGACCACCTGCTGCAGGGCCGGCAGCTCCCAGCGGCCGAACAGGGTGCTGCCACCCTCGTAGCGCTGCTCGTCGTATTCCTCCGGCGTGGTGACGTAGTGCAGATAGCCGTTGCTGTAACCGGCCACCAGGACGTCGCGCAGCTCCGCGCCGACGATGTCTGCCACCGTGCGGCGCAACCGAAGACCCGCCACGATCGTCACCTCGGCAGGAATGCCGATCAGATACAGCTGACCGATCCGCAGCAGCTGAACGGGGCCGCCCTCCGGCATCAGCATCGACAGTGCCTTGTTCAGCCGAGTACCCGGACCCACCGCACCCTTGGGGGCCTGCGAGTCACGCATGCGCGGCGAGAGGCGGTAGACCGTGTTGGCGACCAGCCCGTCGAAAAACCGGTTCCGGCCCTGTTTGAACATCGGGTACAACGGGCCGGCCCCTTCGTCGGTGCCGGCCACGCATGAAGCACCGGCGATCGCAGGGCCGGTGCGATGAGTCCGGCCATCACCGGTGAATTCGGGCCGGACCTCAAAATCGGTCAGGTCGACGTAGGTGGTTCGGGCGTCCAGACCGCCGGTGACGTCGGTGCCGTGACCCAGGGTCAGCTCGGTGGCAGCGACGGCCTGACGGCCACCGATGATCCGGGTGTTCTCGAACTCGTCGTCGGTGGGTCCGCTGCCCGGCCGCTGGCCGGTATTGGGCGACATATCCCCGGAGTTGGTCTGCGCGAAGGCCGCGATGAACTCCTGTGGCGTGGAGGCCAGGTAGTCGACACCGTGGTCGAGGCGCTCGCACTGATAGGCCGCGAAGCCTTTGTTGTCGCCGCTGATCAACGTGTTGCGGTTGGTCATGGAGGTGCCGTGCGTGGCGAACCAGTTCACCGACCCGACCAGGTTGCCGTCACGTTCGATACGCAGCAACGTGGTCTGCGGATCGATCTTGTCGGGGAAGTGTGCGCGGTCGGCCTCGGGGTTGCGGGCGAACGACGACGGCGAACGGTTGCAGCTGGCGTCATGCAGCCGGCCCACGGCCAGGCTCAAGCTGGCGGGCGCCAGGTCGGCATGCGCCGCCGCGACGGCTTCACAGATCCCATCGACGATGGCGTCGAAGGTCTGCTGCCGGAACCCGTTCGTGTTGGAGTTGTAAAGCCGGTGGTCGCAGTAGCCCCCGGGGCCGCTGTGGGTGTGCGTCGCCGTGAGCATCACGTTGCGGAACGTGTACAGCTCGCCGTAGGAAGCGGCAAGGCGGCCGAGGACTTCGTGATGCACGCTCTCCAACAGCAGCGGCACCTCGGCGACCACCAGCAACAGCCGGGACGCCGCCGTGGCCGGGCCTTCGTGTACGAAGACGAATGCCCGCGCCCGCAACCGATTGTGTACGCCATCGGTTTGCTGCGAGGCCACGCCGTAACCCAGCATTCCGCATTCGGCCGGCTCGCCGGTGATGTCGGCGATTCCGCGTCCTACCTGATAGTCGTCTGGCATCGCTACAGTATTCACAACGGCCCTGCCCGCCTCGTCGCCGACGTGCCCGGCCGATTGCTTCAACCCCGGCAATCCCGCTGCTAGTCTTCGATGGCTGTCGGCCACCGGGTTGCGGTTGCCGACGCCAGGCCGTCCCGGTGGGCCCACACCCGAGGCAGCCAGTACATGCGGAGCCCACCGGCGAAAGAGTGTTGTGCGCAGCGGAGAGATCAAGGCTCTGACCGGGCTTCGCATCATCGCCGCGGTCTGGGTGGTGTTGTTCCACTTTCGGCCTCTTGTGCGTCTGGCGTCGCCGTCGCTGAGTGACGCGCTCGCCCCGGTGCTGGACCGAGGCGCCCAGGGCGTCGACCTGTTCTTCATTCTCAGTGGTTTCGTGCTGACCTGGAACTATCTGGAACGCATGGGCGAGGCGTTTTCCGCGCGCGCCACCGTGCATTTCCTGTGGCTTCGGCTGGCCCGGGTCTGGCCGATCTATCTGGTCACCATGCATTTGGCACTGCTGTGGGTGATTTTCACCTTGCATGTGGGGCACGTCCCCACCGAGGACCTGAGCAGGATCACCGCGATCAGTTATGTCCGTCAGGTGCTACTGGTGCAGCTGTGGTTCGAGCCGTTTTTCGACGGGTCGAGCTGGGATGGGCCGGCCTGGTCCATCAGCGCCGAGTGGCTGGCCTACCTGCTGTTCGGTGTCCTGGTGCTGGCGGTCTACCGGATGATGCGGGTGACCTCGGCGCGCGCCCTGGCCGTCCTAGCGATCATCGCCTCGCTGCCGCCGTTGCTGTTGCTGCTGGCGACCGGCCAGTTCTACACACCGTGGAGTTGGTTGCCGCGCATCGTCATGCAGTTCACAGCCGGAGCGCTGGCCTGCGCCGCGGTGCGCAAGCTCAGTCCGAGCGATTCGACGCGTCGCGCCGCAGGATACTTCTCCGCACTGCTCATCGCCGTCATGGTCGGTGTCCTCTATTACTTCGATGCCCACCCCATCTCGGGGTTGTACGACAGTGGCGGCCTGGTGGACGTGCTGTTCGTACCGTTGGTGATGGCATTGGCGATCGGCATCGGCAGCCTGCCGGCACTGCTGTCCACCCGGGTGATGGTCTACGGCGGGCAGATCTCCTTCTGCCTGTACATGGTCCACGAACTGGTGCATACGTCGTGGAACTGGGCCGCACAGCAATTCGAGATCGTGCTCGACGAAGGGGCAACCGGCGCGAAGTGGATGGTGTGCGGCTTGTTGGTGGCGGCGACGTTGCTCTCGGTCCTGCTCTTTCACAGCGTCGAGGAGCCCGGTCGCCACTGGATGCGCAAGATGATCGGCGCTCGGCCGGAGTCTGCAGATGTCACACCGGATGAAGACCCGTTAGCTGTTGAACCGGTAGAGGACTCGCCGGACACCAGTGAGGCCCGCCTCGACGAGCCGGTGGTCGCGGTTCCGGCTACTCTGCGCTGAAGCTGATTGGGGGAGGTAATGCCGTGAGTCGGGTGATGACATTCACCGTCGCGATGATGGCCGGGGTCGTCGCAGTCGTCGCCGGTACCGCCTATCTGTCACGCGAACCCGGATCCACACGTCATTACGAGACTGTCCCGCTGAGCGCCTCACCGAACCGGATCGCGGTGATCGGTGACTCCTACACGTCCGGATATGAGGACACCGGGCGTGGAGCGGCGAACTGGACCGAGCGGGCGTGGCAGAACCTGGCCGGCCGCGGGGTCTACGTCACTGCTGACGTGGCCGCCGAAGGTGGTGCCGGTTACGGCGTGCGCGGCAATCATGGCGGTCTGTTCGGGGATCTGACCTATCGCGCAGTGCAACCCGACGACGCGCTGGTGGTTTTTTTCGGGTCACGCAACGACCAGGACGTCGAGCCGGGCCAGTTGAGCCGCCTGATCGCCGACACCCTGGGCCTGGCTCGCCGAACCGCGCCGGGCGCGCGGATGCTGGTCATCGGACCGCCGTGGCCGACCGACGATGTCCCGGGCAATGTGTGGCGGATCCGTGATCTGCTCAGCGCCGAGGCGCGGGCGGTGGGAGCGGAGTTCGTCGATCCCCTCGCCGAGCGGTGGTTCGTGGGCCAACCGCAGCTGATCGGCCCCGATGGTGTGCACCCGACCGATGCCGGGCACGCCTAT
The DNA here is from genome assembly GCF_010731755.1 of Mycolicibacter minnesotensis. NCBI lineage: Bacteria > Bacillati > Actinomycetota > Actinomycetes > Mycobacteriales > Mycobacteriaceae > Mycobacterium > Mycobacterium minnesotense. The sequence continues at coordinate 3,916,887 of NZ_AP022589.1, forward strand.
ATGGCTGACAGGATCGCACCGCTGATCGCGGGACAGCTTCCGAAACGGACCTGACCACAACGGGATCGGGCCGACGGCCGTAGAAGGGATGTGGTGAGTGTGCGGGTGTTGATCACCGGGGGCACCGGATTCGTCGGAGGCTGGACCGCCAAGGCGATCGCCGACGCCGGGCACCAGCCACGATTCCTGGTCCGCAATCCTGCGGGCCTGCACAGCAGCGTGGAGCGGCTGGGTGTGGATGTGTCCGACTACGTCGTCGGTGACATCACCGACGCGGACTCGGTGCGAGAGGCACTGCGCGGCTGCGATGCGGTCGTACACGCTGCCGCGGTGGTGGCCACCGATCCACGTCAGACGGCACAGATGCTGGCCACGAACTCGGCCGGCGCCCACCATGTGCTCGGCGGAGCGGTTGAGCTGGGGCTGGACCCGATCATTCACGTCTCCAGCTTCACTGCGCTGTTTCACCCGGGACTGACGATGTTGCGGGCTGACCTGCCGGTGGCCGGGGGCGCCGACGGCTACGGACAGTCCAAAGCCCGGGAGGAGCTCTATGCGCGCGGCCTGCAGGACGCCGGCGCCCCCGTCAACATCACCTATCCGGGCATGGTGCTCGGTCCTCCGGTCGGTGACCGGCTGGGGGAGGCCGGCGAAGGAGTACGCGCGGCGCTGCAGATGCACGTCATCCCCGGGCGTGACAGCGCCTGGATGGTGATCGACGTTCGTGACCTCGCGGCGATGCATCTCGCGCTGCTGGAGCCGGGCCGTGGCCCGCGCCGCTACATGGCCGGTGGACAGCGGGTACCGCCGGGAGAGTTGGCGAGCCTGCTTCAGGAGCTGTCGGGTTCGCCGATGGTCGCGTTGCCGGTACCGGACATCGCGTTGCGCTGGGCCGGCCGCGTCTTGGATCAAGTCGAGCAGGTGCTGCCGATCTCGACCCCGTTCACCGAGGCCGGGATGCAGTACTACACCCAGATGCCCGAATCCGACGACAGCCCTGCCGAAAGAGACCTCGGCATCGTGTTCCGAACCCCGCGGGAGACGTTGGCCGACACCATTGCCGGCATCCGCGGTTAGTCCCGCTTATCGATCAGCTTGCCCAGCGCCACTCCGTCGGAGGCCAGCAGTTCGTCGATGCGCGGCTGGTTGACATCCGCGACGATGATCTCGCCGACCTCCTGGTTGACGCTGGCGAAGATGCCGTGCTCCTTCATCTTCTCGGTCAGATAGAGGTTGTCTTGGGTTGGTGTCACGTAGTGCACCGCGGCGGCTTTGAACCGGTGGATCAACCACAGGTGACACAGCGTGATCAGGCGCTTCTGCCGGAGCTTCTCGGCGAAGGTGTTCTGGTCGCGCACCGTCAGGATGCTGCGGCCGTGCCGGTCCTTGATCGGGTCGACGATCACGTTGGCGAGCTTCTCGTCGCCCTCGCCATAGATTCCCAGCTCCAGAACGTCGGAACCGGGTCGAGTGGGCCGTAGTTGCGCACGCAGCGTCTCGCCGAGGTCATAGTGCTCGGCCCACAACGCCAGCCAATCCTCCAGCAGCTTCTTGGGCACTTCGGTCTGCACCAGGTGCTGATGCTGCGTGGAGCCTGCACCCATGGCCTTGGTGGTGGCGGTGCGCCCGGACGACGCGGCCAGCGCAGCGTCACTGCGTGGTCCGCCGACCAGTGTCTGCGGCGTGCGGTACGGCGATTCGACCAGCCGCATCTTGCGCTGCAGGCGGGCCAGCGCCAACATGCCGTCCTGCAACAGGGTGGCGGCGAACTCCTCCGAGGCCACACCGTCGACCTGGTGGCCGCCGTAGGTGATGAAGTTGAAGACGAAGCCCATCTTGCCGAGCTCGGCGGGGAAGGCCCGCATCTGCTCATCGGTCATGCCGGTGGTGTCCCAGTTGAACGAGGGGGACAGGTTGTAGGCCAGCATCTGGTCCGGGTATTGGGCATGGATCGCCTCGGCGAACTCGCGTGCCTCGGCGAGGTCGGCGGTCTTGGTCTCCATCCACAAGATGTCGGCGAACGGCGCCGCCGCCAAGGACTTGGCGATCGCATACGGAATGCCGCCGCGCACCTGGAAGTAGCCTTCGGGAGTCTTTGCCCGCTCGCAGTCCCAGCCGGGGTCGGCGTTGAGCTCCGCGGCCTTCTCCCGGGCGGTGTAGAGCGGGGCCCGCGCGGCGAACTCCCGCCACTGCGCTGAGCTCATGTCCTTCGGTTCGCCTTCACGTTCGGCGAACTCGAGCATCTTGGCGACGGCGTCGGCGAACGTCATGAGCCCCGCGTCGTTCTGCCAGGTCTCGACGAATGTCGACTCGATCTCGTCGAAGATGCGATCCACGGACTGCCGTCCGTCGCCGCTCCAGCCCTGGGCCGCCTTCGTGATCAATGCCGTGATGCCGTTGCGTTCCAGCCAGGCCTCGGCCGTGGCGTACTCGCCCTCGGGGAGGGCGTAGAGCAGGTGACCGTTGATCTCGGTGATGCCGGCGTTGTGGAACTGACGTGTCATCGCCAGGAAGCAGGCCTTGTAGGAGGGGATCTTCAGATTGGTGGTGCCCAGGATGAACGGCTGGTCACGTTCGTCGCCGCGGCTTTCGACCAGATTGGCGGCCTCGGCGTCGGTGCGCGCGACGATGATGCCGGGCACGCCCATCAGGTCCAGCTGAAATCGGGCGGTGTTGAGGCGCTTGATCTGTTCGTCGGAGGGCACCAGTACCTTGCCGCCCTGGTGACCGCACTTCTTGGTGCCGGGGCGCTGGTCCTCGATGTGGTAGCCAGGGACGCCGGCCTCCACGAAGCGCCGGATCAGATTGCGCACGTGCGGATCACCGCCGTGGCCGGTGTCGGCGTCGGCGATGATGAACGGCCGGTAGTCGATAGCCGGGGTGGCAGCGCGCTGCTCCTCGGTCATCTGAAGACGCAGATACTGCTGATTGCGGTCGGCGGTGAGCAGGGCACGCACCAGCCCGGCCGCCTCATCGGGCACCTGACTGAGCGGGTAACTGGCCAGGTCAGGGCCGGGGTCCTCGTTGATGGAGCCCTTCGCCGAGGTGGCCCAGCCGCCCAGGTAGATGCCTTCGATGCCGACGCGCTTCATCACCACCGCCTGGCCCGGTGAGTACGGGCCGAACGTGGTGATGCTCTTCTTCGCGGCGAACAGTTCACGCAGTCGCACGTAGAACGCACTCGCGGCTTCGCGCGCCACGATGTAGTCCGACGGGATGGTGCCGCGTTGCTCCACGACCTGGCGCGCGCTGTAGAGACGGGTGATGCCGTCGAACCTGGGGCTGTCGAAGTAGCGTTGCGTGGCCGCGACGTCGGAGTCGATATCGCGTTCGACCGGTGTGCTCGCCGTCGGGTTCGTCTCGATGGTCGTCATGGAAATTCGCTCCCTTTCACCGGGTTCCTGCGGTCCGCGTGCTTCCTGCTCGTATTGTGCCGCCGCAGACGAAGCGATTGTTCGGTTTTGCCCCACATCTTCAGCCTGCTGCGGCAGATGCCGTCGAACCGGCGCGAAGGCCTCGGATTCGGCCGTGCAGGTGGCTAAGCTCAGGCGTTATGACGTCCCGGTCCGACCGGAGGAAAGAGCACTGGGGGCCGCCCCAGCAGCCCGTCGTGGTCGGCCGCTGGGCGGCGGTTCGGATGAGCCGGCGATTCGCCGGGGTGGGGGTCCACATCCCGCCCGCGCGGCTACGCCAGATGGCGGTCGGGGCGCCCTTGGCGTCGGCGGAGTCGGTCGACTACGCGTTCGCGCTGGCTGCCACGCAGTTCAAGCAACAACAACGGCTGGCCAGGGCGCGGCGCAACCGGCAGCGTCTGGTCCATGCCCTGGTCGTCGCCGGCCTGGTACTCGCGGCGCTCAATCTGCTGATCTGCATGGGTTACCTCGTCATCAGCCTGGCGTTGCGCGACCCGGCGCTGTGACTCGTGGTGGTCCAACGGCATTGCGGTAGAGCTGCTTTGGCATCCGTGCAGCCGTCGTCAGGGCGCTTCTGGCCCTAGACTGCGGGGCATGAAGACCTCGCAGCGTCCCGATCCCGCCGTCGGGTTGGTCCTGATCGAGGAGTGCCTGGACGAGAACGGCGGGATCGTTCTGCCTCCCGGCGAGACGTTGATCTCGCTGATCGACCGCAATATCGCGGCTGTGGGCGACGCGGTGGCCTTCCGCTACCTCGACTATGCCGGGCCGGACGAGGGGCGGGCGGTGGAGCTGACCTGGACGCAACTGGGGCGGCGCCTGCGCGCGATCGGTGCCCGATTGCAGGACCTGGCAGTTCCCGGTGACCGGGTGGCGATCCTCGCGCCGCAGGGACTGGACTACATCACCGGGTTCTATGCCGCGGTCAAATGTGGCACCGTCGCGGTGCCGCTTTTTGCTCCCGAGCTCCCCGGCCACGCCCAACGTCTGGACACCGCACTGCGCGACTCGGCCCCAGCCGTGGTTCTGACCACAGCTGCGGTGCGGCACGTGGTCGAGGAATTTCTGGACAAGCTGTCACTGCAACCTCAGCCCCACGTACTGGTCATCGACGAGATACCGGACTCGGCGGGGGAGGACTTCGAGCCCGTCGGCATCGATGTCGATGACGTGTCGCACCTGCAGTACACCTCGGGGACCACCCGCCCGCCCGTCGGCGTGCAGGTGACGCACCGGGCGGTCGCCACCAACCTGCTGCAGATGATCCTGTCGATCGACATGCTGGACCGAAATACGCACGGCCTCAGTTGGTTGCCGCTCTATCACGACATGGGCCTGTCGATGATCGGCTTTCCCGCGGTGTATGGCGGGCACTCCACGCTCATGTCGCCGACGGCATTCATTCGTCGGCCACAGCGCTGGATCAACGCCTTGTCGGACGCCGCGCGACGTGGCCGGGTGGTGACCGCCGCACCGAACTTCGCCTACGAGTTGACCGCGGCGCGGGGCTTGCCGGCCCCGGACGCCGACATCGACCTTGCGAATGTCGTGATGATCATCGGATCCGAGCCGGTGAGCATGGCGGCGATCAGCGCATTCAACCAGGCATTCTCGCCATACGGCTTGCCTCCCACCGCCATCAAGCCGTCCTACGGGATTGCCGAGGCCACGCTGTTTGTGGCCACCATCGCCCCCGACGCCACGGCGAGCGTGCAGTACCTGGATCGTGAGCAGCTCGGCGCCGGCCGGGCATGCCCGATACCCGCCGACGCCCCGGGCGCAGTGGCGCACGTGTCGTGCGGTCAGGTGGCTCGCAGCCTCTCGGCGGTGATCGTCGATGCTGAGGTGGGAGCCGAATTGCCGGACGGGGCCGTCGGCGAGATCTGGTTGCAGGGCGACAACGTCACGGCCGGCTACTGGGGTCAGCCCGAGCAGAGTCGGCGCGCGTTCGACGCCCACCTGCGCACGCCGCTGGAGCGCGGCAGTCACACCGGGCCGGCGCTCGCCGACGGCGCCTGGCTGCGCACCGGTGATCTGGGCTGCTACCTCGACGGTGAGCTCTATGTCACGGGCCGCATCGTGGATCTGATGGTCTTTGCCGGGCGGGGCCACTACCCGCAAGACATCGAGGCCACGGTGGCGCAGGCCTCGCCCCTGGTGCGTAGCGGATTCGTGGCCGCGTTCGCGGTGCCGGCCGACGGCGTCGACGAGCTGGTGATCGTCGCCGAGCGCGCGACCGGTGCGGGACGCAAAGACCCGGCTCCCGCTATCGAGGCCATCCGAGCGCGGGTGCAGCTGGTGCACGGGGTGAACGTCGCTGAGGTGCGCTTCGTGCCGGCCGGGGCTATCCCACGGACCACCAGTGGAAAGCTCGCCCGCAGGGCATGTCGACAGGCTTACCTGGCGGGCGCGCTCGGTGCGCACTGATCGGGCTGCGACTGCCGCAGTGCAACCGGCGCAGGCCGCGCCCGCCGGATGTTCTGCGGCCACCAGAACCATCGACCCAGCAGCGCCGCGATCGAGGGCGTCAGGAACGAGCGCACGATCAAGGTGTCGAACAGCAGGCCGAGCCCGATGGTGCTGCCGGCCTGACCGATCGAATACAGGTCACTGGCCGCCATCGACATCATCGTGAAGGCGAACACCAGGCCCGCGGCAGTCACCACCGAGCCAGTCCCGCCGATCGAGCGGATGATTCCGGTCTTGAGGCCGGCGCCGATCTCCTCCTGGAATCGCGAGACCAGCAGCAGGTTGTAGTCCGAGCCGACCGCCAAGAGGATGATCACCCCGAACACCGGTGCGATCCAGTTCAATTGGAGGCCCAGGATGTGCTGCCAGACCACCACGGTCAGCCCGAAGGCCGCGCCCAGCGACAGCAGCACCGTACCGACGATCACCGCGGAGGCCACCAGTGCCCGGGTGATCAACAGCATCACGATGAAGATCAGGGTCACCGCGGCCACGCCGACGATCAGGATGTCGTAGGTGGAGCCGACCTGGATGTCCTTGTAGACCGCTGCGGTGCCGGTGAGGTAGAACTTTGCGCCGGTCAGCGGGGTTCCCTTGACCGCGTCGTGGGCGGCGGCCAGCATCGGTTCGACGAACGCGATGCCTTCAGGCGTGGCCGGGTCGGCGTCGTAGGTGACGATGAACCGTGCTGCCTTGCCGTCGGGGGAGAGGAAGAGCGCGAGTCCCTTCTGGAAGTCCGGGTTGTCGAATGCCTCCGGGGGCAGATAGAAGTAGTCGTCGGACTTGGAGGCGTCGAACGCCTGCCCCATCGCGCTGGCGGTGTCGGTCATCCTGGCCATCTGAGTCACCAGCCCGGCGAAGCTCGAGTGCATCGAGAGCAGGCTGGCCTGCATCGATTTCGCGACCGCGATCATCGGGTCGAATTGGTCGACCAGCTGCGGCATCAGGGCGTTCATCTCGGCCATGTCGGCCAGCAGTGGCCGCATGTTCTCGCTGAACCTGTCCATGCCGTCGTAGGCATCGAAGACCGATCGGATCGCATCACACGCCGGGATGTTCAGACAGTGTTGCTCCCAGTAGAAGTAGTTGCGAATCGGTCGGACCACATCATCGAAATCCGCTATGTGGTCGCGGATCTCGTCGACCGTCGCGGTCACGGTCGCCATGTCGGCGCCCATCTTCTCGGTGGTGCCGTTCATCTGGTTGACGAGATCGCGTAGCCGCTCCATGGACTCCACGGTGGCGCCCAGATCGGTGCTCATCGTGACCATGTCCGCCAGGCGGTCGTTCATGAATTGCAGGTTCTCCTGGATCGGAACGGCCTGCATGCTGATCTGGAACGGAATCGAGGTGTGGTCGATCGGGCTGCCGAGTGGCCGGGTGATGCTCTGCACCCGCTCCACTCCACGGGTGCGAAACATGTACTTGGCGATCCGATCCAAGATGATCATGTCGGCAGGGTTGCGCAGGTCATGGTCGGTCTCGATCATCAGAACATCCGGGTTCATCCGGGCGGCGCTGAAATGACGTTCGGCCGCGTCGTATCCCACGTTCGCCGGCAGGTCGGCCGGGATGTAGTAGCGGTCATTGAAACTGATCTTCATGCTGGGCACGGCCAGCATGCCCACCAGCGTCACCAGCAGCGCCGCCACGAAAACCGCGCCGGGCCAGCGAACGTTGACGGTGCCGATGCGGCGCCAACCGCGGCCCTCGGCCCGCTTGGGGTCCAACAGGCCGTGGCGGGTCGCGATCGCGACGATCGCCGGGGCCACGGTCAGCGCCCCCGCGATGACCACCAGCAGGCCCAGCGCCGACGGGACGCCGAGGGCCTTGAAGTAGGACAACCGGGCGAAGTGCAGACACAGCGACGCGCCCGCGATCGTCAGCCCTGAACCCAAGATCACGTGCCAGGTTCCCCGGAACATCGAATACCAGGCAGTCTCGGGGTCTTCGCCGGCGTTGCGGGCCTCGTGGTAGCGCCCGATCAGAAATATCGCGTAGTCGGTGCCAGCCGCGATCGCCAATGACGACAGCATGGCGACCACGAAGGTCGAGAAGCCCAGCAGGCCATGGTGTCCCAACAGTGCGACCAGCCCGCGCGCGGTGCCCATCTCGAACCCCACCATCACCAGGGCGAGCGCGACCGTCGCGGCGGAGCGATAGACGATGGCGAGCATGATGATGATGACCACACCGGTCACCGCCATCATCTTGAGCATGCTTGTGTCAGCGGCCTCGTTCATGTCGGTGGTCAACGCCGCCTGACCGGTGACGTAGGCCTTGACCCCGGCCGGCGGGAGCACCGAGGCGACGATCGTGCGAACCGCATCGACGGATTCGTTGCCCAGGGTGCTGCCCTGATCCCCGGCGGTGTTGATCTGGGCATACGCGGCACGGCCGTCGGTGCTCTGCACTCCGGCCGCGGTGATCGGGTCGCCCCACAGGTCCGCGATGTGCTGAACGTGTTGGTGATCGGCCGCCAGTTTGGCAATCACGGTGTCGTAGTGGCGGTGGGCTTCGGGTCCCAACTCGGTCTGGCCCTCGAGCACCAGCATCACCATGGCGTCGGAGTCGAACTCATCGAAGGTGGCGCCGATGTGCTTGGCCGCGATCATCGACGGGGCGTCCTGCGGTGACATCGTCACCGCGTTATCCCGGGCCACCGACTCGATCGGCGGGACCAGCACGTTGAGTCCGACGGTCAGCAACAGCCAGAAGATCACCAGCGGCCAGGCCAGCCGGCGAATCGCCCGCATATATGCCGGGCGCAGGGCTCCGTGGCCGCTCATGCGCCTTTGGCCAGACAGAAGACCTGGGCGTGGTGCCCGGTGGCGACCTGCTCATCTTTGACGGCGCCATTGACGGTGATTCGGCAGCCGATCGTGTCGCCGTCGCCCTGAGCGACCACGTTGCCGATCACCGACGGGCTGGTGGTGCTCATCTCCAGGGTCCAGGGCAGGCCGGCGAAGCTCGCCTGTTCGGGCTGGGCTTCGCGATTGAGGTAGCTCACCGCGCCGCTCGCGGCAGCAGGCCCGAAAACCTCGTAGCGGAGCTGCTTGTTGTTGATCGACTCGATGACGCGTGACCCGCTGCCGTCCCAGCGGTAGATCTCGTCGGCGCCGAAGGCCCCGCGCAGGTCGACCACCGCCAGCGTTCCCAAGAGCGCCGCCACTGCCACCACGACAGGCACCCATGCTCGGTTCACCCACGCGCGCACGCCGACCACCTCCCGATATCGTCCACTGAAGCCCTACGCGAATACTATACCCCGTAGGGTATACGAAATATTCCCGAGTTACCGCAGGGGGTATCTGGGGTAGGTCAGCCGACGGGGTGTCGGACCTGGGCGGCGACGGCTTCGCCGAGCCAGCGGCGCAGGAATCGTCGCAGCTCGTCAGGCGAGCGGGCGGGGTCGTTGGGTGCCACGATGAACGACAGCATGATCCGCAGGGCGAACTCCACGAGTTCGCGCAGTGCCACCTCGTCGTAGCCGTGCTGGTGCCAGTCGATGTCGAAGCGTTCGATCATCCGCATTCCGAAGGCTTGTGCCTCTTCGGAAGCCATCTCCCGGTTGTGCGCGGAGGAAGGCGACAGCATCACGCCCAGGTGCGGGGAGTGGGTCACCGCGTCCAGGGTGTAGACCGCTCCCTCGGCGAGTGCGTCGGCGGGATCGTGGATGCCGCGGACGTGGTCGGTGAGCCGGTCGAGGAAGTCGTCGACGGAGGCGATCGCCACGGCGCGCATCAGGGCGTCGGCGGTGGGGAAGTAGCGATACACCGTCTGCCGGATCACCCCGAGTGAGGTGGCGACGTCCGCCAGCGATACCGCTGAGCCCGTCTCGGTGACCAGCTCGACCGCGGCGGCGATGATCCGCCGGCCCGCCTCTTCGTCGGTGTGCGGCGGGTTTCCGCCCCAGCCGCGTCGGCGTGCCATCAGCGACCTGCTTGACAACCGTGATGCATAGAACAATCATACGCGAAGGCGTCCAATTGTATGTTTGAAGTTGAGGTAGTGATGACTGACCTGATCGTGCGCAAACTGCGATTCGCGTTCGCCGAGTACCCCGTGCCGTTCTTGTGGAATGAGGCCAATCCGGCGTTCTCCTCGATGGCCAACGCGGTCTCGCTCCTGGCGATCGGTTTCGAGAAGATGATCGGCGGCATGATCGCCGAGGCGATGCCGCTGATCACCGACCCGGCCGTCGCCGAAGAAGCCGACGCCTTCGTGCGCCAGGAAGGCCAGCACTCCATGGCGCACCGCGGCCACGCAAAGGCGCTGATCCGGGCCTACCCGGGGCTCAAGGAGACCGTCGACGAGTGCAACGCCATGTTCGACAAGATGTCTGCCGAGAAGTCACTGGACTATCGGCTGGCCTACACCGCCGATCTAGAAGCGACCTTCACCCCGGTCTTCAAGCTGATGCTCGACCACGATGACACCCTGTTCGCGCCGGGTGACGACCGCGTGGCGTCCCTGTTCTTGTGGCACTTCGTCGAAGAGGTCGAACACCGCAGCTCTGCGCTGGTCATCTACGACCACGTCATCAACGACCCGTGGTACCGGATGCGGATGGCGCCCTCGATCTTCAAACACGTGATGAGCGTGATGAAGGTGGCGTGCGAGGGCTTCAACCGGCACGTCCCGCTGGAAGACCGCAAAGTCGACGCACTCTCGCTGTTCAGCACCTATCGAGCCAAGCAGGCCTGGCGGCGACGAGTTCCCTTCGGCTGGCCCGCTGATCAGGGGCCGGTGGCGGACGCGTTCAGCCATCTGCCCAAGCGCGAAATGCTCACCGCGGTAACCGGTATCGTCCGGAGTCAGTTGCCCAACCACAAGCCGGCTCACGAAAAGATCCCGGTGCTGGCCAACCAATGGTTCGCCCGCTATGACGACGGCTACGACGTCACCAAGTGGTACACCGCGGAAGAGAAGAGCGCCTGATGCCCGACCTGTGTACCCCGACTTTCGAGCGGCTCGCCGGATCGCTGGGATTCTCCTGCGGTGACACCGGTGGTCTGCTGGAATTCCGCAACCCGCTGCAGTTGGAGAACGCGACTCTGCCCGTCTTGGAGATCACTGTGATCGCCGGGGCGGTGCTGGCATTGGTCTACGCGATCGCGCGGTTCCGGCGTGGGGACGCCACCAACCTCGCGCTGTGGTTCGGCGCGATCGCCTATCTGCTGATCATCGAGCCGCCCCTGTACTTCCCTGGCGCATTCGGCATCGCCGACCACGTCGACACGATGTTCGCCCACAATCTCTTTACCGTCGAATTTCTGTGGGGCCGGCTCCCGCTGTACATCGTCGCGATCTATCCGATGATGGCGACGATCTCCTTCGAGATCGTTCGCATCCTGGGGGTCTTTCGCCGTTACGGCGCCATCGTGGGCGCCCTGTGCGTCGGGTTCGTCCACCACGCCTTCTACGAGATCTTCGACCACCTCGGCCCGCAGCTGCGCTGGTGGGAGTGGTCGGTGGACAATCCGCTGAACCAACCCATGTTCACCTCGGTACCGATGGGCAGCGTGGTGGTGTTCGCCGCGCTGTGGCCGGCATCGCTGGCGCTGTGCGTGCAACTGTTCGTCGGCCGACAGGTCGACGCAGGCCGGCGCTTCGGCGGACTGCAGCTGACCTGGCGCACCCTGGTCATCGGGATCCTGGCCTCGCTGGGGACGGGAATACTGCCCCTACCGGCCACGCTGCTGGGCGCTGCCACCGACGGCAGACTCCTGGGGATCGCTTACGCGGTCGAGCTTTTCGCCATCACGGCCGTCGCCATCCCGGTACTGATCGCGCAATGGCGGCGCCTGCGGCTCAATCTGTTCACCGCCGGCCGCTACGACAACCCGCTGATGGTCCGCTACGCCGCGGTCTATCTGTCGGTGATGACGGTGCTGTGGCTGATGGCTCTGCCGGACTACCTCGATGCGGCCGACGGACTCACCGCCCACGGTGACCCGGTGGGATCACTGTGGTACGTGACGCTGTGTTTCGCGGTCGCCTACTTGTGCGTCGCCGCGGCAGCCACCGTTCCGCCGGCCCTGGCGGCCCAGCCTGACGCTGTCGAACCGGTGGCAGCCGGGCACTGAACGCCGACGAGCACAGCCCGACGTCGACGCCCGCCGACGCACTTGGCACACTGTTGCCATGGCGCAGATCACGTTACGTGGAAACCAGATCAACACCTCCGGTGAGTTGCCGGCCGTCGGCTCGACGGCCCCGGCCTTCACCCTGACCGGAACCGACCTGAGCGTGGTCGACAGCGGCAGCTTCGCCGGAAAGCCGGTCCTGCTGAACATCTTCCCGTCGGTCGACACCCCGGTCTGTGCGACCAGCGTGCGGACCTTCAACGAGCGCGCTGCCGCCGCGGGTGCTGTGCTGTGCGTGTCCAATGACCTGCCGTTCGCCCTGAAGCGCTTCTGCGGTGCAGAGGGCATCGAGAACGCCACCAGCGCCTCGGCCTTCCGGGACAGCTTTGGCGCCGACTACGGGATCACCATGACCGATGGTCCGCTGGCCGGACTGCTGGGACGGGCCGTCGTCGTGATCGGTGCCGACGGCAACGTCGCCTACACCGAGCTGGTGCCCGAGATCGGCCAGGAGCCGGACTACGACGCGGCACTGTCGGCGCTGACCGGCGCCTAAGCACCGGATTCCGACTCGGGAGGTCAGCGGCCCCGCCAGCGCGGTGGCCGCTGCTCCCGCCAGGCCTGTAGCCCCTCGGTGACATCGGAGGTGGCCCCGGCCACCTTGCGCATGGTCTCACCAAATCGGACGGCGTCGACCCAGCCCATATCGGCACTGCGCCAGGCCACCTCCTTGGTGGCCCGCTGGGCCAGGGGTGCGGCGGCAGTGAGTCGGCGTGCCCACGCCAGTGCTGTGTCCTGCAGGGCCTCGGGTTCGACCAGCTTCCACACCAGTCCGATCTCCTTGGCGCGTTGAGCGCTGATCGATTCGCCGGTCAGCAGCAGTTCCATCGCATTGGCCCAGCCCACCCGCTGCGGCAGCCGGATCGCACCGACGATGGTGGGCACCCCCAGCGATACCTCCGGGAATCGGAAAACCGCATCGGTGCTGGCGATCACGAAGTCGCAGAACAACAGTCCGGTCAACCCGTAACCCACGCATGGGCCGTGTACTGCGGCGATGGTCGGCTTGAACAGCTCCATGCCGGATTCGAATGAGTTGACGGTCGGCTTCTCCCAGAAGGTTCCCGGAAACGTGCCGACCGCGCCGACCGAGTCCTTGAGATCGGCCCCGGCACAGAACACGTCCCCGGTGGCGGTGAGAATCCCCACCCAGGCGTCCTCCTCCGCGCGGAATCGGTCCCACGCTGCGTTGAGGTCGCCACGCATCGCCCCATTGATGGCGTTGCGGGCCTCGGGCCGGTTGAGGGTGATGGTCGCGATGTGGTCGTGGCACTCATAGGTGACCAGGCGCGGGCTCGTGGCGCTCATTTCTGCACCGTACCGTCGGAGTGGTGCGGTGGATCGTCGACGCCATGAACGTGATCGGTGTGCGCCCGGACGGCTGGTGGAAGAACCGCCACGCCGCCATGATCCGGCTGACCCGACAGCTCGAAGACTGGGCGGCGGCGCAGCCCAACGACGTCACCGTCGTGTTCGAGAAGCCACCGTCGCCGCCCATCGAATCGGACACGATCACCATCGCGTGGGCTCCTCGTGGCGGCGCCAACTCAGCCGATGATGAGATCGTCCGGCTGGTCGAGGCGCAGAACCGGCCCCCCGACGTCACGGTCGTGACTTCTGATGTCGTTCTGGCCCGTCGGGTCGCCGCCGCCGGCGCAGCCACGTTCCCGGCGGCACGCTTCCGCCGCCTCCTGGAGTCCTCGGGCGGCGGGACTTAGGGTGCGACCGCCGCCGCACTGGCCCCGGCCCGACGCCCCGCGAACACACAGTCGGCGATCGACAGCCCGCTGACATAGGACTTCGAGGCGACACCGATGGCGGTGCGTCCCGCGCTGTAGAGACCGGGGATCGGAGCCCCGTCGGCGTCGAGGACCGAGCCGGTGTCCTCGGCGACCCGAACGCCCCCCAGGGTGAGCATCGGGGTCGGGCGTAAGACGTTGGGGCGCACCGAGATATCCATCAATGTGAACGGTCCTTGATCGATGCGGCGGCAGAAGTCCGCGGGTTTGCCCGCCGGATCCGGTGAGCCGGAGTGGATCGCGTCGTTGTGGGCGGCGACGGTGGCCGCCAGGCCCTCGGGGTCGATGCCGGCCGCCCGAGCTGCCTCGGCCAGCGTGGCACGCCGCACGGCGCCGCCGAACATCAGCGCAGCGCCCTGCGCGCGCTGGAACCACAACGTCTGGGACAGCAGCTGACTCCGGGCTTCGGACATCAACCGGGAGTCGGCCAGGATCCAGCCTTGCCCGCCGTGGTTCTTCACCATGGCGTGTCCGACGGCGGCTCCGTAGCGGGACTCATCGATCACTCGCTGCCCCGCGGCATCGACGATGATCGCGGAGATGAAGGCGCTCGGGGGCGTGATGAACTTCCACACCGAGACGTTGTCCATCCGGTCGGTCACCGCCCCGGCGCTTTGGGCCAACGCGATGCCGCTCCCGTCATCGCCGCTGGTTCCCAGGGGCAGGCCGCCGCCGAACTCCGGCGCAAAGCGCTTGCGCCACTCAGTGTTGGCGATGAAGCCGCCGGCACAGAGGATCACCCCGCGCCGCGCGATGATCTCGGTTGTCCGGCCGTAGCGCTGCTGCAGCTTCGCCAGTCGGCGGTCCATCGCGGCGCGTAAGGGCGGGTAGTAGACACCGGGCTTCGACGACAGCGCGGACAATCGGGCGTAGCGACGCTGGATGCGGTGCGGCGCCTCGCCCATCGTGGTGGCCCGCACACCGATCACCCGCCCGGACGGGTCCTGTAGCAAGTCGGTGACGGTGGTGTGCGGACGGAAGTCGACACCGAGCTTGCGGGCCGACTCGGCCAGTGGCGCATAGATCTGCTTCCCGGACGTGCCCTTGCCATAGGCGCGATGACCACGCTGCACCGGTGGGGTGTGTGCACGGAAGGCCCCGGCGTTCTCACTTCCCGAGTGGTACAGGTAGTAGCGGTTGTTGGGAAACGACGTCTTGTAGGGGCATAGGCCCGAGTTGAACGGCACCCCGTGCGCCGCCAGCCAGTCGATCATCTCGGGGCTACCGTCGACGAAGCGCCGCAGTGTTTCGGGCTGGACGGCATCGCCGACCTCCAGCCGCAGGTAGTCCAGCATCTGTTCGGGGGTGTCGTGCACGCCGGCGTCCCTCTGGACCGAAGTGCCGCCGCCGGCGTAGATGATGCCGCCCGAGATCGCGGTGGCGCCGCCACCATTGGCACGATCGACCGCGATGACCTCGGCCCCCAGTTCGCGGGCGGTGATGGCTGCAGAGGTACCGGCCGCGCCGTATCCGACCACGACGACATCAGTCGTCACGCTGGTGGTGGTCATGCACACTCCTTAGGCGAGCCGGATTGAACGGCCATCAATCTAACAGGCGATAGTCTTCCTATTGCAGAAGTGACCAGCGGCGATTGCTGGCCTGGAAGTAAAAAGCGGAACATGTTCTAGCCCATCCGGACGCACCGGTTACCCACCCTGCACGATTCGGGGCGGCGCAGGGGCGAAGATGAAAGGCATGGCTGTTCGATTGAGAGGCATCATGGCCTCGCTGGTTGTGGTGGTCGCCTGCACGCTGTCGCTGACCCCGGCGGCGCCGGCAGGCGCGGCACCCGGCATGGATCCAGCAGCAATTGCTGCCGATCTGGTGGCTGCAGACCAGGCGTTGCGTAACACCGCGTCGCCCGAGCAGTTGCTGGCCGCCGCGGCCCGCCGCCAGCAGGTCGCCTACCGCACGCTGGGCGCCCACCCCGAGTGGGATGCGATCGCGCGCCCGCAGATCCCCGCGGCGTTGCTCGCGGTCTATGACCGCAATATCGATGCGCGCCGCGCATTGATGGCGCTCACCGATCCGAAAGACACCCTGCCACCCTGGCGGGTGGTGCCCCCGGTTCCGGGCAACGAATTGATGGCCAGCTATCGCGCGGCCGAGGCTGCCTCCGGAGTTCCGTGGAATTATCTGGCGGCGATCAATTTCGTGGAGACCGGCTTCGGCCGGATCAACGGGGTCAGTGACGATGCCGCCCAAGGCCCGATGCAGTTCCTGCCGTCGACGTTCGCGGCATACGGCAACGGCGGCGATATCCACTCGCCGCGCGATGCCATCATGGCGGCAGGCAGACTCCTGGCCGCCAACGGTTTTGCCACCAACCGCGACAAGGCGATCTGGGGATACAACCATTCGGACTACTACGTGCGGGCGGTCAACGACTACGCCGCGGTGATGGGCGGTGACCCGGCGGGCTTCCCGAGCTACTACCGCTGGGACACCTACTACCGCACCACTGCCGGTGACCTACTACTGCCGATCGGGTATGTGTCGTCGTCGCGGATTCCGGTTGCGGAGTATTTGGCCGCGCACCCGCAGTGACCTCTCAGCCCTGTTGGGTCCGCCATTTCTCCAGCGCTCGTCGATCCCGTTTGGTGGGTCGGCCGGCGCCGCGATCACGTGTCGCGATCGGGGTGGCTGACGCGGGCGGGGCCGGCGGCGTTCGATCCAGATAGCAGGTGATGGCGTCGGCCGCTCCCACCCGCTTCTGGATGACCCGCAGCACTTCGACGACTCGGGTGCGATCGCCCACCAGGGCGCTCACCACGTCACCCGGCGCCACCGTTGTCGCAGGCTTGGCCGGACGATTGTTGACCCGCACATGGCCGCCGCGACATGCGGTCGCGGCATCCGGCCGGGTCTTGGTGATCCGCACCGCCCACAGCCACCGGTCCACGCGGGTCGATTCCACGACGGACCCAGATCAGCGCGAGGCGTTGAGGATCTTGATCGCAAAGACCAGCGTGTCGCCCGGCAGAATGCCGGCGGCCGGCTGGCCTTGGGGATAACCGTCGGCGGGGATCATCGCCACCGCCACCGTCGAGCCGATCTTCTGTCCCGCAATGGCCTTCTGGAATCCCGGAACCACCCGGTCCAGCCCGAAGTCGACCGGCTGGCCGCGCTCGTAGCTGCTGTCGAACACCGACCCGTCACGCCCGTTGACACCCATGTAGCAGACCGAGACCGTGGCATGGTCCCCGACGACGCGGCCGTCGCCGGCGTGCAGGGTGTGCACTTCGGTCTTGGTCACCTTGAACGGCTCAGTGACGACGACACTCGGTGCGGCGGAGTTTGTGGAGCCGGTTACCGCGACGCTGCCGCTGGCACCCTTGAGCGTCCATTCGGCCGCGACACCGTCCGCCGGTGGTGTGCTGGGACAAGCGGTGACGGTCTCGCCACTCGGGGGCAGGAAGAGGTCGGTGACCGACGACGTCTTCGAGGACGCTGTGCTGTCCGAACCGCCACAGCCAGCCAGCGTCGACGCCAACGCGGCGACACCTGCGGCGAGGGCGACGAACCGAGGAATACGCGAATTCACCAGGGTCACGCTACAGCCCGACCCGGTTGGTTGGCGCCCGGCGGCGCTAGCCGCCGACCTTCACCACGAGCTTGCCGACGTTCTTGCCGTCAAACAGCATGTTGATGGCAGTCGGGAGTTGCTCGAAGCCCTCCACCACCGTCTCCAGCGGCGTGAGCTTGCCGGCGGCGATCAGCTCGGAGATCTCCTGGTTGGCTTCGGGCGCCTGAAGGAAGTGGTCGAGCACGATGAAACCCTTCAGGGTGGCGCGCTGAATCAGCAGATTCCCGAACGCGCGCGGCCCGGGAGGCGGGTCCGCCTCGTTGTAGCCGGAGATCAACCCGCACAGTGCAATACGAGCGCCCACGTTCACACGCGCAAAGATCGCATCCATGATGTCGCCGCCGACGTTCTCGAAATCGACGTCGATGCCGTTGGGGGTGGCGGCGGCAAGCTGGCGCGCCCAGTCGGCGGCGCGATAGTCCACCGCGGCGTCGAATCCGAGTTGGTCGGTCAACAGCGCGCATTTCTCCGGGCCACCCGCAATCCCGACGACCCGTGCCCCGCTGGCTTTGGCGAGCTGACCGGCGACCGAGCCGACCGCGCCGGCTGCGGCCGAGACGACCACGGTCTGGCCCGGCTGCGGCTTGCCGATGTCGCGGATCCCGACCCACGCGGTGAGCCCCGTCATGCCCAGGGCGCCCAGGTAGGCGCTCGGCGAGACATCCTCGGCGACATCGACCGGGAACAGTGGCATCGAGTCCGAGACGACCAGATACTCCTGCCAGCCGGTCAGGCCCTGCACGGTCTGGCCGACCGGGAAGTTCGGGTTATTCGACTCGACCACCACGCCGAGTCCGGCCGCACGCATGACCTCGCCGATGCCCACGGGAGGCAGGTATGACGGTGTCTCGTTGATCCACATCCGGTTGGTGGGATCCAGTGAGATCCAGTCCACCCGCACCAATGCTTCGCCGTCGCCGATCTGCGGGACCGCCTGCTCACTGAGTTCGAAGGTGTCCGGGCCGATGCGGCCGGCGGGGCGTTCGCGAAGCAGGAAGCGGCGGTTGCGATCGGTCATGTGCGCACGGTACCGGATGAGGCTGGCACCGGGGATCAGCCTGAGGCGCCCAAGATCTTGATCGCGAAGATCAGGGTGTCGCCCTGCCGGATCCCGGCGCTGGGCTGGCCGTCGGGGTAACCATCCGCGGACGTCATCGCCACGGCGACGGTCGATCCGACGGTTTGCCCGGCGATCGCCTTCTGGAATCCAGGAATCACCCCGTCGAGCGGAAAGTCCACCGGGGCGCCGGTGCGGTAGCTGCTGTCGAAAACCGACCCGTCGCGTCCGTTGACACCCAGGTAGCAGACGGAGACCTTGGCGGTGGCCGGAACCACCGGGCCGTTACCGGCCTGCAGCGTGTGCACCTGAGTCGACGTCACCGTGAACGGGGGCGATACCTCCACCCGGGGCGCGGCCGTCTCGGTGGATCCGGTGACCGCGATGCTGCCGGTGTCGCCGGTCAGCGTCCACTCCGGCGTGCCTCCGGCCGCTGCAGCCGTGGGGCAGGAGCCGGCGGCTGCGGCCGGTCCTGTTCCAGCCAAGGGGAGGGCGAGGGCCGCGACACTGGCCGCGAGGGCGATGAAAGAACTCAACCGGGTGGGCTTCACGCTCGCCACGCTACAGGTCAACGACCCCGCGGTTGGCCGCTCACGACAAGGCTCGGATAGCCCGGTCAGCAGCCCGCGAACCGCGTAGGCTCGCCGGGTGCAGATTGACGTGATGACCATTCCGCAGCAGTTGGGAAAGGTCGGCGAACTGGCCCGCACGACGGCGGCGGGCTTTTCAGGACTGCTCTTCACCGAGGCCGGGCGCACCGCGTATCTCAACGCCGCCATCGCATCTCAAGCCGCGCCCGGTCTGGAGTTGTCGACCGGGGTGGCGGTTGCCTTTCCGCGCAGCCCATTTGTCACCGCGGCCACGGCATGGGAGTTGCAAGAGGCCACCGGTGGCAGGTTCCGGCTTGGACTGGGCACCCAGGTCCGCACTCATGTGGTGCGCCGTTACGGGGCAGCGTTCGATCGCCCCGGCCCGCGGCTGCGCGACTACGTGCTTGCGGTGAAGGCCTGCTTCACCGCGTTCCGGACCGGGAAGCTGGATCATCACGGGGACTTCTACGAGCTGGATTTCATCACCCCGCAGTGGAGCGCCGGACCGATCGACGCCCCTGACCCCAAAGTCGATGTCGCGGCGGTGAATCCGTGGATGCTGCGGATGGCCGGAGAAGTTGCCGACGGTGTGCATGTCCATCCTCTCGGGGAGCCCGGTTATCTCGCCCGCCACGTGGTTCCGAAGGTAGCCGAAGGAGCCCACAAGGCCGGACGCGCAGCCTCGGAGATCGCCGTGATCGTGCCCGCGATGACCATCGTCGGTGACAGCGACGAGGAGCGACACAAGGAGCGGGAATTCGTGCGGGCCAGCCTGAGCTTCTACGGAAGCACCCCGAACTACGCCTTCATCTGGGACGAGGCCGGATTCGAGGGCACCACCGCGCGGATCCGGGAGAAGCAGAAGGCCGGCGATATGGCGGGGATGGCCGCTCAGATCACCGACGAGCATCTTGCCCACTTCGCCACCGAATCGACGTGGGATGAGTTGGCGGACAAGCTGATCGACAAGTATGGCGGAGTCGCGACGCGCCTGGTCCTGTACAACGCGCTCGGCGATCCCGGGCGTTTCGAGCACTACGGCGAGGTTGCCCGGAATATTTCGGGTCAGCAGCACGCCGTGACGACTCAATGAGGTCGGTGGCGTGCTGATCGGGGTGGCCGCAGCGGTGCTGGCCTGCTTCGGCTATGGGGTGGCCTCGGTCCTGCAGGCCTACGGTGCACGCAGTTCCGCCGCCGCCGACCAGGGGGAGCAAACGCTCACCAGCGCCGACGGTCGACCGACCCTGCGCTCGACCGCGAACGCGGTGCTGACCACCGCGTTCATCGCCGGAATGGTGCTGGATGTCGTCGGCTTCGTTGGAAGCGTCGTCGCTGCCCGGCTCATCCCGCTGTTCTTGTCGCAGACCATCATCAGCGCCAATCTCGTCGTCACCGCCGTGTTGGGCATCTCGGTGCTCGGTATTCGTCTGCACCGCCGCGACTGGGCGGCCATCGCTATGGTGGTCGTTTCGCTGTGCGTGCTGGGGCTGACTGCCGGGCATGCCGGAACGGGAAGCTCGGCCCCGGGGCTGCACCTGGCACTACTGCTGGCTGCGCTGGCGGTCTTTGCGTTCGGCGTGGTGCTCATTCGTCTATTAGGGGCGCGTGCCGCCGTCGCGGCCGGCTTGGTCTCCGGGGTCCTCTACGGCCTCCTGGCGATCGCGGTCCGCGTGGTGGACGGCGTCGATCCGCTACGGGTCGAGATTCTCCTGCGGGACCCGGCATCCTGGGCGATCGTGCTGACCGGGTTCGGCGGTTTCTACCTGTTCACCGTGGCGTTGCAGCTGGGTTCGGTCAACGGTGCCGTTGCCGCCCTGGTCGTCGGGGAGACGGTACTGCCCGGGATTGTGGGTGTGACACTGCTGGGAGATACCACCGTTCCCGGGCTGGGCTGGCTGGTGGCGCTGGGATTCTGCACGGCGGTCGGCGGTGCGGTGGCCGTCGCTGTGCTCGGTGCGGCCGGCCACGCGGCCACCACGGAGCCGGCCCCGACCCAACCGACCCTCAATCCTTAGGACGTGGTGGCCCGCCAGGGCTGCTCGTTGCGCCGCTGCCGCTGGCGTTCGCTGGCCTGATCCTTGGCCCAGAAGTCTTCGAAGCGTTCGCCGGGGTGCACGTTGGGCGTGCGATTCATCAGGTTGGTCAACATCCGCGGCGGCTTTTCCGGCTCCCATTGTGGAATGACGGTGCTCAGTGCAGCCATGGTCTTCAGCACGACGAACACCGTGAAAAGTGCGCTGGGCGCATCGGTGGCGGCGATCGCGACGAATCCGAGCAGCAACGTCATATGCACGACCATGACTCGGCCCAGTCCGACGTTGGCGGTGACCTCGACGTCGCGGAAGGACCATTGACGCAGCGTGCTCAGATCGATGAGGAAATCGAGGGTCAGGAAGACAAACACGCCCAGGCACCCCCACCCGACGCTGCGCCAGCTGAGATCGATCATCGCGAGCTCGGGCGCGCGGTTGTAGGTGAGTAGCGCCAGGATGGCGGCAAGGAAGACGCCGTGGGCCGCGCAGAAGGCCAGGCTGATGAGGGCGAACCCGCTCACGAACGACGACGTCCGGGCGTCGCCGGTTCCCGGTCCCTGGTAGCGGAAATGACCGTACTTGGGGTTCAGTCGTTGGTGGATGGCGATGCGGGCGATCACATACAGGCACATCGCCACGTTCTCGAACCAGTACACCACCACTGTGGTTGCGCCGGACCAATGCTGACCGAACCAGCCAAAGGCCGGCACCGCGATCACTCCCAGCGCGGCGAACAGATGAGCAGGCGACAGCGGACGCCGCCGTTGCGCCTCCGGCTCCGAGGCGGGCTGGTGATTCATTGCACGATCATCACCTGCCGGGGCCCTTCGACGGGAGTGGTTCACCAACCTCCGGCTCGTGATCGCGCCTCGCCCAGTACCGCCTCGATCTGCCCCCAGGTGCTGCGAATGATCTCGGCCACCGGCATCAGATCGACGATCCGGGAGGACACCTGGCCGGTGTTAGCGACGCTGGCCTCCATATCGCCGTCGAAGTAGAGCTCGGTGATCTTTCCCAGCAGCCGCGAATCCGGTTCGTGTGCCGCGACTCGGGCGGCCAACCCGGTTCGCAGGACACGCATGGTGGGATTGCCGGGAACATCGAGCAGCACGGTGCCGGAGTCGCTGGCGGCCACGATCGCGTCCTTGAAATTCGCGTGCACCGCGGACTCGTGGCTGGCCAGCATCCGGGTGCCCATCTGCACACCCTCGGCACCCAAGACCAGGGACGCCGCAGCCGATCGCGCATCGCAGATACCGCCCGCCGCGATGATCGGCAGGTCGACGTTCTCGGCGACCAAAGGCAGCAGCACCATGGTGGAAGCCCCGAGCAGCGACTTGAAGCCGCCACCTTCCACGCCCTCGACCACCAGCGCGTCGACACCGGCGTCGGCGGCTTTGTGGGCTCCCTTGAGCGAGCCGACAACGTGCACCACCGTCATGCCGGCGTCGTGCAGCGCCGCGGTGAACAACGCTGGATCGCCCGCCGAGGTGAAGACGTGGCGCACACCGGCCTCGGCCAGCGTGTCGACGATCGAAGGATCCTTCTTCCAGCCCTGGATCATCAGATTGGCCGCCACCGGTTTGTCGGTGAGCGTGCGAACCCGCTGCAGATCGGCCCGCCCCTCCGGGGTGAGGGTCTCGATCACGCCGAGCCCGCCTGCCTCCGACACCGCCGCGGCGAGTTCGGCGCGAGCGATGTAGGTCATCGGGGCCTGGACAACGGGATAGGCGACCCCGAGCAGGTTTTGGATGCGGTTGGCCACGGCCTATTCAAGCACCGTGCGGGCCGGCCCTAGGACGCCTCGGCCTGCGCGTGGGGTGCGCTGCCCTCCAGCAGCACCCGAGCGACCAGCTCGGGGTCGTCGGCCATCGGTACGTGACCGCACCCGTGTAGCCGCAGGTGGCGGGCCTGGGGGAGCCGGCGTTCGGCGATGCGGGCTTGGTAGGGCAGCAGGATCCGGTCGCGTGCAGCCCACGCGACGGTCACCGGGATGTCGGCCGGGATCTCCCGGTCGAACACTTCGGCGGCCGGAAAGATCTTCTTCATGGCCGGAATGGCCCGGCGCATGCCGTTGAGGTCGCCCACGAACTCCTCGGCGGGTATCCGCTCGGGGTGCGCTGACACGACCCCGCCCATCAGCCGCCGTGCCCGGGGTGAGCGGGCCAGCTTGGGGACGGCGGGCGCCAGCAGGCGGGCGCTGGTGGTCAGTACTCGGAAGAGCGTGCGGACATAGGCGAAGTCCACCGCGTTGTGCCAGTAGGCGGCGGGGGAGAGCACCGTGGCGCTGGCGACCAAGCTGTCGGCGGCGGCTTCTAGCGCGATGCGACCGCCCAGTGAGTTGCCCGCAATGTGGGGGCGCTCCAGGCCCAGCTGGTCCAAGAGCCCGACCAGTTCGTCGCGCAGGGTCCCCTGGACGTCACTGTCGCGGACCACGAAGTCATGGGACTCGCCGTGCCCGGGCAGGTCGAACAGGACCACGGTGCGATGGTCGGTCAGATGGTCCAGCACGGGGTACCACGCCTGCCTGCGGTGGGTGATCCCATGGACGAGCACCAGGGGCTCTCCCGTTCCGTGGATCTCGTACTTCAGCATGCCGGTGCTCCTTGTCACGAACGGCGACGTCGCCTGGGGGCAACGGTAGCCCTGACGGCTCTCGGATCGGGACCGCGGGGTGAATCGACCAACGCCTGACGTCACACGACGGTTTCAGTTGGACAAAGGTCCGGCAGGACAGCCGGGAGCGAGGGCCCATTGAGTCACCGGGGTTTTAGGGTGGGCAGCTATGGCCGTACTGCGACGTCGCGTGAAGCGCTGGTGCGCAGCACTTCACGTTGCCGTGGCCGCCGCGATGGTCGTGATGCTGGGATTCGCCACCACCGCGGTGGCTCATGCCGCCGCGGCCACTGCGACGCTGTCGGTGACCTCGACCTGGCAGACGGGTTTCATCGCGCGCTTCACCATCACCAATTGGAGCGCGGTGCCGATGACCGATTGGCGGCTTGAATTCGACTTGCCGGCGGGTGAATCGATCTCGCATGCGTGGAGCAGCAGCGTGGGCCGATCCGGTACGCACTATGTGGTGGTTCCGGTGAATTGGAATCGGATCATCGCTCCCGGCGGCTCGGCCACCGGTGGGTTCAGAGGCGTGTTGTCCGGGCCGTACTCACCCCCGGCGAACTGCATGCTCAACAGGCAGTACCTCTGCATCTGAGGCTCTGCATCTGGGCAGGCTGGCCGCTTCGGGTCAGTCGTTCTCGGCCGCGTAGCGCAGCAGGACCGCACCGCCGGGAAAGGTGCGGTTCTCCAGCAGCCGCAGCGAGATCCACGACGGCAACGTCGGGAAAAACGGGGTGCCGCCGCCCACGACAGTCGGCGCGATCACGAGCCGAAACTCGTCCACCAGGCCGGCCTGAACGATCGGCGCGGCCAGTGTCGCGCCGGCCACTTCCAGGTTGCCGTCGGTTTCGGCCTTCAATCGCGTCACCACCTCAACCGGATCGCCGCGTTCCAGTCGGGAATTCCAGTCGACCGACTCCAGGGTGCGCGAGAACACCACCTTCGGCATAGCGCGCCAGACGCGGGCGAAGTCGACGACCAGCGGGGGAGCGTCCGGGTCCTCATCGGCCGTCGGCCAGTACGCCGACATCAGTTCGTAGAGTCGCCGCCCGTAGAACGACAGCGCGGTCTGCCGCTCGAAATCGTTCCAGTACTGGTGCAGTTCATCGCTTGGTTCGCTCCAGTCGATGCTGCCCCGTGCGTCGGCGATATAGCCGTCCACCGACACCGTGAAGCCGTAGATGAGCTTGCCCATGCGGTCCAGTCTGCACCTGATGTGCAGCGCCGGAAGGTGTGTCAGTCGCGTGCCGCGGCCACGAGCACCTCGAGCGCGGCGATCCGCTCTTCGATGCTGCCCGACACCTTGGCAAGCAGGGTGCCGACGCCGGCGGCGCGATAGGCCCGCACACGCTGGGTGATCCGCTCACGGTCACCGATGATGTTGGTGAGTCCGCCCAATTCCAACGGGACGGCGGCGCGGGCGGCGGCCTTATCGCCCTGCTGCCACAGGCGCGCCACCTCGTCGACCTGTTCGGCGAAACCGAGCCGGCCGAAGGCCTGATTGTAGAAGTTCTCCTTACCGGCGCCCATCGCTCCGATCGTGAACGCATAGCCGGCCGCATGCTCGCGAATCAGTTCATCGGTGCGGGCCTCGTCCTCGGTGACCTCCAGTGCGACCGGGGCCACCAGGTCCAGCGCTGCCAGGTCGCGGCCCGAGCGTGCCGCTCCTTCGGCCAGTGGCTGGAAGAACACCTCGGAAAGCTCCGGAATGAAGGCATTGCCCAGCCAGCCGTCGGCGAGTTCGCCGGTGAGGCGCAGGTTTGCCGGACCCATGGCGGCGACGTAGATGGGCAGTTCGGCGGGGAGCAGTGCAGGGACCAGTGCGGCGCCGCGACTGTCGGGGAGCGGCAGTTGGTACTCCCTGCCGGCGTACTGCAGGCGTTCGCCCCGGGCGATCATTCTGATGATGTCGATGGTCTCCCGTGTTCGCTGCACCGGATGGGCGAACTCCACGCCATGCCAACCCTCCATGACGCGCGGGCCCGAGACACCGATCCCCAGGGTGAAGCGGCCACCGGAGAGCTGCTGCAGACTCAGGGCCGATCCGGCCAGCATCGCCGGGGTGCGCGAGCCCAGCTGCACGACGAACGTGCCCAACCCGATAGCGCTGGTGCGGGCGGCCAGAAACGACAGGCCGGTCAGGGCGTCGTAGCCCCAGATCTCCGGTGCCCACAAGGAGTCGACGCCGATGTGTTCTGCGGCCTGCGCGAACTCGACAGCGCCGGGCTCCTGCGGCGCTACCGCGACTCCGACTCGCATTCGTGTCCCTTTCCGTGGGCAGCGGCCCTAGGCTATGTTCCCAAACATAGTTTGGGAAGGGGACGTCGATGCGCTACCGGGATACGCCGATCGTTCAGGAGTCGGTGGTGATCGCCGCCGACCCGCAGCGCGTCTGGGAGCTCGTCACCGATGTGACGCTGCCGGCGCGCTTCTCACCCGAGCTGGCCGCCGTTGAGTGGATCGAGGGTGATGCTGTAGCGGTCGGGAACCGGTTTCGCGGCCGCAACGCGCACGCTGCGCTGGGAGAGTGGAGCACCGAGTCGGTGATCGTGGAGGTCGAGGAGGGCCGCCGCTGGGTCTGGGACGTGGCCGGCGCCGAGGGGCAACCGACCGCGTCCTGGGGCTTCGAAGTCGAGCCCGTCCGCGACGGGACCCTGGTGCGGCAGTGGGGCCGGATGGGGCCGGGGCGTTCGGGTTTGAGTTTCGCCATCGACCGGATGCCCGACAAAGAGGGCCGAATCATCGACAATCGGCTGGCCGAATGGCGCGAGGGACTCAAGGCGAACCTGCGAGGGATCGCCGAGCTGCTTGTCTCCGAGCCTGATTCGGGCGCTGCGGGATAGGCCTTCTCGGATGCCGCCGCGCGGAGAGACACGGCGCCGCATGTTGGATGCGGCGATCGTGGTGATGCGCGAGCGCGGTGCTGGCGGGCTTTCGATCGACGAGGTGCTGGCCCGCAGCGGCTGTCCGCGCGGATCGGTGTACCACCATTTTCCGGGCGGGCGGGCCGAGCTGCAGCGGCGAACGCTCGAATACGCGGGGGAGTCCTACGCAGGAATGATCGAGCGCGCGGCCGCCAAGGGGGGATCCGAGGCCGTGATCAGTCGGGTGATTGCGTTCTGGACCAGGGTGTTGACCGAGAGTGAGTTTCGGGCCGGCTGCCCGGTAGCGGCCGCGGCAGTGAATCCCGCTGTGGGGGAAGAGGATTTGGCGAGCCGCGCCGCCGAGATCTACTTGGTCTGGCGAGATGCCGTGGCGGCCGCTTATATCGCCGAGGGCGCCACTGCTGAGCACGCCGAAGTGTTGGCGAAC
This sequence comes from Mycolicibacter minnesotensis, assembly GCF_010731755.1. Taxonomy (NCBI): domain Bacteria; kingdom Bacillati; phylum Actinomycetota; class Actinomycetes; order Mycobacteriales; family Mycobacteriaceae; genus Mycobacterium; species Mycobacterium minnesotense. The sequence continues at coordinate 3,943,917 of NZ_AP022589.1, forward strand.
ACGGCTCTGTCTACTGTGCATGGCGCTATCACCCTGTGCCGGATCACCCGTAGCCTGGGTCCGCTGGAATCCGTGGCGGAATCGCTTCGGCTGCTCGCTGCTTCGGCGGAGCGGCGAACCCCGGCAGACAACTAATTGGTGGTCGGCGGCGCTTGCGGTCGGAATGGTTCGTACCACCACCAGTTCGCGCGCTCGCCAGTCGGTCCGGGACAGGGGCCGACCGCTGGTGGTGGCGTGCTCGGCTGCCGGGCCAACGATCCTGGTTGGAGCCGCTGGCCCCCACCGTCGGTCACCACAAGTTCACCGGCCGGGCCGGTGATGGTGATGCCGCCTCGATGGTGCAGACGGTGGTGATAGGGGCAGAGCAGTACCAGATTGTCCAGTTCGGTAGCCCCACCGTCTTCCCAGTGCGTGATGTGGTGGGCGTGCAAGCCGCGGGTTGCCGCGCAGCCGGGAACGGCGCAGGTGGGGTGGCGGTGCTCGAGTGCGCGTCGAAGGCGACGGCTGATGGTGCGGGTCGATCGACCAGAGCCGATCACTTCGCCTGCGTCGTGGAACCAGACTTCGCACGTGGCATCGCACAGCAGATACCGCCGCTCGGAGTCTGAAAGCAGCGGGCCCAGGTGCAGGGAGCCGACCTGCTGCTGGACGTCCACGTGCACCACCACGGTGGTGCGCTGCCCGTGGGGGCGTCGCTGTACCTCGACATCCCAACTCGTCTCGACCAGCCGCATGAATGCGTCGATGTTCGTCGGGATCGGTGTTGCGTGATCGGACCCCTCGCCGCCGGCCTCGCGGTCGCGTTTCCAGTCCGTCACAAGGGCGTCATGGTGCGAGTGCAGTGCGGCCTCGAACTTCGCTGATTCTGCGTGGGGTAGTGCGATGCGCCAGAAGTCGAACTCGGCGTCAGACGTCTTGGTGATCGACGCCTGCGGCTCGGGCCGCGGACCCGGTTCTGGACGTGGCTCCAAGGAGACCGCAGTGCGCAGCTGTGTGACGGTGGCGACGCCGGCCAGCTGCGCATAGTGCTCGTCGGATCCCGGGCCGGCCCGGTGCGCGATCACCCCAACCTGATCCAGCGACAATCGGCCCTCCCGCATACCTTGGGCGCAGCGGGGAAACTCGTCAAGGCGGTGCGCCACAGTGGCAATCGTGGCGGCGTTGCTCGGTGCTGAGCCGGTCTTCCAGGCCAGCAGCGCCGCAATGGAGCGTGCCCCAGTAGCACCCCACAACTCGTCGCGCTCGATCTCGGCGGCGATCTCGACGATGCGTCCGTCGATCGCGTTGCGTTGACCGGTCAGCTCGGCCAGCTCGTCGAAGAGCACCTCAAGCCGCACTGCGGAGTGCGGTTCCGCGGTGGCTGTCGATGCGGCGGGGGACATGTGATCAGCATTGCAGGGGGGTACGACAAGTTTGGGAACGAAGCGCGCGCGGGGCGCTCACCCGTTGTCTCGCCACCTCAACACCTGCTTGAGTGAGGTGAGGTCGTAGCCGTCATCGGACGTGAGCTCGGTCTGAAACAGCGTGACACCCGCATCGCGGAAGGCGTCGGCACTGGGGTCGTCCACCCAGAGCGTTGAGCGTTCGATATCCGAGCCACGGCGGCTGAACGAGGCTGCAAGTTCGTCGACGAGGTCGCTGGACCTGCGGTACGCCTCGATGTCCTGGAAAGCGTGCCAGATGTCGGCGTGGCGGGCAATCGCGGGAAGTGCGCGCTTGGGTCCAGTTCCGCCGATGAGGATCGGCAGTTTGCGCACGGGTGGAGGAACCAGTGCGGCAAGCCGCCTTTCGATGCGCTCGAGACTCTCGTCGAACAGATCGAATCGCGAGCCTGCGGTGCCGAATTCATAACCGTATGTGGTGTAGTCCTTTTCGTACCATCCAGCACCGAGACCGAGAATGAGCCGCCCGCCGCTGATGTGGTCGACGGTGCGGGCCATGTCGGCCAGCAAGTCTGCGTTGCGGTAGCCGACCCCGGTGACGAGCAGGCCGATCTCGGCGTGTGAGGTGATCTCACCCCACGACGCGAGTGCGGTCCAGCCCTCGAAATTGGAAACGTCAGGCTGGTCTTCGGCGAGGATGGGTTTGCCGCCGACAATGGCCTCCATGGCCGGGCGATGGAAGTGGTCGTAGCCGAAGATCACGTCGACGCCGAGGTCGTCGGCCGCCAGTACGGCGTTGCGCCACGTGCGATAGTCGGGCGTGCCGCCGGGCTGAATCTGAACGGCGACGCGTAGGGGACGAGTCATGGGTGCTCCTGAGCCGGGGAAGGGCGACTCTTGAGCCAAGTGCACCGGGCGCGGGTTTATTCCGGGCGGCTGGGAGAGGGCCGCGGCGCGGGTCAGCGGGGGGTGAATACTGCCGCGAGGTCGTGCGGGTCACCGCTGAGGGCGCCCGCGGCGATCGCTTGCTGGACGGTAAGCATGCCGGCGGCCAAACCCAGTATCACCATCGGCTCGGTGCGGAGCACGGTCGTGGGTTGCTCATCGACCGGCGGGCTCACGTGGGTGCCGGTCTTGTCGATGCGCACCATCAGGGTGGTGCCGTCGACTTCGATGCCGGCCGCTGCCGGTGCCTTGGCCCGGTTGGGGCCCAGCAGTGACTCCAGAGCCACCACCAGCCAGTGGGGTTGAAAGCTGTCGTTCTGTGGGCCGGCGGCCATGAGCGGCTTGCTCCAGTTCACCAGGGAGGCGACGGTATGACGGAGTTCGTGTCCCCAATCGGTGAGTGCGTAGGCGACGCCGTTGCTGTCGTCGTCCAGTTGGCGCTGAACTACGCCGGCGTCTTCCAGTTCACGTAAACGAGCGGTCAACAGATTGGTAGAGATTCCGGGGAGCCCCGCCTGGAGTTGCCTATAGCGCGCTGGGCCGGTGAGCAATTCGCGCACCACGAGCAGGCTCCACCGATTGCCCACGACGTCGAGCGCACGCGCCAAGCCGCAGTACTGCCCATATGTGCGCATCGGTCCTCGCGTGTCTTCGGTGCTCAATGTCCGACCGCTATTTCGTCGAAGTCGAGTGCTAGCAGGGTGGGCCGAGCAAGGACCACGCCGCGCGGCCCGCGGGGGAGGACGCGCCGTTGGGCGGGAAAGACGATCCCGTCGATGTGACGATATCGGCTGCAATAGAGCGTGGCGTTGGCCCAGGAGCCGACTGGTTCGGCGAGGAAGTCGTGGCGACCGATCAGGCCACCGGGGTCCACGTAAAACGTCTGCTGCCGGCAGTGGGTGCTGATGTCAGCAGGGAATGTGGCCAGGAGTCGCCGCCATGGACGGCCCGATGTCTGACAGGGTCCGCCGTCGCTCACCACGACGCCATCGTGGGCGAGCAGGTGCGGTGCGGTGAGGTAGTTCCAGAAGGCGTATCCGGCAAAGTAGATGGTGTCCAACGGGTCCCAATGGAGATTGCGGCGGATGCCGCTGAGGCCAAAGAAAGCTGACCGGGGGTCAGCTCGGACGTCGATCACCTCACCGTCATGGCTTTCTCTCCGCACCTGGCCGTGGTCGAATACGCCGCGCTGACCGGTCCGCGGGAAGTCGTGAAGGACGGTGCGTTGCTCGGCGGGGTGCACTTCGACAGCGAACCTCGCCAGTTTGTTTCCGGGAAAGCGTTTGGGCAGCAGGCCTCCCAAACGGCCGTGAGCGGTGATCGTCCTCACGGAACTCCAACGTTCAGTCCCGCCATAGGCGTCAAGAACCTCGTCAAGTAGGTCGCTCATCAAGCCACTTTCGATAGCGCTTCATTTTTGATTGTATGCTTGTATATTACACGCGAATATGGTGATCGCAGGTCGGATCCAACCCGCACGTCATCGAGGAGCCTTGAGATGCACATGAATTGGCTCGGCGTCGTGGTCGCCATCGCAGCAGGCATGGCGATCGCCGGCGTGTGGTACGGAAGGATCTTCGCCAACGCGTGGTGGAAGTTGACCGGCGTCACGCCAGAGCGGTCCAAGGCGGCCAGCAGGCAGAACATGGCCCAGTTGCTGGTAGCGAACACCGTGACCGCAGTAGGGCTGGCGGCCGTCATCGAGACCGCTTTCATGGCCACCGGCGTTCACTCGGTGTGGCTGGCCGTTGTCGTTGGTGCTGCGGCATGGCTGGCCTTCTCGGCGACGACACTGCTTCAACACAACGCCTTCGAACTGAAGCCGGCGCGGCTGACTGTCATCAACGGTGCCTACCAACTCGTGTTGTTCCTTGCGATGAGTCTGCCGATCGCTGCATTCTCGTCGCCATAGATTTGATCGGGTAGAAGTTCACTCCAATGGCTCGGGCGCGAAGGTGACGTCGACTCCGCCGACGGTCATCGTCACCTGACCTTCGATCACCATCACCTGCGCCGAGATTCGTCGATCGACAGTCTGGGCCAGCTGCTGCACCGGTGCGTGCGGTATCTGCACCACCGATAGGTTCGACAGCCCCGCTACTTTGGGGCCGACGGTGCGCCACCAGGTGGCCACGCCGGAGGCGAACGGGAACAGCAGAACCTGGTCGGCTTGGCCGGCCGCCTTGCTCAAGGCGCGTTCGTCGGGCTGGCCGACGGTGATCCACTCCAGGATCCGGCCGGTGTAGTCGGCGAGGCTCAGGTCCGGCACGCCAGGGGCGGACAGGCCCGCCCCGAACGCCAGCTCACCGTCGACGTCGGCGAGTCGGTGTGCGCGCAGCCCGAACGCCAACAAGCGCACCACCATCCGCTCATCGTTCTCACTGGGGTGACGGGCCACGGTCAGCGCATGATCGGCGTAGTAACCATGATCGACATCGGAGACGCCAAGTTCGACTTTGAATACTGTTGCAGAAAGGGCCACGTCATAGTGTCCACCCGGGTGGTGTCCCCAGAGCAGTCGGCCCGCTTTGAACGCCTCAGGCCAGCGGCGTGAATGCCTCGGCCAACTCCCGGTAGGTGTCGAGACGCTGCGGGCCCCGTGGCATCCCGAAGTCGGGGACGATCACCTCGTCGACGCCCTCGTCGCGCCAGGTTGCTGCCGCCTCGGCGATGCGCGCCGCCGGCCCATAGACCACCGGTTGTGGCAAAAATTCGGCTGCGGACTTAGCTTCGGCCTCCGATTCGGGTGAATCGGTAACCATCACCAGGGCCTGCGTGGAGCGCCATACCGTGGCTGGGTCGCGGCCCTGCTTCTCGCAGGCCGCGTCCAGCGCTGCCGATCGCTCGCCGAATCCGCCTGGCGCCGACCACTGATTCCATTCCTGGGCGTGCCGCGCGACCAGCCGCAACATCCTCGGCCCCGTTCCGCCGATCAGCAGCGGCAGCGGCGACTGCACCGGCTTCGGCTCGCACAGTGCGTCCGTCAGTTGGTAGTACTGCCCTTCGAACGTCGTCGTCTCGTTCGTCAGCAGCCCCGTGATGACGGCGAGCCCCTCCGCGAAGCGGTCTACCCGCGCCTTGGGCTCGCCCAGCTCCAACCCGTACTGCTCGTGTTCGGTTTCTTGCCAGCCGGCGCCGAGGCCAAGTGTGAAGCGACCCCTGCTGATCTGGTCGACCGTCACCGCGAGGTTGGCGAGCACTGCCGGGTGCCGGAACGTCATCGACAGCACCAGGTTGGCCAGCCGAATGTTCGACGTGACGGTGGCCAGTGCGGCCATGACGGCGGTGGCCTCCAGCCAGTCACTCGTCCGGCCAGGTCTGTCGCCGGGGGACATGAAGTGATCGGCAACGTAGAGCGTATGCCAGAACCCGTCGTCGGCGAACTGCGCCAGCTCGAGGACTTCGTCCCATGGTTGAGTCGTTGACGGCCACACGGAGAATCGCACACGGTCAGTCTAGGGATCATCGAGCCTCATCAATGGATAAAGGCTCTGCCCACGAAAGACGATATTCGCTGCTTGGCTTCCTTCGACTCGGGAACAGGCAAAAGGATGAAGCCGTGGAATCCGCCGGCTATCTCGACGAGCGACGCGTCTACACCGGCGGCGTGCAGGCGGGTCGCGACATGGCGGGAGTCATCGAGCAGGCAGTCGTGGGTACCGACGACGATCAACGTGGGGGGGAAGTCGGTGAACGAGCCGAAGAGCGGCGACAGTAGCGGCGTCTTCAGATCAAGGTCACCCGCATAGGCCACTGCACTACGCGAGAGACCCTCGCGGGACAGCAGATCTCGGTCTTCGTTCCGCAGGAAACTGTCGGAACTGTTGGACAGGTCCGCCCAGGGGAACATTGTCACCAGAGCCTTCGGCGCGTCTGCGCCTTGGTCGAGCGCTCGTCGTACCAGCGACATGGCCAGTCCACCGCCGGCAGACTCCCCAACAATGACCGTAGGCCGGTTACGCGCTACCTCCGAATAGACCGCCCACACATCATCGAGTGCCGCGGGGAAGGGGTGCTCTGGTGCCAGTCGGTAGTCGACACTCACCAGTTCCACACTGTTGGACTGGGCCAGCCCGCTGTGGGCACGGGCTGCCAGAGAACTACCGGCAACGAATGCCCCGCCGTGTACGTGGAAGATCAGCCCTGGGCCCGCCTGGGCGGGGCGGAACCACCGAACGGGCACGCCGGCAACCGTGGCGGTGGACTCCTGGACTCCGCGCACCTTACGTTGGCGCGATTCCATCGATTGGGTGATCTTGCGCGTTCTGCCCACGTTGTGAGCGCCGCCTGCGTGCGATGTCGCCCACAACATGAGCTTCTGCAGAGCGACCAGGCGTCGGCTCGGACGTTGTGACTTCAGTACACGCACCACTGTGCTCCTTCGCCTCTATATCAATGCCGTCACGCTGCCTGCAGCAACAACATCAGGCCAACCGCAATCAGAACCACCGCGAGAATCGCGGCATGGTGTCGTTCCAATGCACTCTTAAGCCGTTGCAGGGGCTCGTTCATTCGCTCGCGCCAGATGGCATAGCTGAGCACCGGCAGTATCACTGTCGCACTAGCGAACAGGACGAAAACAGTGACGTCGGCCCACGGGGCCAGGTTCGTCTGCGCGGTGGAACTGACGCTGAAACCTGCTGCGGCGCAGGCGGCCAGCACCTTGGGATTCAGGGACACGAGGACCGGCGCGGCCGTGGCGGCGCGGTGCGGGGTAACGGAGTCCAGTGCCCGCAGCCACACCGGAGCACGTTCACTGCGCCCTCGGCGCATCCAGGTGACGATACCGGCGGCGATGAGAAGCGCCGCCAAACCCGCTGTTGCCGTTCGGATCCACTGCTGCGGCGGCCCGCCCAGGCCAGGCAGTTCACCGGCGATTCGGACAAACAGTCCAGTGAAAAGAGCTAGCGACAGCGTCCAGCCCGCCGCGAAAGCCCATCCCGATGCCAGTGGACGGGGAGTGTGCAGCATCAGGATCGCGGGCACCACCGAGGCCGGCGACAGGGCGATGACCAGGGCCAAAGACGCCAGTTCCACCCGCATTGCGCACCAGAGCTCTCTACTCAATCGCGACTAAATAATGCGGCCTCATTATATATTAGTGGTGGGAACTGCGTACGATCGGGCGATGCCCTCGGAGTCGGCCCGCATTCGGGAAACGGACCGCAAACGCGGCCGGAACAGCAGCGGGGAAGCCACGCGCATCAAACTCATGACGATCGCGGAGGCGATGTTCGCCGACCGCGGAATCGCTGCCGTCAGCCTCAACGAAATCAGAATCGCCGCCGGACAAAGCAACGCCGCGGTCGTGAACTACCACTTCGGAACAAAAGAGGACCTGATCAAGGCCATCCTCGAACATCGCCTTGAACGCATCGACGGAGACCGGGGACGGATTCTCGAGGCGATCACCGACGACCAGCCGGTCGCACTCAGGCGCCTTCTCGAAGCCTTGGTGCTCCCTCAGGTGAGCAGCATCGAGCGGGGGGAGCGACACGTCGAGCTGGTCGCGCAGCTGCTGTTCCACGGGCACGGCGAACCAGGCGGGCATGCGTGGATTCTGGCCGACCCCCTGTTGACCGAGCATGGGCAACGACTCAATCGGCTTCTCTGGCAGCAGCTTTCTCATCTTCCGCACGCCGTATCCGTGGCGCGGCTCCGTTTCGTCTATACAAGTTGCCTCAATGCTGTGGCAGACCACCAGCGGCAACTGGCAACCGCGGCCGAGGCGCCGTCGACTGCGATATTCGTATCGGATCTCATCAATTCGCTGACCGCGGTCATGAGCTTGCCGGCGTCAGCAGAAACACTTGAGGCGCTGCGCCACAAGGAAAGTCACGTCAGTCAGACTTGAGCGCGGCCCTGAGCAGTTCCTGACTCGGTAGCGACTCCAGGTCGGATTCTACTGTTACCGAGTGCAACTTGCCGTTCCACGCGAACGGTGGTCGATAGCTGTCGCACACCGGCAACCCGCGATCTCGCCCCAAGAGCAACGACGTCCCGCCGTGCTGCCACACGTGGGGCAGCGTCACCGGGGCCACCGCAGAGCCGACGACTGAGTTGTCAATCACCGCCTCGACCCGGGTCTCGCCGTCGAGCCGGTGTAGCCGACATCCTGTGCTGTGGCGACCCGTCGTCAGGAGCTGATCGGCTTGCACCCGGATATTGCCGCCCGGCGCGGCGATGGCGATGTGCAGGCGGGACTCGATCACGAACGCCGCCAGGCCTCCCGTCCAATTGCCGATCGCAAACAGCACACCGTTGGCAGCCTCCAGCGGGACATCGACATCAGCGGTTAATCGGCTGTATAGCAAGGGGAGCGCCTCATCGACAACTGGCCCGCCCGAGGGCCGCAGCACGACGCGCTGCCCGGGCGGGAAGTCCGGCCACACCATTTCGGCCGCCCGTGCCACCAATGAATCGGTCAGCGGTAGCACGTTGTAGCGGGCGGCCTCGGCCGCCCACAGGTCGGTCAACCGCGACACCACGTCGGGGTGGGCCGCCGAGACGTCGTGAGCCTCGGAGAAATCGTCGGCCCGAAACAACGACCACCGATCAAGTGCGAAGTCTCGGCTTCCGTCCAGCAGTGCTTCCTCGTCCATAACCCCTTGGGCCACGTGATCGGTGGTGGCTTTGAAGCCATCGGCGATGATGGAGCGGGAACCCACGACTTCGAAGTACTGGGTGGATCGGGGCGCGGGCGCTGCCGCGTCGGTGAAAGTCGGCAACAAGCTCGCGCCGTGGGCGCCGCCGTCGGTAGTTTCAGCAGACGGTGACTGCGGCTCAACGCCGCAGGCTTCCAAGACAGTTGGCATGATGTCGATGGCGTGCGCGAACTGTGAACGGACAGTGCCGCTCTCGCGGATGCCGCGCGGCCAGTGCGCGATCAGCGGAACGCGTGTGCCTCCCAGCCACGCATACCGCTTCCACAGGCGGAAGGGAGTGTTGCCGGCCCACGCCCAGCCCCACGCATAATGCGGATACCCCGCGGTGCCACCCCAGTCCGGTAGCACGTCGAGGTTGTCAGTCGCCGACTCTGGCACCCGATGGGTGAACCGGTGCTCGTTGCTGGTTCCGCCCACGCCCCCTTCAGCGCTGGCCCCATTGTCCGACATGAGGAGGACGAGCGTGTTGTCCAGCACGTCGAGTTCCTCGAGGGTGCGGATCAGACGATCGATCTGGCTGTCGGTATGACTGAGAAAGCCCGCGTACACCTCGTGCATCCGCGCGTAGACGGCACGTTCGTCCGCAGTAAGGCTGGACCAGGCCGGGACCCAATCAGGGCGCTGGGTGATGGTCGTGCCTGCAGGCACCACACCCTCAGCGAGCTGGCGGGCGAATACCTCGTCTCGCCAAGAGTCCCAACCGATGTCGAACTGTCCTGCGTAGGCGTCGGCCCATTCCTTGTGCACATGGTGTGGCGAGTGCATGGCCCCGGTGGCAAAGTAGAGGAAGAACGGCTTACCGGGTGCTGACTGCTGCTGGCTGACCACCATCCGGATGGCCTCATCGGTGAGATCCTCGGTCAGGTGGTACCCAGTTGGGCGCACATCAGGTCCGTCGAGATACGTGTTGTCGCGCACCAGCTGCGGGTCCCAGTGATTGGCATCGCCGAGTAGAAAGCCGTAGTAGCGCTCGAACCCGAGTCCCAGCGGCCAGCGGGTGAATGGACCGGCACTCGTCCGTTCGCCGCGAGGTGCCAGATGCCACTTCCCGACGGCCATCGTGCTCCAACCCGAATCCCGCAGTAGGCGCGGCAGCGTCGGAACGGAGGCGGGGATCTTCCCGGTGTAGCCCGGATGGATGGTCGGGATGTCGGCCAGGAAGCCCATTCCCACCGCGTGGTGGTTGCGGCCGGTGAGCAACGCGGCACGCGTCGGTGAACACAGTCCCGTGACATGAAAGCGGTTGTAACGGAGCCCATTGCGAGCGAGACGATCGATAGCCGGGGTCTGGATATCTGACCCGTAGCAGCCCAGCTGGGCGAAACCGAGGTCGTCGAGCACGATCATGACCACGTTAGGGGCTCCTGGACGCGCGGCCACATCGGATGTACCCATCGTCAGCTCCTCGACCGAGCGAAGGAAGAATTAATGCGCATACATTATTAGTACACGATGTCCTCGGCTGTGGCGATCTACGCGGGTGGAGATGCCTGGAGCGTGGGGCGACGAAGACGACAGCCCTACGGGTGACCGCCATACTCGATTCCGCCGCCTTGCCGGCTGTGCCGAGCGGCAGATCAGATGCAACGCATGTCAGGGGAGAGCCACTGCACCGATGCCGCCGGCTTCACCCGATGCTGCTGAACACCGCCGCAATCAGACCGCCCAGGGTCAATACGCCAACGATGACCCCGGCGTAGATCGCGTGGCGGCGGCGGTGTCGGCGGGCGCTGTCGATCGCCACAGCGATGCTGACGAGGATCAACGCCGTATAGACCGACAATCCGACGGTCAGCATCGCCGCTTCACCGGCGCTGGCCAGAGTCACTTCGTGCATGCGGTGAGCCTACGGGGGGAACGGTCGCATCTCGCCGTTGGGCAGATCGGCAGGATTGCTGGACGCCTGATTCAGCTGATGAATGTGGCGGGCTTTACTGGCAACTCGCCATATTCGATTCCGTCGTGTTCTGTCGGTGAGCCTGGCCGTGTATTCGAGCGGGGCCATTGGACGGCTCGTTCCCGATGACGTCGCCGGTTTCGTCAAGTACGTGAGCGAACATCCAGGCGCACATTGAATGACTCCCGTAGTGCCCGCTACGCCAGACGCGCCGTCAACGGGGCACTACCGAGACGTTCTTCCTTTCAGCGCACGCTATAAATGCGCAGCATCGGCGTCTCACCGGTGATACACTGCGAATGTGGACAAAGTTACGGTGCGCGACCTGCGCAATAGTGGAGGAGACGTTCTACGCCGCGTCGAGCACGGCGAGCGCATCGTCATCACCCGGGACGGCACACCTGTGGCAGAGCTCCGGCCGCTGCCTCGGTCCAGCGCAGGTCCCGCTGAGCTGATTCGTCGCCGTAAGAATCTTCCGCCGGTGAACCCGGACGCCCTCCGGCGCGACATGGACCACCTCATCGACCCATCACTGTGACGCAAACCCAGACCCGGGGGATGCTGGATACTTCGACCGTGATCCTCTTGGGTCAGATATCCGATCCGGGCGAGCTTCCCGACGAATCGGTGATTAGCGCGATAACGCTGGCCGAGCTGTCCGTAGGTCCACACGTCACCAACGACGATGCAGAGCGCGGTGCCCGTCAGCAACACCTCCAGCAGGCCGAGGCGGACTTCGACGTCCTGCCGTTTGATGAAGATTGCGCCCGGGCGTTCGGCGCGGTAGCGGCGGCGCTACGTGCGTCGGGGCGCAAGCCGGCTGCACGGGCGTACGACGCCCTCATTGCGGCCAGCGCAATTGCACATGCGGTGCCGCTATACACGTGCAACCCCGCAGACTTCGCAGGAATCCCGCGACTAGAACTACGATCAGTCACCCACCCGCATCACCGATAAAGAAGGTTGACGCTGAAGGGCGCTGAGGGGCAGCGCAATGCGCAACGATTTAACTGACATAATGTACGTTATCGGCATTGGGTGATAACTGCTGGGAGTGGCCGCGTGGATCGGTCTCGTCATTTCCCTGTGCCTGTCGTGGCTTCACGCCCTGGACAGCCGTCACCCGTCTCGGCCCCTGGCGCGGTTGTCAGATGCGCAACCCGCACAGGTGTCGAGGCCACCGGCCGTGCCGCTCAGGATCCCGTGCCGGTACGTTGTCGCCTGGGATGCGCTCGCAGCTATTCGCGACGCTATGCCGGTCGCGACTGACTCGGAGTCGCCCCCTGCCTCGCCCCGTCCCCGTGCCTCAATACGTCACAGTGACGAATTGACCAGGTTAGGCCGTATCGACCTAACCGCGCGAAATCACCTCTCGCGGTGGCGAATCAGGCCTGCGGCGGCGGCGCGCTATTCATGGCGAGCATCGTCCGCGCCAGCCGCCGGTGACGATGCGCGAAGAAGCCTCGGAGAACGGTGCTCACCAGTGCGCCCCATCCGGGGATGAATTGCAGGGGCGCTTGTGGAGCGACCGTGATCTCGTCGGTGACGATTGTCTTCTCGCCGGCGACGTCGTTGGTGGGTTCCAGCGTGCGATGGTGCACCCAGATGCGCATGCCGGTCATGCGGGATTCTTCGCGGAACATTCGACCCGGTTCGATCCCGGCAATGGTGATGTCGTCGACCCCGACCGGGATGAAACCGAAGAGCAGCAGGTGGCTTCTGCCGATCCGCGTGCCCGGTGTCACGTTGCCGATGGAGCGGCCGCGGAAGCTGCGCGGCATCGTCATCCTGAGATAGGGACCCATCTCGTCATTGATCCCGTCCTGCGAGGTGACCCGCTGCCAGACCAAGTCCGCCGAACCCTCGACCACGCTTGCGGTGCGGATCACCTGTTCATCGGTGCGAGCCGATCTCAATTCGTCCTCTATCGGTGTGGTTGATCTGGGATACGCCGGCGATCAGGGACGGCGAGTTGCCCGTTGTCGTTGTTAGGATCACCTCAATACTGAGGGGAATGCCTCGGTTTGACTACTCGCATTTCGGCAGGGGTTCAGCAATCGCTCCACCAGACCGGTATAGGTCGCGTAAGCAGCCGAAACAGGACCGTGCCAAGGAGACTCGGCAACGGGTGCTCGATTCTGCGGCTCAGGTCTTCTCCGAGCACGGGTACTTGGCGGGCACGACCAACCGCATCGCCGAAGATGCGGGGTTGTCCATCGGCACGCTGTATCAGTACTTTCCGAACAAGGATGCGATCCTGCGTGCGTTGATGGAGCAGCACGTCGAGACCGGTATGACACTGCTGGCCCAACGCACCGCAGCCGGTCTACCTGACCGGCTCGACGACACACTCCGAATCTTCGTCCGCGCGGCAATCGACAATCATTGTGATGATCCGGGGCTGCATCGCGTGCTGTTCGAGGAAGCTCCGCGATCCCCCGCATTCCTTGAGCGCCTCCATAGCCTCGAAGACATGGCGGTTGCGTCGACGGCAGCGCTCATCGCTCAATACCCGGAGGTGAACGTCAGTGATCCAGTGACCGCCGCAGAGGTCATCGTCGCCACGGTCGAATCACTCGTCCACCGGCTCATTGCGACACCCGCGCCCGTCGCAGCAGGCGTGGTCGAGGACGTCATCGTCACCATGCTGTGCGGCTATCTCACCGGCAGCACCGAGTGATGCCAGTTGACGGCCCCCAGGCTGAGTGCCCCGCCGCTAGCGCGGCGGGGGCGGCGCCACAGGCTGGCACGCATTCACTGCGGGGTTCCACCAGTTGCCGGGACCGCAATCGGGAGGTGCGGTGGGCTGGCAGGCGTTGGTCCCCGGGTTCCACCAATTGCCGGGACCGCAATCGGGCGGTTGAGCCGAGGCGACCACGGGCGCTACCGCTGTCGCGTACGCCACCGGCGCTAACGCCACTGCCGCGGCAAATGCCATGCGAAAAGCGAACATAGCAAGACCTCCTTCGGAAGTGCCTAGACCCCCACTGTGGGAGCCGATCTTCTAGCACTACCCTATCCGGCGGTCTGGCAATCACAGTGCCCTTCCTGGTCTTCACAGTCTGGACATGAAAGTGCTCGCAGTAGTTGGCAACTAGCCGAACAGTGCCGGATCTGCGACAGTGACGGTGCCCGGGACCTCGCCTTTACGCACTGCAGTAACAGGGACTTCAAACCATGACCCGTTGCCGCCGCATTCGTTCGACGTCGTCGTGTGTTTGTATGTCCCACTGAGCGTGCCATCTGGCAGCGGTTTCAGGGTCAGAGAAATTTCTGTGGTCTCCTCGAGGGTGAGGTCAGACCCGCAGGGAATACGGACCACTGATTCGCGCACCCTCCACTCGCCTTCGGCAAATCGCAAGACACCAGCGCCCCCAGAGGGTTCGGTGGGGTTCGTACTGTCGAGCATGGCAGCGGTGGCCACGCATCCAGATGCGGTGCAGCGTGATCGAAAAGCCCGCCACTGGTGTAGACCGTCTTCACCATGGCTGAAGGTGCCATCCGAACGGGTCTGGCCGACATTGAGAGTCAGCTCGTACAAACCCGTCAACACTGGGCCCGGCACAGCTTCAGGAGCAGGTGGCAGCTCCTCCATCACCGGATCTGGAAAGGCAAGTTCAGGAGGGTTGTCACCGACTCGTTCTGCTGTGAACGGTGTTTGGTATACCCCGCCTTGGCGCCCGCATTCAGCGGTAACGATCGTCATGGTTACGGTGCTCTGGAACGATCCGTCAGGCTGCGGTTGCAGCTGCGAAGACGTGACGGTCGTGTCTTGCCCCTTCTCCATAGCCCCATCATCGCCGACGAAACACTCTTCCATTTCGTCGCGTTTCCGCTTCGGAAACCCGTCCCAGTTGCCGTCGGCAAACTGAAAGCGCGCAACAGTCCCCTTCTCTAACAGCCGACTGTGATCCGCGGGATCCAGTGGCAATCCAGAGGCGAAACAGGTGGATGCGTTGCAGTTAGTTCGCATCGCCCACCATCGCTCGTAGTCCTCGTACGGCAGTGGATGCGGAGCACCCATCAAACTTGACTGCGCCGGACGGTATTGAAAGCGAAATATTCCGTCGAGCGGTGCGCTCGCGGCTATAGGGTGCGATTCCTCGGTGTGGTTAGCAGCGTGGTTTCGAATGTAAACGCCCATGGCGACCACAGTGGCGATCAGTATGGCCGTCACGGCCAGGATTGCCACGCCGCGTTTCCGGCCGGCTAGGAAACGAGGCCCCCGTGTCTGAATCGCGGGGAGATCTGCCACGGGGCGTCTCTTGGTCAAGCGGTCAGTAGCATTTGCGGCCTTCAGTAATGCCGACGCGAAATCCCCGCAGGATGCGAACCGCTCTGAAGGGGTCTTCGACAGTGCTTTCCCGACTACCTCATCAAGAGCAGCCAATTCTGGCCGCAGTGCGCTCAACCGGGGCGGGGGCGCGTTGAGATGCTGCCCAATGACGGCCGCCGGGTTTGAATTGCTGTACGGCGGCGCACCGGTAAGCAGGTGGTATGCGGTCGCAGCCAACGCATATTGGTCGGCACGCCCATCGAGCGTCTGCCCCATCAGCTGTTCTGGCGCAGCGTAGGCAACAGTCCCGACAGTCAGATTGGTTGCCGTGAGTCCAGGAGAGTCGATAATCTCTCGGGCTATCCCGAAGTCGGACAGGGCAATACGCGGCTCTCTGACAGAAGTGGATTCAATCAAGATATTTGCCGGCTTGACGTCGCGGTGCAGCAGACCGCGCTGGTGCGCGTAGTCCAAGGCATCGGCGATCGCTGAGACGATGGTCGTCACCCGGGCTACCGGCATGCCGGCCGGGTACTCAGCACGCATCAGTTGGCTGGCATCGCAGCCTTCGATGTAGTCCATGGTGATCCACAGTCGGCCGTCGAACTCGCCGCGATCATGAACGCCGACGATGTGAGGGTGCCAAAGACCTGCGGCAAGATCGGCTTCGCGAACGAACCGATCCCGAAATTCACGATTTCCAGTAAGCGCCTCGGGCAAGATCTTCAGGGCGTCACGCCGGGGCAAGCGTGGATGCTGCGCGAGATACACCTCCCCCATCCCGCCTGCGCCAATACTTCTGATGATCGTGTAACCAGCGAATTCGGTGCCCGCCAGCAGCGTCATACTATTGCGTCCTAACGACAAGTGGTCTGCTGCGCAGCGTAGCCGCTTGTCGGACAATCTTGTCTGCGGAACCGATCACCCGTGTCAAAGCATCTCGCCGGCAGCACCGAATTCAGCTCTGCACGTGGCGAATCGGTTGCGCCCAGATTTCGCGTAGTGATGCGACGACGTCATCGAACCGCATGAATGATCAGCCGAACAGCGCGGGATCTGCGACATTGACGGTCGTCGGGATCTCTCCGGTGCGTACTGCTGTAATAGGGAACTCGAACCATGACCCGCTACCGCCGCATTCGTTGGAAATGATGGTGTACCTGTATGTCCCACGGAGGCTGCCATCTGGTAGCGGCTCTAGCGTCAGAGTGTCTTCTACGGTGTGCTCGCTGGTCTTGTCGTAGGCGCACGGGACACGGGCTGGCCTCGGCATCTGGTCCCAGCGGCCATCGACAAATCGCAGAACGCCGGCCCGCCCCGCGGCTTGGGTGGGATTCTCCTCGTCGAGTTTTGCTCCGGTAGCGACGCATCCTGACGCTGTGCAGCGTGATCGATACGCCCACCACTTGAGCTCCACGTCGTCACCATGGCCGAACGTCCCATCCGAACGGGTCTTGCCGGTATCGAAGCTGAGCTGATACAAACCCGCCAAGGCAGGGCCCGGGACCGCTTCAGGTACGAGTGGCTCCTCGCCGATTCGCGGGGCGGGAACGGCGATCGCGGGCGGGGTGTCTCCGATTCTCTCAGCTGTGAACGGTGTTTGGTACACAGTGCCTTGCCGATTGCATTCCCCGGTGACGACGGTCTCGGTGGCTGCACCGTGGAACGAGCCGTTGGAATCAGGCCGCAGCTGCCACGCTGTCGAAGTCGTATCTTGCCCTTGCTGCATTGTCCCGTTTGCGCCGATGGAGCACTCATCGACATCTTGGCGATTCTGCCTCGGGGTCTCGTTCCAGTTGCCCTCGGTGAACTGCAGCTGTACCGAAACGCCCTGCTCCTTGAGGCGACTATGGTCCTCGGGATCCAGCTGCAATCCAATTGCAGCGCAACTGGAGTCATTACACATGGTCCGCATCACCCACCAGCGCTCGATGTCTTCCTCGGGCTTGGGATCAGGCGATCCCATGAGGGTTTCCTGTGCAAGGTGGTATCGAAGACGAAACACTCCATCGAGCGGTGCCGTCGCGACTATCGGGTGCGATTCAGCGATCTGGTCCGTGGGGTGGTTTCGGATGTTTCTGGTATAGATCCCCGTGGCCACCGCAGTAGCGATCACAGCCGCCACTAGGGACAAGATGGCTACGTTGCGCCTACGGTTGCGCAGCCGACGGTGCTCCGCGGTCTGGATTGCAGCGGGAGCAGCTGTGACGGGCCGTCTCTCGGTTGATCGGTCGGCGTCGTTCTCGGCTTGGCGCGCCAGTGCTGTAGCGAACTCGGCACAGGTGGCGAATCGATCCGATGGGGTCTTGGACAACGCTTTTTCGAGGACCTGGTCAAGAGCAGCCAGTTCCGGACGAAGCACGCCCACACTGGGCGGTGTCGCGGTGAGGTGCTGTCCGATCATGGCTGCCGGGTCTGAGCTGCTGTACGGCGGCGCGCCGGTGAGCAGGTGGTAGGTGGTCGCCGCCAACGCGTACTGGTCAGCCCGCCCGTCAAGACTTTGTCCCATCAGCTGTTCGGGCGCCGCATAGGCAACGGTCCCGACCGTCAGGTTGGTCGCCGTGTGTCCCGCCGGATCGACCATCTCGGGGGCTATTCCGAAGTCAGATAGCGCAATACGAGCGGGACTGGAGGCCGAGGTCTCGATCAGGATGTTTCCCGGCTTGACGTCACGGTGCAGCAGACCGCGCTGGTGCGCGTAGTCCAAGGCGCCGGCGATCGCTGAGACGATAGTAGTCACCTCGGGAAGGGGCATGCCGGCTGGGTATTCGGTGCGCAGCAAGTGACCGGCGTCGCAGCCCTCGACGTAGTCCATCGCGATCCACAGTCGGCCATCGGACTCGCCGCGATCGCGAACGCCGACGATGTGAGGGTGCCACAGGCCCGCGGCAAGATCAGATTCACGAACAAACCGATCCCGAAACTCGCGATTGCCGGTGAGCGCTTCGGGCAGAACCTTCAGGGCGTCGTACCGGGGCAAGCGGGGATGCTGTGCGAGATAGACCTCCCCCATCGCGCCTGCGCCAATACTTCTGATGATCGTGTAACCAGCGAATTCGGTGCCCGCCAGCAGCGTCATGCTGTTACGTCCTAACGACAAGGAAGGGTTCTGCTGCGGAGCGTAGCTGGTCGCCGGCAGCCCAGGATTAGTTCTGCACGTGGCGAAGCAGCTGCGACCAGACTTCGCGTAGTGATGCGACGATGTCGTCTGACTCCTGCGGATGCAGGCCGTTGAGATTCTTTGCCGGAATCGACAGTTCGATGTCGTCGGGCACCTGCGCGCCGGCTATCGCAAGCGTCTTGCGGGCATCCGCATGTGCCCAGGCCGCGCCGTAGCGGCCCAATGCAGTGCCGATCACCGCTGCGGGCTTGCCGGTCAAGGCGCTCTCGCCGTACGGGCGTGAGAGCCAATCGAACGCGTTCTTGACCGCGCCGGGCAGGCCGCCGTTGTACTCCGGAGTCACTACCAACAGTGCGTCACTGTTGGCCGCCGCGGTGCGCAGCGCGTTAACGGCGTCGTGCGGGGTCGCGGTATCGATGTCCTCGTTGTAGTGCGGCAGCTCGCCCAGGTGGTCGAACATCGTCGGCTCGACATGCTCAGGCGCCGTGGTGATGGCCGTCTGGGCCAGTTGGCGATTCAACGAGCCCGATCGCAAACTGCCGACGAGGACGAGAACCCGGACGGTGGACTGGTCGTGAGTCATTGCTGCAAGCGCATTCTATGTTGGCTTTCTGGTCTGAGTTGATCGTGATGATAGTGCTCTTCGGCCCGGCCGACGGCTCGTCCGACTACAGCGACTGCAGCGCATAGAGAGCGCCAGTTGCGATGGCGAGTGCGCCGAGCGCGGTGCGCAACATCGGTTCGGGTACCTGGGGTCCTAACCGCGCGCCCAGATAACCACCCACCAGGCCACCGGCGCCGGCGACGAGTCCGACAGTCCAGTCCGGTCCGGTCGGCAACCCGGAGGTGGTCGCCGCAAGGATCAGGTAGGCGCTCGCGCCGACCAGCGAGGTGATGAAGGTGCAGACCAGCGTGGCCGGCGCGACGATGGGCAACGGCGTGCCGCGATGCACCAGGATGGGGCTGAGCAGCGAGCCGCCGCCGATGCCGTAGATCCCGCCGACTACGCCGACGCTGAACGCGAAGGCGAAGGTGACGGTCCGAGATAGTGGCATCGACGGTGGTTTAGGGGCCCGGTGACGTCGGCCGCGGATCAGCGAGATGCCCAGCGGTACAAGAAATCCAGCTATCAACAAGCGGAACACGTGGATTCCGGGAATCAGAAATACCCGAATACCGGCGCCCAAGACGACCCCGGGCAGCGTGCCGATAAGCAAGACCGAGGTCAGTGGGCTGCGCAGCGGCGCTTGGGTGCGGTACCGGGCCAACGCTCCCGGTATCGCAACGATATTGAACAGCAAGTTGGTAGGCGTCACAGCCGGGCTGGGCACTTGCAGCACGCTGACCTGGACCGGCAGCAGGAACACCGCACCGGACACCCCGATCGGCGCGGTCACCAGGGCGACCGCCAGGCCCCCGATGAAACTCATTACGACGAGCTCAGTGGCGCCCACCACTGAAGTTCAGCCCACGAACCCGCCGCTGACCAGAGTTTGGCTCATCGGATCGGTCCGGTGCCCTATCTCGCCTGGCCCGCGCTGTGGTCGGGGTGTGTGCCCCCGGCGGGTTACGCTTGCGGTGCATTGGGGGGGCCCACGTGCAGTCGAGAGGGATGCGATGTCGAGGCAGTTGGCCGATCTGGAGATACTGCGCGAGCTGGAGCCGATCGCTGCGACCAATGTGAACCGGCACGAGTCGGTGGCAATCGCTTGGAACCCGCATGATTACGTGCCCTGGGACCGTGGCCGCGATTTCGCTGGGATTGGCGGAATCGACTGGTCGCCGGAGCAATCCCAACTCAGCGATATCGCGAAGGCCGCGATGGTCACGAACCTGCTCACCGAGGACAACCTGCCGTCTTATCACCGGCAGGCGGCCAAGTACTTCTCCAGCGACGGCGCCTGGGCGGCCTGGGTCGGCCGATGGACCGCCGAGGAGAACCGCCACGGCATCGTGATTCGCGACTACCTTGTTGTGGCACGCGGGGTCGACCCGGTGGCTCTGGAGCAGGCACGAATGCAGCACGTCACCAATGGTTTCGCGGCGACTGCCGAGGAGGAGTCGCGACACAAGACGGACTTTCTGCTCTCGGTCGCCTACGTGACCTTCCAGGAGCTCGCCACTCGCGTCAGCCACCGCAACACCGGCAAGGTCTGCGATGACCCTGTCGCCGACCGGATGCTGCAACGCGTTGCCGCAGACGAGAACCTGCATATGATCTTCTATCGGAACATCGCCTCTGCTGCATTGGATCTGGTTCCCGACCAGGCTCTGGAAGCCGTCGCTGCAGTTGTCGAGAACTTCAGGATGCCGGGTCAGGGTATGCCGAACTTTCGCCGCAACGGGGTGCTGATGGCCAAGCACGGAATTTATGACCCCCGCCAGCATTTGGACGAAGTCGTACTGCCGACACTGCGTAAGTGGCGGATTTTCGAGCGCGATGATTTCAGCTCACGCGGGGAGCAACGCCGTGAAGAGCTGGCTGCCTACCTTGAAAACCTTGAGCGCCAAGTCATCAGGTTCGAGGAACAACGCGACCGTCGGCTCGCTCGGGATGAACTCAAGAAGGGCATGCAACCGGTCTAGCGCCTCGGGTCTCGCGAGAGCCAACACCGAGCCGGCCCAGATCGCTACGCCGAGTGCGCTGCCGCAGGATGCCCAGCACTGTCCGGCGCGGCGTCGACCAGGTCATGGTGAACCCCATAGCGCGACCGCTGTTCGGCCATCAGGCCCGGATAGTTGGCCATGGCGCGTCGCGTCCGCAATGGGTTCACGCCGGGAATGCGGGCCAGCACCTCGTTGACCCCACCGACTGCCGGACCGATCACCCGCGGCAGATGCTTGAACGGCGTGTCGGCCACGCCCAATCGGCTGGCATTGGCATCGCCGAGAAACGCCCGGGTCATGCCATTGATGATGCTCACGCCCACCCGGTGTTTCCATGCCCCGCCGAACGGCAGCAGCTCGGCTATCTCACGCGCCAGGTAGTCGTGGGTCAGGGCGCGGACGAAGTCGCGATCCCCGTCGTCGGGCTCTACCGCGGTCAGGGCGTACAGCTCGGCGATCCGTATTTGATCTGCTTCGGTGACCGGGTTGAGTTCCTCGGCAACGCCGTTGAGCCGGCCGACGTAGCGCCAGAAGTGATAGATGTCGTCGAGCTCGGCACGGGTGTAGCGGACGCCCAGCTGATGCATGGCCGCCAGGGCGATCCGGCCGAACTCGACGATGGTGAACGCCATGTAGCTCTGCGGGATGGGCGCCCCCCACGCTTCGGTGTCCCAGTCGCCGTCGCTCAACAGGTGACGCCGGACGAAGGCGTGAATCATCCGGACCCGCACGGTGGTGGCCAGGCCGGCACCGTCGCGGCGCAACCCACCGGGGGTCAGGATCTCTTGGAGCCATGCGCCCACCTCGATCGACCGCACCGCGGCCTGGCTGGTGTAGCGACCGGTGAGCACCAGCGGCATGCCGGCGACGGCGTTCATGGCACCGGCGGTCAGTGAGGCCGCGCCCAGGACGATCCCGTAGGACGCGGTGTGGCGGACGATGTGCCCCACGGCTCGGTCCAAACGGTCGTGGTCGAGCCAATGGGGTTCGTGGTCGATCTCGGCGAACAATGCACGCAGCGATTGCGGCGCTGCCTCGACCGTGTCAATGCCGTCACGCAGCGCGGCTCGCAGCATGGCCATGCCGGCGCCGGGCGGCAATGTGGCGAAGTCGGCGACGACGGCATCGGCCGGCGGGTCGGCGATCTGGGTGCCGGCTATCCAATCGCGGCCGGCCTTGCCGTATCGCGCGACGGCCTCGGCGGCGTTGGGGATCTGGGGCACATTTGCCATGCAGCTATGTAAACATGAGAGGGCCTCACTTACTACTCACTTTGAGGAGAGCGCCATGCCCGCTGCCGCGCGGTCGCGCCCGCAACAGCAACGGGCCCGCGAGATGCGCCACAGGCTGCTCGACACCGCCCGCCAGCTGATCGCACGCCGCGGCGTGGAGACCCTGACCACTCAGACCATCGCCGACGCCGCCCATGTCAGTATCGGCACTGTATATCGCTATTTTCCCGACCGATCCGCGATCATCGCCGAGTTGGTGGACGACGCGACACGAGACATCTCACTCCAACTGGTGCGCGTGGTGGGTCAAGCCCTCGACCTCGATGTCGACCAGGCAGCGCTGATGATCGTGGACACGTTGACGACGGCCTATGAAAGCCACGCCCCGATCTTGCTCGCCGCGTTGACGTCCTCATCTTTTGATGTACCGCCGTATCTCAACCACACCGCGATGGACGAGATCGAGCGCAGCCTGCTGCCGCTGGGCAGCGTGATCCCCAGCCGGGCACGGCCGGACTTGACGCCTGCGCAGTTGGACGATCTGGTGTTCGTGACCATGGGGGTGACGTCGAGCGCCTGTCTACGTATCGCCCTGCAGCGGCCCGCTCACGCAGATCGCGACGCGATGGTCCGGCTGACCGCGACCATGCTGGCTGCCGCGCTGACTGCCCCGGGAGGGCCCTAGAGGGCCGGGGCGCCGGTCAGCGCAGGTAGATCTCGGCGCCGCTGGGATATCCCCCGCCGGTGGTGGTGACGTGGACGTGGTCGTAGTGGCCGTAACCGCCACGTTGAGCGCCACCGCCTGGGGTGTAGTACACGCCGCGCCAGATGGCGTCCTGCAGGCCGAATCGGCCGGCGTTCTCCATCACGTACGCCACGATCGAATCGCCGAGCGCGATGCCCTCGGCGCTGCTCGGGTTGGGAACCATCACATCCAGGGCCAGACCGTTGGGGTGCCAGCGCAGCGCGTCGGCCCGCACCCCGCCGATCTGCATGATCTGGGGAAAGGCGTCGCTGATGCTGCGCGCAGCCTGGATCGTCCTGACTTGCAGGCCCCGCTCCGGGGCGACCCCGGCGGACAGAAACCGCGGGACGGTGCGCGTTCGCGATGCCACCGCAAACCGAGCCGGCGGACCGGCTTCGGGTGCCGCAACCGGCGCCGCGACCAGCTGCAAACCGCCTGGTGAATTGTCTTCGGCAACCACCGCAATGGCTTCTTTCGGCACCGCAGGATTGGCGCTACCGCCCACAGCAAAGAACATTGCCGCTGGAGCGAGGACTGCAGCCATCAATACCGAAGAGCGTTTGCGCTGGCTGGCTAACTCGTGTCGGCCCACGGAGAGACACAATACGAGAAATTTGGCTAATAGTCACAAATTTATAAACCTCATAAATTCCTTATGTCTCGCTCGTCACATCCGAATAGGCGGCACGCGCCACATCGCGCGCTATTGACGCAGGTGAAAGCTGCAATGCAGCCGACGCCCACCACCGGCAAAGGAAGACCACCTAAGCAGATGGGTTTACACTGGGTCTCATGAAATCGACGACCCTCGCCGCGGCGGTCCTGGGCTTGGCCGTGACCCTGGCAGCACCGGCCCACGCCGACCCCGACACCGATTTCGCCAACCAGCTTCACACCTACGGGATCTACGGCCCGCGCGACTACAACGCCTGGCTGGGCAAGATTGTCTGCGAGCGCTTGGACAAGGGCGTCGACGGTGACGCGGCCAAGTCGGTCCGCTTCATCACCCCCAACCTTCAGAAGGGCACCAACCAGGCCCAGGCCTGGCAATTCCTGGGCGCCTCGGTCAACACCTACTGCCCCGACAAGCGGCCGGTACTGGAGCGCGCAGCACAACAGAGCTGATTCCGGCCCGCTCCCCTGGTCCCGGCACGATCACGGACCTAGGGTCGGTAGTAACCGATCCGACCGGTGGGAGGGCCCGCGATGGCCACAGGCAGAAACCTCGACAGCTTCGGAACCCGTGACCGGCTGACGGTCGAGGACACCACGTATCAGATTCGACGCCTCGATCGCGTCGAGGGCTCGGCTCGTCTGCCCTACAGCCTGAAGGTTCTGTTGGAGAACCTGCTGCGCAACGAGGACGGCCGTCTGGTCACCGCCGAGCAGATCAGCGCGATGGCCGCCTGGGATCGCACCGCCGCGCACGGCCGCGAAATCGCCTACACGCCGGCACGCGTCCTGATGCAGGACTTCACCGGGGTGCCCTGCGTGGTCGACCTGGTCGCCATGCGCGACGCGATCGCCGAACTGGGTGGCAAGACCACCCGCATCAACCCGCTGTGCCCGACCGAGCTGGTGATCGACCACTCGGTGATCGCCGATGTCTTCGGCCGCGCCGATGCCTTCGCGATCAACACCGAGCTGGAGTTCGAGCGCAACGCCGAGCGCTACCAGCTGCTGCGCTGGGGACAGCAGGCGTTCGATGACTTCTCCGTGGTCCCGCCCGGCACCGGCATCTGTCACCAGGTCAACCTCGAATACCTGGCACGCGTGGTGTTCACCCGCAGCAGTGCCGATGGCCCGCTGGCCTACCCCGACACCCTGGTCGGCACCGATTCGCACACCCCGATGGTCAACGGCCTGGGCGTGCTGGGTTGGGGCGTCGGCGGAATCGAGGCCGAGGCGGCCATGCTCGGCCAACCGATGAGCATGCTGATCCCGCCGGTGGTCGGCCTCAAACTCACCGGCGAACTGCCGCCCGGCACCACCGCCACCGACCTGGTCCTCACCGTCGCCGAACTGCTACGCGCCACCGGCGTGGTGGGCAAGTTCGTCGAGTTCTTCGGCCCGGGAGTGGCCAATGTTCCGCTGGCGAACCGCGCCACGATCGGCAATATGAGCCCGGAATACGGGGCCACCTGCGCGATCTTCCCCGTCGATCGCGTGACCTGCGACTATCTGCGACTGACCGGCCGATCCGAACACCAGATCAAGCTGGTGGAGGCCTACACCAAAGAGCAGGGCATGTGGCATGACCCGGATCGCGAACCGGTGTATTCGCAGACGCTGGAGCTGGACCTGGGCAGTGTCGAGCCGTCGATCGCCGGCCCCAAACGCCCGCAGGACCGGATTCCCCTGCGCCTGGCCCCGCACACCGTCGCCGCACTGCTCGACGGCGCCGAGACCACCGCTCAGGCCCTGTCGGACCTGGACAAGGCGTCGGCGGATTCGTTCCCGGCCAGCGACCCGATCGCGTTCGGTCACTCCGAAGTGGAAGGCAAACCGAGGGAGCCGTGGGCCGGTGGGGACAAGCTCCCCTGGCGCACCGACGCCCAGCCGATCGAACTCGCCGACGGCACCCGCACCGAGATCGACAACGGCGACGTCGTGATCGCCGCCATCACGTCCTGCACCAACACCTCCAACCCCTCGGTGATGGTCGGTGCGGCACTGTTGGCACGCAATGCCGTCGACAAGGGGCTGACACGCAAACCCTGGGTGAAGACCACCTTGGCGCCCGGGTCGCGGGTGGTCACCGACTACTACGAGCGGGCGGGCCTGACCCCCTACCTGGACGCGCTCGGCTTCAACCTGGTGGGCTACGGCTGCACCACCTGTATCGGCAACTCGGGACCCCTGATCCCCGAAGTGAGCCAGGCCGTCGTCGACAAGGACCTGACCGTGTGTTCGGTGCTGTCAGGCAACCGCAATTTCGAGGGCCGCATCCACCCCGAGGTCCGGATGAATTTCCTGGCGTCCCCGCCGCTGGTGGTCGCCTACGCGCTGGCCGGCACCCTGCGCGTCAACCTGCTGACCGACCCGTTGGGCACCGGCACCGGCGGCGAGCCGGTGTATCTGCGGGACATCTGGCCCACAGAAGCGGACGTGGACGCCGTCGTAGGAGACAACTTGCATTCCGAGATGTTCACCACCAGCTACGCCGACGTCTTCACCGGCGACCAGCGGTGGCGATCGCTGGATGTTGCTGAGGGGAACACCTTCTCCTGGGCGCCGGAGTCCACCTATGTGCGCCGGCCCCCGTACTTCGACGGTATGACCCGCGAGCCGGCGGCACTCACCGATATCGCCGGAGCCCGGGTGCTGGCCAAACTCGGCGACTCGGTCACCACCGACCACATCAGCCCTGCCGGCTCCATTCGATTCGACGCTCCTGCGGGAAAGTATCTGTCGGAGAACGGAATCGAACGCAAGGACTTCAACTCCTACGGCTCTAGGCGCGGCAACCACGAGGTGATGATCCGCGGCACCTTCGCCAACGTGCGGCTGCGCAACCAACTGGCGCCCGGCACCGAGGGCGGCTTCACCCGCGACTTCACCCAGCCGGACGGTCCGGTCAGCACCATCTACGACGCATCGGTGAACTACCTCGCCGCCGGGACCCCGTTGGTGATCCTGGCCGGGAAGGAATACGGATCCGGCTCCTCACGGGACTGGGCCGCCAAAGGCACTGCGCTGCTGGGAGTGCGAGCCGTCTTGGCGGTGTCCTACGAACGCATCCACCGATCCAACCTGATCGGCATGGGGGTGCTCCCCCTGCAGTTCCCCGACGGAACCGACGCGGACTCGCTGGGCCTGACCGGCGAAGAGACCCTCGACATCACCGGGGTTACCGCACTGGGCGAGAGCATCCCCGACACGGTGCAGGTACGGGCCGGTGACATCGAGTTCGATGCCACGGTGCGTATCGACACCCCCGGCGAAGCCGACTACTACCGGCACGGCGGCATCATGCACTACGTGCTGCGGCAGTTGCTCGACTGAGCGGGGGTGCTCAGCCGACGCGCACTCCGTCCATGTCGAAAAAGTGCAGGTCCGCCACGTCGGGACGCAGTGACAGCCGGGCGCCCCGCGTCACCTCGGTGTCGCCGGGAACCCGGGCGACCACCGAGTGCCGGGCCTGTGGATCCACCGTCGAGCCGTATAGATAGGTGTCGGCACCGAGTTCCTCGACGAAATCCACCTCGACCACGAGCCCGCCGTCGGCGATCCGCAAGTGCTCAGGCCGCACCCCGACCGTGACTGACGCTCCCGCGGAACCGATCCGACGATCTACTTCGATTCGGTAGCCGCCCAAAGCCACCCCGCCGTCGTTCACCGGCACGGTGAACAGGTTCATCGCCGGCGATCCGATGAATCCGGCGACGAAGACGTTGGCAGGGCTGCGGTAGAGCTCGCGTGGCGGCGCGCACTGCTGCAACACGCCTTCACGCAGCACCGCGACCCGATCCCCCATCGTCATGGCCTCGACCTGATCGTGGGTGACGTAGACGGTGGTGATCCCCAGTCGACGTTGCAGTTCCGCGATCTGATTACGGGTCTGCACCCGCAGCATGGCGTCGAGGTTAGACAGCGGCTCGTCCATCAAGAACACCTGCGGGCGCCGCACGATCGCGCGGCCCATCGCAACTCGCTGACGCTCGCCGCCGGACAGGTCCTTGGGTTTGCGCGACAACAGCTCGGACAGGCCCAGCAACTGGGCGGCCTCGGAGACCCTGGCGCGGATCTCGGCCTTGGGTGTCTTGGCGATCTTGAGCGCGAATCCCATGTTCTGGGCCACGGTCATGTGCGGGTAAAGCGCGTAGTTCTGAAACACCATCGCGATGTCGCGGTCTCCGGGGTCAGTCCCGGTCACGTCGCGGTCGCCGATGTAGATGTGCCCGGAGTCAACGGGTTCCAGGCCCGCCAGCATCCGCAACGTCGTGGTCTTGCCGCAACCCGAGGGCCCGACCAGCACCATGAATTCGCCGTCTCGCACAGCCAGGTCTAACGCGTCGAGCGCGGGACGGCCAGCACCGGGATAGTTCCGGGTCGCCGCGTCGAAGGTCACTGCTGCCACTGTGTTCTCCTGACTACCGTCCGCCGAAACCGGTCGCCGCGATTCCACTGACGAAGGCGCGCTGGGCGATCGCGTAGATCACCACCAACGGTGCCAGCATCAACATGGATGCCGCCATCAACACCGGCCATTCGGCGACGTACTCCCCCTGCATCCATACCAATCCCAGAGTCAGGGTGGCGATGCCCTTGCGCTGGATCATCAACAGCGGCCACAAGAAGTCGTTCCAGACGTTGATCCAGGTCAGTACCGCCAACACCATGACCGCAGGTTTGGCGTGCGGCAACAGGATCCGCCAATAGATGGTCCACGGCGAACAGCCGTCCAGAATGGCGGCCTCTTCCAGGTCCGCGGGAAGAGTGACGAAGAACTGCCGCATCAGATAGGTGCCGAATGCACTGCCGAACAACCCGGGAATGATCATCGCCCACATGGTGTCGGTCCATCCGAAGACCCGCATCAGGATGAACTGCGGTATCACCGTGACCGTCAACGGCACCATCAGCGTCGCCAGGTACACCACGAACAGGGTGTCGCGTCCGGTGAACGGCAATCGCGCAAAGGCGTAGCCGGCCAACGAGCAGAAGAAGACCTGACCGGCCGTGACGCAGCCGGCGTAGAGGACGGTGTTGATCAGCATGTGCCAGAACGGCATCCGGGCAAACACCTCGGCGTAGTTCGACCACTGAAGATGCTCCGGCAGTAGCGCAGGCTGGCTGATCTCGGACTGGCGCTTCAGCGACCCCGCCAGGGCCCACAGAATCGGGAACAGTGCGCAGGCTGCGACGGCGCCCAACCCGGTGTAGACCCCCAGCAGCCCGCCGATGCGGTGCCGCGCGGCCGGCCCTGAGCGGCGGGCCTTCACTGCTGCACCGCGTTTCGGCGCGAGAGCCGCAACTGGACGACGGTCAAGACCAGCAACACCGCAAACATCACCCAGGCCAATGCCGCGGCGTACCCGAAGTCCAGGAAGGCAAAGGCATGCTGGAACAACATGATGGCCAACACATAGGTACCGGTCTCGGGGCCGCCGCTGCTTCCGGTGAGCACGTACACCAGATCGAACGCCTGGAAGGCGTTGATCACCGAGATCACCACCACAAACCACACCGCGCCGCGGATCATCGGCACGGTGATCGACACGAAGCGCCGCACCTCTCCCGCGCCATCGATCCGGGCCGCCTCATGCAGGGAGTCCGGTACCCCCTGCATGGCCGCCAGCAGAATCACCGTCGCGAACGGGACGCTCTTCCAGACGCTGACCAGACACAACGAGGCCATCGCCCAGTGTGGTTCGGTGAGCCACGGGACCGGGCCGACACCGAACCACCCCAATGCGATGTTGAGCAGCCCGCTGTCGGTGTTGAACACGAACTGCCACACCACCGCGATCACCACCGACGAGACCGCCAATGGCAGAAATGCGATGGCCCGAAACAGGCCGATGCCCTTGACCGTGCGATTGAGCAGTCCGGCCACCGCCAGGCTGATCAGGACCGTCGGGACCACGGTCCCGACGGTGAACACCGCCGTATTGCGGACCGCGATACCGAACAGCGGGTCGGCAGTGAACAGTTCCCGATAATTGGCCGCGCCCACGAACGTCGGCGCCCTGAACAGGTCCCAGCGCTGGACACTCATATACAGCGAGAACGCCAGGGGGAAGGCCATGAACACCGCAACCCCCGCCAGGTTCGGGGCGATGAACCAGCGGCCCGCGCGGGCACGTCTGCGAGTGGGATTCATGTCGAGGCCAGCACTTCGTCGATCTGCGGTGTGAGATCACGTTTCAGACTGGCCGCGGGCCGCTTGCCGCGCAGCACCGGGCCGATGGCCCGGTCCATCAACGCGTGGACCTTCTGCCACTCCGGGGAGATCGGCAGTCCCTCCGAATGCGCCGGACCACCCGTCAGCACCTCGAGGTGGCCGATCCCGGCGTGTGCCGCGGCGAATCCCGGCGACGTGATCGCCGAACGCAGTACCGGAACGAAGAGCCCGGAGCCTGCGATCAACCCCTGACCTACCGGGCCCGCCGCGAACTTCACGAACTCCCACGCCTGCTCTCGATGTCGGCTGTCGTCCGCGATAGCCAGACCGGTGCTGCCGATCGCGGACCGGGCGGCCAAACCCTTAGCGGCAGCCGCCGGCCCGGTCGGCAGCACCGCCACGTCGAAGTCGAGATCTTCGGCCTGCGCGAAGGTCTGATAGCGCCAGTGCCCACCGAGGGCCATCGCCGCATTGCCCGCGCTGAACAGGCCCATGGTCGACATGGACTGGGTATCCGCCGCGGCGGGCGCCACGCGATGCCGGTTGGCCAGATCCGCGTAGAACTGGATACCGGCGAGAAAGTCGTCGTCGTCGAAGTTCAGGTGCGTCGGATTGAACCGCGGCACCGCCCACGGCGTGCCGTTGTTCATGCCGAACAACGCCGCGGAATAGGGCGGTGACCAGGTGTCGACGAAGCCCCACTGGTTGGTTCGGCCGTGTGCAGACCGTTGGGTCAGTGCGGTGGCGGTGGCCAGGAACTCGTCGAAGGTCCAGGGTGTGTCCCAACGACCTGGGGGTGGCGCCAGACCGGCCTCGGTGAAGATCCGGCTGTTGTAGAACAGGAAGGCACCCGACCACTGCTCGGGGAACGCGTACTGGCCGCCGTTGAAACCGAACGTCTCATAGAGCGCAGGAATGCTGTCGGCATGCAAAGTCGCCGCGAACTGCCGATCCCGATCCAACAGGGTGTTGAGGTCCGCCAGGACGCCGCGCTCGGCAAGCCCCGCGTAGTTGAACTCCCAGGCCATCAGCACATCCGGGCACTTGCCGCCGGCACAGAACGTCGACATCTGTTGGGTCGGGTCGCCGCCGGCCAATATCGCGCGCACCCGGATGCCGGGGTGCTCACGCTGGAACGCGTCGACGATCCGCATCCGGGCCTCGGCTTCTTCCGGGTTGGCCGCGAAGAAGAAGGTCAGTGCGTCATCGTCATTGCCGCAGGCCGATGTCCACGGCAGCAGCGCCGCCGTCCCGAGCGCGCCGGCGCCGCGCAGCAGGGTGCGTCGCGGGAGCGCACGCGCACCGGACGACAGCACCGGGGAACCGTCAGACTTCGATCGGTGGGTAGAGGCGCTCGAGGGTGAATTGGCGATCTCGTCGTGCCGCCCAGGAGCTGGCGGCCAACGACACCACCAGGATGCCCGCCAGCACGGCGACCGACGTCCACATCCGCTCGTCGATGCCACCGACGGTCAGCTGCCGTAACCCGTTGACGGCGTAGGTCATCGGGTCGTAGGGGTGCAGTATCTGGAAGGGTTTCGCGGTGGTCTCCACCGGATACACGCCGCCGGAGGACACCAGCTGGAACATCAGGAAAGCCAGAGTGAACACCCGGCCGACAGCCACCCCGAGCAGGGCGTTGAAGGCCTGGATCATCGCCAGGAACGACGCGGCGATCAATCCCAGGAAGGCGACCGTTCCCAGCGCGTATCTGGCCTGCAATCCCACGCCGAAGTGCACCACCGTGTACATCAGCAAGACCTGGCAGATCCCCAACAACAGGGCCGGCCAGTATGAGGCGAGCACGACTCGCAGTGCGCCTACACCGTTGACGATGGCGCGAGTCTGCAACGGTGTCAGCAACATCCACACGATCAGTGATCCGATGAACAGTGCCAGCGGCAGGAAGAACGGCGCGAAGCCGGTGCCGAAGGTGGCCGCGTGGTGGGTGAAATCCATGTCGACACCGACCGGACTGGCCAGGGTCGCAGACACCTCGACTCGCTGTTGATCGGTGATGGTCGAGGCACGCTGATCGGCCTCACCCAGCCCTGAGGCCAGCTGCGCGGCACCGTCCTTGAGCTGATTGCTCCCGTCCGTCAACTGGACCAGGCCGTCGCTGAGTTGGCGCCCACCGGCCTCCAGCGCGGCGGCGCCGTCGCGAAGCGCGATCACATCCGACCTCAGACCACCGTCGAGAACGTGCGTCATGAAGGTGCGCAGCCCACTGTTCGGATCGGCCAGATCCGTCTCCAGCTCTTGAGTGTTCGCGCGCAGTTCGGCCAGCCCCTCATCGGTGGCCGGGTCGATACCCTCGACATCGAGCAGACGCTGGGCGCCGGCAAGGGTGTCACCGAGTCCCTGCACCGCCGGGTCAGGGTTGGCGCGCAGGCCCTCGACCACCTGATTGACGATCCCCGCGGCCTGCTGATAGTTGACGTTGAGCGAGGCGATGCGATCGGTCACCGTCTTGAGGTTGCCGCCGAGCCTGCCGGCAGCCGCTCCCGCCGCGTTGGGGTCGAAACCCATGGCAGCCAGGTCGTCGGTCACCTTGATCAACGGCTCGGTGGCATGGTGGACGCCGGTCGAGAGCTGACGGATGCCATCGGCAAGCGCGACTGATCCATCGCGGGCGGTTGCCAGGTTCTCGGCCAACGTCGCCGAACCGTCGGCAATCTGCCCCGCGCCGTCGGCGGCCTTCTTGACTTCGTCGGTCACCTGATTCAATGCGGTGCCGATCACCTCCTGGCCGACCTTGGCGCTCACCTCGTTGAGCACCTCGCGGGCGGCGTTCTGCCCCATCACCGAGGCCAGGTAGTTGTTGGCGTCGTTGAAACGGAACTGGATCTGAGCCTTCTGCGGGTGCGGCCCCGCCGGTGACACCACCGCCTCGCTGAAGTCCGCGGGCAGGGTGATCGAGAAGTAGTACGTGCCGTCGGAAACCCCTCTGGTGGCTTGGCTTTCCGACACCTGGTGCAGATCGAGTTGCTTGGAATCCACCAGCGCGCGGGTGACTTCATCGCCGGCATGCAACTGCTCACCGGAGACCACGGCCCCGGTGTCCTGGTTGACCAGGGCGACGGGGATTTTGTCAATGGCGGCGAACGGATTCCAGAACGCCCACAGATACATGGCTCCATACAGCAGCGGCAGCACGATGATGGTGATCAGCGCCAGCCGCGGCATGGTTCCGCGCGAATAGCGTTTCAGGTCGGTGCCCAGCGACATTCCGGCGAGCATGGTCAGGCGTTCCTCTTCTCGTGACGGCCGTGGACGAGCTCGGCGCGCTCTAGATGGTCGACGGTGATCTGTGCAGCAAGACCGAATCCATCGGGAATCGGATTGGCCGACGAGGTGATCACGGTCTGCTGTGCTCCCAGGGCGACCAGCCGCGTCAGCAGAATGGCGCGATCGCGACTGTTCTTGATCTCGTCGATGCTGCCGACCACCAGCAATGGTGGGCGTGCGGTGTTGGCCAGGGCGATCCGCAGCAGCAACCCGGTCAATTCGTCGAGGTGCTCGACGTAGTCGTGCATCTGGGGCAACGGCAGGTCGCCGAAGACCGGGCCGCAGATCACGTCGCGCTCGGCATCACCGGCGCGGCGGACCAGCTGGTACCAGGGTGCATCCCAGCGGATCTGTTCGGTGATCAGGTCTTCGACCGTCACGGACTCGAATATCGCGTCGATCTGTTCGATTCCGGCCAGCGCAGCGTTGTCGAAGATGTCGCGAGCCCGCCGGTGCCCGAGCACGGTGAGGGTGCCCGACGACGGCTTCATCCGGCCCGCCAAGTTCATCATCAGTGCGGTACGCCCCGATCCGGGAGGACCGACCAGCACGGTGGCACCACCGGCGGGAATGTCCAGGTCGAGCGGCCCGAAGACCCGCCCCCACGGCCCGGTCATCGTGATGCCGCGGGCGGTCACCGCCACGGGCGGCTTGGCCTCTTCGGCTTGCGTGTCATCTGGCACGGACGTTCCCCTCACACATCGGTTCGCGTGACCCATCAAAGCAGAATCGGGCTGCTGTGAAGCGTCCTCAGGAGTTCTCGCGGTCGCGGGGCTGCCCCGGCAGTTGCAGGGTCGCGGCGCGCAGCCGGTCGGGCCCACCGGCGATGTCGAGGGCATGGATGCGCCCGTCGCCCCCGATCTCGAGGCGTATCAGGGCCACCAGGCGGTCCCCGGGCGCGATCGCGATGCCCGGGGCGCCATCGATGAGCAGCACAGCACCGGCGCGCGTGCGCTCGGTGAAGCGCCGGGTCTCGGTGGCGACCTCGGCGGCACCGCGGATCTGAACCGGAACGCCGTCGGGCAGCAATACCGGGTCAGCGCGACGCACCACATCGGGAGCCAACAGCTGCAGCAAGGTCGGGATATCACCGCCGCGCGAGGCAGCCAGGAACGCATTCACTATCCGCAGGTGCTCGGCGTGCACTGCCGGCTGCTCGGCGGGTGCCGCCTGAAGTCGGGCCCGAGCGCGGCTGGCCAGCTTCTTGGCGGCGTCCGGCGAGCGATCCAGCAGCGTGCCGATCTGGTCGAACGGGACGTCGAACAGATCATGCAGCACAAACGCGACACGCTGCGCCGGCGACAACCGGTCCAGCACCACCAACAGCGCTCGATTGATCGCCTCGGTACGCAGCACTTCCTCGTCGGCGCCGGGCAGCGCCACGGCAGAGGTGTGATCCAGCTCGGACGATGGCGGCAGCCATTGCTCGGCCCGGCGCGAACGCACCCGCAACTGATCCAGGGCGACGCGCGCGGTGATGGTGGTGAACCAGCCGGGCACATTGTCCACCTCGGCGAGATCGGCCCTGCTGGCCTTCAACCAGGCGGATTGGACGGCGTCTTCGGCGTCTGCTGCCGAGCCCAGCAGATGCAACGCCACTGAATGCAGGCGGTGACGCTCGTCCTCGAACCGTCGGGTCAAAACGTCGGGGTTGCTCATGGGTCACCTTTCCCGTTCGGGAGTCGTCAAAGAGGTATCTCCATATCCACCGACGACAGAGAGAGCAACACCATGAGCCTACCGACCCTCACTGTGGCGACGGTTGCGGTGACCGCGGCCATCACCCTCGCGATCGCGATCGCCGACTTCGTTCCGGCGCAGTTCGTCCTGGCCAATTCGGCGCAGGTCGGAGTGCCCAGATCGTGGCTGGTGCCGCTGGGAGCTGCAAAGCTGGCCGGGGGCGTTGGTCTGCTCGCCGGGCTCGCCGGCTTCACCGCGGTCGGGATCGCCGCCGCGGTGGGGCTGGTCGCGTTCTTTGTCGGGGCCGTCGTGGCGCATGTGTGGGCCGGAGTGTTCTACAACATCGGTTTTCCGGTCGTCTACCTGCTGGCATCGGCGGCGTCGTTGGTGATGCTGCTGGCGTGAGTCACCCGGATCGCGGCGACTGATCGGTCTCTGCCAGGGCGACACCGGCGTCGCGCATCGCTGCCAGCGCGGCAATGGTTCGCTCGGTGGTGGTCCCTGCGGTCAGATGTGGCAGCACAGCGGTGTCAAACCCGGCCCGGAAGGCGGCTACGGCGGTGGCTCGCACACAGTGATCGGTGGCCACACCCACCACGTCGACGCTGGCTACCCGGTGCCGGCGCAGCCAATCACCCAGCGCGGTGCCGTCGGCGTCGGAGCCCTCGAACCCGCTGTACCCCGCGCTGTAGGCACCCTTGCGAAAGACCGCCTCGATGCGGTCGGTGTTCAGCGCGGGATGAAACTGTGCCCCCGGACTTTCGGCCACACAGTGCGGCGGCCAGGACGTCTGATTGTCCGGGCATGCGGAGAAATGCTCGCCAGGGTCGATGTGCCAATCCTGGGTGGCCACCACATGCGCATAGCGTTCGCGCGCCTCCGGGCTCTCGAGGTAGCGGCTGATGGTGGCGGCGAGTGCGTCAGCGCCATCGACCGGAAGCGCTCCCCCGCCGCAGAAATCGTTCTGCATATCGACGATGATCAGCGCCCGCATGCGGTCACAGTATCGTCGGCGCCGCAAGGCTTCTCGCGCGCACAGTGCCCAGGACACCAGGACCGCCACCAGCACCGCGGCGTCGATCCCGGTGGTCCACGTGACCGGATAGAGCACCCCGGCCAGATAGTGGGCGATGAAGCCCTCCGGTGGCAGCGGCGCCATTCCGGCGGCGGTACGCGCCCGCCGTTCCAGCCAGGTCAGCGGGCAGTCCCATCGCGCCGCGACGATCAGCACCGCCCAGCAGACGGCAGCACCATGCAGCCACAGGGTGCGTGGTGCGCGCAGCCCGATAAAGCCGCCGACCACGACATAGCCGACGAACGCCAGATGTGTTGCGACGATCAACACCACCGCGCTCAAATACATCGCTGCGCGTTTCGCCCTCCGCAGAAACCACTTCCGTCCCTGGGCGTCACGGTACATTGGCGAGCATCCAACGTGGTCAGGAGCGAATCTGATGGCAACCAGCAATTTTGGCCCGACCGGCCCTGGTTACGGCCCCGGATATGGCCAGCCCGGCGGTTATCCGCCGCCGCAGGCCTGGGGCCAGCAGCCCGGTGGTCTGGGCAGGCGTTTTTGGGCCCGCGTCATTGACGGTCTGCTGATCGGGGTGGTGGCGTTCTTCCTGTCGTTGTTTCTGTTCTCCGACGATTACCCGTTCCTGGTGACCGGGCTGTTCTCCGGGGTGCTGACGTTCGGCTACTTCGTGCTGTTCGAGACGTCGCAGGGGGCTACCCCGGGCAAGCGGCTGCTGGGCCTGGCAGTACATGGGCCCGACGGAGTCTCGAAGCCGACGTCATCGCAGGCGGCCGTGCGCAATGCATTCACCCTGCTCGCGGTAGTGCCCTACCTGGGCCCGCTGCTGGCCTTAGTGGCCTACGTCGTGATCGCGGTGACGATCAGCGGTAGCCCGACAAAGCAGGGCAAGCACGACGAGCTGGCCGGCGGAACCCGCGTTACCCGGTCCTGAGGTTCAGCGGGCCAGCGTGAAGCCCTGCCAAGCCTTGCGGCGCTCGGGAGCCGGGTCGTATTCCAACCGCGACCTGCGGTCGAACACCATGACGGCCCGCTCCGCAGCGGTGTAGGCAGGCCAGCCGTCGCCCGGCGCCCCGGTGCGGCCGAACGCGCCCCAGCGGCGCTGAACGTGCTTGCTGACCTGCAACGCCGTCCGGCGGTCTGCGCCGGCGGTGAGCAGCCGGCCGAATCCGCCGTTGCGGTACACATCGAACACCGCGAACAGCTCGGTGGCGTGCGTGGCGCCCATCCCCGCCCACCGCAACATCCGTGGCGCATAGTCATACCGGTAGACGTAGGTGGGTGCATGGGCGCCATGGGCTTCGGCGATCTGCCACACCGCGGCGTTGAAGGCGAAATCGCCGCCCAGGCGGATGCAGGCCGACCGCTTCGGATAGTCGGGGTAGGCGGCGATGATGCGGTCGCGCACCCCTTCGCCTGCACCGGCCAGGACCGCCTCGACCGAGGGTTCGTCGACGGGCAGCATCCGTAGGAACCGGGTGAACAACCGCCCCTCATCGGCGTTGCTGCCCACGATCAGCGGAACCCGATGGGCTGAACCCGTCCGCATTGCCTCAACCGGATCCACGGGCAGGACGTCGTCCCCGCAGACCGGGCCGATCGGAAACGCGCCCAACATGTCTCGATTGCCCTCGGCGATCAGCCGGTCCTGGGCGGCCAGCAGCTCGGACGTCGACACCCGCAGCAGAGCCCGGGCGCTGTCGGAGGGACGTACTCCCAGCAATGCCGCGAATCGTTCGGCGAATGCGGCGGCAATCTCGTTGGTGCGCACCAGTCCCGCCGCCGGGCTCTCGGCGATCGCGCGGGTGAACAGGCCCTCCGCGGCCGGGACCGCCAGCAGGGTCGCGACGGCGTGCGCGCCCGCACTCTCGCCAAAGATCGTGACATTGTCGGGGTCGCCGCCGAAGGTCGCGATGTTCTCCCGCACCCAGCGCAGCGCAAGGACCAGATCACGCAGGTACAGGTTGCTGTCCAGGGTGACGTCGGCGTTGGACAGCGAGGACAAGTCCAGGCATCCGAGCGCGCCCAGCCGGTAATTCATCGACACGAAGACGCATCCGCGCCGGGCCAGTGCGGCGCCGTCATAGATCGGGGTGGCCGAGCTGCCCATGATGTAGCCGCCGCCGTGGATGAACACCATGACCGGCAGCGGACCCGTCTCCGTGTCCTCCGGTGCCGTCACGTTGAGCGTCAGACAGTCTTCGCTGGTGGGCTGGAATCGGCCCGGCGCCAACAGGGTGTAGTAGCGCTCCTGCGGTGCGCACTGAGTGAATCCGTGGCAGTGGCGCACCCCGGACCAGGGCTCGGCCGGCTGCGGCGCCCGGAATCGCAGCTCGCCAACCGGCGGCCGCGCGTACGGGATGGATCGCCATCTACGCACCCCGTCGCGGACGAAACCCTCCACAACGCCGCTGGTGATGGTGGCCTGCACAGGGTTGTTATGCATGAGCCGAACGGTAGCGAATGCCTCGGCGGTTAGCGAACTTCGACGAAGGAGAGGTGAGGCTGGACCGCCGAATTGGGCGCAAGCGGTTAGCGAACTTCGACGAAGGAGAGGTGAGGCTGGACCGCCGAATTGGGCGCAAGCGGTTAGCGAACTTCGACGAAGGAGAGGTGAGGCGGGACCGCCGCTAGAGCTCGGCGGTTAGCCTAACGGCATGCGTCTCACCGGGCTGATCGCCGTCCTGTTGTTGATCGCCGGATGTTCTGGTGCGAAGGTCAGCGAGCCGGAGCCGAGCACGTCCACTGCCACTACCTCCACCTCGGCACCGGCGTCCACCTCGGTGACGTCGCCGACGGCGAAGCCGTCGGCTCCTCCTGCGGCGGGCGCCGCGATCGCCGACGTCATCGCCTGGGTCGAGGCCGGCCGGCCGGTCGATCCTGCCGGCTACCACCAGGCCACTCGGGACGGCGAAGTCACCGACCTGATCGACGACGTTGCATTCACGGTGCCGGCGGCGCCCCGCCGCGCCACCGCCTGCATGACCGCTACCGACGCCCCCGACAGTGCGCTGGCTTGTGTGGTGGACCTGGTGAACCCACCGGCCCAGCCCGAAGACATCTACGGCGAATGGAAGGGCGGCTGGGTGGACTTCGGCGGCAACACGCTGCAGGTGGGCTCCGCACACGGTGATCCCGGTCGGTTCGTACACGGCGACGGGGCCGAGCTACCCGATGGCTCCGCATTGACCTTCGGCGACTACCGCTGCCGCGCGGATCGAGTCGGGCTGTTCTGCGTGAACTACGCGCACCGCTCGGCAGTGCTGTTCAGCCCAGAGGGCATCGGGACGTTCGGCTGCCTGCACCCCGTCCCGCCGCCGGCCGCCGCCGGCAAGCTGTTCAGCTGCGCCAGCTGAGCCTCACCGCCAGCGGTCGGCGGAATCAACGGCCTGCAACAGGACGTCGCACAGCTGCCGCAGCTCCTCGTGCGGAGCACCTTCACCCAAGGCGGTCGAGATGTCTTCGGCCGCACATCGCACCTGGTAGACCCGGTCGGACAGGGCCGTCGCCTCGTCGGCGGAGAGCACCACCGAGTCCGGGGACAGCGCGGTCGTCTTCCCGCTGCTGATCAGGGCCCGCTGCTCGTAGGCGCGCTGCCGGCAGGACTGTCGGCAGTATTGCCGTCGCCGCCCGATCCCGGCATCTCCCACGTCGCGACCACACCAACGGCACGGCTGGGGGCGGGCACTGCGTGGCACGTCTGCACACCTTAGTCCGGAAGCCGCGATGATCCCGGTATCATGAGAGGTCGCGCCAGGGTGCGCCGGGAACTTCACAGGGTCCGCTCGCGTTGACTTTCGCGAGGCATATTTCACTGACAGGCATTAAGGAGAGTGGGTCATGGCTGATCGTGTTCTGCGGGGCAGTCGGCTGGGAGCCGTGAGCTACGAGACCGACCGCAACCACGACCTGGCGCCGCGCCGCATGGCGCGCTACCGCACCGACAACGGTGAAGAGTTCGAGGTTCCCTTCGCCGACGACGCGGAGCTCCCCGGCACCTGGATGTGCAAGAACGGTATGGAAGGCGCACTGCTCGAGGGCGACGCGCCTGAGCCAAAGAAGGTCAAGCCGCCGCGCACCCACTGGGACATGCTGCTGGAGCGCCGCTCGGTCGAGGAACTCGAAGAGCTGCTCAAGGAGCGGCTTGAGCTGATCAAGACGAAACGGCGCGGCTGAGCCCTAGGCTCTGCACGTCAGGCGCTGGCGACCGCGGCGGTCAGCCGCGGGCGCCGCGCAGCCGGTTCAGCCGGCCGCCGATCCCCCACCGCGCGACCTTGATCATCGCTTCGCGGATGTTAGAACCGCTCATCTTGGACACACCCAGCTCGCGTTCGGTGAACGTGATCGGCACCTCGGTGATGGTGTAACCGTTGTTGACCGCCCGCCAGGTCAGGTCGACCTGGAAGCAGTACCCCTTCGAGTCGACCGCGTCCAATCCGATCTTCTCCAGAACTCCTCGACGGTAGGCGCGGTAGCCGGCGGTGATGTCGTGGATTCCGACGCCCAGTAGCACGCGGGCATAGGTGTTGGCGGTCTTGGACAGCACCAGCCGACGCACTGGCCAGTTGCGCACCGTTCCGCCGTCGACGTAGCGCGAGCCGATCGCCAGGTCAGCTCCTGCGTCGATGGCATCGAGCAACCGGTAGAGCTGTTCGGGCGCGTGGCTGCCGTCGGCATCCATCTCCACGATCACCTCGTAGTCGCGGTCCAACCCCCAGGCGAATCCAGCCAGGTAGGCAGCGCCCAACCCGGCCTTGGAAGTGCGGTGCATCACGTGGATGCGGGTCGGGTCGGCGGCCGCCCGCTCGTCGGCGAGTTTGCCGGTGCCGTCGGGGCTGCCGTCGTCGACGACGAGTACGTGTACGTCAGGGCGGGCCTGCTGTAGCCGGTCGAGGATGATCGGCAGGTTCTCCAACTCGTTGTAGGTGGGGATGACCACCAATGTGTGCAGGCTGGGACGCTCACTCATCGGCGCCGTTCCTCCCGTTCTCCGCATCGGCGCCGGTGCGGCCCCGTTTGTTGTGACGTCGCGTCAACCGCACGCGCATGAAGTTTCCATTTTGCCGTATGGCGGCCACCAAGGCCGCAACGGCCGCTCCGAGCAGCGCCCATTGGATGGCCGGCCCCCACCGCGTCGCCGGCGTCAGCGAGGTCTTGAGGTGCAGGCGGCCCTCGAGGTAGCTCGGTTCGAAGAAGGCGGTGCGGGCAAGCTCATGGCCGTCGGGGGCGATCATGGCGCTGATACCGGTGGTTCCGGCGACGACGACGTAACGGTCGTGTTCGACGGCGCGCACCTTGGCGAACGCCAGTTGCTGCTCGCTCATGGTCTGGTCGAATGTGGCGTTGTTGGTCGGTACGGCCAGCATCTGGGCGCCGGCGAGCACCGATTGGCGCGGCGCCCGGTCGAAGATCACCTCCCAGCAGGTGGCCACTCCGATCGGGACGCCGGCGACGTGCACCACGCCGTTGCCGTTGCCGGGAACGAAGAATCCCGCGCGGTCGGCGTAATCGGACAGGTGGCGAAAGAAGCCGCGCCACGGCAGGTACTCACCGAACGGCTGTACGATTCGCTTGTCGTGGCTCTCCCCCACTCCGGTGTGCGGATCCCACACCAGCACCGAATTCGAGGCCACCGGATTGTCCCGGGTCCAGCCGGGCGCGGCACGTACCGTGCCCACCAGGATCGGCGCGTCGACCGCCTGCGCGGCCAGGGTGATCTGCCGAGCGGCATCGGCGTTCATCAGCGGGTCGATGTCGGAGGCGTTCTCCGGCCAGACCACGAACAGCGGCTGCGGGGCACGCCCGTCGGCGACATCCTCGGCCAAGCGCAGAGTTTCGCGGACGTGATAGTCGAGCACCTCGCGGCGCTGGGCGTTGAAGTCGAGCCCCAGCCGCGGCACGTTGCCCTGTACGGCGGCCACCGTGATGGTCGGTTCGTCGCCCGCTCCGACCCCGGACCGACGCACCCCAGGCCACACCACGACGGCGGTCAGCATCACCAGGCACAGGCACAGGCCGGGCATCAGCACCGCGGGCACACGGTCGGTGGAGTCGGGTGTCGGTGGATTGCGCAGCCACCGCACGATCTCCATCGTCAAAGCGGTTCCGGCGCAACCGAGCAGGACCACGCCGGTGGACAGCAGCGGCACCCCGCCGAGCGCGACCAGAGGCAGTAGTGGTCCGGAGGTCTGGCCGTATCCCACCACACCCCAAGGGAATCCGCCGAACGGGAAGACCGCCTTCAGCCACTCCTGGGCAGACCACAGCAGCGCGAACCACACGGG
This sequence comes from Mycolicibacter minnesotensis, assembly GCF_010731755.1. Taxonomy (NCBI): domain Bacteria; kingdom Bacillati; phylum Actinomycetota; class Actinomycetes; order Mycobacteriales; family Mycobacteriaceae; genus Mycobacterium; species Mycobacterium minnesotense. Next base: position 3,985,919 of record NZ_AP022589.1, read on the forward strand.
CCAGCCGGCCAAGCCACGCACCGTCACGGCGGCAGCACCGAAAAGCGCCGGAAACAGCGCACACATCAACGCCAGCGCCAGCCACGGCCACGCCCCGACCAGCCCGCCGACCCAGGGCAGCAGCGGTACATAGAACGCCAGGCCGCACAGCAGGCCGTACCCGAAGCCCCCGGCGACGGTGGTCTCTCGGCGCACCAACACCCAGGCCAGCAATGCGAATGCCAGTACCGCGGCCCACCACCAGTTCAGTGGCGGGAAGCTGGAGCGCAACAGCATGCCCGCGCCCACCGAGGCGGCCAGCTGTGCCCAACGGTCGGCCGCGGCGACACCGAAGCGCTCCAGCCGAGTGGGGCCAGCCGGGTCGGGGGCGGTCAGGTCTTCCATTGGAACCATGGGAATTTCAGTGGTGGGTTCGGTGGTGGTCTCGGCAGCAGGCGCGCCGGGGAACTCAGCCATGAAGGACCACACCACGGTGCACCGTGCGCAGGCATCGCGGGCTGACACCGGCCTCGAGCACCGGCAGGGCCGGCACCCGCGCGCGCGGGTCGGTCGACCACCGCTGGACGGTGTCGCGCGGAGCCTCGACGGCGAGCATGCTGTTCTCCCAAACCGCATAGGAGGCCGGAGCGCCGGGCACCAGCGTGCCGGTGATGCCGTCGTTGATGCCGGCGGCACGCCAGCCGCCGCGCGTCGACGCCGCGAACGCGGCCCGCATCGACACCGCCCGGCCCGGGGTGTGGTGGTGCGAGGCGGCACGTACCGCCGCCCAGGGGTCCAGCGAGGTCACCGGGCTGTCGGAGCCGAACGCGAGGGGCACGCCTTGGGATGCTAACAGCGCAAAGGGGTTCATCCCGGCGGCTCGCTCGGCGCCCAATCGTTGTGCGTACATCCCGCCTTCGCCGCCCCAGAGGGCGTCGAAGACGGGCTGCATGCTGGCAATCACGCCCCACGACCCCAACTTGGCGGCCTGTTCGGCGTCGACCATCTCCAGATGCTCCAGTCGGTGCCCGCAGCGAGCCACCGCAGCAACCCCGAACTTCTCTACCACCCGTTCCAATGCCGCGACCACCGACGCCACCGCGGCGTCGCCGATCACGTGGAACCCGGCGGTCACCCCCGCCTGAGTGCAGGCCCACAGGTGGGCGGTGACCGCGTCGGTGTCCAGATGGCACACCCCGGTGCAGCCGGGGGCATCGGCGTAGGGCTCGTGGAGCAATGCGGTGTGCGAGCCCAGCGCCCCGTCGACGAACAGATCACCGCCGAGTCCGTGAGCACCCGTGGCCTCGATCAATGCGTGCGCCTGGGTGGCGGTGCGGACCGGTTCGCCCCAGTAGCCGATGACCTCCACCCCGTGTCCGCCTTGACTCAAGGCGCGCAGCTCCTGCCAGTCGTCGGCGCCGCCGATGTCCGGGCCCGCGCACTCGTGTACTGCGACGATCCCAGCAGCGGCCGCAGCATCCAGCGCCGCGACCCGGGCCTCGGCGCGCTGGGCCGCGGTGAGCAGGGTGCCCGCCGCGGCGCGCACCAGGTGGTGTTCGTCTCCTGACAGCGGGGCCTGCGCGTCGATTCCCGCAGGTAACCCGGGAACCAGATTGCGCAATGCGGTCGATGCCAGCGCCGAATGGACGTCGGCGCGCGACAGGTAAGCCGGTCGATCCCCCACCACCGCGTCCAGGGCCGTGGTGTCGAGGGCCGGGCCGTCGCTCCAGCCGGACTCGTCCCAGCCGTGCCCCCGGATCGGTTCGCCCGGATGTGCTGCGGCGTAGTCGGCGATCAACTGTAGGCAGTGCCGTGCCGAGGTAGCCGGCCGAAGGTCCAGCCCGGTACGGCACAACCCGGTCTCGGTGACATGGACATGGCTGTCGACGAATGCCGGTGTGACCAAGGAACCCTCAAGGTCGATCACCTCGGCCTGGGGGAACTGGTGACGGCCGACATCGTCGCTGCCCAGCCACGCCACCAGCCCATCCCGGACTGCCATGGCAGTGGCATCAGGATGACTTGGGCTATGGATTCGTCCGCCGAGCAGTAAGGACGCGGGTCTCCCCGTCACAACGGTCACGACGTAGAAAGTACGGGTCGGCGCGAGCTGCGGGTCAGCCGACCGGAAGGGCGCGCTGGGGCCCCGCGGTGTCATCGGTGACATCGAGCCACTCGGCGTCGATGTAGTCGGCCCGGCTCCCGGGCACCCGGCGGCTGCTGTACCACCGGCGTCCCATGGTGGCCGCCGCCAGCAACGGGGTATGCCGGCCCAGTGCGGTGGCCGCCGCCGCCGTCAGCAGGGGTCGAGCGGCGGCCCGGGTTGGGGGTGCCAGGAGCAGCAGTCCCAGCACCGTGGTGACCGGGCCGGGAACGAGCACCAGCACGGTGCCGGCCGTGACCAGTCCGCTGTCAGCGAGCACTCCGGGATCCGCAGGCTTGCGCAACCGATGGATCTGGTGCCTGACCTGAGCACTCGCCAGGAACAGCCCGGCCACGAATGCCCCCGACAGCAGCAGTGTGGTCCAGCCGAAACCCAACGCCCAGATCAACGCGGCCACCGCCGCCACCTCGACCACGACGTACAGCCCGAAGAACCGCAGCACAGCACTCACCATGCCCTATCAACGTCCGGGCCGAGAAGGTGGTTCCAGGCCTGTCGCGGGGAGGATCGGGACGCAATACTGAGGTCATGACGACCATCCGACTCGAAGCGCCCGGCGGCCCCCTGGACGCCCTGCTGGAGGTTCCGGACGGGCACGGGCCGTGGCCCGGTGTGGTGCTGATCCACGATGCGATCGGCTACGGCCGGGATATGCAGGCCATCTCCGAACGTGTCGCGAGCGCGGGCTATGTGGCGTTATCACCGAACCTGTACTCCCGGGGTGGCCGGGCACGCTGTATCACCCGCGTGTTTCGTGACCTGCTCACCCAGCGCGGCCGCGCCCTCGAGGACATTCTGGCCGCCCGCGATCAGCTGCTGGGCATGTCGGAGTGCTCGGGTGCGGTCGGGATCGCCGGCTTTTGCATGGGTGGCCAGTTCGCCTTGATTCTGTCTTCCAGTGGATTCGGTGCTGCGGCTCCGTTCTACGGTGTCCCTTTGCCGCGGCACCTAGAGCAGACCTTGGAGGGTGCCTGCCCCATCGTGGCCAGCTTCGGTGGCCGCGACCTGTTGGGTGCCGGCGCCGCCGACCGGCTCCGTCGGTTGGTCGAGGACAAGGGCATCGCGCACGACATCAAGGTCTACCCAGAGGCCGGGCACAGCTTCGCCAATCAGCTTCCGGCCCAGCCGCTGATTCGCATCGCCGGTTTCGGTTATGACGACGCGGCGACCGCGGATGCCTGGGACCGAGTGTTCGCGTTCTTCGGGCAGCACCTGAGCGCCGAGGCCTGACGCCTCACGAACGGCCGATGACAGCGGTGCGGGTCAATTCGGCTATTAGGCAGCCGGATCGGCCGCGGAAAGGGCCAGGCCGACATTGGTGCGCATGCCGCCGCGCAGCTTGCTGAAGAAGTTGAACACCGGACCGATCAGCGGGTAGCGCTTGCCGATGGCCGCGTAGACGGCCCCGTTGTCGGCTTTGTCCAATACGGTGGCAACGGCTTCGAGCGGCTCGCTCTTGGGCCGGCCCCGCATATCGCAGATCGCCAGTGTGACGCGCGGTGTGTTGCGGATCCTTTTGACCTTCCAGGACGACTCCTGGGTGATCACCAGGAGTCGATCACCATCGGGTGCGGCCCACACCGCGGTGGGCTTGGGGCGGCCGTCTTTGGTGAACGTGGTTAGCAGCACGTAGTCAGACTTGGCGATCTGGGCGAAAGTGGGGGCCATGACCGCGAACCTACCCGCCCGGGGCGCCCGCGTCCGCAGGCCGCCTGGTCAGGATGCGCCGACTGTCGAGCAGTTACAGCGGCGGGCGGTTTGCGATGGGGTACAGATCGGCGAGCTTGGGCAGCGCGGGGGCGGGCCGCCCGGAGTCGACGAAGTCTGCCACCGCGTCCACGGTGATCAGCCCGTAGCGGACCAGCAGATCAACCGCATTCAGTCCGAAGTGGGTGGCCACCTTGATCAGGTTGTCTGCGGTGATCAGACGCCCTTCGTGGGCGGCCTTGTAGTAGGCGGATTTCCGGTAGCCGAAGGCCTCGTATACCTCTGTCGCAGGAAGCGGCCGACCGACCAGGTACGGCAGCACGACCGAGGGGTCTTTTTTGCGATCGTCCATGGTTTTAGACTCTAGTCCTGTCATGCCGGAATAGTTAAGACAATTTACCGGAATTTCTTCATATTTTCCGACCGGTCAAGTATGTCGGATTACGTTCATATCGTATGGGATGCCGGATCGTGGTCTCCGGTGGGGAATGTTAACGCGGCATCCGGCGCCAGATCGTCTGCGGCAAGACCCGCAGCACGGCGAACAGCGGACGCAGGGTCCACGGCACCCACACACTGCGGCGGCGCCGGCGCAGCGCCCGGGCTGCCGCCGAGGCCACCTGCTGCGGAGTGCTAGACAACGGCGCCGGGTCCATTCCGGTCGTCATCCGACCCACGACAAAACCCGGCCGGACGATCAGCAGCCGGACCCCCGAGCCGTGGAGCGCGTCGGCGAGACCGCTGGCGAAGCCTTCCAGGCCGGCCTTCGCCGAACCGTAGACGTAGTTCGCCCGGCGCACGCGCACTCCCGCAACCGAAGAGAACACCACCATCTGGCCCCGGCCGGCGGCTCGCATAGCCACGGACAGGTGCGTGAGCAGGCTGATCTGGGCGACATAGTCGGTATGCACGACGGCCACCGCGTGCGCGGCGTCGACCTCGGCGCGGGCCTGATCGCCCAGGAGGCCGAAGGCCAACACGGCGGTACCAATCGGACCGTGCTCTGCGATGACCGATGCAATCAGCGCGGCATGTCCGGCCAGGTCGTCGGCGTCGAATTCTTTCGTGTGCACCGCCGCGGCCCCCGCGGCGCGCACGGCCGCCACCTCAGCATCGAGCCGATCAGCCGACCTTGCCGCCAAGACCACCGTCGCTCCCGGCGCCAACCGCTGCGCCAACTCGGCGCCGATCTCACTGCGGCCGCCGAAAATCACCACTGGCCCATCAACCGTGTCGTTCACGGCTGCGATTATCGCCTGCGCTAGCGTGAGCGGTGATGGCGAACGCAACGACTCGACTGACCAGTGACGCGTTGGCGTTTCTCACCGAACGTCACCTGGCTATGCTGACGACCCTGCGATCGGATGGTTCGCCGCATGTGGTGGCGGTGGGCTTCACCTTCGATCCGAAAACTCACATCGCCCGCGTGATCACCACCGGTGGCTCGCAGAAGGCGGTCAATGCCGAGCGCGCAGGCGTTGCGGTACTCAGCCAGGTCGACGGGGCCCGCTGGCTTTCGCTGGAGGGCAGCTCGACGGTCAACGACGCCCCCGCCGCCGTCCGTGACGCCGAACTGCGTTACGCGCAGCGCTACCGCACTCCGCGGGTCAACCCGCAACGCGTCGTGATCGAAGTGCAGGTGGAGCGGGTATTGGGCTCATCCGACCTGCTCGACCGCGGCAACCGCTAACCGACCGATTCTCCCACCGGCACCACGACCAGGTCGTGGGGTCGTTTGTTCAGTGATTCCGCCCCGTCGGCGGTGACGATCACGATGTCTTCGATCCGGGCTCCCCACTGGCCGGGAAAATAGATCCCGGGCTCGACCGAGAACGCCATCCCCACGGCGAGTTCGTCGTCATTGCCCGCGACGATGTAGGGCTCCTCATGCACCGACAGGCCGATGCCGTGCCCAGTGCGATGCACGAAGTACTCCGCCAGGCCCTCCTGAGTGAGGACGTCGCGTGCCGCCGCATCGACCTGCTCTGCCGTTACCCCGGGCCGGACGCCGGCGACGGCCGCGCGCTGCGCCTCCTGAAGGACCGAATAGCGCTGTGCCACAGTCGGATCAGGATCGCCAAGGCTGTAGGTCCGGGTCGAGTCGGAGTGGTATCCCGGCTCCACCGGACCGCCGATGTCCACGACCACGATGTCACCGACCTGCAGCACACGGTCGGAGCACTCGTGGTGCGGGTCGGCGCCGTTCGGACCCGAGCCGACAATGATGAAGGCTACGTCGGAATGGCCTTCGGCCACGATCACCTCGGCGATATCGGCCGCGACGTCAGCTTCGGTGCGTCCGGGCACCAAGAACTCCGGCACCCGGGCGTGCACTCGATCGATGGCCGCCCCTGCCTGGCGAAGGGCGTCGATCTCGCTGGGATCCTTGACCATACGCAGGTCACGCAATACCCCGGTTGCCAAGACCGGCGTCGTGCCGAGCACGTCCACCAGCGGCAACAGATGCAGCGCCGGCATCGAATCGGTGACCGCAACGGCCGCCGGACCGCCCAGGGCCTCGGCGACCAAGCGGTAGGGATCCTCGCCGTCGACCCAGTCACGCACCGCCACCCCGAGGTCGGTGACCGCCGATTCCCGAAGCGCTGCCAGCTCGAGGCGCGGCACCACCACGGTCGGCGAGCCCGAGGCCGGCAGCACCAGGGCGGTGAGGCGTTCGAAAGTCTGGGCCCGGGAGCCGATCAGATAGCGCAGGTCGTAGCCCGGGGTGATCACCAGCCCGGCCAGGCCGGCTTTCCCGGCGGCGGCGGCCGCGGCGGCCAGTCGGTGGGCGTAGACGCTGCTGTCGAACCGGGAAGTCACGCCATCAGGCTAACCGCCCGGTGCGCGTATGCATCTCACGACGTGGCGCGCCCCGGGGGCGTCGCGCTCTGCTGACTCCAGTGGCAAATAGGCTGAAGGCCGTGTCTGCTCCCGTGCTGCTGCTCGACGGTGCCAGTATGTGGTTCCGCTCCTACTTCGGGGTGCCCTCCTCGATCACCGCGCCCGACGGTCGACCGGTGAACGCGGTGCGTGGCTTCTTCGACAGCGTGGCCACGCTGATCACCCGTCAACGTCCGGGCCGGCTGGTCGTCTGTTTGGACCTGGACTGGCGGCCCCAATGGCGGGTTGATCTCATCGAGTCCTACAAGGCGCACCGGGTGGCCGGGGAGGTATCGGCAGATCTCGCCGCAGCCTCCGACATTGAAGAGGTTCCCGACGACCTGACCCCACAGGTGGAGATGATCGCCGAGTTGCTCGACGCATTCGGGATCACCACCGGCGGTGCACCCGAGTTCGAAGCAGACGATGTGCTGGGCACCCTGGCAGCGGCCGAACGGCGCGATCCGGTGATTGTGGTCAGCGGTGACCGCGACCTGCTGCAGGTGGTCACCGAGCATCCGGTCGCGGTGTCGGTGCTCTACCTGGGCCGCGGGCTGGCCCGGGCCACCCTCTGGGGGCCCGGCGAGGTGGCCGAGCACTATCGCCTGCCGGTGGAGCGGGCCGGAGCCGCCTACGCCGAGATGGCACTGCTACGTGGCGACCCTTCCGACGGCCTGCCCGGCGTACCCGGCATCGGCGAGAAGACCGCGGCCGGCCTGCTGACCCAATACGGCTCACTTGCAGCGGTGCTGGATGCAGCCGCCGACCCGGGATCGGCGCTGGCCAAAGGGGTTCGAGCAAAACTACAGGCAGGCCGGGACTACATCGACGCCGCCGGTCCGGTGGTGCGGGTCGTCACCGACGCCCCGGTGAGCCTGTCGACACCTTCGGACACGCTGCCCCGGGTCGCTGCCGATCCGCCGCGGGTGGCGGCACTGGCGGAGCGACTCGGGGTGGGCTCGTCGATCGCCCGGCTCCAGCGCGCGCTGGACGGGCTGCCGGACTAGCCGCAGTCCGGTCAGTGCGGACCTACTTGGGTCGGCCGACCTCGTAGGTACCCGAGTTGTCCTGGAAGGTGACGGTCACCTGGCGTTTGGTTCCGTCGATACTGACCTCGCAGTTGAACGTGTCACCCTGCTTGACCACGGGGCTCTGTCCGTTGTTGCACCGGACGTCCTTGACGTTCTTGGCGCCGTAGCCGTTGGTCTGGTCGGCCAGGATCTGCTGCACGCCTTCCTGCGCCTTGTCGATGTCGAGCTTGGTGGTCACGAAGAAACCGGGCTTCCAGAAACCCAGCACCAAGAGGACCAGGACAGCGATTGCGACCGATCCTGCGAGCACGGGGCCGACAACACCGGACCGTTTGGTCGCAGTTCCCGGCGCCGGGTACTGACCTGGCTGCTGCGGGTACTGGCCGTACTGGCCGGGTTGGCCGTACTGCCCAGGCTGGCCGGGCTGACCGTACTGGCCGGGCTGGCCGTAGGCAGCGGGCTGACCGTACTGGCCGGGCTGGCCATAGGCGGGCGGCTGACCATACTGCTCGGGCTGCTGCTGCGGGTAACCGGGATACTGCTGCGGCGCAGAAGGATAGGCGCCCTGCTGCGGGTATTGGGGGTACTGCTGCGGCGTATAGGCCGGGGGCTGCCACTGCTGCTCAGCGCCGGTTGCGGGACCCTGTCCGGTGCCCGGCTGGTCCTCGGGCTGACCGGGCTGCTGAGGCTGCCACGGCTGCGTCGGGTCGTATCCCTGCGGTCCGCTCATCGTTGTTCCTCAAGTCCTCTCGCGTAGCGGGTGCTGATCACCGCCGGCTCTCACCGTAGCGCCCGGACCAGCCTACCCGGCGTCAACGGCAACTACGCCGCGCAAAACCGTGTCGATCGCCTGTTTTGCCGTGGCCTGCAGCTCCGGGCTGGGCGCCGCGTTACGCAGCTGATCCAGCAGGTCGAGCACTTGGCGGCACCAGCGCACGAAATCCCCCGCCGACAGCGGCGAACCGCCGCCGGCCGCGTCCGAAGCGGCCAGTGCCGAGGCAAGATCACCGCTGCGAGCCCACCGATAGACGGCGGCGACGAATCCGTCGTCGGGCTCCCGGGTCGGGTTGATGCCGTGCCGACGCTCATCGGCCCGCAAGGCCGCCGAGAGCTTGCGCGTCTGCTGCAGGGCCCGGCGCACCGGCTCGGTGGGCGCCTGCAATGTCGGCGGTCCGCCGGGGCCGTCCGCGCCCCGTGTCTCATAGAGAACCGAGGACACCACCGCCGCAAGCTCGGGGGGCTTAAGGCCGTGCCACGCCCCGCTACGGAGGCATTCGGCCACCAAAAGATCGCTCTCGCTGTAGATCCTGGCCAGCATCCTGCCGTCGTCGGTGACCTTGGGGTCGCCCTTTCCCGCGGCGCTGATGAAGCCGCGTTCGGAGAGCAGACCGACGATGCGATCGAAGGTACGTGCCAGCGAGTTGGTGGCGGCTTCGACCTTCCGGCGCAGCTGTGCGTTGTCGGCCTCGACACGCAGGTACCGCTCCGCGATACGCACCTGGGCTTCCCGGTCGGGTGCGTCGTGCACGGGGTGGTCGCGCATGCGCTGGCGCAACGCGGCCAGCTCCGGATCCACCGGGCCGTCGTGCGCGTTGCCGCCGCGCCCGCCGCGCGAGCTGGGAACCACTAAGCCGGCGGCCGCCGAGCGCAACGCCGAGGCCAGATCACGACGGACCCGGGGCTGGCGATGCTCCACACGTTTGGGCAGGCTCATGGTGCCCAGGGGCGGAACGGCGCCGGAGTAGTCCGCCGAGGAGATCCGGCCCGCCCACCGATGCTCGGTGAGCACCAGGGGCCGCGGTTCGTCGGACTCCCGATCGGCCTGCAGCACCACTGCCAGCCCGCCGCGGCGGCCGTTGCTCAGGGTGATGATGTCGCCGCGTCGCAGCGCCGAAAGCGCCTCGCCGGCCGCCTGACGCCTGGCCAGACGCGAGGCTCGGGCCTGGGCCCGTTCGCGTTCGGAGATCTTCGCCCGAAGCCGGGCGTAGTCGAGTACCGCTGAGTCGCGACCGCCGATCTCGGCCGCGATCTCGTCGAGGGTGCGTTCGCCTCGCTCGGTGCTGCGTACCAATCCGACCACTGATCTGTCGGCCTGGAACTGGGCGAACGACTGCTCCAACAGCTGATGGGCCTGCTTGGGCCCCATGTGTTGGACCAGGTTGATCGTCATGTTGTACGAGGGCGCGAACGAGCTGCGCAGCGGGAACGTACGAGTGGATGCCAGACCCGCCACCTGATCGGGATCGGCGGTGCTCTCGCTGGGGTGCCACAGCACCACCGCGTGGCCTTCCACGTCGATGCCGCGCCGGCCGGCCCGCCCGGTCAGCTGGGTGTACTCCCCCGGGGTCAGGGCGGCGTGCTGCTCACCGTTGAACTTCACCAGCCGTTCGAGTACCACTGTTCGGGCCGGCATGTTGATACCCAGAGCGAGGGTTTCAGTGGCGAACACCGCCTTGACCAGACCAGCGGTGAACAGCTCTTCGACGGTGTGGCGAAACACCGGTAACAGGCCGGCGTGGTGGGCGGCAAGGCCCCGCAACAGCGCCTCACGCCACTCGTAGTAACCCAGCACATCCAAGTCGTCGTCGGCCAGATCGCCACAGCGATGGTCGATCACCTCGGCGATCCGGGCCCGTTCGGCTTCGGTGGTCAGCCGCAGGGGGGAACGCAGGCATTGCTTGACCGCAGCGTCGCAGCCGGCGCGGGAGAACACGAAGGTGATCACCGGCAGCAGGCCAGCCGAGTTCAACACCGCGATCACGTCGGGACGCATCGGAGGCCGGTAGGTGGGCCGGTCGATCCGGCCGGAGGGACCGCCGTGCCGGGTTCGCCGGCCACTGCCCCAATCAGTGAGCCGGTCCGCTTCCCGGCGATGCGCGATGTGGCGCAGCAACGCTGGGTCGACGCGCGGCCGCCCACCAGCCACGGGCGCGGTGGCATCGGGCCGCGACTCAAACAGGTCAAACAACCGTTTGCCCACCATCATGTGCTGCCACAACGGCACCGGGCGGTGCTCGTCGACCACCACGGTGGTGTCGCCGCGCACGGTCTGAATCCAGCCACCGAACTCCTCGGCGTTGCTGACTGTGGCCGACAGACTGATCAGCCGCACCTCCTCGGGAAGGTGCAGGATGACCTCCTCCCACACCGCGCCGCGCATGCGGTCGGCCAGGAAGTGCACTTCGTCCATCACGACGTGAGAAAGACCTTGCAGTGCAGGAGAGTTCGCGTACAGCATGTTGCGCAGCACTTCGGTGGTCATCACCACCACCGGCGCGCCGGAATTGACCGAGAGATCGCCGGTCAGCAACCCCACCCGGACCTTGCCGTAGCGGGCCACCAAGTCGGTGTGCTTCTGGTTGCTCAGAGCCTTGATCGGTGTGGTGTAGAAGCACTTTCCGCCGCCGGCGAGGGCCAGATGCACGGCGAACTCACCGACCACGGTCTTGCCGGCACCGGTGGGCGCGCACACCAGCACTCCCCGACCCTCCTCCAGTGCCGCGCAGGCCCGGCGCTGGAAACCGTCCAGGCCGAAGGGCAGTTCGGCAGCGAACCGGCTCAGCTCGCTGGCCCCGGGTGTCTCGGGTGAATCACTCATGAGGCGCGGTAACGGGAGTGGGCGCGTCGATCGGTGAGGCCTCGTCGTCGGAGAGCGCGCCGGCGGACTCCCGCTTGGCCTTGCGCTTGTCGTGCAGTCGGGCGATCTGAATGGCGAGCTCCTGCAACAACGTCAGGGTGCAGCCCAGCACGATCATCGAGAACGGGTCTGAGCCAGGCGTGAAGAACGCGGCGAAGACGAACATGGCAAAGATCAGGCCGCGCCGCCACTCCTTGAGCCGGTCGTAGCTCAGCACGCCGACCATGTTCAGCATGACGATCAACAAGGGGAACTCGAAGCTGATGCCGAACACCATGAGCAGGTTCAGCAGAAAACCGAAATAGTGGTCACCGGATAAGGCAGTCACCTGGACATCGCTGCCCACGGTGAGCAGAAATCCGAGCGCCTTGGACAACACCAGGTAGGCCAGGATGGCGCCGGTGACGAACAGCACCGCAGCGGACACGACGAACGTCACCGCGAAGCGCTTTTCCTTGCGGTACAGCCCCGGGGTGATGAACGCCCATAGGTGGTAGAACCACACCGGGCAGGCCAACACGATTCCGGCAGCCAAGCCCACCTTGAGACGCAGCATGAACTGGTCGAACGGCGCGGTGGCCAGAAGTCGACACTGGCCGTCGGGGGCGATCGAGGCGCGCGCTGAGGCGGGCAGCTCACAGTACGGTTGGCGAAGCCACTCGCCTAGGCTTTCCAGGCCAAAGAGCGGCTGGGTGTACCAGATGAAGCCGATGATCGTGGTGAGCACGATGGCTGCCATCGAGATCAGCAGGCGGGTGCGTAGCTCCCGAAGGTGATCGACCAGGGACATCGTCCCATCGGGATTGACACGGCTGCGCCGTTGCCGAGGATCAAGCCGCCGCAGAACTCCGAGATTGCGCACAGTCGAATGGGGCGCGGTCGCCGCGACGGCGGGACCGGTTACGCCGACTGGCCGCCCGGCGGATCGACCCGCTCGGACGCGACGGTGGTCGAGGTGGCAGTCGAATCCGGCTTGCTCTCGTTCTGCAGCTCGCGGACCTCGGACTTGAAAATGCGCAGCGACTTACCGAGCGAGCGTGCCGCTTCGGGCAGTCGCTTGGCGCCGAACAAAATGACCACGGCGACGGCGAGGATCGCCAGGTGCGACGGTCCTAATGCGTTCACTTTGGTTACCTCCAGACGTCGCCACGATGCTACCGCAGCTCACGAGTTCGGCGGTGCATCCCGGGGCCGGGTGGCCTCGGTCCAGCGTTGACCGTCGAAATAGCGCAGCAATGCGGCATCCGCTGGGTCGGGATACCAGTCGGGTACCTGGGGCGGCGGAGCAGCGGCCTTGGCCTTGGCTTTGACCAGGAAGAAGATACCCACGACAACACCCACCATGAGGGCCAGAAAAGCGAAATCGGCCATCAGGGTCTCGAGGGTGTACAGCGTCAAGGGCGTACCTGCTCATACATCGCCAGTGCCCCCAACGCTGTGTCTCGCACCCCCGCGACCAGCGATTCCGGTGCCACCACCTGCACCTCGTCGCCCATTCCCAGCAGCAGCCGGGTCAGCCATTCTTCGGACGCGTACGTCAGCTGGGCCTCCATCCATCCGTCGGATAGTTGCCCGACCGCCTGCATCGGGTAGTACTCGAACATCCATGCCGCCGTCGGCGCCAACCGCACCGTGGCGACCGGTAAGGACGGATCAGCGTCGAACAGCGAGGTGTCGGTGTCGGCCTGGCGCGCCGGCTCCGGTGGGGCGGCCGGCTCATCGAGCAGTCGTGCCTCGTCGATGCGGTCGAACCGGAACAGCCGCACCCCTTCGGCTTCGCGGCACCATGCCTCCAGGTAGCTGTGGGTTCCGATCAGCACCACGCGGATCGGATCGACGACGCGACGCGACACACTGTCGCGCGACGCGGCGTAGTAGTCGATGGCCAGTGCGCGATGCCGACGCACACCGTCGCGGACCACGTCGGCCGCGGATTCGTCGGCCACCGCCGAGGCAGGTGGCGCCGGTGCGGCGGCCCCGGCTGCCTCCTCGACCTTGGCGATCGCGCTACGGGCGGCGCGCGGATCGACGATTCCGGGCATGTCGACCAGCGTGCGCAATGCCATGAGCATGGCGGTGGCCTCGCGCGACGTCAGGCGCAAGGGACGATCCACGCCCGCTGACTCGAACACATCGAGGCGGTCGTCGTAGAACGTCACGTCGATCAGCTCACCGGGCCCGTATCCCGGCAGGCCGCACATCACCAACTGCTCCAGATCGGTCTGCAGTTGGCTCAGGCTGACACCGAGTTCCGCAGCGGCCTGTTCCTTGGTGATCCCCGGCCGGGCCTTCAGGTAGGGCACCATGTTCAACAGCCGGACCAGTCGCTTGGACAGCTGCGTCATACCGGCACCTCCCCCACCCGGGCACTCAGCCGCGACAACACGTCGTCGCGCAACGATGCCGGCTCCAGGACGACGGCGTCGGCACCGTATCCGGCAACTTCCCGCGCCAGCCGATCGTGGGTTCCCATGTCGAGGCCGATGATGTCGCCGTCGCGGCCGGCCAGGGGCTCGCGGGCCAGCACCCTGCCGGCGCGGCGCAGTGCCACCGCGCGCCCGTCGGCAACCCAGATACGAGCCTGTATCCCGCTGGGGGCGTCGCCGACGGCCTCGGCGACGATCACGCGCAGATCGGCAGTGTCGGGTCGGGTGACGGTGTCGGGCGGCCCGATCGGCCGCACCTTGGGCCCGATCCGCGACAGCCGGAAGGTGCGCACCGCGTTGCGGTCTCGGTCGTGGCCGACCAGGTACCAACGACCGGCGTGGGTGACCACACCCCACGGCTCCACCGTGCGAGTCACGTAGGGCTCGACCGGCGAGGGCCGGTGCTCGAACTGCACGGCCTGACCGGCCTGGACGGCGTCCATCAAGGCACCCAGCGCCGGCTCGGCCCGATGCATGCCCTGAAGGGCGGTCGGCGGTGCCACCAAAACATCTGTCCGATTCGAATCCACCTCGACGCCGGCGGCATGCAGTTTGGCCACTGCACCCTCGGCGTTGGCGCGCAGCTCCGGTGACTGCCACAGTTGCACCGCGACGGCCACTGCGGCGGCCTCTTCACGGGTCAGGTCAATGGCCGGCAGGGCGTAAGTGTCGGGGTTGATCCGGTAGCCCTCCACCGTGTCGAACCCGGATGCCTTACCGGTCTCCAAGGGAATGCCCAGGTCACGCAGCTCATTCTTGTCGCGTTCGAACATCCGAGAAAAGGCGTCGTCGCTGGGGCTGTCGCCGTAGCCGACCACGGTGGCCCGAATCTTCTCGGCGGTGAGGTAGCTGCGGGTGGACAGCAACGCGATCACGAGATTCAGGAGTCGTTCGACCTTGGCGGTGGCCATGACAGAACAGGATAAGGCTCGCGGGTTACGCGAATGTTCACATGCGGTCCGCGGGCGCGCAGGACAGGCCTGGGAAGTCCCAGGTGCTGCACTGGTAATCGGAGAATTCGGGGTCCCCGGTCTGCGGCTGGCCCTCAAGTTCGGCGTGCGCCGAGGCCTTCGCACCGTAAACGCCGGGATACAGCGGCATCAGCGTGTGGTCGTTGGGAAACGTCACCGAGAAGCTATCGCCGTCGTGCACCTCACGGGTCTCGTGGTATGTCAACGTGTGTGACGGCCCGGCCAGCTCCAAAGGTGCACCGGAGGCGGTCAGATGCATCTGAATCATCAGCGCGGTCCCGGGCCGAACGGTGTGGCAGTCCCTGACGTCAACGCGGCTGCCCACGTAGTCGGCCCCGTCGACGGAGTAGACGAACGGTTTGACGACGCTGAACTGACAGGCGACGACACCGTCTGCATGTGCGGCCGGGGCCGCCGCCACGGCGGCGGCCATGGTGAGCAGCACGGCGAGGCCACTCAGTCGGGTCATCGCGCCCGTCACATGCTCGCGATCAGGCGCTTGACCCGCTCGTCGACCGACCGGAAGGGGTCCTTGCACAGCACGGTGCGCTGCGCCTGATCGTTGAGCTTGAGGTGCACCCAGTCGACGGTGAAGTCGCGGCCGGCTGCTTGTGCGGCACTGATGAATTCGCCACGTAGCTTGGCGCGAGTGGTCTGCGGTGGGGTCTCGACCGCCGCGTCGACGTCCTCGTCGGTGGTGATGCGTGCGGCCAACCCTTTGCGCTGCAGCAGGTCGAACACGCCGCGGCCGCGCTTGATGTCGTGGTAGGCCAGGTCCAGCTGCGCGATCTTGGCATCGGACAGCTCCATGTTGTAGCGATCCTGGTAGCGCTGGAACAGCTTTCGTTTGATCACCCAGTCGATCTCGGTGTCGACCTTGGCGAAGTCCTGCGTTTCGACGGCGTCGAGCTGGCGCCCCCACAGGTCGATGACCTGCTCAAGCTGCGGGTTGCTGGCCGCCCGCGTCTGCACGTATTCCACGGCTCGCCCGTAGTACTCACGCTGGATATCCAGCGCACCGGCTTGGCGCCCACCGGCCAGGCGCACCGGCCGGCGGCCGGTCATGTCGTGACTGACCTCGCGGATCGCCCGGATCGGGTTGTCCAGCGAGAAATCGCGGAAGGACACCCCGGCCTCGATCATCTCCAGCACCAGCGACGCGCTGCCCACCTTGAGCAGCGTCGTGGTCTCCGACATGTTGGAGTCGCCGACAATGACGTGTAGGCGCCGGTACTTCTCGGCGTCGGCGTGCGGCTCGTCGCGGGTGTTGATGATCGGGCGGGAGCGGGTGGTCGCGCTGGAGACGCCCTCCCAGATGTGCTCGGCACGTTGGGACAGGCAGAACGTGGCGGCTTTGGGAGTCTGCAAAACCTTGCCGGCGCCGCAGATCAGCTGGCGGGTGACCAGGAACGGCAGCAGCACGTCAGAGATTCGGGAGAACTCCCCGGCCCGCACGATCAAGTAGTTCTCGTGGCAGCCGTAGGAGTTGCCGGCGGAGTCGGTGTTGTTCTTGAACAGGTAGATGTCGCCGCCGATCCCCTCATCGGCCAGCCGCTGCTCGGCGTCGATCAACAAGTCTTCGAGCACCCGCTCGCCGGCCCGGTCGTGAGTGACCAGCTGAATCAGGTTGTCGCACTCGGCGGTGGCGTACTCGGGGTGACTGCCGACATCGAGGTATAACCGAGCCCCGTTGCGCAAGAACACATTCGAGCTACGACCCCAGGACACCACCCGGCGGAACAGGTACCGCGCCACTTCATCGGGCGACAGTCTGCGATGGCCGTGGAAGGTGCAGGTGACACCGAACTCGGTCTCAATGCCCATGATTCTGCGCTGCACGCCATCGAGCGTACTGGTTGAGCCAGCGCGGCGGGGCTCAGGCGGGTCGGTGGCGTGCCGCTCAGGCCGGCGGCTTGGCCGGGGCCTGAACGTTCTCCAGCACCACCTCGGCCACCTGCCGCATAGTGGTTCGCTTGTCCATCGCAGCGCGCTGGATCCACTTGAAGGCCTCGGGCTCGGTGAGGCCGTGCGCGGTCTGCAGCACACCCTTGGCGCGCTCGACGAGCTTGCGGGTCTCCAGCTGCTCGGCCAGCGTGCTGACTTCGCGTTCCAAGGCGGTGATCTCGTCGGCCCGGCTGACTGCCAGCTCGATGGCCGGGACCAGGTCCCCGGCGGTGAACGGTTTGACCAGATAGGCCATTGCTCCGGCGTCGCGGGCCCGTTCCACCAGGTCGCGCTGGCTGAACGCGGTCAGGATGACGATCGGCGCGATGCGTTTGGCGGCGATCTCCGACGCAGCGTCAATGCCGTCGCGGCGCGGCATCTTCACGTCCAGGATCACCAGATCGGGACGCAACTGCTCGGCCAGCTCGACGGCCTCCTGGCCGTCACCGGCCTCGCCGACCACCTCGTAGCCCTCTTCGCGCAGCATCTCGGCGAGATCCAGCCGGATCAGCGCCTCGTCCTCGGCGATCACCACCCGCCGGGTGGGGCGCGGGCTGCTGGCGGGCGTGGGCTCGGTCATGCCTCCTATTCTGTCCTGGCTGCCGGTTGGGGCAACCCCGAGGGGCATCGTCTAAGGTAGGAAACCGCGCGCCAGCGCCGGGCCCTCGTATCCCAACTGGCAGAGGAAACGGATTCAAAACCCGTGCAGTGTGAGTTCGAATCTCACCGAGGGCACCACAAGCAGCATCCTCGCCCCCTTAGTGGGCGGCGCACTCGCCACAGTCCGTGCCAGCCTGCCCAGGGGCCTCGCGGAATTCGACGAGGGCGGAGTAGCCAACGGCATCGGCCTCATGCCTAAAGCCACCATTCAGCCCGAACGCATCCTGCCCAACCGGGCAGACCGCCAACCGCAAGCGCCTCCTCAACCTCCTCGGCGGCAATCGCACCACCCACACACCCATCACCGTCTACGGAGCCGACCCGAACACCGCCAACGACATCAGGGAGTGGCTGTCCTAGCTGGACGCGTAGGAGCAAAAAGCAACGAAGGCCGGCCCCGGACATTGGGGGCGGCCCTCCTTGTCACGTCACGCGGGTGTTCTACCGCTGAACTACGGGCCCATGAGTCGCCCCGACGGGATCCGAACCTGCGCCTTTCGCATTGTCAGAACAGCCCGGTCCCGATCAGCCGTCGATGTGGCCGGGCTGTCCGAACGGGATACTGCCGGCGTCGATGGTCACGCAGCGGCCAGTCGCAGGTACAAATCCACCCACGCCGCCGTACCCGTTCGAAAACGAGTAGCCGGACGTGTGCCAGCAGCGCCGCCAAGTGCCATCCTCGCGGATCGGCTCATCGCACCACTGCGTCGTCCCGAACGCATCCGACTGGCAACGCGTGCCCGGGTCGCCCGGAATACCTGGGTCGGCCGCCGCAGGCGCGGTGCCCATCACGCCGACTGTCACCAGCGCCACCGAGGCGAACAAAAGTCCACGAATACATCCCACGGTCATTACCTTATTCGCCTTTCGCTGACATGGTTCGTGAAATCTCCAAGGTTGAGACGGTCAATCGCTTGCTTGCGACGTTCGTCAGTCACGAAGCGTGTAGCGCTGGTGGCCGTTAGGCTCGCGTGTCGCGCCAGGGCGTGCGCCGTACGCATTTTGGCCCCGTTCTGTAGGAGAGCGTCGCAGCACCAGGCCGCCTCGAGCCGGGCCAATCGCTATCTCGCATCCGGTATCTCGCCGCAGCCTCCCGGTCCCCGGCATCCCCGGGTCTCGAATGGTTTACCAATGTCGCCCCCAACGGACAGCGCCGAACCTAGACTCGGCCACGCCGGGGTCGCGGCAGCCGAGGAGGGCCATTGAGGAAATCCGTGCTGGTTGTGCTGACCATGCTGTTGGTCGCGGCGATCTGTTTTCTCCTCTGGCCCTCGGATCACTCGCAGGACAACGGGCACGCGCCGCCCATGGTGCGGGTGCAGTCCGAAGCCGCCCCCGGCCGTGACGGCGGTATCGGTGGCAACCTTCTGCAGCGTGACCCGCTTCAAGACGCCTTTCGCGCACCCGACCAGGACGACTGCGAGTCATGCCAGCTGCCCTTTGTGCCGTTCTTCGGGACACGGGCCGGAGTCAGCTGCGAGATCAACTACCGACGCGGCGAGCTGCGCGACTCTGCGTACTGCATGTCGATGAACCCACCGCAGCACGTGACGATGGACACCGACGGGGAGTTGGCGATCTGCGGTGACAATGTCGAGTGCCTGTCCGATCCGCCCTACGATCAACCGACGCTCCCGTTCGGCCAGAGCGCGGGTGCCGGGCCGTTCACCTGCCGGTCGGAAGCCACCGGCGTGACCTGCACGGTCAGCCCCTCCGAACGCGGCTTCGCGATCTCCTCCGCCGGCATCGAGCCGGTGGGCTGACTCCCGCTCAGCGCGGCCAATACATGATCACGCCCACCCCAATCAGACAGATCAGCGCGCCCAGGACATCGGCACGGTCGGGCCGGAATCCGTCGAACGCCATTCCCCACACCAACGATCCGGCGACGAACACCCCGCCGTAGGCGGCCAGGATTCGGCCGAACTGCGCGTCGGGTTGCAGGGTGGCCACGAAACCGTAGAGGCCCAGGGCGATCACCCCGGCCCCGGCCCACAGCAGGCCACGATGCTCGCGTATCCCCTGCCACACCAGCCAGGCCCCACCGATCTCTGCGATGGCGGCCAACACGAACAACGCCACGGAACGCATCACCATGGTCGGTGACCTTAGACGCACCCCATCTAGCTGCGGAAACCGCCAACATCCCAGCTCAGCGCATTAGGCTGTCGGTTGTGTCCGTCAAGCGGTTTCTTGCGGTGCCGGCCGAGGCCCAGACCCCGTACCGGCGCTCGCACTGCATCCCGGCTCGCAACCGCCATTACGCCGCGCGCTGGTCGCAGCGGCTGCGAATCCTCAAGCTGGCTGCCGGACTTGCCGCCTTCATCAGCGCGGGCTGGGGCATGCTCGAGATCTGGGTCGACCCGAAGTACTGGTGGATCGGCGCGATCAATCTGATTGCCGCGACCGCCTTGGCCCTGACCCCGCTGCTCTACCACTACGGAGAGCTCATCGCGCCGCTGGCCTTTGTCGGCATCGCCTACCTGACGACCACGATCGTGTGCTGGATGGTGGGAACCGGATCAGGCATCCAGTTCTACTTCCTGGCGGCGGCCTCCATCAGTGTGCTCATTCTGGGCGTCGACCGGATCAAACTCGCCGCCATCGTGGCAGGCATCGGGGCGGCACTGACCATCGCCCTGCAGTTTCTGGTCCCCGCCGACAACCTTCACCAGCCGGCCTGGCTGCACAACCTGTCGTTCGTGCTGGTCGTCGTCTCGGCCTGCTTCATGGTGGTGGCCACCGTGTGGTTCGCGCTGCGCGAGATCGCGCACGCCGAAGCGGCGATGGAAGCCGAGTACGAGCGTTCTGAAGCCCTGTTGGCCAATATCCTGCCCACGGCGGTCGCAGACCGACTGAAGAACCCGGCGATCGACGTGATCGCCGACAGCTATCCGGACGCCTCGGTGCTGTTCGCCGATATCGCCGACTTCACCCGGCGGGCCAGCCAGACCGACCCGGGCCAACTGGTCGGGTTCCTTAACGAGCTCTACAGCGGCTTGGACAGCCTCGTCGACCAGCACGGCCTGGAGAAGATCAAGACCAGTGGCGACTCCTACATGGTGGTCAGTGGCGTTCCCGACCCACGGCCGGACCACCTGAACGCGCTGGCACGGCTGGCACTCGACATCGCCGCCACCGTCGGCGAGTTACGCGACCCGATGGGCCGGCCGGTGTCGTTGCGGATCGGATTGGCCACCGGGCCGGTGGTCGCCGGGGTAGTCGGTAATCGCCGCTTCTTCTACGACGTGTGGGGTGACGCGGTAAACCTTGCCTCCCGCATGGAGTCCACCGGCGTCGCGAACCGCATCCAGGTCCCCCAAGATGTCAAGGACCGCCTGAACGACGACTTCGAGTTCGAGGAGCGCGGGGACGTCGATGTCAAAGGCAAGGGCAAGATGCGCACCTGGTTTCTGGTGGCCGCCCGGCCCCTCGCCTCGTACGGATCGGCGAGCCGTTCGCTGTCGGTGACCCCCGCACGGTGACCAGGCGCTTCGGCCGCCTTCGGTAGGGTGCCGAAATGGGTCGTCTCACAACGCTGAGGAGCGCAATGACAAGGCTTTTGGCTGTACTGGGCTCATTGGCCGGTCTGGCCACCACCATCAACGGCTATCGCCCCTTGACCAAGCGCGGTTATCCGTCGCTGTATGCGTTTGCCTTTGGTCTGTTCGCCTCGGAGCTGCCACTGCAGCTGATCGCCGGCCAGTCCGCGGCATTGGCGGCACTGTCGCGGTGGCTCTCACCGCAGGCGCGCCGGGCCGGATGGCTGCTGTCGGCCATCTCGTGGCTGGGCCTGCTGGGGCTGAACCATGCCGGGCGCACCAGCAATCGGCCGCTGACCGAGGCCCTGGATGCCGAACTCGGTGCGACTCGCCGCACCGACAGCAGCGGCCTATGGAAGCGACCGGGTCCCGACGCCGAGATCGCGAAGGCTCCCGGCGTGGCGCGCATGATGCGGGTCTATCGGGACTACGCCACCGACTCCGATATCCCCTACGGCGAATACGGCGGGCGCAACACCCTCGACATCTGGCGACACCGTGACCTCCCCCGCGACGGCCGGGCGCCGGTGCTGCTCCAGGTTCCCGGCGGTGCCTGGATGGTGGGAAGCAAACGCGGCCAAGCACATCCATTGATGGCGCACCTGGTGGAGCGAGGTTGGGTGTGTGTGTCGATCAACTATCGCCTCAGCCCGCGGTCCACCTGGCCTGACCACATCATCGACGTCAAGCGGGCGCTGGCCTGGACCAAAGCACACATCGCCGACTACGGCGGCGACCCGGACTGGGTGGCGGTGACCGGCGGCTCGGCGGGCGGACACCTGTGTGCCCTGACCGCGCTGACTGCGCATGATCCGCGATTTCAGCCGGGATTCGCCGACGCCGACACCAGTGTGCGGGCCGCGGTTCCGTTTTACGGGATCTACGACTTCACCGGGGAAACCGGACTTCATCCGCTCTTGACCCCGGCACTGGGGGCGTACGTGTTCAAGCAGAGCCGTCGGCGATTCCCCGACACCTATCGCGATGCGTCCCCGACGAGCTACATCTGCGCCGATGCCCCACCCTTTTTCGTGCTGCATGGACGAAACGATTCCTTGGTGCCCGTGGAGCAAGGCCGCGCGTTCAGCACGCGACTTCGGGAGGCCAGCAGCAATCCGGTGGTCTACGCCGAATTGCCTTTGGCGCAGCACGCTTTCGACATCTTCGGCTCGCCGCGGGCCGCGCACACCGCGGTCGCCGTGGAGCAGTTCCTCACCGAGATCTACGACCGCCACAGCCAGCACGTCATCACCAGTCGCTGAACGGCAGCCAATACCCGTCCGGAACGGCGTATCTGTGTCAGACTGCGCCCATGGAAACATCGGTCTCGAATCTGCTGCCGAATCTCTGGAAGTCGACACTGGTCTCTGGTGTCTTGGCCCTTGCCTTGGGCGTACTGGTGTTGGTCTGGCCCGGACGGACCATCCTTGCTGCCGCGGTGCTGTTCGGTGTGTACCTGGTGGTCACCGGGATCGCCCAGCTGATCTTCGCGTTCAGCTTGCCCGTCATGTCCGCCGGCGGACGGGTGCTGCTGTTTCTCAGCGGCACCGCCTCAGTGATTCTGGCGGTCCTGTGTTTCCGGCACTTCAACTCCGACGAAGAGGCCCTGGCGGTGCTGCTGTTGGCCATCTGGATCGCCGTCGGCTTCATCTTCCGTGGCGTCGCGACCACCGTCGCCGCCATCAGCGACCCGGATCTGCCGGGCCGTGGCTGGCAGATCTTCATGGGCGTCGTCAGCCTGCTTGCCGGTCTGGTGACATTGGCCTCGCCGTTCGCCTCGCTGTGGGTGCTGGCCTTGGTCGTGGGCAGCTGGCTGATCGTCATCGGCATCGTCGAGATCATCACCGCACTCAAGATCCGGGGCGCATCACACAAAGTGGCCGCCGCGCTGTCTGCCGGATAGCCGGCCGCCAGACAGCGCCCGGCCCCCAAGCCGTGTCGCGGGTAGGGTGGGTCCTGACCCGTTTCGACACCTGACTAAAGCTCTGATCTGGAGTCTGCTCAATGCCTGAGTCCGGCATGCCCTCGCTGTCGCCTGAGTCGCAACCTTCCTGGCCACCGGCCGGCGGCAGCTACCCCCCTCCGCCGGCCTACCCGTACTCCTACCCGGCGCCCGGGCCGTATCCCGGTTACCCTCCGCCGGCACCCATACCGGCACCTCGCAACGGCGCCGGCATCGCTGCCCTGGTGGTGGCCATTGCCGGCATTGTGACGGCGTTGTCGGTGATCGGCGGGGTCGTGCTGGGTCTGGTGGCCGTGGTGCTGGGCATCGTCGGCAGGGGCCGAGCCAAGCGCGGGGAGGCCGACAACGGCGGTGTCGCGTTGGCCGGGATCGTCTTGGGTGCCCTGGCGGTGGTCGCCGGGATCGGCTGCATCTTCGTCTACGTCGGGATCTGGCGGACCGCCGGTGGCGGCGACTACGTGGCCTGCATGACTAAAGCCGGTTCGGACGTCGAAGCGCAGCAGGAGTGCACCGAGCGATTCCGTGAGCACTTCGAGAACACCTTCGGCAGCGGTGCTGACGCCCCCAGGGTCCAAGAGGAGACCGACAACGGGCTGATGCCCGCCTAGCCTCCGGCGGGCTGACGTTTGGTGCTGGGAAAGTACTTCAGCACGCCTTCTTGGGTGACCGTGGCAAGAATCTGCCCTGATCGGTCGAAGAAATGCCCGGTGCCCAGCCCGCGGGAGTCCGCGGCCACCGGCGACGACGTCGCATAGAGCACCCATTCGTCGAACCGAACCGGCCGATGAAACCACACCGTGTGATTGGCGCTCGCGGCAAAGATCCGGTCGAACCCCCAGGACAATCCGTGGGTGGTGATGATCGAATCCAGCACCGTGGTGTCCGATGAGTAGACCATCATCGCGGTGTGCAGCACCGGATCCTCGGGGATGGCCCCGTCGGCCTTGAGCCAGACCCGATTGTGGTCGAGCCGTCCGCCCTGGCTGCGCATCACCCAGGCCGGGTCGTTGCTGTAGCGCCACTCGATGGGGTGCGGTGCCTTGACGAAGCCCGGCACCACCTCCTCATAGCCACGCAGGAGCTCACTGAGCCTGGGCAACGTCTCCGGCTCGGCAACGGCGGGAGCCGCCACACTGTGTTCCAGGCCGCTGCCGGCCGCCAGGTAGGACACCATCGACGTGGCGATCAACGTCTCGCCCTGCAGAGCATCAACGCGGCGATTGGCGAACCGGCGCTCGTCACGCAGCCGATGTACCCGGAACTCGATGTCGCGTCCCGGGTCACCTCCGTTGATGAAGTGGACCGAAAGCGCTCCAGGCGGAAGGTGCTCGGCGACCGTCCGACTGGAGGCGACGAACGACTGTGCCATGAGCTGTCCGCCGAAGGTGCGCAGCGGCGTCTTGCTGGGATGCGATCCGACGAAGACGTTGTCGTCGACAGCCGTGAGATCCAATACGGCCAGCAGTTCTTCGAGGTCCGTATTCGGCTCGGACGGCACTAGATGTCGTCCTCGCCGATCCGGTGCACGTGAATCATGTTGGTAGAGCCCTCGGTTCCCGGGGGGGCACCTGCGACGATCACCATCAGGTCACCGCGCTGGTAACGGCCCAGATCGAGCAGCGCCTTGTCCACCTGGCGAATCATTCCGTCGGTGGTGTGTGCCTGCGGGACGATGAATGTCTCTGTCCCCCAAGTCATTGCCAACTGGCTACGGATCTCAGGCATCGCAGTGAAGGCCAACAAAGGCAGCGGCGTGTGCAGCCGCGCCAAGCGGCGCACCGTGTCGCCGGACTGGGTGAACGCCACCAATGCCTTGGCGTCCAGGCGCTCACCGATCTCACGCGCGGCGAAGGAGATCACCCCGCGCTTGGTACGAGGGGCGTGAGTCAACGGCGGCGCTGCCGTCGAGTTCTGCTCCACCGCGCAGATGATCCGACTCATGGTCCGCACGGCGTCCAGGGCGTACTTGCCCACCGCCGTCTCCCCCGAGAGCATCACCGCGTCGGCGCCGTCGAGCACCGCGTTGGCCACGTCGGACGCCTCCGCCCGAGTGGGCCGGAAGTTCTCGATCATCGACTCCAACATCTGGGTCGCCACGATCACCGGACGGGCATTCTCGCGCGCCACCTGGATGACACGCTTCTGCACCAACGGCACCTCTTCGAGGGCCAGCTCCACGCCGAGGTCACCCCGGGCCACCATCACCGCATCGAACGCGAGCACCACGGCCTCGAGGTTCTCGATGGCCTCCGGCTTCTCCAGTTTTGCGACTACCGGGACCCGCCGGCCCACGCGATCCATCACCTCGTGCACCAGTTCCACGTCTGACGGTGAGCGCACGAAGGACAGTGCCACGATGTCGACGCCGAGTTCGAGTGCGAACTCGAGGTCCCTGATGTCTTTCGCCGACAGCGCGGGCGCGGAGACCTTCATGCCCGGCAACGACATGCCCTTGTGGTTGCTGACCGGGCCGCCCTCAGTGACGGAGCACACCACGTCATCGCCGTCGATGTGCTCCACCACCAGTCCGACCTTGCCGTCGTCGACCAACACGCGGTCGCCCGGAGCCGCGTCGGCCGCCAGCTTCTTGTAGGTGGTGGAAACCCGGTCGTGGTCGCCGGGGCAGTCCGACACGGTGATGCGCACCGTCTCGCCGTTCGCCCAGTAGACGGGGCCGTCTGCGAAGCGCCCCAACCGGATCTTGGGACCCTGTAGATCGGCGAGCACCCCGACTGCGCGCCCCGTCGCATCGGAGGCAGCACGCACCCACTCGTAGGAGGCCTGGTGATCTGCGTGCTCGCCGTGGCTGAAGTTCAGGCGAGCCACGTCCATGCCCGCGTCGACCAGTGCCCGGACCATCTCCGCGGAGTGGGTCGCAGGACCGAGAGTGCAGACGATCTTTCCGCGTCTATTCACAGCGCCAGCATAGTCGGGCCGGCTGAGCTGTCTTCCTCAGGAATGGTTGCGGTCAAAGTAAATCCATGTGACACGCGGGCGCGGCAGCCGCATCAGGTGACGTCACGCAGCACTCGACCCTGCTTGTCGTGCACCCGCCCACTCAGCATCAGGACGGCGTCGATAACACCCCAGACGAACGGCACGATGATCCCGAGCCCGTAGGTGGTGATGGTGGCCAACACGCCGATCAGCAGCTGCACCAGCCCCAGACCGGTCTGGCCCAGATACATCCGGCCGAACCCGAGAAAGCCGAAGAACCCCAGCAGCTGTAGCAGCGCGGCGGTGACTTTCGACTTCGGCGAGTAGGGCTGGCCAGTGACCGGATGCCGCCCCTGCGGCGCCCACGGGTCCGGGGGGCCCGGATATGCGCCGGGATAGCCCGGCGGTGGCGGGTAGGGCTGCCACCCGCCGTGCGGACCCGGTAGGGGCCACGACGGATCGCTCATGACTGCAGCATGCCAGAAATGCTGGACCTGGCGGCCGGCTAGCTATCCGCGCTGTTCAACGTCCTGGGCGGCATCCGACTCGCCCTCGGCGTCATCCGGTTCCGCATCGACGACGTCATCGGCAGCATCGGCATCGTCCACCGCAGCTGCGGGCGGTCCGGCGTGATCCGACGTGTGGTCATCGGCAGCGTCGACGTCCGTCGAGTCGTCGTCGGGTTCGGGGGCCACCTCGGCGCCCCCGGCGGTGTCGGTCTGCTCGGGTTCCTCGACGGGCGCCGGCTCACCAGGCGCCGGATCAACCACCTCGTCCTCGGCCGGCGCGTCCGCGACATCTGACTCGTCGTCGGACGTGGCCTCTCCGGGCTCGTCGTCGCTGGGCGACTCGGATTCCTCGTCGGTGACGGCGTCCGCGGATTCGGCCGCTATGGCGTCGGATTCGTCGGGCTCATCGGGGACCTCGTCATCGAGCTCAGTACCTGGCTCAGCCGCCTCCTGCGCCTCCACCGGGATCTCCGGCTCGCCGGGGTCATCGGGCTGCCAGCCGAGGCGAATTGCCTCGGGATCCTCGCGTCCCTTGGTGGCAAGCAGCAGATACACCACCGCGCCGATGAAGACGAAGGTAGAGGTGAACGAGTTGACCCGGATTCCGGCGATGTGGGTCGCCGCATCGTCACGGAGCAACTCGATGCCGAACCGGCCGATGCAGTATCCCGCCACGTAGAGCGCGAACAGCCGTCCGTGCCCCATCCGGAAACGCCGGTCGACGTAGATCAAGACCACGAACACCACGAGGTTCCAGAGCAATTCGTACAGGAAGGTCGGCTGGACGATCTTGTACAGCTCGCCGGTGGAGACGCCGTCGAGCAGGTGCGGATCGCGCACTCCCGCGGCGTCTTCCCGCCAGAAGATCTCCAGACCCCACGGCAGCGTGGTCTCCCGGCCGTAGAGCTCCTGATTGAAGTAGTTGCCGATACGGCCGATGGCCTGCGCCAACACGATTCCGGGGGCGACCGCGTCACCGAACGCCGGTAGCGGGATCCCGTGGCGGCGGCAGCCGATCCAGGCACCGACCCCACCCAGGGCCACCGCGCCCCAGATTCCCAGGCCGCCGTCCCAGATCCGGGGGGTGGCCTCCCAGCCGACACCGCCCTCACCGAAGTAGGTCCGCCAGTCGGTCATCAGGTGGTAGAGCCGGCCACCGATCAGTCCGAACGGCACCGCCCACAAGGCGATGTCATAGATGACGCCCGGCTCTCCGCCGCGGGCGCGCCACCGGCGATCACCGATCAGCAGAGCGGCAATGATGCCGATGATGATGCACAGTGCATAAGCCCGGATCGGCACCGGACCCAGGTGCCAGACACCGCGCTCAGGACTGGGAAAATACGTGAGCCAATCCAATGTCATTGGGCGCAAGCCTTGTGACGCACACCGGCAGCAAGTTCTTGAGTCAATGCCCGCAATTCGGTCAGGCCCTCGGCTAGCGCGGTGACCAGCGCCGAACCGACGATGACGCCGTCGGTGTAAGCACCGATTTCCGCGGCCTGAGCGCCCGATCGCACTCCCAGGCCGACACCGACGGGGATGTCGGAGACCGCACGCACCCTGGCCACCAGTTCGGGCGCTGCGTTCGAGACCGTGTTGCGAGCCCCGGTGACACCCATGGTGGAAGCGGCATAGACGAATCCGCTGGATGCCGTGACGGTCTCGGCCAGCCGTTGCGGTGTCGACGAAGGCGCTACCAGAAAGATTCGGTCCAGTGCGTGCGCCTCGGACGCGGCGAGCCAGTCGTCGGCTTCGTCGACGATCAGGTCAGGGGTGATCAGGCCCAACCCGCCAGCTGCCGCGAGATCGCGGGCGAACGCGTCGACGCCGTAGCGCAGTACCGGATTCCAGTACGTCATCACCACGGCACGCCCACCGGCATCGGCGATGGCCTCAACGGCGCTCAACGTGTCGCGGACCCGGACCCCGCCTTGCAGGGCAACCTCGGTGGCGCGTGCGATGGTTGGGCCGTCCATCCCCGGATCGGAATAGGGCACGCCGACTTCGATCAGGTCACAACCGGCGTCGACCAGGGCGGTCAGCGCGGCGATCGAGCCCGGTAGGTCCGGATAGCCGGTCGGCAGGTACCCGATCAGTGCGGCCCGGCCCTCGGCCCGGCACGCGTCGAACAGCGGGGCCAGCCGGTCGCCGGCGTGGGAACTCACGACGCTCCCCCCGCCACATCGAGCAGACCGAACCACTGAGCCGCAGTCTCGACGTCCTTGTCGCCGCGACCGGACACGTTGACCACGATCACCTTCCCCGGCCCCAGCTCGGCGGCCAGTTTCAGGGCACCGGCCACCGCATGCGCGGACTCGATCGCAGGAATTATTCCCTCAGTGCGACAAAGGATTCCGAAGGCATCCATTGCCTCGGTGTCGGTGATCGGTCGGTACTCGGCACGACCGGTCTCACGCAGCCAGGCGTGTTCTGGACCCACTCCCGGATAGTCCAGACCGGCTGAGATCGAGTGCGACTCGATGGTCTGGCCGTCGTCGTCCTGCAGCAGGTAGGAGAACGACCCCTGGAAGGCGCCCGGTGATCCGCCGGCGAAGGTCGCTGCATGCCGCCCGGTGTCCACGCCGTCGCCGCCTGCTTCAAAACCGACAAGCTGAACCGACGGGTCGTCGATGAATGCGTGGAAGATGCCGATGGCGTTGGAACCGCCGCCCACGCACGCCACCACGGCGTCGGGAAGCCGGCCGGCCATCTGCTGAATCTGGACACGTGTCTCCAGCCCGACGATCCGCTGGAAGTCACGCACCATGGCCGGGAACGGGTGCGGCCCGGCTGCGGTGCCGAAGCAGTAGTAGGTGCGGTCAGCGTTGGTGACCCAGTCGCGGAAGGCCTCGTTGATGGCGTCTTTGAGGGTCTGAGAGCCGGACTCGACCGAGACCACCTGGGCACCCAGCAGCCGCATCCGGGCCACGTTGAGTGCCTGACGGCGGGTGTCGACGGCACCCATATAGATCACGCATTCCAAGCCGAGCAATGCGCAAGCGGTGGCGGTGGCCACGCCGTGCTGGCCGGCGCCGGTCTCGGCGATCACCCGGGTCTTGCCCATGTAGCGCGCCAACAGGGCCTGACCGAGCACGTTGTTGATCTTGTGAGAACCGGTGTGGTTCAGGTCTTCCCGCTTCAAAAAGATGCGGGCGCCACCGGCGTGCGCGGTCAGCCGCTCCGCCTCATACAGCGGTGAGGGCCGGCCGGTGTAGTGCGTCTGCAGGTTGTCGAGGGTGTCCAGGAATTCCCGGTCATTGCGCACTTTGTCGTACGCCGCGGTGACCTCTTCAATGACCGCCATCAAGGCTTCGGCGACGTAGCGGCCGCCGTAGACGCCGAAGTGCCCGCGGGCATCCGGCTCGTGGCGAGACGGCTCAGCAATTCCGGCGCTGGCACGCGGCATGCTCGGGTGCGCGGTGTCTGACATTTAGCGAGCCGACTTCGGGCAGGACGGATGCTTACCCGCACTGACCAAATCGGCAACGGCCGCCCGGGGGTCACCACTGGTGACCAGCCCCTCGCCGACCAGGACGGCGTCCGCGCCGGCACCGGCGTAGGCCAGCAGGTCGGCGGTGCCGCGCACCCCGGACTCGGCGATCTTGACGACCTCGGTGGGCAGCCCGGGCGCGATGCGCGCAAAGCAGTCCCGGTCGACCTCCAACGTGGTCAGGTCACGCGCGTTGACGCCGATCACCTTGGCCCCGGCGGTCAGTGCGCGGTCAGCCTCTTCTTCGGTGTGTACCTCGACCAGGGCGGTCATGCCGAGCGACTCGGTGCGGTCGAGCATCGATTCCAATGCCTGTTGTTCCAGTGCCGCCACGATCAGCAACAGCATGTCCGCGCCGTGCGCGCGGGCCTCATGAATCTGGTACGGCCGTACGATGAAGTCCTTGCGCAGCAACGGAATTGAGACCGCGGCGCGCACAGCGTCCAGGTCGGCCAGTGAACCGTTGAACCGGCGCTGCTCGGTCAACACGCTGATAGCCCGGGCCCCGCCGTCGGCGTAGGCACTGGCCAGATCCGCCGGGTCGGCGATGGCTGCCAGCTGACCCTTTGAGGGGCTGGCCCGCTTGACTTCGGCGATCACTGCGATGCCGGGCTCACGCAGCGCCGCCATGACGTCGCGGGGCGGTGGCATGGCCTCGGCGGCGGCCTTGACCTCCGCCAGGGGCACGGCAGCCTCTCGGACGGCAAGGTCGGCGCAGACTCCTTCGATGATGGAGTCGAGAACGGATGCCGAAGTCATGCCTGCCGTTTCCTCTCCCACGTCCGCGTGGACCTTCGTCGAAGACCTTTATCGAAGGGTAACGACCGCCGCTGCTCGCGGTGTCACCGGCCCTCGCCGTCCGGGCCGGAAGCCCGGTCATTCCGATCCCCGGTGGGGTCGCGGCCCTCGTCGAGGGCGTCCCACATCATTCGCTCCGACAACTCCGGGTCGTCGTCTTCCCCGCTTCGGCCGAGCTGGAGTTCCTGGGCCTGCGCGCGTCGTGCCGCCGGTGCCGAGTATTTGGTGTCCGCGCCGGCGTGGTGGGTGGCAGTACGCATCAACAGGACCGCCGCGGCCAGCGTGCACAGCGCTGCTGCCAGGCTCACCACGGCGCCGGTGAGGTGGCGCTGCGTGCTCAGTAGCGAGGTCAACGGGACCTCGGCGATGTCTAGGGCCCGCATCGTGACGTCGCGTACCACCCACACGCTGATGGCCAGGTAGCCGCTGGCCAGGCTCACCACGGCCAGCACCACCGCCAAGACCCGCAACTGCCAGCCCCGCACCGCCATGGCCGCCACAGCGGAAGCCAGGCACAGCAGCGCCAAGGGCACCAGGGCCGTCGACCAGTCCGCCCCGCTGACGACGATCTGTTTGGGCTGCCCGAGCCCGTCGGATGAGTGGATCAACACCCACGGGAGCCGAGACGCGCCCCAGAGGCCGCCGGCCGCCGCTACCAGCAGTAGCTGCGCCGCCCGCAGTGCGCGGCTCCGGTGGCGGTCGCGGCCGTCAGCCATCGGTCCCCGGCGGCGACAGCGATTCAGCGGCCGCGATCGCGGCCAACACGGCGCGGGCCTTGTTGGAGGCCTCTGTGTATTCGTAGGGGCCGTTGGAATCGGCGACAACGCCGCCACCGGCCTGGACATAGGCCGTCTCGCCGCGCATCAGTGCGGTGCGAATCGCGATCGCGAAGTCGGCGTTGCCGGCGAAGTCCAAGTAGCCCACGACGCCGCCGTACAGGCCGCGACGGGTCTTTTCGACCTCCTCGATCAGCTCCATCGCACGCACTTTGGGTGCTCCGGACAAGGTGCCGGCCGGGAAGCACGCCGTCACCGCGTCGAGTGCGGTCCGGTCCTGGGCGAGCTCGCCGGTGACGGTGGACACCAAGTGCATGACGTGGCTGTAACGCTCGATATGGCTGTAGTCCGAGACCCGCACGGTGCCTGGAACACAGACTCGACCCAGGTCGTTTCGGCCCAGATCGACCAGCATCAGGTGCTCGGCGATCTCTTTCTCGTCATTCAGCAGGTCCTTGGCCAGCAGCTGATCTTCCTCCTCGGTGGCGCCTCGCCACCGGGTTCCCGCGATCGGGTGCGTGGTCGCACGACCGTCCTGAACGGTCACCAGCGCCTCGGGGCTTGATCCCACGATCGAAAACGCCAGTTCGCCGGCATCGTCGGGGACCTGTAGCAGGTACATGTACGGGCTTGGGTTGGATACCCGCAGCATTCGGTAGACGTCGAGCGGGTCAGCCGCGGTCGTCATCTCAAAACGCTGCGAGGGAAC
This sequence comes from Mycolicibacter minnesotensis, assembly GCF_010731755.1. Taxonomy (NCBI): domain Bacteria; kingdom Bacillati; phylum Actinomycetota; class Actinomycetes; order Mycobacteriales; family Mycobacteriaceae; genus Mycobacterium; species Mycobacterium minnesotense. Next base: position 4,018,045 of record NZ_AP022589.1, read on the forward strand.
CACCTGAAACGCCTCGCCGGCCTCGATCTCACCGACCAGCCGCTCGACGATCTCCCCGTACTCCTGCGGCGTGCGCTGTTCGCGGTAGACCGGCGCGGGCCGCTCGAAGGTGGCCACACTGGATTCCAGGGGCTGGCTCAGTGCCGCGGTCATCACGTCCAGCCGCGCGAGTGCGTCGTCGTAGGCGTCATCGACGCGTTCGCCGGTGCCGTTCCAGTTCACCGCGTTGGCGATCAGGGTGATGGTGCCCTCGTGATGGTCGACGGCGGCCATGTCGGTGGCCAGCAACAGCAGCATGTCGGGCAGCGCCAAGTCGTCGACAGCCAGCTCCGGCAGGCGCTCGAGCCGGCGCACCAGGTCGTAGGTGAAGAAACCCACCAGTCCACTCGACAGCGGTGGCAGCCCGGGGATGGCGGCCGTCTCCAGCAGCCTCAGCGTGTCGCGCAGGGCCTGCAACGGGTCTCCCCCGGTGGGTGCGTCCTGTGGCGCCGCGCCCAGCCACACCGCGTTGCCGTCGCGCACCGTCAGCGCCGACGTCGTGCCGGCACCGATGAACGACCATCGTGACCACGACCGGCCGTTCTCCGCCGACTCCAGCAGGAAGGTGCCGGGGCGGTTGGCCGCCAGCTTGCGGTATGCCGACAGCGGCGTCTCGGCGTCGGCCAGCACCTTGCGGGTCACCGGGACCACCCGGTGCTCAGCGGCCAGCGCCCGGAAGTCCTCCCGGGAGGTGACCCCGGCCCTAGAAGTGCTCGTGGTTTGCACGCCCACATCTTCCCAGAACCGGCGCTGGGGGCACGCTCAGCCCTATCACCGCCACCGCGGTCCTTGCCGGAGTAGCCTGGCCGCCATGAAAACCGGTGACACCGTGGCCGACTTCGAGCTCCCCGATCAGACCGGGGCCCCGCGCAGACTGAGCGAACTGCTGTCCGAGGGGCCGGTGGTGTTGTTCTTCTACCCGGCGGCCATGACGCCGGGCTGCACCAAAGAGGCCTGCCACTTCCGCGATCTGGCCGGCGAGTTCGCCGCCGTCGGGGCCACCCGGGTCGGCATCAGCGCCGACGCGGTGGCCAAACAGGCCAAGTTCGCCGACCAGCAGGGTTTTGACTACCCCCTACTGTCCGACACCGAGGGCGCGGTAGCCACCCAGTTCGGCGTCAAGCGCGGCATGCTCGGCCGACTCATCCCGGTGAAACGGACGACCTTCGTCATCGACACCGATCGCACGGTGCTGGACGTCATCGCCAGCGAATTCTCCATGGACGCCCACGCCGACAAGGCGCTGGAGGTGCTGCGCGCGCGGCGGACCGCCTAGCGGCAGGGTGTCATTCGGGCTTGTGGAACGTGTAGACCTGGTACTGAAGCAGACCGAGCTTGGACAGCCAGTTCATCCATCGGGTACCGACGATCATGGTCTTGCGGATGTCCGCTGATTCGTGCGCGCGGAAGAACTTCAGCAGGAACGGGTAGGTCGGCAACGTCTGCTTCCGGATGTTGCGCGACGTCTCGAGCCGTAATCCGGCGCGTGCGCCCATGTTTTTATACGAGCGCAGCGGGACACTGCCGAGCGTCCCGTACGACTTGGCGATCCGGCTGCGGATCGCCAACCAGATCGGAGTCTTGCCGAAGAACATCATGATCGGCACAAAGTCCGATACCGCCAAGTAGCCGCCCGGCTTGAGCACTCGCGCGGCCTCCACCAGAAACTTCTCACGGGACGGGAAGTGGAAGATGCATTCGACGGCCAGGATTCGATCGAAGGAGTTGTCCTCGAACGGCAACCGGCAGGCGTCTCCTTCGAACCAGGCGATCGTGTTGCCTTCGGCGGGCGTGCTCACCGCCTTGGCGGCCGCGAGCTGGCGCGGATCGATGTTCAGACCCGTGAGGTCCATATCTGAATGTGTGTCGTTGATCTGCCGGATGGTCCCGCCGAATCCGCAGCCGACATCCAACAGATTTTGCCCATCAGCAACCCTCCCGGCCTCCAGGAGTACCCCGTTCATCAGCTCCATGGCCGCGACGTAGTCGGCCAGGGTGCCATCGGCGCTGTTGGGAGTCTCCCAGTAGCCCCAGTGCACCTGGTCTTTCCACAGTTGGCTTAGTTCGCCACGGGAAGGTCGATCGTCGATCAGAAGGTCAAAGTACGGCAGGTCGGGCATCGGCGGACAGTATCACGGATCTGATTTGCTCGAAGGGTTCGAAAATCGGCAGTGATACCTGACAACCTGCGGATAATGAACGCCACCGTCAATATGTGCGGTTTGCTTGCTCCGATTCAATGCGGAGCCGACGTCGCCCCCGGATACAGCTTCGGGCCCCGTCTCGCGGCCCCGTTGGAGTTTCGCTCGGCCAGCTGCACTGACCATCGACGCCACGTACGGGGCGACACGAAGACCACCGCATGGATTCCAAGCTGGACACCAGTCACCCGTTGCGGATCAGGCAGGAAGAAATCGGCCGCGGCCCGCGACCGAGACCGACTCACCTGCGGGGATTATGCGTGCTCGGACTCTCCAGATCGCTTGACGACGCTCATCCGGTCTCGGCGGATGGCCGACTCGATCCGGCTCTGGATCTCACTGAGCGCGCCGACCACGTCGCCGCGGACGTGAATCAACTGCATGACCTCGGCATCGGTGCGCTCCACGATGAGCTTGGCTTCACGTTCAGCGGTGGCGATCAGGGCCGCGGCCTTAAGGCGGCTGTCCTTTTCCATGTTGGCGATCTGGATCTGCGCCTGTTCCCACGCCGCGCTGACCTGCTTAGCCTGTTCGCGTTCGCTTTCGCGGCGACGCCGGTCGTCTTCCTCGGCGAGTCGCTGCGCAGCTTCGCGGCGGGCGCGCTCGGTCGCCTCGGTTTCGCTGATCAGGCGAGCGCATTCGCCCTGCGCGGCGCGCAGCAGCTCTCCGGCCTCGGTCTTGGCGTCGGTAAGGATCTGCTCGCGACGTAGCGAGGTCGACTCCTGAAGCTCGGCCAATGCGGCACTGGCCGCGGCGCGGTCCTGGCGAGCGGCCTCAAGCTCGTCGCGAAGGTGGCGGGTGAGAGCTTCGGCTTCTTCTTCCGCCATTGCCTTGGTACGCCGAGCCTCATCGGATGCGACCCGCATCATCCGCGCGATTCGGTCGGACATGCCCTCCACCGAATCGATCGGACCGGACAACCGAGCAATGTCACCGCGCAGCGCGTCAATCTCATTGCGCAGCCGGGTCCGATCATCGTCGGTGTTGGTAAGTTCGCGCTGCGCGTCAGAAAGCTGACTCTCCAGTGCTGGGATGCGCTCTTGTAGGGCTTCGAGCTCTTGGCGCAGCTGCTGGATGTACCCCGTCACCTGGCTTCGATCGAGGCCGCGCAGTTGCGTGGTGAAGTTAGGCAGTTGTGGCTCGTATAGGGAAATCGCTGTGCTCATCGCGGGCTCCTAGCAGGGGTCTGTTTCGTCGGCGAGTTGGTGGTCGGAGATGGTCGGCGCCAGCCGATTGGTCGGGAGAAGCTGCTGAAATCGGTTGTCCCAGTCCTCGTTCGGGCCAGATCCGCGAACCCGGTGCGAGGCCACGGTGACTGCCCGGGCCTGGCCGACCGGCTCTGCAGCCTGGTCCAGCTCGTTAAACTTGACGTAGAAATCCCGCAGTTGTTCGGTGATGATCGCGCGGACCTTCAAGAGTTCCTGCAGTTTGGCCTGTGCCGCGGCCTGTTGCGCTTCGATGTCAAGCCGGACTTGGGCCAGCAGTTCCGCAGCTGTCCGCTCAGCGTCTCGCACTATGTCGGCAGCTTCCTGGCTGGCCTGCTGGCGAAGACTTGCGAAGCCTGCGTCCACCTGACTGGCCTGTTCCTCCAGGCAGGCACGCATCGCGACAACCGTCTCATGTTCGTTCTGTGCCTCGGCGACGATCTCAGCGGCGCGGTCATGAGCGTCATTGCGAATCCGCTCGGCTTCGCTTGCCGCCGACGACAGGATCGACGTCAACTGATCACTGAGATTGGCGATGTCACCGGGAATGGCCCGCGCCAGTTCGGTGTACTGCGCCGAGGTGGACGCGAGCTCATGCCTGGACTTATCGACTTGATCGCCAAGGGTGGCAATCCGCGCCTCGCTGCGGTGGATCAGTGCATACAGCTCGGAGAGCTCCTGCTCCTGGGCCTCCGTATGGCGATAATTCAACCGCTCCATATCCGCGGAAATACGGGCGTAGATGGCGGCAGCCTGGACGTCGACGCGCTGACTCATGATCTTCGCCTGGTCTGCCGTCACGCGTGACACTATATAACCAAGAATTGACGTTCGGGAAGATTATTTTTTGCTATCACAAAACCTGTTGCAGCACTGGACGTTTGGAGTGCGACAACAGCCCGCTTCGGGGAATGGAGCCATTAAAGGGCCAGCCCTTGAGTCAACCCTCAGGCCGTGACGCTATTTGTTAATCTTCGTTTCCGAATTGTGAATCGCCATTCTGGCTGGTGCTGCGAGTAATGGCCAAGCAGTTTCATCGTGAGGCGTCAGCAACGAACGCACCGCTAGGCCCATGAACCTGCGCAGCGTCGGTGAACAGCTCAATGTGTGGTGCTAGCTGGGTATCGCCATGGCCAGGGCGAACCCAGACCAGCCACGATTCAGACCGCGAGTGTGCAGGAGGTTCTGTCACGCATCGCTCCTGCGCTATCAGCGAATCAATCTGCGGGACCAAGCAACACGTCTGCGTCGAAGCAGCTGTGATCGCCGGTGTGGCAAGCGCCCCCGGTCTGATCGACCGTGAGCAGCACGGTGTCACCGTCGCAATCCAACCGCACCGAATGGACGTACTGAGTGTGGCCGGAGGTCGCTCCCTTGATCCACTGCTCATTGCGTGACCGCGAAAAATACGTCGCCTCACGGGTTTCCAGAGTACGAGCCAGCGCGTCGTCGTCCATCCAGGCAACCATGAGCACGTCGCCGCTGCCCTGCTCCTGAACCACCGCCGCAATCAAGCCTTCGGCATTGCGCTTGAGGCGGGTCGCGATAGCCGGATCCAGCTGTGTCATCGTTCGCGGCCCCTCATCGCACCACAATCCCTTCGGCCGACATCGCGGCCTTCACCTGGCCGATGGTCAGCTCCCCGAAATGAAACACACTGGCAGCCAGGACAGCATCGGCGCCGGCGGCGACAGCAGGCGCGAAATGCTCCGCCGCTCCGGCTCCTCCACTGGCGATAACCGGCACGCTCACCGCGGAGCGAACCGCACGCAGCATCGCCAAGTCGAATCCAGCCTTGGTGCCGTCGGCATCCATCGAATTCAGCAGAATCTCCCCCACACCCAGTTCGACGCCCCGTCGGGCCCACTCGACGGCATCGATACCCGTTCCCTGCCGGCCGCCGTGGGTGGTGACCTCCCAACCGGAGGGAGTCGGCGCCGACCCGGCGGGAACGGTACGGGCATCCACCGAGAGCACGATGCACTGCGAACCGAACTGTCGGGACAGCTCCCCCAGCAGTTCCGGGCGGGCGATGGCGGCGGTGTTCACCGATACCTTGTCTGCGCCGGCCCGCAGCAGGACGTCGACGTCGGCTACCGTGCGAACCCCACCACCCACGGTGAGCGGGATGAACACCTGATCGGCGGTGCGCGCCACCACCTCAAGCATGGTGGCCCGACCCGATGACGACGCCGTAACGTCGAGGAAGGTCAGCTCGTCGGCGCCCTCGGCGTCATAGGCCGCGGCCAGCTCGACCGGGTCGCCGGCATCGCGCAGATTCGCGAAGTTGACGCCTTTGACAACCCGGCCTCCGTCGACGTCCAGACACGGGATGACCCGTACCGCCACATCGCTGCGCTGATGCATCGGTCCCAGCTTCGCCTCTCCTGCGTCGAGCCTCGCTGAACCGCTGTGTTGATCCATATCAGTAGTCCCCCGGTGCGCCGACTCGCTTGAGGATGTCCAGGATCTGATCGTGCACTCCCGGCGCGGCGACCAGCGTCGATTCCGACCGGGCCGTCCAGGGCGCCCCGGACAGGTCGGTGACGACACCGCCCGCTGCACGCACCATGGCGACCCCGGCGGCGTGGTCCCAGATGTGGTCGCCGAAACTGATTGCCCCGCCAAGAGTTCCGTCTGCCACATAGGCCAGGTCGATTCCCGTGGCACCGTGCATCCGGGTCCGTGAGGTCACCCGGGTCAGGCCTTCGAGTACCGCGAGCCGGTAACGACCGGGCAGCCTGCCTCGCCATTCCACGTTGAAGGTGCCGATGCCCACCAGGGAGTGCGCCAGGTCAGCCGTCTCCAACCGTGGCTGTGGCACCCCGTTGCGAATCAGCGGACCACCGACGACGGCGGTGTAACGCTGGTCGGCAAACGGCAGCCACGTCAGCCCCGCGACCGGCTCGCCGTCGCACAGCAGTCCCAGGAGCATGGCGGCCATCGGCGATCCAGCCGCATAATTGAAAGTCCCGTCGATGGGGTCGAGCACCCACACCATCGGCGAATCGATCGGCGGCCCGCCGAATTCCTCACCGTGCAAACCGATTCCAGTGGCAGCCACCAGTGCCTCGGTGATCTGGCGTTCCAGGGCCAGGTCGACCTCGGTGGCGAAGTCGTTGCCGCCCTTGAGGACAGCCGAGTCGGCACGGTGGCCGGCGCGGAACGGCTCGGCCGCGACATCGAGGATCTCCGACGCGGTTGCTACCAGCGCCTGCAGATCCGCGGTGTCCAGCGCCATTGCGACCTAACCCTGCACCGTGGACAGTGCCTCGGGCAGAGTGAACCGGCCCGCATAAAGCGCCTTGCCGACGATTGCACCCTCCACCCCGCGGCCGACCAACGTGGCGATCGCCCGCAGGTCATCGAGGCTCGAGACACCCCCCGAGGCGATCACCGGGGCGTCGGTGCGGTCAGCGACGGCACCGAGCAGTTCCAGGTTGGGGCCGCCCAGCGTGCCGTCCTTGGTCACATCGGTGACCACGTAGCGCGAACAGCCCTCCCGGTCAAGACGTTCCAGCACCGGCCATAGGTCGCCGCCGTCGGTTTCCCAGCCGCGGCCGCGGAGCCGGTGGGCGCCTTCGGGGTGGTCGGGGTCGATCTGCACGTCCAGCCCGACCGCCACCTTCTCGCCGTATTCGGCGATGGCACGAGCGCACCACTGCGGGTTCTCCAACGCGGCGGTACCCAGGTTCACCCGGGCGCAGCCGGTCGCCAGGGCCGCCGCGAGCGACTCGTCGTCACGGATGCCACCGGACAGCTCCACCCTGACGTCCAGGCGGCCAACCACATCGGCGAGAAGTTCGCGGTTGGAACCACGGCCGAACGCGGCATCCAGGTCCACCAGGTGGATCCATTCCGCGCCGTCGCGCTGCCAGCCCAGCGCGGCGTCCAGCGCCGAACCGTACTCGGTCTCGCTGCCGGCTTTGCCCTGCACCAGACGTACCGCCCGGCCGTCCACCACGTCGACGGCGGGCAGCAGAATCAACGCATTGCTCACAGACGTACTCACAGTGCCTCCACCCAATTGCTCAACAGCGTCGCCCCGGCATCCCCACTCTTTTCGGGGTGAAACTGGGTGGCGGCCAACGGCCCATCCTCGACAGCCGCCACGAACGGTACCTGATGGGTCGCCCAGGTCACCAAAGCCTCTGGACGGCCCTCCCAGCGCTGCGCGGCATAGGAGTGCACGAAGTAGAACCGGGTGTCGGCATCCAAGCCTGAGAACAGCGTGCTGCCGGGGGCGGCAGCGACGACGTTCCACCCCATGTGCGGGATCACCGGCGCCTCCAGGCGGGTGACCGCACCCGGCCACTGCCCGCAGCCGACGGTGTCCACCCCGAACTCGACGCCGTGGGCGAACATGATCTGCATACCGACACACACCCCGAGAACTGGGCGGCCGGCCTCCACCCGCTGGGCGATGATCTTGTCCCCGTTGACCTCGCGCAAGCCACGCATGCATGCCTCGTACGCGCCGACGCCCGGGACCAGAAGACCGTCCGCGTTGGCGGCAACCTCGGGGTCGGCGGTCACCTCAACCTCCGCGCCAACGCGCTGCAGGGCCCGCTGGGCCGAGCGCAGGTTTCCCGATCCGTAATCCAGAATCACCACGGAGGGCTTGCCTGAGCTGCTCACAAGGCACCCTTGGTCGACGGCACGCCGGTTACCCGGGGGTCGAACTCCACGGCCTGACGCAGCGCACGCGCAACGGCCTTGTACTGGGCCTCGGTGATGTGGTGCGGATCACGGCCGTAAAGCACCCGGACGTGCAGCGCAATGCGCGCGTTGGACGCCAGGGTCTCGAACACGTGCCGATTGATGACGGTGTGATACGGCGCCTGGGTCCCGGCGATCGTGGTATGCACCAAGTGGTCCGGTTCACCGGTGTGCACACAGTAGGGCCGACCAGATACGTCGACCGCAGCGTGCGCCAACGTCTCGTCCATGGGGATGAAGGCGTCACCGAATCGACGGATGCCCTTCTTGTCGCCAAGCGCCTCACCCAACGCCTGCCCGAGAACGATCGCGGTGTCCTCAACGGTGTGGTGAGCCTCGATCTCGACGTCGCCGCGGGCTCGCACGGTCAGGTCGAAACTGGCGTGACTACCCAAAGCGGTCAGCATGTGATCGAAGAACGGCACTCCGGTGTCGATGTCGACGATGCCGGTTCCGTCCAGGTCGAGTTCGACTGTGATGTCGGATTCGCGGGTAGCACGTTCCACCCGGGAACGGCGAGTGCCAGTCATGATGCTCCTAGTGACGGTTGGGCGAGTTCAGTGGCCACGAGCTGCTTGCTGGCGGCGAGCAGGGCGTCGTTCTCCTCCGGCAGTCCGGTGGTGGCCCGCAGGTATCCGGGAATACCGACGTCGCGGATCAGCACACCGGCATCCAAGTAGCGTTGCCAGGTCGCGGGCGCGTCGGCGAACCGACCGAACAGCACGAAGTTGGCGTCACTGGGAATGACACGGAATCCCATGGTGGACAAAGCCTCTGAGACACGGTCACGCTCAGCGATCAACTGTGCGACGCTGCCGAGGGTGTCGTCGGCGTGCCGGAGCGCCGCCCGGGCAGCAACCTGTGTGAGTACCGACAGGTGATAGGGCAGGCGGACCAGCAACATCGCGTCGATGACGGCCGGAGCCGCGATCAGATAGCCCAGCCGGCCACCGGCGAACGCGAAGGCCTTGCTCATGGTCCGGCTGACGATGAGCCTGGCCGGGTAGTCGTCGATCAGCGCGATCGCGCTGGGCTGAGAAGAGAATTCGCCGTAGGCCTCGTCCACGATCACGACTCCGGGCGCAACATCGAGCAGGCTGCGCAGGTCGGTGAGCGAGATGCTCTGCCCGGACGGGTTGTTCGGCGAGGTGATGAACACTACGTCGGGTTGGTACTCGGCGATGGCAGCGCCGGCCACCCCGATGTCCAGGCCGAAGTCAGAGGTCCGGTTGGCTGCCAGCCAGCGTGTCTGAGTGCCCTCGGAGATGATCGGGTGCATCGAGTAGGACGGCACGAATCCGAGGGCACTGCGCCCTGGACCACCGAATGCCTGCAGCAACTGCTGCAGGATCTCATTGGAGCCGTTAGCCGCCCACACATTGTCGAAACCCACCGCCACCCCGGTTTGGGCAGTCAGGTAGGCGGCCAGGTCGGCGCGCAGTGCCACTGCGTCACGATCGGGGTAGCGGTGCAACTGCGCGGCGGCCTCCCGCACCGAACGAGCCACATCGTCGATCAGTGCGGCGCTGGGCGGGTGCGGATTCTCGTTGGTGTTAAGCCGAACCGGTACCTCCAGCTGCGGCGCACCATAAGCAGACTTGCCGCGCAGGTCGTCGCGCAAGGGCAGGTCCGCCAGAGTGATCTGCGCACCCGGGCCGGAAGCGATGGCGCTCACTGCTCGAACCTCCGCCGTACCGCTTCGCCGTGCGCCGGCAGGTCCTCGGCGGTGGCCAGTGCGATCACGTTGCCGCTGACATCCTTGAGGGCGGCCTCGGTGTAGTCGACGACGTGGATGCCGCGCAGGAAGGTCTGCACCGACAATCCGCTGGAGTACCGCGCACTGCCTGCGGTGGGCAGGACGTGATTGGAACCGGCGCAGTAGTCGCCGAGACTCACCGGAGCATAGGGACCGAGGAAGATCGCCCCCGCAGAGCGGATCCGGGAGGCCACCTCCGCGGGGTCGGCGGTCTGGATCTCCAGGTGCTCGGCGGCGTAGGCGTTGACCACGCGAATACCGGCGTCCAGGTCGTCGACCAGAACGATCGCCGACTGCGGACCAGACAGTGCCGTGGTCGCGCGCTCGCGGTGCACTGTGGTCTGCAGCTGGGCGATCACCTCGCGGGCGGTGGCATCGGCCAGCTCGGGGCTGGTCGTGACCAGCACACTGGCGGCCATCTCGTCGTGCTCAGCCTGGCTGATCAGGTCCGCTGCCACATGGGCCGGGTGCGCGGTGTTGTCGGCCAGGATCGCGATCTCGGTGGGGCCGGCTTCGGCGTCGATCCCGACCTGTGACCGGCAGAGCCGCTTGGCGGCGGTGACGTAGATGTTGCCGGGCCCGGTGATCATGTCGACCGGGGCCAGTTCGCCCTGGTCGGTGTCGGTGCCGCCGTAAGCCAACAGCGCCACCGCCTGCGCGCCGCCCACCGCCCAGACCTCTTCCACGCCGAGCAGCCGGGCTGCGGCCAGGATCGTGGGGTGCGGCAGGCCGGCAAAGGCCTCCTGCGGGGGGCTGGCAATCACCAATGAGTCGACGCCGGCAATCTGAGCTGGGACGACATTCATCACGACGCTGGAGGGGTAGACCGCGTTGCCGCCGGGGACATAGAGGCCCACCCGCTCAACCGGCAGCCAGCGTTCGGTGACGGTGGCGCCCGGGGCCAATGTGGTGGTGGTGTCGCTGCGCCGCTGGTCGGTGTGAACCGCACGGGCCCGGGTGATCGCCACCTCCAGCGCGGTGCGCACGGCGGGGTCCAGCTCGGTCAGGGCGGTGTCGAGGGCCGCAGCGGGCACCCGGACGGTCGTCGGGCGCACCCGGTCGAACGATTCGCCGAACTCCAGGGCCGCGGCGGCCCCACGCTCCGCGACCGCCTCGACGATGGGCCGCACCCGCGGCAGTACCGCCTCCACGTCCACGCCGCCGCGTGGCAGTACGGAGCGCAGTCGGGCCCGCGAGAGATTCGACGAAGAGGCCGACTGTTCGGTGCCGCGCAGGTCGATGCGTGCCATGAGGCCGGTGTTCACGCCGTCCATTGTCCCAGAGGGGCTCAAGTCAATATCGCAGCGCCGCGGTCCCGCGTCATGGCCGGGCCCGCGGCTAGGGTGGTGCGCAGTGTGACGTCGGCGAACTGGGCCCGTCACTACCCCTGGAGAACGGAGTTGCCATGGCTGCCGACAAGGGCGCCGCTGACCCGGCCACGCTGCCGGCGATATTCCCGGTGTGGATGGATCGCCTGCAGATCAAGTACCTGAACCCGGTGATCAAGCCGGTCGCGAAGTACCTTCCCGGCACGTCGGTGATCACCCACCGGGGACGAAAGTCCGGCAAGATCTTCGAGACGGTGGTGACCACCTATCGCAAGGGCGGCATGCTGGCGATCGCCCTCGGGCACGGCAAGACCGACTGGGTGAAAAATGTGATGGCCGCCGGTGAAGCGGACATCCGGCTGTTCCGCAGCGAGCTGCACCTGGTCAATCCGCGGATCCTGCCGGCTGGTTCTGGTGACGCTTCGCTGCCGTTGTTGTTGCGCATCCAAAACCGCAAGGTGGCGGTATTGGTCACCGACATCGCCTGACGGCGGACCTACATGTCCAAGCCGATGTCGAGCACGCGCACCGAATGCGTGAGCGCTCCCACGGCCAGGTAGTCGACACCGGTGGAGGCGTAGGCCCCTGCGCTCTCAAGGCTGAGCCCACCGGAGGACTCCAGCAGCACGCCGGGCGCTCGGGCATCGCGCCGCTGCACCGCCATCTGGGTTTCCCAGACCTCGAAGTTGTCCAGCAGCACCAGTTCGGGTGCCTCGGCCAGCACTTCGTCGAACTGTTCGAGTGAATCCACCTCGACTTCGCAGGGCACCTGCGAAGCGGCGGCTCGAACGGCCCGCAGCGCCGCGGCCACCGAACCGGCCGCGGCGACGTGATTGTCCTTGATCAGGGCGGCGTCGCCGAGTCCCATCCGATGATTCACCCCGCCACCGACCCGCACCGCGTACTTCTGCAGCACCCGCAGGCCCGGCAGCGTCTTGCGCGTGTCGCGGATGCGCGCCGAGGTGCCGTCCACGGCATCGACCCAGGCCGCGGTGGCGGTGGCGATCCCGGACAGGTGGCAGACCAGGTTGAGCATGGTGCGCTCGGCGGTCAGCAGACCGCGAGTATCGGCCGTCAGCCGCAATACCGCTGCCCCGGCCGGGACCCGGGACCCGTCGGCCGCCCGGTCGAGCACCCGATAGCCGTCGGCGCCCAGTACCTCGTCAAGGACCAGCAGGGCCAGGTCCACACCGGCGATCACCCCGGGCACCCGGGTGACCATGGCAGCCTCGGCGGTCACGCCGGCAGGTACGGTCGCCGCGGTGGTGACATCGGGTCCGTAGCGCAGATCCTCATCGAGCGCGAGGGCAATGACCTGGCGCGCTTCGGCAAGTTCGGTCTCGGACAGCATCACGATGCGACTCCCGCGGGTGTTTCGAGCACGACGACGCCGTCGCGCAGGACAAGGGTGGAACTGCGAGCCCGGGCTGGGTCGGCCCCCGGGTATTCCGACCGGTGGTGACAACCCCGGCTCTCGGTGCGCGCCGACGCCGCCGCCGCGACCACCGTGGCAGTCAATGTCAGCGCGGCATCCTCGACGTCGGCCCGGTCAGCTACCGGGCCCACCTCAGCGCTGGCAAGCACATCCTGCAACCGGGCCAGCCCTGCTGCGTCGCGGACCACCGAGGCATCGCGCGACATAGCGTCCTGCAGAATCCGCCGGGGCAGTATTGGGCGCCCCACGGCATCCGAAGCCCGGGACTGGACCCGGCCCACGGCTATGGCATGCGTCGCGGCCTCGGCGCCGGCCCGCGCGCCCACCACCAATCCCTCCAACAGGCTGTTGGAGGCCAATCGGTTGGCGCCATGCATTCCGGTTCGGCCCACCTCGCCCGCGGCGAACAGCCCGGCCAGATCGGTGCGACCCGCGACATCGGTGACGATTCCGCCGCAGCTGTAGTGCGCGCCTGGAACCACCGGAATCGGTTGCCGGACAGGGTCAATACCGGCGTGGCGGCACGCCGCGGTGACGGTGGGGAAACGCTCCTCGAACCCGTCGATTCCACGGGCGTCCAGATACACACAGGGGTCACCGGTCTGCCGCAGCCGCGCGTCGATGGCCCCAGCCACCACGTCGCGCGGCGCCAGGTCCCCCATCGGATGCACCCCTTCGGTGATGGAGGCCCCCCGGGCGTCGATCAATCTGGCGCCCTCCCCGCGCACCGCCTCGGTGATCAGCGGCCTGCGTCCCCCGCCGGCGCTACCTCCCGAGAACAGCATCGTCGGATGGAACTGGATGAATTCCAGGTCGCTCACCGTGGCCCCGGCCCACAGCGCCAGGGCCACCCCGTCTCCCGTCGCGCCTCCCGGGTTGGTGGTCGCCCGGTACAAGTGGCCCAATCCGCCGGTCGCCAGCACCACCGAGGGAGCGTGGATCACGCCGATGCCATCGCCATTGGCCACCAGCACGCCGGTGACGTGGTCGGTGTCGCGCAGCACCTGCAGCACCACATGACCGCCGCGGACATCCAGGACGGTCGCGGCGTGGTCCAGCGCACGCTGCACTTCGGCCCCGGTGGCGTCGCCGCCGGCATGAATGATGCGGCGCCGGGAGTGCCCGCCTTCGCGGGTGAGCGCCCAGGTCCCGTCCGAGCCCTGGTCGAACACCGCCCCCGCACCGGCCAGGTCGGCGACCGCGCGGTAGCCGTCGGCCACGATCGAGGTCACCGCGTCGCGATCGCACAACCCGCCACCTGCGGCCATGGTGTCGGCAACGTGGGCCGCCACCGAGTCGTCCGTGTCCGGCAACACCACCGCGATGCCGCCCTGGGCATAGTGCGTCGCCGTTGCCGCCGATCCCGCGGCCGACTTGCTGAGGACTACGACGTCGCTCCCGGCCCGGTGCGCGGCCCGCGCCGCCGCCAGCCCGCCGACACCCGTGCCGATGACGACGACGTCGGCACGTTGCTGCCAGGTGGGCCCAGTGGTCACTTGCTGACCGGGACGGAATGTCCGATCGCGATCATCCGCTGCACGCTGCGGGCAGCCAGTCGGGCGGTCTCGGGGTCGACGTGGATCTCGTCAGCCCCCTCGGTGAGGCTGCGCAGCAAGGCCGCCGGGGTGATCATCTTCATGTACTTGCAGGCCGCCTTGCGGTTGACCGCCTCGAAGTCCACCTGCGGTGCGGCCTTGCGCAGCTGGTGGATCATGCCGATCTCGGTGGCCACCAGCACCTTGCGGGCCCCGGTGCGGGCGGCCTCTTCGAGCATGCCGCCGGTCGAAAGGATCTTGACCTGCTCCGCGGGGAAGTGACCCTCGCCGACCAGATACAGCGACGACGTCGCGCAGCCGCACTCGGGGTGCACGAACAGTTCGGCGTCGGGGTTGGCGCGCGCCTTCTCTTCGAGCTCGTCGCCGTTGATGGCGGCGTGCACGTGGCATTCGCCGGCCCAGATACGGATGTTGTCGCGGCCGGTGACCCGCTTGACGTGCTGGCCCAGGAATTGGTCCGGCAGAAACAGCACCTCACGGTCCGGGTCGATCGCGTTGACCACGTCGACGGCGTTCGACGAGGTGCAGCAGTAGTCGGTCAAGGCCTTCACCGCCGCCGTGGTGTTCACGTAGGACACCACTACCGCGTCGGGGTATTCGCTGCGCCAGGCCCGCAGTTCCTCGGCGGTGATCGAGTCGGCCAGGGAGCAGCCCGCGCGGGTGTCTGGCAGCAGCACCGTCTTGTCCGGGGACAGAATCTTGGCGGTCTCAGCCATGAAGTGCACGCCGCAGAACACGATGGTGTCCTCCTCGGCGGTGGCCGCGATGCGCGCCAGCGCCAAGGAGTCACCGACGTGGTCGGCGATGTCTTGGATCTCCGGCAGCTGGTAGTTGTGGGCCAGGATCGTGGCATTGCGTTCGTGCTTGAGCCGGAGGACCTCGGCCACCCACTCCTCATCAGGCTCGATGCCGCCGTATCCGGCCGGCGAGTTCACGATGCGGTCGGCCAGCTTGCCCGCCTGCACACCGTTGTCGGTGAGGGTGGTCATGGGTGACTCCTTCGCAAAACAGGTTTTCGACTTATAATCGAAAACGTGGTTCATACTAACACCGCGCACGAAGTGCTCACCGCGGTCTTCCAGGTTGGCGGCCTCGACCAGCGCCGACCCCGACTCAACGTGCTGCTCTGGGAGCGTGCCCGCGAACCGCAGTCGGGTCGCTGGTCCCTGCCGGGTGGCCTGCTGCGCACCGACGAGGACGTGACGGCCTCGGCACGCCGCCAGCTTGCTGAGAAGGTCGATCTGCGTGAGATCGCCCACCTTGAGCAGCTGGCTGTGTTTTCCGACCCTGGCCGGGTGCCTGGTGTTCGCACCATCGCCTCGACGTTTCTGGGCCTGGTGCCCTCCCCCGCCGACCCGGAGCTACCCAGCGACACCCATTGGCATCCGGTCGACGACCTACCGCCGATGGCGTTCGATCATGGCCCCATGGTGGCGCACGCCCGAAGCCGACTGGTCGCGAAGATGTCGTATACCAACATCGGATTCGGTTTGGCTCCAACAGAATTCATACTGTCGACGCTCCGGGATATTTACAGCGTCGTGTTGGGGTACCAAGTCGATGCCACCAACCTGCAGCGGGTGTTGGTGCGCCGCGGAGTGATCACCCGGACCGGAACCACCGCCCGATCCGGGCGCAGCGGGGGCCGTCCGGCGGCCCGCTACCGGTTCACCGAGTCCGAACTTCGCGTCACCGACGAATTTGCCGCATTGCGGCCGCCCGGGTGAGTCGACTGGAATCTTAACGCCTTCTTAAGCGACAATGCCCTGATGGACTTCGACAGCCTCGCCCGAGAAACATCTGTCGAGTGGATCGGGCAGGCCCCGCACGAGCCGCTGCAACCCGGCTCACGCCCCCTGCTGCCCGCTCAGGACCCGTTCTACGAGCCGCCAGAGGGCTTCCAGCACGCGGCGCCCGGCACCGTGCTGCGCTCCCGTGAGGTCGAATTGGCCTTCTTGGGCCTGATTCCCCAGCGCCTGCACGCCACCCAGCTGCTCTACCGCAGCAACGACCGCAACGACATCGCCCAAGCGGCGGTCACCACTGTGGTGGTGCCGGCCGGACACGACCGGGCCCGCCCCTGCCCGATCGTGTCGTACCAGT
Organism: Mycolicibacter minnesotensis; assembly: GCF_010731755.1. Lineage (NCBI taxonomy): Bacteria > Bacillati > Actinomycetota > Actinomycetes > Mycobacteriales > Mycobacteriaceae > Mycobacterium > Mycobacterium minnesotense. Next base: position 4,034,387 of record NZ_AP022589.1, read on the forward strand.
GTGCGATCGACGCGGTGGACGGCCGCTGCTTCCCCTCCTTCGCGCTACGCCGGCGCGCCAAGGCCCACGGCTCGTTCACCCAGCTGGAGTTCGTGCTGATCGCCGCCATCCTGGCGCAAGGCTGGGCGGTGTCGATTCCCGACCACGAGGGCCGCGACGGCCACTGGGGAGCGCCATTGGAGCCGGGCTACTTCGTGCTCGACGGACTGCGCGCGGCATTGGCCAGCGAGCAGGTGGGCCTCTCGGCTGACGCCCCGATCGGACTGTGGGGTTATTCCGGCGGGGGACTGTCTACGGCCTGGGCCGCTGAGGTCTGCGGCAACTACGCGCCGGAGCTCAAGATCGTCGGGGTGGCCCTGGGCTCTCCGGTCGGCGACCTGGGCAACACGCTGCTACGGCTGAACGCGTCATTCTGGTCCGGCCTGCCCGCCCTCATGATCGCCGCGCTGCGGCGGGTGTATCCAGACCTCGACGCATTCGTCGAACAACACGCCACCACCGACGGGCGCGCGCTGATGCGGATGCTGGAGTCGACCAGCACTGCGGCGGCGGTGCTGCGGCTGCATCACCGGTCCCTGAGCTCCTACATCGACAAGCCCCTCAATGAGCTGGTGGAGACGCCGGTGGTCCAGCAGGTGTTCAACGAGACCCGGCTCGGTGGGACAGCGCCGGCTCCGCCGATCCTGATGCTGCAGGCCATTCACGACCAGGTGATCTCCGTCCACGACATCGACACGCTCGCCGCGGCCTACACCGCCGGCGGAGCACGGGTGACCTACCACCGCGACCTGCTCAGCGAACACATCACGTTGCATCCGGTGTCGACGCCGATGGTGCTGGACTGGTTGCGTGACCGCTTCGCCAACAGGCCGCTGCCACAGGACCAGGTCCACCGCGACTGGCCGGCGTTGCTGAACCCCAAGACCTACCTCGGGCTGGCCCGGCTCGGCCTGGTGGCGGCACGCGTCATCACCGGCGGGGCGGTGTAATCCCCTCGTCCGGGGCCGATTCGGGCGTCAGCGGCTGTCCGGCGGGCTCGGGCGGATAGCCGCCGAGGTCTTCGCGGGTACTCCAGGTGGCGCACAAGCCGTACACCAGCGCTGCAACGGCCGCCGGCAACAGTAAGGTGGCCGCAATCTGCAGCGGCGAGTGGCCGAAGAACACTGGTGGCCCCTCCGCGACATAGTGCACCCGATGCTCCGGGGTCACCGGGGCCGCATCCACGTCGATGGTGCCGTAGCGGCGGCGCACCAGGACGCTTCCGGTCAGCACCGCCAGGGCCGCCCCGGCAGTCAGGCCCACCGACAGTCCCGCGACCATGCCCGGTCCGCGATGTGCTCGCCACTGCCAGGCCAGGACGGCCGCCGTCACGGCCACCACACCCCATAACCCGATCAGCAGGAACGGCGCGATAAAAAAGTTCTCGGCCTCGTTGCCCAGGTAGGCCTGCACCCGTTCCCCACTGCGGGTGAGTGCCACCACGCCGTGAATGGGTGGGGCGATCCACGCCCAGAGGGCTCCGACCGGCAGACCGACCGCGGTCAATCCCCCGGCGAGCACCAGGCGTGCCCGGCCGCGCGTGAGCCGCGGGGCTGGGTTGAAAGTCACCTCTGGGTGTCCAGGTCGGTCGAGTCCACCAGACCGTGCCGCGAGCACTTGGCCCACCAGCCATCCGGCCGGACCTGCACCATCATCCGGCGTCCGCAGGAGGCACAGAATCGGGGCGGTTCCAGCCCCAATTGGGCCGCGGTGGGCAGTGCTGCACCAGCGGGATCATCGATCTGGACACCGGTGTAGACGTTGTAGACACCGGCTCCGAGGGCAGCGGGCAGGTCGCGGACCATCAGAGGCTGGCGTTGAGTGCCTTGATCGGCATCTGCAAATCGTCGAGCAGTTCCAGGTCGGTCTCGGCCGGCCGGCCCAGCGTGGTCAGGTAGTTGCCGACGATGATCGCATTGATGCCGCCCAGGATGCCCTGCTTGGCTCCCAGGTCACCCAGCGTGATCTCCCGGCCGCCGGCGAACCGCAGCATGGTGCGCGGCAGCGCCAGCCGGAAGGCGGCGACGGCGCGCAGCGCATCGGCGGGCGGCAGTACCTCCAAGTCGCCGAACGGGGTTCCCGGCCGCGGGTTGAGGAAGTTCAAGGGGACCTCGTGGGGATTCAGTTCGGCCAGGTCGGCAGCGAACTCCGCGCGCTGCTCCAGCGTCTCCCCCATGCCCAGGATGCCGCCGCAACAGACCTCCATGCCGGCTTCGGCCACCATGCGCAGGGTCTCCCAGCGCTCCTCCCAGGTGTGAGTGGTGACGACCTTGGTGAAGTGCGATCGGGCGGTCTCCAGATTGTGGTTGTAGCGGTGCACGCCCATGGCGGCCAGCTGGTCCACCTGCTCCTGGTTCAGCATGCCCAGCGAGCAGGCGATCTGGATGTCGACCTCGTTGCGGATGGCTTCGATTCCCGCTGAGACCTGGGCCAGCAGCCGCTCATCGGGACCGCGAACGGCGGCGACGATGCAGAATTCGGTGGCGCCGGTCTTGGCCGTCTGCTTGGCGGCCTCGACCAGGCTGGGGATATCGAGCCAGGCACTGCGGACCGGCGAGGAGAACAAGCCCGATTGCGAGCAGAAGTGGCAATCTTCCGGGCAGCCGCCGGTCTTCAGACTGATGATGCCCTCGACCTCGACCTCCGGGCCACACCAGCGCATCCGCACATCGTGGGCCAAGGAGAGCAGCTCCTCGAGCCGCTCGTCGGGCAGCTGCAGCACCTCAAGAACCTGATCCTGCCGCAACGCCTCGCCGCGTTCGAGTACCTGTTCCCGGGCCAATGCCAGGATGTCGTCGGTCATGCGCGCGTGCTCCCCTCAAAAATTGAACGGTGTTCAGGTTAGGCTAGCGGGGTGCAGCTGCACAAACGTGACCCCAAGGACGAGATCGTCGCCGCGGCGACCGCCATCCTGGACGACTACGGCATCGCCGACCTGTCGATGCGCCGGCTGGCGCGTGAGCTCAATGTCAGCCCCAGCGCGCTGTACTGGCATTTCGCCAACAAGCAGCAGTTGCTGGGCGCGGTGGCTGATCGGGTGCTGGCGCCCGCGTGCGGCGACCCCGGGCCAGGCACCTGGCAGTGGCAGATCCAGACCCTGGGCGAACGCCTGCGCGACGCCCTGCTGTCCCACACTGACGGGGCGGAACTGGTGTCGGCCAGCATGGCTGCGGGCCAATCCCAGGCGGCCACCGACATTCTGGCACTGCTGGCCAGGTCCGCAACGGCAGCCGGAGTGCACCCGGATCAGGCCGGGCAGGTCGCGCGCACCGTCGTCTACTACGTCTTGGGCTTCACCGCCGACGAGCAGTCCCGCCTGCAGTGGGACGCCGCCGGGGCCGCCGAGGTCACGCCCGACACCGATCCCAGCAGCGCGTTTGGCTTCGGCCTGGGGCTGCTGATCGACGGGCTGGCGATGCGGGCTGGGCTCACCGTCGGCTAACCACCGACGATCGGGTGCTCGGTGCGTGCGCCGCCATCCCAGCGCCGCAGCCCGACGAACCGGCCAGCCACCGCGGATCCGCCGGCGATGCGCTGAGCCCGGGCCAACTGATCCGGACCCACTCGGCGAGCCAGCGTCACATGGGGGGTCCACGCACCGGGCGTCGCGTTGGGCAACGGGCCAGGTGTCAGGTGCGGCGCACTGAGCCGATACACCTGTTCATGCAGTGTCAACAGCACCACCGTCGGCACCACCAGTCGCGCCAGCACGCCGTGAGAGTGGCCGAAGATCAGCGTCGCTCCGAGCGTGCAGCTCAACGGCAGCCGGTCGGCCACCGAACACAGCACGGCATCCACCCGCGGATCGATGCGCTCGGCGACCACGAGGGTCACGTGCGGACGGGCGGCCGGGGCCTGGCTGGGCACTCCGGCGGCGGCCAGCTCAGCCCAGATCCGCCGGATCGACGCCTCGGTATCGCCGTCGAAGACCAGCTCAATCGAGTGCACCATCGCTCAGCCCGCCAGCGTGCGCACCCAGTCGAGGTCGAACGCGGTGGCACTCATAGCGGCGAACTCCGCATCGCCCAGCGCCCCGGCGCCTGCCGGCAGCACCGCACGTACCGGCGCCTGTCGGGCCAGCGCTCCCCGATTGCCGGTGGCGGCCGGTCCGGGCTGCTGAGGCCAACTGCCGATCACCAGTCCTGCACACGAGAGCCCTTGTCCGGCAAGTGATTCCAGAGTCAGCGCCGTGTGGTTGAGGGTACCCAGCTCCGCGCCGACCACCACCAATACGGCGGCACCGAGGTCGACCGCCAGATCTCGCAGGGTCACCTCATCGGCGGCCAGCTCAACCAGCAGGCCACCGGCACCCTCGACCAGGGTCAGTTGTCCCGGCCGATCCGCACCGCGAATCAGCGACAGCAGGTCTGACCGCGTCGGCAGCGCCATCCCGGCCTGCTCGGCGGCGGCTAGCGGGGCCAACGGAGCCGGATAGCGGGCCGAAGCGAACAATTCAGTCACCCCGGACAGTCGGCGGACCTCAGCCAGGTCGTCGTCGCCGTCGGCGATTCCGGTCTGGACCGGCTTGCAGACCGCGACATCCAGACCCGCCTGCCGCGCAGCGCTGGCCAGCGCGGCGGTGGCGATCGTCTTACCCACCCCGGTCCCGGTTCCCGTGATGACAAGGACCGTCACGACGACACCGCGGGGTGATCGCGCAAGACGTCGCGCAGCACCCGCACCGCCAGCTCCAGATCACGCTCGGTCAGGGACGCGCGCGCGGTCAGCCGCAGCCGCGACGTTCCCTCCGGCACCGAGGGCGGCCGGAAACACCCGACCCGGACCCCGGCATCCAAGCAGGCGGTCGCGGCGGCCACCGCCGCCTCCGCGTCGCCGATGATGACCGAGACCACCGCGGACTGCGGCTCGTGGCGCACCCCGCATACCTGGGCCAACACGCTCGCGTGGCGCAGCACGTCGGCGGCGCGGGTCGGTTCGGCGATCAGGACGTCCAGGGCCGCCGAGGCCGCACCCAGTGCCGCCGGGGCCAGACCGGTGTCGAAGATGAACGTGCGCGCGGCGTCGATGAGGTGATCGCGCACCTCCACCGGCCCCAGCACCGCCCCGCCCTGGCTGCCCAGCGCTTTGGAGAGCGTCGTGGTGATCACCACGTCGGGTGCACCCGCCAGCCCGGCTTCGTGCACCAGCCCGCGGCCCCCGAGGCCGCGAACACCCAGCGCGTGTGCCTCATCGACGATCAGCAGGGCACCGTGCCGCCGGCACACCTCATGCAGTTCCCGCAGCGGGGCCAGTGCGCCGTCGGTGCTGAACACCGACTCGGTGAGAACGACGGCGCGTTCCTCGGCGCGCCCGGCCAGCGCTGCGGCGACGGCGTCGACGTCGCGATGCGCGGTGACGGCGACCCGCGCCCGGGACAGTCGGCAGGCATCCACCAGGGACGCGTGACAGTAGGCGTCGGAGACCACCAAAGAGCCGGGTCCCGACAGGCTGACCACCGCGCCGAGGTTGGCGGTGTAGCCCGAGGAGAAAACCAGGCCCGCGGGGGCACCGACGAAGTTGGCCAGGCGCTGCTCGAACTGCTGGTGCAATTCGGTGTTGCCGGTCACCAGGCGCGATCCCCCGGCGCCGGCACCCCAGGTCTGCAATGCCTCGATGCCGCCGGCGATCACAGCCGGGTGCGTTGCCAGGCCGAGATAGTCGTTGGACGCCAGATCCAACTCGGTTGCGACGACGGGCCGCACCCGCAGGGACCGCCGGAGGCCGGCCTCACGACGCCTCGCCTCCACCTCGGCCAGCCAGGCCAGTGGTGACAGATCGGTGCGGTTCACACGGCACTCCCTGTGCGGTATCGGGACGACTTGAACACCGTTCAGGTTAAGGCATGCACCGCGCTGACCATCGCGCTGCCGATTCGGGCGATCTCCTCGGGTGTGCAGACATAGGGCGGCATGGCATAGACGAGATTGCGGAACGGACGTAGCCACACCCCGTGGGCCAGCGCGGTCTCGGTGGCAGCGGCCAGGTCTACCGGTGCACGGCATTCGATGACGCCGATCGCCCCGCAGACCCGGACGTCGGCGACCCCGGGCAACTCGCGGGCGGGGGCCAGGGCAGCCGACAGTCCCGCGCTGACCCCCGCCACCGTGGCGCGCCAGTCTTGGCCCAGCAACAGCTCCGTGCTGGCGACCGATACGGCACAAGCCAACGGATTGGCCATGAAGGTCGGACCGTGCATGAGCGCGCCTGCCTCACCGCCGCTGATGGTGTGGGCGATCTCGGTACTGCACAAGGTCGCGGCCAGGCTGAGGTAACCGCCGGTCAGGGCCTTGCCGACACACATGATGTCGGGACTGACGCCGGCATGGTCGGCGGCGAAGAGCTCGCCAGTACGGCCGAATCCGGTGGCGATCTCGTCGAAGATCAGCAGCACGCCGTGGCGGGTGCAGGCGTCGCGCAGATCCGTCAGATAGCGCGGGTCGTGGAAGCGCATGCCGCCGGCGCCCTGGACTACCGGCTCGACGATCACGGCCGCCACCTCGTCTCGATGCTGCTCGAGCTGGGCATCGAAGGCCGCGCTGTAGTCCGGGTGGTAGTCACGCGGTACCTGCGGGGCGAACAACTGGGCCACCAAGACGTCCCGCCACAGTGAATGCATCCCACCGTCCGGATCGCAGACGCTCATCGGCGTGAACGTGTCGCCGTGATAGCCGCCGCGCCAGGTCATCAGCCGGTGTTTGGCGGGGCGGCCGCGGGCACGCCAGTACTGCAGCGCCATCTTGGCCGCCACCTCAACCGACACCGATCCCGAATCAGAGAAGAACACCGTGTCCAGCCCGGCTGGAGTGATCTCCACCAGCAGCTGCGCCAACCGGGCTGCGGGCTCGTGGGTGAGCCCGCCGAACATCACGTGACTCATGGTCTGCAGTTGCGCGGTGAGCGCGGCGTCCAGTTCGGGGTGGCCGTGGCCGTGGATGGCGGTCCACCACGAACTCATGGCGTCGAGCACTTCGACTGGTGCGCCGTCGAGGGACAGGGTCAGATAGGCGCCGCGGGCGGCCAGCGCCACTCGCGGCGCCCAGGACTCGGCGCCGATCGTGCTGTAGGGGTGCCACAGGTGCGCGGCATCGATGGCGCTGATCTGGTCAGGACTCAACGCGGGCATGCCTGAGGACAGTAGTGGCCCCGGGCGTAACCGTTGGGTCACAGGTTGCGCAATTTCTCTCCCGTGGCGGCAGGTGGCACGTATTCGCCGGTAGTCTCTGTGACAGAAGTGACGACTGATACTGCCGTGATTATCGGCCCAGAAGGGGGTTTGTTCCTATGAAACGCGTCTGCGCTACCGCTATCGCACTGGCGGCAACACTGGCCCCCGCACTGAGTGCTGCGCCGGCTTACGCCGACCCGCTGTCCCAGACCGGCCAGAACCAGCTCATCGAGCGGGTGATCCAACGAGCGCTGTCGCAACGCGGGGTCCCCTTCGTCTACGGCGGTGGCGATGTCAACGGGCCCACCAACAGTGCACGAGCACGTGCAGCGACCACTCGCAGCTCCCTGACCGACATCACCGGCCGCGCCAGCCTCCCGACCGGTCCGTTGCCGGCCGGTAGCGCCACCCCAGGGCTGCCGGGCCTGCCGGGCGCGACCCTGGGTCCGACCGAGGAGATCCCCGACACCACCACCGTGGGTTTCGATGCGTCCGGGCTGATCCAGTACGCCTACGCCGGCGCCGGCATCAGGATGCCGCGCACCTCAGGCGAGCAGTGCAGTGTCGGGCAGAAGGTGCCGCCCGCGCAGGCCCGACCCGGTGACCTGCTGTGCTATGGCCCCGGTGGAACGCAGAGCGTTGCGCTATATCTGGGAAACAACCAGATGATCGAGGGCACCAGCCCCGCTGTCTCCGTGTCGCCGGCCCGCACCTCAAACATGGTGCCGTACCTCACCCGCGTACTGCCCTGACGACCGACTCGGGCGACATCACAGCGCTTGAGAGTGCGGTTGGGGCAGGCCGTTAGGTAGATTGTCGGGCGACCATGATTGCCCTGTCCCCGCCCCGACCGGCGGTAACACCTGTTGCGGGACCCGCATCCGGGTCCGTTGCGACGCCTGCGCCGGCCACCGCGATGGGCACCCGAAAAGAGGGCTTCTACCGCCACGACCTGGACGGTCTGCGCGGCGTCGCGATCGCGCTGGTGGCGGTCTTCCACGTCTGGTTCGGTCGGGTGTCCGGCGGGGTGGATGTTTTTCTGGCGCTCTCGGGTTTCTTCTTCGGCGGCAAGCTGCTGCGGGTCGCGCTGAATCCGGCCTCGTCACTGTCGCCGATCCCCGACGTGACCCGCCTGGTCCGCCGCCTGCTGCCTGCCCTGGTGGTGGTGCTGGCCGCCTGCGCGGTACTCACCATCTGGATCCAGCCGCAGACCCGTTGGGAGGCCTTCGCCGACCAGAGCCTGGCCAGCCTCGGCTACTACCAGAACTGGGAACTGGCCCGCAGTGCCGCCGACTACCTGCAGGCCGGTGAGGCCGTCAGTCCCCTGCAACACATCTGGTCGATGTCGGTACAGGGCCAGTTCTACATCAGCTTCCTGCTGCTCATCTTCGGGTTTGCCTACCTGTTCCGGCGCGCCCTGGGCACCCACCTGCGGGCAGCGTTCGTCGTGCTGCTGTCCGCGCTGACGGTGGCGTCGTTCTGGTACGCGATCATCGCGCATCAAGACAATCAGTCGCTGGCCTACTACAACAGCTTCGCCCGCGCCTGGGAGTTGTTGGTCGGCGCGCTCATCGGTGCACTGGTGCCCTACATCCGCTGGCCGATGTGGCTGCGTACCGCGGTGGCCACCGTGGCACTGGCGGCCATCCTGAGCTGCGGGGCACTGATCGAAGGGGTCCGCGAGTTCCCCGGGCCGTGGGCCTTGGTACCGGTGGGCGCCACCGTGGCGTTCATCCTCGCCGGGGCAAATCGCCAGGCCCAGCCCGGCACCAGCGCGAGGCTGCCCTGGCCCAATCGATGGTTGGCGGCAGCGCCCCTGGTGACCCTGGGTTCGATGGCCTACTCGTTGTACCTGTGGCACTGGCCGCTCCTGATCTTCTGGTTGTCCTACAGCGGGAACAGGGAGGCGGGCCTGCTCGATGGCGCGGTGATCCTGGCGGTGTCCACGGGGTTGGCCTACCTGACCATGCGCTTCGTCGAGGATCCGCTGCGCTCGCGCAAGCCGGCGGCCGCCGGACCGGCTCCGGTGGTGCGGCCGCGCTGGCGCAAGCCCGCCGCCGGATGGTGGCGCCGGCCGACCTCGGTGCTGGGATCGACCGTGGTGCTGCTCGGCGTGGCATTGACGGCCACGTCCTTCTCCTGGCGGGAGCACGTCACCGTGCAGCGCGCCAGCGGCACCGAATTGGTCAAGCTCAGCAAGGACGACTATCCCGGTGCCCGTGCCCTGCTGAAACACCGTCGGGTGCCCAAGCTTCGGATGCGCCCCACCATCCTGGAGGCCAAGAAGGATCTGCCGCGCTCCACCCGGGAGGGCTGCATCAGCAACTTCACCAACCCGGAGCTGATCAATTGCGTCTACGGTGACCCGGAGGCGACCCGGACCGTGGCGCTGGCCGGCGGATCGCACGCCGAGCACTGGCTGCCCGCGCTGGACATCCTCGGCCAGCGTCACCACTTCAAAGTGGTCACCTACCTCAAGATGGGCTGCCCACTGTCCACCGAGAAGGTGCCGCTGGTCATGGGCAGCAACGCCCCCTACCCACAGTGCTACCAGTGGGTGCTCAAGACGATGGACAAGTTGGTCGCCGACCACCCGGACTTCGTGTTCACCACCGCCACCCGGCCGTGGAACATCAAGCCCGGCGACGTGATGCCCGGCACCTACATCGGCATCTGGAAACAACTGTCGGACAACCACATTCCGATCCTGGGCGTCCGCGACACCCCGTGGCTGCTGCACGACGGCGACCCCTATCAGCCGGCAGACTGCCTGGCGTCGGGCGGCGACGCGGAATCGTGCGGCGTAAAACGCTCCGAAGTACTTGACGAGCGCAATCCGACCCTGGACTTCGTCGGCAAATTCCCGCTGCTCAAGCCGTTGGACCTGTCCGACGCCGTCTGCGACAAGGAGATCTGCCGAGCGGTCGAGGGGAATGTGCTGGTTTATCACGACTCTCATCACCTGTCGGCGACCTACATGCGCACCATGACCGGCGAACTCGGCCGTCAGATGGGTCCGGCCACCGGCTGGTGGTGAGCCCGGACACGCTCGGCGGCAGACGGTGCACAAGCGGATAAGGTCAAGCGATGTCGTCGGCTGAGCCGGTCCCCGCCCCCACACCGGAGCCGTCCACGCCCACGGTCTGGCCCGGCAACAGTTACCCCCTCGGCGCGGTCTACGACGGAGCCGGCACCAACTTCGCGGTCTTCTCCGAAGTTGCCGAGCACGTCGAGCTCTGCCTCATCGACGACCGCGACCACACCGAGACCCGTATCGGTCTCGACGAGGTGGACGGCTACGTCTGGCACGCGTACCTGCCCGGCGTCGGCCCCGGCCAGCACTACGGCTTTCGGGTGCACGGTCCTTTCAACCCGTCCGCGGGACAGCGTTGCGATCCGGGAAAGCTGCTGCTCGACCCGTATGGGAAAGCCTTCCACGGCGCCTTCGACTTCGGCCCGCAACTGTTCTCCTACGACCCGGCCGATCCCGACAGCGGCGCTACGCCCCCGGCACAGGACTCCCTGGGCCACACCATGACGAGCGTGGTGATCAACCCCTACTTCGATTGGGCCGCGGACCGGTCGCCGTGCACCCCCTATCACCAGACGATCATCTACGAAGCACACGTCAAAGGCATGACCCAGACCCACCCGGGCATTCCGGCCGAACTTCGCGGCACCTACGCCGGGCTGGCCCACCCGGTTATCGTCGACCACCTCAAGTCACTCAACGTGACGGCTATCGAACTCATGCCCGTGCATCAGTTCCTGCACGATCAGCGGCTGTTGCAGCTGGGACTGCGCAACTATTGGGGATACAACACCTTCGGATTCTTCGCTCCCCACAACGAGTACGCGGCCAGCCGCGCACCCGGCGGCGCCGTGGCCGAGTTCAAAGCCATGGTTCGGGCGTTCCACCAGGCCGGTATCGAGGTGATCCTCGACGTGGTCTACAACCACACCGCCGAAGGCAATCACCTGGGACCCACCCTCAACTTCCGCGGTATCGACAACGCCGCCTACTACCGGCTGGACGAGGCCGATCTGCGGCACTACACCGACTACACCGGTACCGGCAACAGCCTCAACGCCCGTCACCCGCACACCCTGCAGCTCATCATGGACTCACTGCGCTACTGGGTGACCGAGATGCACGTCGACGGTTTCCGCTTCGACTTGGCCTCCACGCTTGCCCGGGAACTTCACGACGTCGACCGGCTGTCCGCGTTCTTCGACCTGGTGCAACAGGACCCGGTGGTCAGCCAGGTGAAGCTGATCGCCGAGCCGTGGGATGTCGGCGAAGGCGGCTACCAGGTGGGCAATTTCCCCGGGCTGTGGACGGAATGGAATGGGAAGTACCGCGATACCGTTCGCGACTACTGGCGCGGTGAGCCCGAGACGCTCGGCGAGTTCGCCTCTCGGCTGACCGGTTCCTCGGACCTCTATGAGGCGACCGGCCGCCGCCCCAGCGCCAGCATCAACTTCGTCACCTGCCACGACGGCTTCACCTTGGCGGACCTGGTGTCCTACAACGAGAAACACAATGAGGCCAACGGCGAGGACAACCGTGACGGTGAGAGCCACAACCGGTCATGGAACTGCGGAGTCGAAGGCCCCACCGAGGACCCTGCGATCACGGACTTGCGTGCCCACCAGGTCCGCAACATCATGGCCACCCTGCTGATCAGCCAGGGCACTCCGATGATTCTGCACGGCGATGAGATGGGCCGATCTCAGCGTGGCAACAACAACGTCTACTGCCAGGACTCCGAACTGTCCTGGATGGACTGGACTCTGACCGAGCGCAATGTCGACCTGCTCGCATTCACCCGGGCCCTGACCACACTGCGCACCGCCCATCCGGTGTTCCGGCGGCGCCGATTCTTCAAGGGCCGACCGATCCGCGGCGGCGATGAGGTGCGTGACATCGCCTGGCTGACCCCAGCGGGTCACGAGATGACTCAACAGGACTGGGGCAGCGAATTCGGCAGATGCGTCATGGTTTTTCTCAACGGCGACGCACTGCCGGAGCCGGATGCCCGCGGACAACGGATCATCGACGACTCGTTTCTGTTGTGCTTCAACTCCGGTGACACCTCCGTGGAGTTCGTCACGCCCAACAGCGAGTACGCGCAGGTCTGGACCGCGGTGATCGACACAGCCCACCCGGCCGGCAGCTCCGAACTGGTAGTCGACGCCGGGCAGGCCATCACCGTGATGGGACGCTCATTGACCGTGTTGCGCAAGAGCCGGTGACCCGATGGTGTCCCCGGTGCTGTCGACGTATCGGCTGCAGTTGCGCGGACCCGCTGGTCGTCGTTTCACCTTCGCCGACGCCGAGAACCTGCTCGACTATCTGGACGCGCTCGGAATCAGCCATCTGTATCTCTCCCCCATCCTGACACCGACTTCGGGGTCCAGCCACGGCTATGACGTCACCGATCCCACTACGGTCTCCGCCGATCTGGGCGGGCCGGACGGCTTGGCCCGCCTCTCTGCGGCGGCGCGGTCGCGCGGAATGGGCCTGATCGTCGACATCGTGCCCAACCATGCCGGTGTCGAGGTGCCCGCGGAGAACCCCTGGTGGTGGGATGTGCTGCGGCACGGGCGATCGTCGGACTACGCCGGATTCTTCGACATCGACTGGGACCGGGGCGCGGGGCGACTCGTGCTCCCCGTCCTGGAGTCCGACCGGGATCTGGCCGGCCTGACGCGCCACGGCGACACCCTGGTTGTGGGCGGCCTGGTGCTGCCGATCGCCCCGGGCACCGGCGCCGGCGACCCACACCAGGTACTCGACCGACAGCATTACCACCTCGTGGACTGGCGCAGTGGCGTCTGTGGCTACCGCCGATTCCTGACCATCAACACCCTCGCCGCGCTGCGCCAGGAGGATGTGCAGGTTTTCGCCGCGACCCACCGCGAGGTGGCCCGCTGGTTCGCTGAGGACGTGGTCGACGGGGTCCGCATCGATCACCTCGACGGACTGTCCGACCCGGTCGGCTATCTGCGCCGACTGCGCGCGCTGATCGGTCCTTCGGCCTGGATCATCGTGGAGAAGAATCTGGCCACCGGCGAAGCACTGGACCCCTGCCTCCCGGTGGCCGGTACCACCGGCTACGACGCACTGCGGCTGATCGGGGGGCTGTTCGTCGACCCCGACGGGGTCCCCGAACTGAGCGCGCTGGCGGCCCCGACGGCGGTGGGACCGCTGCCCACGCTGCGCACCATGACCGCCGCGGCCCTGGCCAACGACAGTCAGCGCCTGCTGCGCTGCGTCACCGCCGCTACCGGCACCGTCGACCCCCGGCTGGCCAAGGCGCTCGCGGCGCTGCTCGGCCAGATCGGGGTGTACCGCTGCGACTATCCGATGACCGAGCCCATTCTGCCCGCTGCGATCGCCCAAGCCGCCGCGGCCGAACCGGAATTGGCTGAGCCGCTGGGGGTCATCGGTGCCGCCGTCGCCGGCGGGGGCGAAGCCGCGGTGCGGCTGCAGCAACTCTGTGTGGCGGTCGTGGCCGGCGCAGTCGAGGGCAGCCTGTTCCATCGCTACGCCCGGTTGGTGTCACTCAACGAATTCGGTGGTGACCCACTGCGGTTCGGCTGCACCAGCGGCGAGTTCCACGCCGCCGTGGCCGGCCGTGCTCGTCACTGGCCGGATGCGATGACGACTCTTTCCACCCATGACACGATGCGAGGAGAGGATGTCCGAGCGCGCATCGGCGTGCTCTCGCAGCTGCCCGGACGCTGGGCCGGTGCGGTGCAGCGCTGGGAGTCCCGCATTCCATGTCCCGACGCAGCGACGGGACTGTTTCTGTGGCAGAACATCTTCGGAGCCTGGCCGGAGGACGGAATCGTCACTGAGGCACTGCGTGCCCGGCTACACGCCTACGCGCGTAAGGCCATCCGGGAGGCGGGCGGGCGCACTTCCTGGCGTGACCCGGACAACGCATTCGAGCGTGCCGTCTCCGATTGGCTGGATGCGGTTCTGCACGGTCCGGTCGCCGACGAACTCACCGAGTTGGTCCATGCAGTGGCACCACACGCCCACAGTGATGCAGTGGCCCAGAAGCTGCTGGCCCTGACCGTGCCCGGTGTGCCCGATGTCTACCAGGGCACCGAGCTGTGGGAGGACAGCCTGGCCGATCCGGACAACCGCCGCGCGGTCGACTTCGCCGCCTGCCGTGTCGCGCTGGAAGCAGCCACACACCCCAAGATGCGTGTCGTACAGGGCGCTCTGCGGGCCCGCCGCGCGCGCCCAGACACCTTCCGGCACGGCGCCTACCGGCCGATACTGGCGGCCGGGCCTGCCGCCGACCACGTGGTGGGATTTCGGCGCGCTGACGACGTGGCGGTGGCGATCACCCGTTGGACGGCGCGGCTGGCCGAGTCCGGCTGGGCCGACACGGTGATAGCGCTGCCGCAGGGCCCCTGGATCGACCGCCTGACCGGGCGACAGTGGATGGGTGCCGTCCGCGCCGCGGAGCTGTTCGCCGAGCTGCCCGGGGTTCTGCTGGAGCGGCACCACAGCTGATCTCGCCCCACGGCCGCGGAGCTGTCAGAGCAGGTAGCGATATGCCGGCGAACCAGGTTCCAGGGTTTCGACGTGGATCTCCGAGGTGCGCATCCGCGACAGCAGTCCGTCGAGATCGGCTGCCGACCCCAGCTGCACCCCGACCAGCGCCTCGCCGGTCTCGCGGTTGTTGCGTTTGACGTACTCGAACAGCGTCACGTCGTCGTTGGGACCGAGGACCTCGTCGAGGAAGCGGCGCAGAGCGCCCGGCTCCTGGGGGAAATCGACCAGGAAGTAGTGCTTGAGGCCCAGGTGCACCAGGGAGCGCTCCAAGATCTCGCCATACCGGGAGACGTCGTTGTTTCCCCCCGAGATCAGGCACACCACCGTCGATCCCGGTTGGATATCGGCCTCCACCAGTGCGGCCACCGACAGCGCTCCCGCCGGCTCGGCGACGATCCCCTCGTTCTGATACAGATCGAGCATCGCAGTACAGACGGCACCTTCGTCGACGGTGGTCACCGACACCATGTCGCCGGCCCCCGACAGCACGGCGTACGGCAGGGCTCCGGCGCGCCTGACGGCGGCGCCGTCCACGAACTGGTCGACGTGCTCAAGACTGACCAGCTCCCCCGCGGTCAGCGCGGCCATCATCGAGGCGGCTCCGGCCGGCTCGACGCCGAGCACCCCGGTGGTGGATGTCCGCTCCGCCAGATAGGTCGTGATGCCCGAGATGCAGCCGCCACCGCCGACCGGAACGATCACCAGATCCGGTGCGGTCTCGAGCTGGTCGAGGATCTCCACCGCGATGGTGCCCTGACCTGCCATCGTCCGCAGGTCGTCATAGGGGGGGACCAGGGTGGCTCCGGTGCGGGCAACATCAGCCTGTGCGGCCTCGGCCGCCAGGTCGTAGGTGGCCCCGCCAACGATCAGCTCGATGAATTCCCCGCCGTGGTAGCGGATGCGGTCCCGCTTCTGCTTCGGGGTCTTGGCCGGCACGTAGACCCGGCCGTGGACGCCCAGCGCGCGACAGGCGTAGGCGAATCCCTGTGCGTGATTGCCGGCTGACGAGCACACCACACCGGCGGCCAACTCAGCCTCGGTGAGCTGCACCAGCAGGTTGTAGGCGCCGCGCAGCTTGTAGGACCGCACCGACTGCAGGTCTTCGCGCTTGAGATAGACCTGGGCGCCGGTCAGCTCGGAGAGCCGCTCGCTGTACTGCAGCGGGGTGGGCGCGACCACCCCGGCGATCCGCTCGGCCGCCGCGTCGATGTCGGCCGCGGTCAGCGGGCGGGGCAAGGAGCCACTTCGGTTCTGGCGCAGTTCGGCGGACACCGCAATATGGTGCCACCCAGCTGGGAGTTCAGCCCACCGGGGTCAGCACGAACACCGGGATCTCGCGGTCGGTCTTTTCCTGGTAGTCGGCGTAGTCCGGGTAAGCGGCCACAGCACGCTCCCACCACTGCGCCTTCTCGTCGCCGGACACCTCGCGGGCGTCGTAGTCGCCGGCGACGGGGCCATCCTGGAGTTCAACCCGGGGATTCTTGACCACGTTGTGATACCAGACCGGGTTCTTCGGGGCCCCGCCCAGCGATGCGACGATCGCATACTGGCCGTCGTGTTCGACCCGCATCAACGGGGTTTTGCGCAGTTTGCCGGTCTTGGCGCCGACCGTAGTGAGCAGCACGACGCGCATGCCTTTCAACTCGGTGCCCTCCGTGCCGCCAGAGGCCATGTACTGCTCGGCGTTCTCCCGTGACCAATCCCACGGGCTGGGTGCATATTCTCCGCTCAATGGCATGCCACCAAGCCTAGACCGACACCGCCCCCGAACCCTTGCACCAGCAGATTTCGGCTGGCCTAACAAATAGTTGTCCCGTACCGTTGACTTATGGCCATCGTCGACCGTTCCAGGCGGCACGTCGCTATCGCCGGTGTGCCCTGGCCGACCTACAAAGTGGTCGCATTGGCGCTCGGGATCCTCACCTTGCTGGCGGTGGGTGCAGTGACGTCCAGCGCCGCGACCGCGGTTCTCACCGCCGCGGGCGTATGCACCGCGGCCTGGCTCGTCCTCGGCGTCCTCGGCGACTGACCCGCTCCAGTTCGACGCCGGCGCTGGACCGCACCTACGTATGCCGTTGGCGGAAATCGCCTACGGTGAGCCCATGTCGATTGCCGTGACCGAGTTCAGTCTGGTCGAGCAGACCGCGTTCCTCACCGCGTACGCCCGTGCGCTCGACTATCGGTCCCCCACCTCAATCCTCGACGACGGGCTCTCTGACCGGGTCGTCGGTCTGATCGACTACGACTTTGCCGCCTTCCGGATTCCGGCAAGCGTGGTGCGCCAAACCGCCTTGCGCGCCAAAATGCTCGACGAGCGGGTCCGCACTTACACCGCGGCCAATCCCGAGGCGGTAGTGGTCGACCTCGGGTCCGGGCTCAACGAGCCGCTGGCCCGGGTGATCCCGCCCGCAGGCGTCGACTGGTACAGCATTGATCTGCCGCGGGTGATCGCGTTGCGCGAGACGGTGGTGCCGGCCCAGCCCGGCGAGCATCGGATCGCCGCTGATTTGACCGGCGTCGACTGGACATCCGGCATTCCGGTCGGGCGGCCGACCATGGTGATCGCCGATGGACTGTTCGCCTTCCTCACCCAGGCGCAGGTCATCGGGCTGATCGGCCACGTCATCGACCATTTCGGTACGGGCGAATTGGCGTTCAACGACTACGGCAGGGTCGGGGCGGTGAGTTCGCTGAGCATGAAGCTGGCGCCGCGCGGAATGTTCAGCGTGCTGCGTCATGTCTGGGCCAACCCTGGATTCACCGATCCGCGGACACCGGAGCGGTGGGATCCCCGACTGCGCCTGGTCGAGCAGGCCTGCCTGGCACACGCCGCGGAGGTTGACACGTTTCCCAACCCGGCCCGCGCCCTCACCCGGCTAGCCGGCCGATTCTCGTCTCTGTCCGGCCGGGCCCGGGTGCTGCGCTACAAGTTCTGAGGTGGCGGGCCTGCGGATATGAGCTTTTGGTTGCGATCATGCGGTGACCGCCAGGGCGGGTCACCGTCAGGGCATGATTGGCCGTGATGGTGAAAATCGGTGTTCAGATTCATCCGCAAAACACGACGATGTCCGACCTGAGAGCGGGGTGGCAGGGCGTCGACGACTTGGGCGTGGACAGCCTGTGGACGTGGGACCACTTCTTCCCGCCGCTATATGGTTCGGCTGAGGAATCACACTTCGAGGGCTGGCAGATTCTCGCTGCCATGGCGGTCACCACAACGAAGGTCTCCCAGATCGGCATGCTGGTCACCGGCGGCGGCTACCGCAACCCAGACCTGCTGGCCGACATGGCCCGCACCCTCGATCACCTCTCCGGCGGCCGAGCCGTGCTGGGTATTGGCTCGGGCTGGATGGACAAGGACGAAATCGAGTACGGCTACCCCGGGCGAACACCCCGACAACGACTCGATTTCCTCGCCGAGGCTCTACCCCGCATCCGGCGCCGCCTCGGTCTACTGCAACCCGGGCCGATTGGCCGGCTGCCAGTCCTGATCGGCGGCAACGGGGAACGGCGCACGCTACGACTGGTGGCGCAGCACGCGGACATGTGGAATGGCTACGGGGATGCCGACACGGTTCGCGTCAAGAACGCCGTCATCGACCGCTGGTGTGACGAACTGGGCAGAGACCCCCGCGAGATCGAACGCACGGTCTGGATCGAGCGCGCAGATCCAGACCTGATGGCTGCCCTCATCGAGGCCGGGGCCGAGCACCTGATACTCGGCCTACGCGCGCCCTACGACCTGCATGAAGTGGAGCGCCTGGTGGCGGCCGCCGCGTGATTCACGGCGCCGCTGCCATGCTTGACTGCTTCTGGTGAAGATCATCCGGGCGAAAGGTTGCGATGTACGACAATAGGATCGGCAGAGTCGCCGGCAAGGTCGCGTTCATCACCGGCGCAGCCCGTGGCCAGGGTCGCGAACACGCAATTCGACTGGCCGAGGAAGGCGCTGACATCATCGCGGTCGATGTCTGCGCAGACATCGACGGTGTCGCTTATCCGGGTGCGACGGAGGATGACCTCGCCGACACCGCGGCCCTGGTGGAGAAGGCGGGCCGCCGCATCGTCACCGCCAAGGCCGACGTGCGCGACCTGGACAGCCTGCGCGTCGCCCTTGAGCGGGGTGTGGCCACCTTGGGCGCACTGGACATCGTGGTAGCGAACGCCGGCATCAGCGGTTCACCGGCGCAGGCTGCGCTGATCGAACAGTCCGCATGGCAGACCATGCTGGATATCAACCTGACCGGGGTGTGGCTCACAGTCAAAGCGGCACTGCCACATATGACCAACGGCGGCGGATCGATCATCTTGATCAGCTCGATGTTGGGCCTTCGCGGCGGCGGCTACATGGCCCACTATGCGTCGGCCAAACATGCCGTCGTCGGGTTGATGAATTCGCTCGCGAATGAGCTTGCGCCGCAATCGATCAGGGTTAACTCAATCCATCCTGGCAACGTCTTGACACCGATGATCGACAACGACCAGTTCCACCGGACTCTGCGCCCAGACCTGGCCGAACCAACCATGGCCGACACCGCGGCGATCATCGGGCACTTCCACATGCTGCCCAAGCCGGTGATCGAGGCACGCGCCGTCAGTAACGCCGTGCTCTTCCTCGCCTCCGATGAGGCGCAGTACATCACCGGAGCGGCGCTACCGGTCGACGCCGGCGCCGTTGCGAAGTTCTGACCACCCACGTGCCGACACTTGGACCGCATGCACTGCACGTGATCTTCGATCCGGGCGGTCGACGGTGACTTAGCGGTCTGGCTCGGAATTTCGGTGACGTACTCGTTGGGCTAACCGCCCAGGCAGCCGGGACCGAGCAGTGCCTTCAAGTCCCCCATCAGTGCCGAAGACGGCGTCACCCGCAGCGAGGGGTCCAATTCCAGCACCGTGATGCGCTCACCACTGATCAGCCGCAACTGCACCTGCGCGGTGCCGGGATGGCGGGTCAACACCTGCTTGAGCGCACTGACTTTGTCCATGGTGCACTGCCGAGTCGGAAGGCTCACGGCCAGGGGACGATCCGCGGCATTGGCGGTGAAGTCGGGCACCACCAGCTCGTTGGCGATCAGCGAGATCCGGTCGTCGCGAATATTCACCTTGGCACTGACCAGCACCACCGCGTCGTCGGCGACCTCGGCCCCGTAGGCCGAGTAGGTCTGCGGAAAGAACATCACCTCGATACCGCCGGTGAGATCTTCCAATTGCGCTGAAGCCCAGGGCAGTCCGTTCTTGTTGACCCGACGGTTCACCGATGCCAGGATGCCGCCGACCCGCACCTGGGTGTCGGCGGCGATATCGCCCTCCAGGATCGCCGGGATCTGGGTATCCACCTGGGCGGCCAGCAGGTGTGCGATGCCGTTGAGCGGGTGCCCGGAGACGTAGAGCCCCAACATCTCCCGTTCCAAGGCCAGCTTGTGCTTGTCGACCCACTCCTCATCGGGAACTTTGATACCGAAAACGGCATCGGCTCCAGCGCTGTCGCCGTCTCCCCCGCCGAACAGATCGAACTGCCCTATCGCCTCGGCCTTCTTGGTGCCCAGCACCGAGTCGACCGCGTCGGTGTGCACCAGGAACAGACCCTTGCGCGGATGGCCGAGCGAGTCGAAGGCACCGGCCTTGATCAGGGATTCGGTGACCTTCTTGTTGCAGGCCGCGATGTCGATCTTGTTGAGGTAATCCGAGAAGTCGGTGAAGCGGCCCTTCTGGTTCCGGGTGTTGATCAGCGAGCCGACGACATTGGCGCCGACGTTGCGGACCGCGCCCAGCCCGTAGCGGATGTCTTGGCCCACCGAAGCGAAGTTCAGCTCTGATTCGTTGACGTCCGGCGGAAGCACGGTGATTCCCAGCCGGCGGCAGTCGGCCAGGTACACCGCAGCCTTGTCCTTGTCGTCACCGACAGAGGTCAACAGACCTGCCATGTATTCGGCCGGATAGTTCGCCTTGAGATAGGCAGTCCAGTAAGACACCAAGCCGTAAGCGGCAGCATGCGACTTGTTGAACGCATACCCGGCGAACGGAAGGATGGTGTCCCACAACGCCTTCACGGCCTTCTCGGAGAATCCGTTGGCCGTCATGCCCTCATAGAAGCCCTTGTACTCGGCTTCGAGCACTTCAAGTTTCTTCTTGCCCATGGCCTTACGCAGCGCATCGGCCTTGCCCATGGTGTAGGACGCCACCTTCTGAGCGATAAACATGATCTGCTCTTGGTAGACGATCAGACCGTAGGTCTCCGACAGGATGCTGCGCAGTGGCTCCTCAAGCTCGGGGTGGATGGGCTTGATGACCTGGCGGTCGTTCTTCCGGTCTGCGTAATCGTTGTGGGCGTTCATGCCCATGGGTCCCGGCCGGTACAGCGCCAGCACTGCGACGATGTCGTTGAACTCGGTGGGCTGCATACGGCGCAGCAGGTCACGCATCGGTCCACCGTCGAGC
Organism: Mycolicibacter minnesotensis; assembly: GCF_010731755.1. Classification (NCBI taxonomy): domain Bacteria; kingdom Bacillati; phylum Actinomycetota; class Actinomycetes; order Mycobacteriales; family Mycobacteriaceae; genus Mycobacterium; species Mycobacterium minnesotense. The sequence continues at coordinate 4,055,608 of NZ_AP022589.1, forward strand.
TGGAACACCCCCAAGGTGTCACCGCGGCCCAACAGTTCGTAGGTAGCTGGGTCTTCGAACGGCACGGTGTCGAGATCCAGGTCGATGCCCCGGTTCGACTTGATGTTCCCCAGACAGTCGCCGATGATCGTCAGGTTGCGCAGGCCTAGGAAGTCCATCTTCAACAGGCCGATTTCTTCACACGACGGGTAGTCCCAGCCGGTGATGATGGCGCCGTCCTGCGGGCGCTTCCACAACGGGATCGCCTCGATCAAAGGCTCGGAACTCATGATCACCGCGCAGGCATGCACACCGGCGTTGCGGACCAGGCCTTCCAGGCCGCGTGCTGTCTCGTAGATCGTCCGCACGTCGGGATCGGTGTCGATCAACGCCCGAACCTCGGCGGCCTCCTTGTACCGCTCGTGGTTGGCGTCGGTGATGCCCGACAGCGGAATGTCCTTGGCCATGATCGGCGGCGGCAGCGCCTTGGTGATCCGGTCGGCAATCGCGTAGCCGGGTTGGCCGTAATGCACACGGGCTGAATCTTTCAGCGCCGCCTTGGTTTTAATGGTGCCGAAGGTGATCACCTGGGCGACCCGGTCACTGCCCCACCGCTCAGCGGCGTAGCGCACCATCTCGCCCCGGCGGCGGTCGTCGAAGTCGATGTCGATATCGGGGGCTGACGGTCGTTCCGGGTTGAGGAAGCGTTCGAACAGCAGCCCATGCGGGATCGGGTCGATGTTGGTGATGCCGAGCGCGTAGGCCACCAGTGAGCCGGCCGCTGATCCGCGGCCGGGGCCCACCCAGATGTTGATCGAACGGGCGTAACTGATCAGGTCCGCGACGATCAAGAAGTAAGACGGAAAGCCCTTGCCGCAGATGACGTCGATCTCGTAGGCGGCACGATCGGTGTATTCGCTCGGCACACCGGCTGGAAAGCGGTGCTGCAGCCCGGCCAGCACCTCATGGCGCAGCCACGAGCCCTGGTCATGGCCGTCGGGGACCGGAAACACCGGCATCCGGTCGCGGGGGGCCCACACGTCGGCATAGGACTGCACCCGCTCGGCGATCAACAGCGTGGAGTCGCAGGCCCCGGGCAGCTGGTCGTCCCAGAGCGCACGCATCTCGGCGGCTGACTTCAGGTAGTAGCCGTCGCCGTCGAACTTGAACCGGGTCGGATCCGAGAGCGTCTTGCCGGTCTGGATGCACAGCAGTGCCTCATGGTTGCCCGAGGCGTCGCGTGTGACGTAGTGGCAGTCGTTGGTGGCCAACGTCGGGATGCCGAGTTTGCGGCCCACCTCCAACAGGCCTTCGCGGACCCGCCGTTCGATCGACAGCCCGTGGTCCATGACCTCCAGGAAGTAGTTCTGCGGGCCGAAGATCTCCCGCCATTTGGCGGCCGACTCCAGGGCCTCGCGCTGCTGACCCAGCCGCAACCGGGTCTGCACTTCCCCCGACGGGCAACCGGTGGTGGCGATGATGCCCTCGGCATGCTCGGCGATGATCTCGGCGTCCATCCGCGACCACTTGCCGAGCTGGCCCTCGAAGGAGGCCAAAGACGAGAGCCGGAACAGGTTGCGCAGGCCAGTGGCGTTCTCGGCGACCATCGTCATGTGGGTGTAGGAGCCACTGCCGGAGACGTCGTCACTCTTCTGGCCCGGGTCCCCCCAATGCACCCTGCGGGTGTCGAACCGAGAACCGGGGGCGATATAGGCCTCCACCCCGATGATCGGCTTGATGCCGACCTTGGTAGCCGCGTTGTAGAACTCACTGGCCCCGAACATGTTTCCGTGATCGGTCATGCCGATCGCGGGCATCTCCAAGCGCTGCGCTTCGGCCAGCATCGGGGCGATCTTCGCCGCGCCGTCGAGCATCGAGTACTCGGTGTGGTTATGCAGGTGCACGAAGGACCGCGAAGAGGAACTGTCCATAGGACCGCCAGTCTATGGCCGACCACCGACGCTTTCCGCGCGTGTCGCCAGACGTGTCTTCTGCCCCGTCGTTTCCCGGGACAGCGGCCGCCGCCGTGCACTACGTTGAGGTTCGGCTGAATCGGAGGAGAGTCATACATGAGCGTGTACCGGGTGATCGACATCATCGGGACCAGCCCCTCGTCCTGGGAGAACGCCGCGGCCGAAGCGGTGCACCGGGCCAAGCAGACCATCGATGACATCCGCGTCGCCCAGGTGGTCGAACAGGACCTGACGCTCGACGACAAAGGCGGGATCATCTACCGCACTAAGCTGCGCATCTCCTTCAAGATCCGGCCGCCGAAGGCCCCTAAGCCGGCCGAAGAGTCCAGCTGACCGAACCGATACCGCGGCGCGTCGACGGGTGGTCGAGGCCCGCACACCCTGACGCGGAACTCAGCGCCTTTCAGCGCCGCAGTATGTCCACGGCGTGTTGCAGATCGGCGGGGTATTCGCTGGTGATCTCGATACGCCGCCCGTCGCCGGGATGCGCGAACGCCAGGGAGCGGGCGTGCAGCCACTGACGTTCCAACCCGAGCTTGCGGGCCAAGGTCGGATCGGCCCCGTAGGTGAGGTCGCCGCAGCACGGATGGCGCAGCGCCGAGAAGTGCACCCGGATCTGGTGGGTGCGGCCGGTCTCCAGGTGCACATCGAGCAGGCTGGCGGCGACGAACGCCTCCACCGTGTCGTAGTGGGTGATGCTGTGTCGTCCGTCGGCGGTCACCGCGAACTTCCAGTCCGGTCCATGATGGCGCCCAATCGGAGCATCGATGGTGCCGCTGGACGGGTCCGGATGGCCCTGCACCAGCGCGTGGTAGCGCTTGTCCACGGTGCGTGCCTTGAACGCCCGCTTCAGGGCGGTATAGGCACGCTCGGAGATCGCCACCACCATTACCCCGGAGGTGCCGACATCCAGCCGGTGAACGATGCCTTGGCGTTCCGGGACACCCGACGTGGTGATCCGGTAGCCGGCCGCCGCCAACCCTCCGAGCACGGTCGGCCCGCTCCAGCCCACCGACGCGTGTGCGGCCACCCCGGCGGGTTTGTCGACGGCGACGATGTCGGCGTCGGAGTACAGGATCGTCATTCCCTCGACCTCGGCCGGGGTGTTCTGCGGTGGCGCCGGCGGTTCGGGCAGTCGCACCTGAAGCCACGCCCCGGCGACGAGTCGATCGGACTTGCCTGCGGCCACACCGTCCAGTTCGACGTCGCCGTTCTCGGCCAGAGTCGCGACCACGGTCCGCGACAAGCCCAACAGGCGGGCCAGACCGGCGTCGACGCGCAAGCCGGCCAGCCCCTCGGGCACCGGCATGGATCGTTCGGTCACAGCGTCCTCAGGGTTATTAGCCATTGTCGGCGCCGTTGCCGGCGCGCCGACCCACCACGTCGAAGTCGAAGCCGAAAACCGACAGCGTCACCAGCAGGATCGCGCCGCCCACCACGGCGGGGTCGGCGACGTTGAACACCGGCCACCAACCGATCGAGAGAAAGTCGACCACGTGGCCCTGCAGGTGACCGGGTGCTCGAAAGAACCGGTCCACCAGGTTGCCCAGTGCCCCACCGAGGATCATCCCCAGCCCGAGGGCCCACCAGGGCGACACCAGGCGACGCGACATCCAGATGATGCCCAGTACCACTGAGCTGGCGATCAGCGTCAACACCCAGGTGTAGCTGGTGGCCATCGAGAAGGCAGCGCCGGAATTACGCACCAGGGTCCAGGTGACGGTGTCGCCGATGATCGGCACGGGCTGCCCGGGGGTCAACATCTTCACCGCGAGCACCTTGGTGACGACGTCGGCGGTGAGCACCACCGCTGCCACCGACAGCAGCAGTCCCAACCGCCGGGGAGCTGGCGCCGGCTCCGACTCAGGGGCCGGGACCGGGTCCACCGCCGTCTCGGTCGAGTCGGTTGTCTCGTCAGTCACGCTCCCATCATCCCCCAACCCACGTGGGGCATGATCGCGGCATGCAGTCCACGCGCGTCACCGTCATCACCACCGGCGGCACCATCTCCTGCAACACCCAGGGAGACGGCACGTTGCGACCCGCCCGCAGCGGCTCAGAACTGTTGGGCGACACCGGCGCCGTAGACGTCACGGTGGTGGATCTGATGGCCCGCGACAGCTCGGAGCTCGGCCCCGCCGAGTGGGCTGACCTGCTGCGCGCGGTCGCTGCCGAGGTGGAGGGCGGCGCGGACGGCGTGGTGGTCACCCACGGCACCGACACCTGCGAAGAGGGTGCGCTGTGGCTGGAACTGGGCTATACCGGGGATGCGCCGGTCGTGGTTACCGGGGCCCAGCGCAGTGCGGACGCTCCGGACGCCGACGGACCGGCCAACCTGCGGGATGCGCTGCTGGTGGCTGCCGACCCGGCCGCTCGGGGACTCGGGGTGCTGGTGTGTTTCGCCGGCCGGGTGCTGGCGCCGCTGGGTCTGCAGAAGGCCACCCTCACTGGATTGTCCGGCTTCACCGGTCCGCTGGCGGGCACTGTCGCCGACGGCCGGGTCACCCTGACTCGCGACAAGACGCGGCCCCGTCTCGGTGTCGCGACCAGCGTCCCGCGTGTCGACGTGGTCGCGTTGTACGGGGGTGCCGATGCTGTGGCCCTGGATGCCTGCGCCGCCGCGGGCGCGCAGGGGGTGATTTTGGCCGGTCTCGGGTCGGGTAACGCCCCGTCGGCGGTCATCGATTCGGTGCGCCGGCACTGCGGAGCCGGACTGACCGTCGCGGTCTCCAGCCGGGTCCCGGATGGGCTGATCGGTGCCGATTATGGTCCGGGCCGAGCCCTGGTGGACGCGGGCGCGGTGCTGGTGCCCCGCCTGCGGCCACCGCAGGCCCGGATTCTGCTGATGGCGGCGCTGGCGGCCGGCGAGCCCATCGATGAGGTCATGGACCGGTGGGGCTGATCTGTGCCTCGTCGTGCGCGCGCGCCTCAACCGCGTAGTCGGGCCAGTCGAGGCTGTCCACGGCGTCGGCCCGGCTGATCCCGGGCTCGTCGTCGGGGAAGGTCCGCACCGGGCCCGGACCCGAACTGCGGGTCTCGAAGCGCACCGTCACCACGCCATGGCCGGCCCCCTGCACCCATCCGTGTCCGAGATCGCGATGGCTGACGTCATCACCGACTCGCCAGTGCGCCGCCGCGGGCAACGTAATCGGCTCCCGCGCAGCGATTTCCGGCACTGCTGATGCGGCGTCGGGAAACTCCAGATCCGGGAAGAGCGACTCCTGGCGAACCTCGGTCAACCCGGAGAAACCCACCCCGAGCAGCCTGATCGGGCCGATCTCCTGCGGATCAAGCAACAGTCGACCGGCCGCCGAGGTGAGCGCCGCTGCGTCAGTGGTCGCATAGGGCAGAGTGGCCGAGCGAGTCAGCACACTCATGTCGGCGCGCTTGAGTTTCACCGTCACGGTCCGGGCGCCGCGACCGTCGCGCAGCAGCCTGCGATAGGCGTGTTCGCCGATGGGTCCGATCTCGGCCCGCAACTGATCCAACGTGGTCAGGTCAGCGGCAAACGTTGATTCGGCGCTGATCTGCTTGGCCTCGGCACGTTCGGCGACCCGGCGGTCGTCGATTCCCCGAGCGAGTCGGTGCAGCGCCGGGCCGATCGTGGCACCCAGAATATCGGCGGCCTCGGTATCTGTCAGTGCGGCGAGCTGCCCGATGGTGTCGATGCCCAGTCGGTGCAGCTTCTCCTCGGCGACGGGGCCGATCCCCCACAGCCGGCGCACCGGGAGTCCGTCCAGCAGCAGCCGTTCCTCGGCCCGGCTGACCACCCGCACCCCGTTCGGCTTTGCCAGATCCGATGCGATCTTGGCGATCTGCTTGCCCGAGCCGGCCCCGACCGACGCGACCAAGCCGGTCTCTTCGAGCACCCGGTGACGCAGGTGTTCACAGAATTGGAGGACGTCGGTGGCACTCGCCCCCGCCAGCTCGGCCGGCTCGCCGAAGGCCTCGTCGAAGGACAACTGCTCGACCACCGGAATCTGGGTGCGCACCGTCTCGAAAACCCGCCGGCTCGCCAGTCCGTAGACGGAGCCGCGCGGCGGCAACACCACCGCTGGGGCGCCCACCAGCCGTCGTGCCTGGTGCATTGGCATCGCGGAGCGAGCGCCGAAAACCCGTGCCTCGTAGCTGGCCCCGGCCACCACACCGCGACCCCCGAGTCCGCCGACCAGAACCGGGCGTCCCCGCAGGGTCGGTCGGGTCAGTTGCTCGACAGACGCGAAGAAGGCGTCCATATCCAGGTGCAGGACCCATCGGGCGTCCACGGGTCCAGCCTATTGGGCGCACCGCAATCCGGCCGCACCCGACTAGGGTCGAAAATCATGGCCATGGATCTGGTGCATCGCCTGTTTCGCCGAGGCGTTTCGTCTACTGGCGACCGGGGCGGTCTTCGCCCGGCAGTGACGGCGTGCACTCGCCGATGTTTCAGCTGATGCATTTCCGGGACACCTACAACCCAATGTCCCCCGACCACTTCCGGACCGGCTGTACAGCAAAGGATTCCGTGACGTCCAGGTGATGACCAAGGTTGGTCAGCAGCGCTGGCGGGCCGTCAAGCGCTGACCTGGGGTCACTTCGACCCGCCGCCACCTTTCTTGAGCTGGTGTGGGCAGTACGTCTTTGCCGCAATCGTGGCGAACCTGGCCGCGTCGACGACGCTGAGATCGGGATTGGCCTCCGTGACGTCGTTGAGCAGTTCCATCGTCGATTCACCGTTGGCGGCCAGGCCGCACAGAGCCTCGGCGGCGGCCACGGCGTGGTCGGTGTCATCGAAGATGATCCCGACCTGGCGCAGCGACGCGATGAATTCGGCACTGTCGACCGTCTTCGGCTCTCCTTCACCGGGTTCGGCATGCCCGGGTGCGGCGAGAATAAGCCCGGCGATGACGACAAGCGGGGCGAGCAACAGTTTCATAGGGGTCCTCCCGTCAACCGAGCGCAGACTGCGATCCGGCGAGGGCACTGTCCGCATCGTCGAGGACATGCACCGCGTGGATTCCCGGCTTCAGCGACAGCTTCGCGACCAGCTCGTCGAGGCCGGCCGCGTCGACATTCCAATGCTGCACCACATCCGGCGTCTGCTGCAATTGCGCGATCACCTGGTCGAGCGGGACCGGCGCCTCGCGATCGGTGATGTTGGTCGACACCACGCGGGCAACCGGCGCCACCGTGCGCGTGCGCGCCGCGGGCGCCCCCAGCGCCCCACCGGCGGCGCTGCCCATGGCGGCCGGGGCGAGCATCCCCGGCACCGAACCCGCGGCGGGCGCGGCACCCAGGGCCGACTCTGGAAATGACGTGGAGGCCAGCTGGATCGCCGACGTGGCACTCGCCCAGTTCGGCGGCACCGACAGTGCTCCCACCCGCATCGCGCTGCCGGAGGCGGCACCTGCCGCAGAGGAGAGACTGGCGCCTGCGGTCAGTCCGGAGCTGTGCAGTCCCCCAAGCGCCGACTTCGGAATCACCGGAATCACCGCTTTGTACCCGGACCGGAACTGGGTGATCCCCAGGTTGGTGCTGGCGTGCACGGCGTTGACCCAGCCGGTCTGGCCGCTCACGCCGCTGGCCAGCGAGAGGTGGCTCTCCCACAGCTCGTGCCCGTAGGTGGTGCCGAGGACACCATCGATCGCGTTCTGCCAGCCGGCGTTATAGGAAGCCGTCAGATCGGTGATCTGCTTCGTGATCAACTGAATCAGGTCGGGATCGGAGGTGGCCGCGGCGCTCCCCGGCTCAGTGTTGGTCGTCCGCGGCGCCGCGGTGAACGAGGTCAGATCGGTGGCCGCTTCCGAAGCACCGGCATAGCCCTGCATCGCGGCGACATCTTGTGCCCACATTCGCGAGTATTCCGCTTCGACCGCGGCGATCGCGGTGCTGTTTTGCCCGAGGATGTTCGAAGCCACCAGCGATTGCAGTAGAGCGCGGTTGGCGGCGATCGCCGGCGGCGGCACGATCCCGGCGAAAGCCGATTCATAGGCGGCTGCGGCAGCTGTGGCCTGGGCTGCGGTCTGTTCGGCCTGTGCCGCCGTGGTCTGGAGCCAGGTCACGTACGGCGCGGCTGCCGCGGCCATCGCCGCCGCGGCCGGCCCCTGCCAGCCGCCGCCGAGACTCGCTAATACCGCCTGGTACGACGATGCCGTGGCATGCAACTCGGCGCCCAGCCCCGTCCAAGCCGCCGCTGCGGCGAACAGCGGGTCCGCCCCCGGTCCCGAGTACAACTGGCCGGAGATGATCTCCGGTGGCTGCGCTGCGAAGCTCTGAAAAACCATGAACGCGACCTACTTTCGCTATTTCGCGATCGGGGGGATGACGATGACGGTGGCGGTGGTGGCGATGTCCGGTCCCGTCTGGGTATTGGTGACATGGCTGATCGCACTGATCGCCCGGGTGGCTCCGGCTCCGGCGGCCTGACGTACCGGAGTGCCGATGGCCCGGCCCGCCAGACTGGACAGTGCCATCTGTCCGGCCAGCAGGCTCTCGCCGTTGGCGGCCAGAGCCGGAGCTGCCTCGAGCACACTCGCTTGAAGGGCCACAGCGGCGGTCTTGACCGCCGGCACCGCGCTGGCCCAGGTCGACGGCACCGACAGCGACCCGATCAGGCCGGCCCGACCCACAGCCCCCGACACCGCCGCCGGAATGGATTGCGAACCGGTCAGCAGCGGGCTGGACAGCAACGGAGACAACGCCCCGACGATGGGTTTGGGACTGAGCGTGGTGGTCAGGTTGCCGAGCCCGTTAGCTACCGATGGGATGCTGATAGCCATCTGGTAAATGCTCCGAGCCGAGCTCTCGATGTTGATCCCGTAGGGCCCGTTGGCGGTACTGATTACATTGGTGAGGGTCTTGACGATCGCCTGGTAGTCGTCCACGAGCTGGGTCGGCGTCATGTTCAGCATGTTCTGCAGGGCGTTGGGAATCTTGTCAAGAAACTCAGACAGAGTCGACTCCGCGCTGGAGGCTGCTGCGGACTGCGCCGCCTTACTGACCGACGCCGACTGGCCGGCCTGCCCGCCGGCATTGGTGGTCTCCGGCGGCGTAGTGAAAGGACTGAGCTGACTGGCGGTTGCCGTCGAGCCCGCATAGGCGTACATCGCGGCTGCGTCCTGCGCCCACATCTCCCCGTACTGCGCCTCGGTGGCCGCGATCGCCGGCGCGTTCTGCCCCAAGAAGTTGGTCGCCACCAGCGTGGCCAGCAAGGTGCGGTTGGCGGCGATCACCGGCGGAGGCACCGTGGCTGCGTAGGCGGCCTCGTAGGCTCCGGCTGCTGCCGTGGCTTTCAGCGCGGTTTCCTCGGCCCCGACCGAAGTGGCCTTCAGCCACGCCGCATACGGGGCCGCCGCCGCCGTCATCGAGGCGGCTGAGGGACCCTTCCACGCCGACCCGGCGAGGTCAGCGATCACCGAGGTGAACGATGTCGCCGTGTAGTCCAGTTCGGTCGCCATCGCCGACCAGCTCGCCGCGGCGGCCAGCAACGGCGCCGAGCCGGGTCCGGCATACATTCTCGCGGAGTTGACTTCCGGCGGGAGCGCCCCGAAATCCATGAATCCCCTGCCCCTCTATGCCGAGTAACGAACCGACCCACCCGATGTGTTGCCCGCTTTGGGGGCAATTCGGGTGGGCCAGAACCAACCGCGAACAACTGTTCGTATGGCCTGGAGATTAATCGCGGACGAACGGTCGCCGAAAAGGAGTTGGCCTCCCGTCCGGGCCGCAGCGAAGCCCGCGCTGGGGCTGCGAGGCAGTCTGCGGCGCCGACCCGGCGGGGGCATTTTTACACTCCCGATCTGCATAAATGCCATGTCCCGCCGGGCCATTGGGCTGCTGGCCGGCCCCGCGCACCGGCTACCGGCGGCCTTAAGAATCTCGCCGCGAGAAAGTCGGCCCTGGCTGGACCGCTTTCCGATGCCGAGCTGCTCAGGCCTTGGCGAGGGCCACCCGCACGCCGTCGCCGATTTCGGTGGCATCGGCGGGGTCGCCGAATTCGAAACTGGTCGCCAAAATTTCTCCGGCGATCAACTCGGCATGATTCTGTGCCCATTCGCGCCGCTGCTCGGGTACCGCGATCACGACGCTGATCCGGTCGGAGACCTCAAGGCCGCTGCTCTTCCGTAGCTCCTGCAGTTCCCGGATCCGGTCCTTGGCCCAGCCTTCGGCCTCCAGCTCAGGCGTGACGGCGCTGTCGAGCACCACCAGGCCCGCACCGTCGGGCAGCGCGACGGTGTACGCCGGATCGGCGGCCACCAGTTTGGAGGTGTACTCGCTGTCCAGCAGCAGCACCGGGCCGGCGCTCAAGGTTCCATCCGAGTTGACCACGCCCTCACCGGCCTTGACCGCCTTGATCGCGGCCTGCACATCCTTGCCCAGGCGAGGACCTGCCGCCTTCGCGTTCACCGCCAGCTCGAACCGGCCGTAGTGGGCGATATCGTCGGTGAGTTCGACTGCCTTGACGTTGAGCTCGTCGGCGATCAGATCGGTGAACGGCGCCAGTCGCTGCGGGTCCTCGACGGCGACGGTGAGCTTCGGCAGCGGCAGCCGAACACGAAGCTGGTGTGCCTTGCGCACCGACGACGCCGCGGAACAGACTTCGCGGACCTGATCCATGGCAGCCACCAGCTCGGCATCGGCGGGCAGATCGGCGGCCAGCGGCCAGTCGGTGAGGTGCACCGATCGTTCCCCGGTGACCCCGCGCCAGATCACCTCGGTGGTTAGTGGCAACAGCGGCGCGGCCAACCGTGCGGTGATCTCGAGCACCGTGTGCAAGGTGTCTATTGCGTCGGCGTCTTCGTCCCAGAACCGTTGCCGGGACCGCCGGACGTACCAGTTGGTCAGCGCCTCGGTGAACTGACGCAGTTGCTCACAGGCCCCGGAGATGTCACACACATCCAGGGCCTGCGTCAGGTCGTCACGCAGCGACGCCAGCTTGGCCAGGATGTAACGGTCGAGCACGTTCGTCGAATCGGTACGCCAGACGCCGGGTTTCGGGGCATACAGCGTCAGGAAGGTGTAGGCGTTGGTCAGCGGCAGCATCACCTGACGCACACCCTCGCGGATGCCCGCCTCCGTGACGATCAGGTTGCCCCCGCGCAGGATCGGCGATGCCATCAGGAACCACCGCATGGCGTCGGAGCCATCGCGGTCGAACACCTCGCTCACATCCGGGTAGTTGCGCAGCGACTTGCTCATCTTCTGGCCGTCACTGCCGAGCACGATGCCGTGCGCCACACAGGTTTTGAACGCCGGACGGTCGAACAGTGCGGTCGCCAGCACATGCATCATGTAGAACCAGCCACGCGTCTGCCCGATGTATTCGACGATGAAGTCGCCCGGGTAATGGGCAGCCTGGCCCCCGCCGCCGTCGAACCATTGCTGGTTCTCGAAGGGATAGTGCACCTGGGCATACGGCATCGAACCCGAGTCGAACCAGACGTCCAGCACGTCAGGGATGCGCCGCATGGTCGAACGGCCCGTCGGGTCGTCGGGGTTGGGCCGGGTCAGCTCGTCGATATAGGGGCGGTGCAGGTTGTCCGGGCGTACTCCGAAGTCACGCTCCAGGTCATCCAGGCTGCCGTAGACGTCGATCCGCGGATAGGCCGGATCGTCGGACTTCCATACCGGAATCGGGGTGCCCCAGTAGCGGTTCCGGGAGATCGACCAGTCCCGCGCACCGCGCAGCCAGTTGCCGAAGATCCCGTCCTTGATGTGCTCGGGGTACCAGGTGATCTGCTCGCCCAGTTCCACCATCCGGTCCCGGAATTCGGTGACGCGGACGAACCACGACGACACCGCCTTGTAGATCAACGGGTTACGGCAGCGCCAGCAGTGCGGGTACGGGTGCTCGTAGGTCTCGTGGCGCACCAGCACCGCGCCGTTGGCCGCGGCCGGCCCGGTGCCGTTCTTCAGGTCGGCGATGATCGCCTTGTTCGCGTCGAACACATGCTGGCCGACATAGTCGGGCACAGTCGTATCGAAGCGGCCCTTGGCGTCCACCGGGGTGACCGGAGTGATTCCGGCCGGGTCCGTGGTGTTCTTGTCGTCCTCACCGTAAGCCGGTGCCAGGTGCACGATCCCGGTGCCGTCCTCCGTGGTCACGAAATCGGCGGGGAGTACCCGAAAAGCGTTCTCCGAGTCCATGAAATACGGAAACGGCGGCACATACCGCAGGCCGAGCAGCTCCGCTCCGCGATAGCTGCCCAGCAGCTGCGGCTTCTCCCCCTCGCCCAGGCCCAGTTCGCGCGCGTAGGCAGCCAATCGCGCCTCGGCCAGCAGGTAGCGCCGCTCCCCCGCCGCGACCACCACATAAGTCACGTCCGGGTTGACCGCGACCGCCTGGTTGGACGGCAGTGTCCACGGTGTCGTGGTCCACACCAGCAGGTGGGCACCGTCCAGCGCGGAGTCCTGCGCAAGCACCCGGAACCCGACGGTCAGCGCCGGATCCTGACGGCTCTTGTAGACGTCGTCGTCCATCCGCAGCTCGTGATTGGACAACGGGGTCTCGTCGCGCCAGCAGTACGGCAGCACCCGGTAGCCCTCATAGGCCAGTCCCTTATCCCACAGCTGTTTGAACGCCCAGAGCACCGACTCCATGAACGGCAGGTCCAGGGTCTTGTAGTCGTTGTCGAAGTCGACCCAGCGGGCCTGCCTGGTGACGTAGGCCTGCCATTCAGACGTGTAGCGCAGCACCGATTCCCGACACGCCTGGTTGAACGCCGCGATGCCCATCGCATCGATCTGCGACTTGTCGGTGATCCCGAGTTGACGCTCCACCTCGAGCTCGGCGGGCAGGCCGTGGGTGTCCCAGCCGAAGCGGCGCTCCACCTTGTAGCCGGTCATGGTGCGGTAGCGCGGGACGATGTCTTTGACGTAGCCGGTCAGCAGGTGCCCATAGTGCGGCAGCCCGTTGGCGAACGGCGGTCCGTCATAGAACACGTATTCCGGCGCCCCGTCGCGGCGATCGATGCTCGCCTGGAAGGTGTCGTCGGCGGCCCAGTAGTCCAGGACGGCGGACTCGGCCGCCGGGAAGTCGGGGGCGCCGGCGGCCGGCTTCGGATAGCTGCGTTCGCTCACTTCAGTGTCGTCTCCCAAGGGCCCGGCCCGGGGACGACGCTGCGCGGTTGCGCAAGCGCCGCGGTACCACCCCGCTTGCCGCGCACCCGTGCTGAGGCGCGACCGCTCGATGTGAGGCTGTGACGGGCCGTCCCGTTCGGTTCTACTGGGCCAGACCGTGGCTGTTCTTCCGAAGGCTCCCCGGTGATTGCCGGTTCAGTGCCGTTGAATCCCAGTCTAAAGCCCCCCAACAGCACCAGTGTGCCCAGGGCCGACGCCCGGGTCCTGGCAGCTCAGGAGCCGCTCAGCGGTCGGTCTCGTCTTCCGGCGGCTGGATCGCCGCCAGCACTTCGGTGGGACGGTCACCTGCGGGCTTCCCGGGCCTTGCGGACAACTCCGGAAACGCGGTGGCAACCATGTCTTCGAAGGTCTGGTCGTGTTCATCCGTCGCGGCTCCCGCGGCGGGCGGCACGGTTGGCCGTGCCCGCGCCGGGTGCTCACGCACGTTGAGAGGCCACCAGAACCACCGCCCGAGCAGGGCCGCCAACGACGGCATCATGAAGGAGCGCACCACCAAGGTGTCGAACAGCAGGCCGAGCCCGATCGTTGTTCCCAACTGACCCACCACCCGCAGATCGCTGACGAGCATGGACGCCATGGTGAAGGCGAACACCAGCCCTGCGGCGGTCACCACCTTTCCGGTGCCGCCCATGGTCCGGATGATGCCGGTCTTGAGCCCGGCACCCATCTCTTCCTTGAAACGGGCGACCAGGAGCAGGTTGTAGTCACAACCCACCGCCAACAGGATGATCACCGACATCACCATCACCAACCAGTGCAGGTGGATGCCGAAGATGTACTGCCACAGCAAGACCGACAGGCCAAACGAAGCGCCCAGCGATGCGAGCACCGTTCCGACGATCACCACCGATGCGATGAAGCTGCGGGTGATCAGCAGCATGATGATGAAAATAATTGCCAGGGAAGTGATTCCGGCGATCAGAAGATCGTAGTCGGCACTGCCCTGCAAGTCGTTGAAGAGCGCTGCGGTGCCGGCTACATAGACCGTGGCAGTCGACAGCGGTGTACCCTTCAGGGCTTCGGTGGCGGCCTTCTTGATGAGATTGACCCGTGCCATGCCTTCGGGTGTCGCCGGGTAGCCGTCGTGGGTGATGAAGAACCGAGCCGCATGCCCGTCCGGTGACAGGAAAAGCTGAACCACGCGTTTGAAGTCCGGGTTGTCGAAAGCCTCCCGAGGCAGGTAGAACGAGTCGTCACTCTTGGCCGCGTCGAAGTCCTGACCCATCGCGGCCGAGCCGCCACCTACCTCCTCGATCTGCGTCATGATGCCCGACATGGTGCTGTGCAAGGTCAGCATCATGGTCTGCAGGCTGCGCATCGCGGCGATCTGCGCCGGCATCATCTCCAGCAGCTGCGGTGTCACCGCGTCGATATTGCTCATGTCGGGCGCCAGCTCGTCGAGTTTCTCGGTGAGCAGGGTGGTGCCGTCCATCGACGCATACGCCGCCCGCAGTGACAGACAAGTGGTGTCGCCGCGGCAATCCTTGCCTTCGACGGATTCACGCAACGCCTTGGAATTCTCGTTCAAATCGGCCATGTTGCCGCGCACCTGCGTGGCCAGGTCCCTCGCCTCGTCCGAGACGCCGGCAGCGTGATGCGTGTTGGCGGCCATCTGCTGCATCAGGCCGTACATCCGCTGCAGCGAGGCGATGGTGTCCTCCAGCTCGTCTGCTTGCCGGCGCATGTCGGCCACCCGGTTCTTGACGAAGTCCAGGTTCTGCATCTGCCCGGCGTTCTGCATGCTGAGCAGGAACGGGATCGAGGTGTGTCCCAGCGGGGTGCCCTCGGGGCGGGTCACTCCCTGAACCATGGCGACGCCCTCGACGGCGAAAATCGCTTTGGCCAGTTTGTTGAGCACCAGGAAGTCCGCGGAGTTGCGCATGTCGTGGTCGGACTCGATCAGCACTACCTCCGGCAGCAAGCGTGCTTCCGGGAAGTGCCGCGACGCGGCCGCCCAACCAAGATTTGCCGGGGTGTCCTGCGGGATGAACGAGGGGTCCTTGTAACTCACCCGGTAGCCGGGCAACGCCAGCAGGCCGACGAGTGCAACCGCGCAGGCGGCGATGAAGATCGGTCCCGGCCAGCGCACGATCGCCGTGCCCACCTTGCGCCACCCGCGGGCGGACATCTTACGGCGAGGTTCGAGCAGGCCGCGCCGCGTTGCGACGGCCAGGACCGCGGGCACCAGCGTGAGCGAGATGGCCACCGCGACCAGCATGCCGACCGCGCACGGCACGCCCATGGTCTGAAACACCGGCAGCCGGGTGAAGCTCAGACAGAACGTGGCGCCGGCAATGGTCAGGCCCGAGGCCAGCACCACATGGGCGACCCCACGGTAGGTGGTGAAATACGCCGTCTCCGGGTCTTCACCGGCGTGACGGGCCTCGTGATAGCGACCGATGAAGAAGATGCCGTAGTCGGTCCCCGCGGCGATCGCCAGGGTCACCAGGATGTTGATCGCGAAGGTCGACAGTCCGATCAGGCCTTGGTGGCCCAGGAAGGCCACGACTCCCCGCGCGGCGGCCAGCTCGACCCCGACCACGGCCAACAACACCGCGACGGTGCTGATCGACCGATAGAGCAGCAACAGCATCAGGGAAATCACCGAGACGGTGGCCACCAGAATCTTGAGCACCGCGCGGTCGCCGCTGGTGTTCATGTCGGTGACCATGGGCGCCGGGCCGGTCACGTAGGCGCGCACCCCCGGGGGCGCCGGCGTGCGAGCCACGATGTCGCGAACCGCCTCCACCGAGTCGTTCGCCAGTGCCTCACCCTGATTGCCGGCGAGGTTGAGCTGGACCAAGGCAGCCTTGCCGTCGGGACTCTGCGCGCCCCCCGCGGTCAGCGGGTCACCCCAGAAATCCTGGATGTGCTGAACGTGTTGGGTATCGGCGTTGAGCGCAGCGATCAGTTCGTTGTAGTAGTGATGCGCGGCGTCGCCGAGAGGCTCATCACCTTCGATGACGATCATCGCCGCACTGTCGGTGTTGGACTCCGCGAAGTCATGCCCGAGTCGTGCCATCGCCTGAATCGACGGTGAGTCTTTGGCGCTCAACGACACCGGGTGTTCCTTGGCGACCTGCTCCAATGGCGGCACGGCAACGCTGACCAACGCGGTAAGAGCGACCCAGCCCACGATGATGGGAATCGCGAAGCGGCGCACGAACTGCGCCGCCGACCACCGGCCATGGCTCAGTTGATGTCTACTCGTCACTTTTCGAGACCCCCCAGCAGACAAAATGCCCAAACGATCACTGTAACCCCCTGTTCAGGACCGTGGCAGCCGAAGCTAACCGATCTGGTAGTCCGACAGCGGGAAGTGATCCTGCTCCTTCACGGCGCTGCGCACCGAGGTCGGCCGGAAAAGCGGAGCCTCACCCGTGCTCTGGTTGAACCAGTAGGAATTCGATGTCGCACAGTTGCCCAGGTGGAACACCGAGCTGTCCAGCAGGCCCATCATCCGCTCGTAGAAGCGGGCGTTGGCCTCCTCGGTGACTTCGAAGGTCTGAGCCTGACGCCGCTGCACCTCGCCGAACAACCGTTTCATGTGCCGCGTCTGGTATTCGACGGTGTTGAACCAGGACAGCCCGACCCAAGAGAACGGGCTGGCCATGTTGATGAAGTTCGGGAATTGCGGGGCGGTCATCCCCTGGTAGGCCTGGAACCGAGTCTCACGCCACCACTTGCCGAGGTTGCGGCCGCCGCGACCGATCACCTCGATCGCCGGGAGGTTCCCTTCCCATACGTCGTATCCGGTTGCCAGCACCAGCGTGTCGATCTCACGTTTGACGCCGTCGCACGACACGATGCCGTCGGGTTCGATCCGTTCGATTCCCTCGGTGACCAGGTGCACATTGGGCTTGGCGAAACTCGGGTAGTAATCGTTGGAAATCGAGGGACGCTTGCAGCCGAAGTCGAAATCGGGCTTCATCTTGCGGGCGAGTTCGCGGTTGCGTACCGACCGCAACCGGTGCAGCGCGGATTGGGCAGCCATTGCCTTGTTGAGGAACTTGAACCGGCGGTAGCGCCACATGGTCAAGACCATCATGAAATCGGTGGTGTTGTCGGTCAACCATCGCACGATGCGCTGAGTGAACGGCCGTCGCGCGAACATCCGCTGTATCACCGGGGGAAACACCACGTCGGATTTGGGCGTCACGAGGATCGGGGTGCGCTGATACACCGTCAGGTCGGCGACTTCCTTGGCCAGCTGCGGGATCACCTGAATACCGGTTGATCCGGTGCCGATGACCGCCGCCCGGCGCCCGGCCATGGAGTAGTCGTGGTCCCACTGCGCGGTGTGCACCACGTGGCCGGCGAATGTGTCGATACCGGGGATGTCGGGCACCTTCGGCTGGCACAGGAAACCGGTGGCGACGATGAGGAACTGCGACGTCAGGGTCTCGCCGCCGGCCAGCGCGGTCCGCCACACCTTCGCGTCCTCATCCCACTGGGCGCTGTCGACACTGGTGTTGAAACGCATGTGACGCTCGACGTCATATTTGGCTGCGACGTGCTCGGCATAGGCCTGTACCTCGTTGCCGGGGGCGAACAGCCGCGACCAATACGGATTCGGTTCAAACCAGTACGAATAGGTAGTGGAGGGTTGGTCGACGGACAGACCGGGGTAATGGTTGACTCGCCACGTCCCGCCGAGACCGTCCAGGCGGTCAACGATCACGATGTCGTCGTAGCCCAGCTGTTTGAGCTGGATGGCCGCGCCGATGCCGCCGAAGCCGGCGCCCACGATGACGGCCTGGTAGTGCTGGGTCCCCATAAGCAGGACACGCTACCCCAACGGCGTAATGCGCGACCTTACACGCAGGTCAGACCGGTATGACACAGGCCTTGACGGATAAGTAAAATAAGGGTCACCACCAGGTCTCAACATGATGTCAATCACAATCGTGAGGCGTGCCTAGCCTTAGCGTTTTGCCAAACTTGACGGTATGCTTCGGCTGGCTTCGCCCCAGGGCGGTGCACACCAGGGGCCCGGGGGGGCCTGGACTAGAGGACGGATTGCTTATGCCGACCGGCGTGATCGTCATCTGCTGGCTACTGGCCGGCATGGGCGCGATCACGGCTGTCCCCTATGCGATCCTGTATCTGATCAGGCGCTTGAAGAACGCCATGTACGTCGGTGACGACGTGGCCTACGGCGAAACGCTGGCGACTCTCTCGGAGAGTTCCGTTCGGCGTAATTTCAACCCCTACATCGACATCGACTGGGACTCCCCCGAGCTCGACATCAGCACCGATGATCCCCGTTGGATCATTACCGGCGCGGACCCACTGGGCCGCCATCCCTGGTATCAGGCACAGCCCCTGGACAAGAAGATCGCGATGGGCATGTGGCGCCAGGCCAATATGGCCAAGGTCGGCGTCCAATTCGAAGGCATTCTGGTGCGGGGCCTCATGCACTACACGTTCTGGGTGCCCAACGGCTCGCCGGAATACCGCTACTGCTTGCACGAATGCATCGAAGAGTGCAACCACACCCTGATGTTCCAGGAGTTGGTAAACCGTATCGGCGTGGATGTGCCCGGCATGCCGAGGTGGCTGCGGGTGCTCTCCCCGATCGTCCCGTTCTACGCCGGCCCTTTGCCGAACTGCTTCTTCTTCGGCGTACTGGCGGGCGAGGTGCCCTTCGACTATCTGCAGACTCTTGCCCTGCGCGAAGAGGACTCCGTCCCGGCGATCGTCCGCCAGATGATCGGAATCCACGTCGCCGAAGAGGCGCGTCATATCTCGTTCGCACACAAGTATCTGGAGCGGCGGGTGCCGCGGCTGTGGTGGAGCAGCAGATTCATGCTCTCGCTGTACGTGCCCGTGGTCATGCGGATGCTCGGCCAGGCGATGGTGGTGCCGCCCCGAAGTTTCTTCCGCGAGTTCGGCGTGCCCAGGTCAGCACGTAAGCAGTGGTTCTTCGGCGCGCCAGAATCCCGTCAGACCTGGCGAGACATGTTCGCCGATGTGCGGATGCTCTGCCATGAGTTGGGGCTGATGAATCCCGCGGCCCGACTGATGTGGCGGATCTGCAAGATCGATGGGACGCCGTCGCGATACCGCGGCGAGCCGCAGCGCGTGCAGGTGCCGGCGCAACTCACCGACGTCTGAGCCGCGCGCTGGGCTGTGCCATACTTTCGGTATGGTGCGTTCCCCATCTGAGACCTTGGAAAAAGTCGGCGCCGACCTGGTGTACCGCATCTCGGCGATGCCGCTGTACAAAAAGGCCTTCAAATACTGGTACCCGTTCATGACCAAGCGGATGGGACACGACGACGTCGTCTTCCTCAACTGGGGCTACGAGCAGGAGCCACCGCTGGACCTCAAGCTGGATGAGGCCGACGAGCCCAACCGGTACTCGATCCAGCTCTACCACCAGACCGCCACCCAGATCGACCTGGCCGGCAAGAACGTCCTCGAAGTCAGCTCCGGGCACGGTGGCGGCGCGTCCTTCTTGGCTCGCACGCTGGCGCCAGCCTCCTACACCGGCCTGGACTTCAACCCCGACGGCGTCGCCTTCTGCCAGCAGCGCCACCAGGTTGCAGGCTTGGACTTCGTGCAGGGCGACGCAATGAACCTGCCGTTCGACGACAACTCTTTCGACGCGGTGATCAACGTCGAGGCGTCCCACATCTACCCCGACTTCGCCCAGTTCGTGCGTGAGGTGGGCCGCGTACTGCGGCCCGGCGGGCACTTCCTGCACACCGACTTCCGCGCCAAAGAAGACATCGAATCCTGGCAGAAGACGCTGGCCACGCCGCCGCTGCGCCTGGTCAACGAGCGCGACATCAGCCGCGAAGTGGTGCGGGGCCTGGCGGCGAACTCGCCGCGCTCCAACGATCTGATCAACGAGCGGATGCCGTTCTTCCTGCGCCGCTTCGCCCGTGAGTTCGCCGTCGTGGAGGGATCGCTGTTCTACCGCGACCTGGACCGCGGCGAGATCACCTACCGCATCTTCGACCTCGTCAAGGACTGAGGTCCGCCACGAGCAGCGCCGGAGCGCACGGGACTGATGTTCCGGCGCTCCGGCTCTTCTTTTAGGGTGACCGACGGCCATTTAGACGCCGGAACCAACCGGGTTAGGGTGGCGACAAGCCTGATCGCAGGCCACGGGGAGCCGGTCGCGCTCCACACCCGACGATCGTGACGAGGGGCTCAGCCAGATGGACCAGAAGGACCTGACGCGTCGTCTTCGCTTTCGCGCCAGCCTGCTCAGGATCGGCACCGACGGGCTCGTCGGCGTGGCCCGCGACCGGGCGACCGCCTACCGGTATGCGCTGACCGGCCGTGAAACCGCGCCGCTGACCGACTTCGATCCCTTTGCCCCGGCGACCATGCACGATCCCTATCCGGGATACCGCACGCTGCTGTCCGGACCCAAGGTCTGGTACAGCCGCAAACGCGGCATCTGGATCATTCCGGGCTACGACGAGGTCCGCCAGGCCTTGCGCGACGACGAGGCGTTGTCCTCGGCGGAGAGCCAGGCCCGCTTTCGGGTCCGCCTGCAGACCATGAACGCCACCGATCCGCCGGTGCACACCCGGTTACGCAGATCGGTGTCGCGCGCGTTCACACCCCGCGCGATGAAGTCGTGGGAGATCAATATCAACCGCGCCGCCGACGAGCTGGTCGCGGCGATGATCGAGCGCGGCCGAGTCGAGATTGTGGCCGACTTAGCCAAGCCCCTGCCCAACCGGCTCATCACCATGATGCTGGCGATTCCGCAGGAGGACCGCCACCAGTTCCTGGAATGGGCGGACACCATCAACGAGGCCGCGTTCGCACCGCTGAGCCTGCGTGGCATGACGATGAACATGCGGTCAAGTCAGGCGGTCAACGCCATGTACCGCAGCCTCTATCCGATGATCGCGGCACGTCGTGCCACCGCCGGCGACGACCTGATCTCCATGTTGGCGGCGCCCAGCGGTGAGGACACCCTCTCCGACGACGAGGTGTTCTGGACCGCTTCGATGCTCGTCGGCGCAGGCAGCGAGACCACCACCAACCTGATCTCGGGATTGTTCCTGACCCTGGCACAACGTCCGGACGTCTACACGAGGCTGCGCGAACACCCCGAACTGATCCCCGCAGCCATCGAAGAGCAGCTCCGGCTGGTCTCGCCGGTTCAGGGGTTCTATCGCACCGCGACCCGCGACTACCCGGTCGGCGAGCACACCATCCCGGCTGGTGCGCGCGTGCTGGTGCTCTATGCGGCCGCCAATCGCGATCCACGGCACTACAACGACCCCGACACCTTCGATCTGGACCGCAATCCGACTGACCACCTCGCTTTCGGCGGCGGCGCGCACTACTGCCTGGGCACCCACCTGACCCGCATCGAAGTGAGCCGCGTACTGACCCAGCTGATCCCCCATGTCAAGGAGATCCGGCTGGCCGGAGAGCCCCGATATCTGGTGAACGCGACGATGCGCGGGTTGGAGCGCCTGCCCGTCGAGTTGTTGCTCGCCGACTCCGACCCCCGGGGCGGGCTCGACGGGCAGGCGGTTATCGACGACGAAAACGGGGTACTCGACGCCCTATGACCGACGCGGACAGCCGCATTGCGCTGGTTACCGGTGCCACGAGCGGGATCGGAAAGGCAACTGCCGACCGACTCCACGACCGGGGATATGAGGTGTTCGCGGTCGGCCGTGATCAGGAGTCGCTGCTACGCCTGAAGGAACGCGGATTGCTGGCCCGCGCCCTCGACGTGACCGACGAGAACGCGGTGGATCAACTTGTCCGGGAGATCAACGCCAACCACGGCGGCGTAGATGTTTTGGTCAATTGCGCAGGCTTTCCGCTGACCTGCCCGTTGGAGCAAGTGGAACTAAGCGACCTGCGAAAACTCTTCGAAACGAATATCGTTGCCGCACTGCACTTATCACAGGCCGTGCTGCCCGGGATGCGCAACCGCGGCACCGGGACCATCGTGAACATCGGCAGCACGGGGGGACGCTTCGCCAGTCCCGGCGCCGGCGGCTACCACATTGTCAAGTACGGGATGGAGGCGATGTCACTGGCCCTTCGCGCAGAGGTGGCGCCGTTCAACGTCCGGGTGGTCTTGATCGACCCAACCGGGGTGCGGACACCGTTCGTCACCTCTCAGCAGGATGACCGCCCGACTTATCCCGACGACGATCCCTACGGAGGGTTCAAGCACCGCTACGCCGAGAACACCCGCCGGCTCAGCGAGCAGCCCGGCGTGATGATCGAGCCGCACAATGTCGCACGCGCGGTGGTCCGGGCGGTCGAGTCCAAAGACCCGAAACCCCGTTACACCATAGGACTCTCTGGCAAGGCCACCGTGCTGGCGCGGGCCCTCGTGACCGACCGGATGTGGGAACGAATCCTGATGCGGGGCCTGCGCGACTGAGGCCGCCTGAAGCCCGGACCCGGGCACGACCGCGCCGCCAGAATCGTGAGATACTTCTTCGATGGTCACGATGAACCGCCTGATCTTCAATCCGGTATCCCACCGCGTCATGACGAACCCGTTCGTCTACCACCTGCTGTTCACCTCGTTTGTGACAAAGCGGTTCTCGACCCAGACCAAGATGCTCAGCGGTGACGACTGGTTGTTCCTCAACTACGGCTACGAAGAGGACCCGCCGATGGCGGTGCCGCTGGAGCCCGCCGACGAGGCCAACCGATTCTTTATTCAGCAGTACCACCGCACCGCCGCCCTCGCCGACCTCGCAGGTAAGAAGGTGCTTGAGGTGAGCTGCGGCCATGGGGGCGGAGCGTCGTACGTGGCGCGGACCTTCAAGCCCGCCTCCTACACCGGTCTGGACCTCAATCCGACCGCCATCGAGTTCTGCCGCACCCGCCATCAGCTGCCCGGGATGGACTTCGTCGAGGGCGACGCGGAGAACCTGCCCTTCGAGGACGGCTCGTTCGACGTGGTGTTCCAGGTTGAGGCGTCGCACCTGTACCCGAACCCGGCAAAGTTCTTCAACGGTGCGGCGCGCGTGCTGGCCCCCGGCGGGCACTTCCTGTACACCGATTTCCGCCGCCGCAGCGAGCTGGCCCGCTGGGATGCCGAGCTGGCCGCCACAGGTCTGCGGCTGGTGTCCCAGGAGGACATCAGCATGGACGTGCTGCGCGGGAACGAGAAGAACCTGGGCCGCAAGCAGGACATGATCGCCCACCACGGCGGCCTGGCCCGATTCGCCAGCGCCGCGACCGACTGGACATTCAACGGCGCACTGAAGAACGGCGAGTTCGTCTACCGCCTGTACTCGTTCACCAAGGACTGAGCTCGCCGGTCGGCGCTACAAGCCGCGCCCGCCGAGCCACCTGTGGATGTGGTCGGCAACGAGTTTCCAACCCGGCTCGAGCATCATGTTGTGGCCCATGCCCGTAAAGAAGTGGGCCTCGGTGGCGTAGGCACGAGCGGTGGCCCGCACCTCTTTGCAGGTGTGCGCACCGTCGTGTTCGGCGCCCAGCACCAGCAGCGGCGTCGTCACCCGCTTGGGGCGCGGCAACCGGAGGATCAGGCAGTCCACGCTGATCCGCGGGCTGTCCTCTTGAAGCCGAGCCGCGCAGTCGTCGACGACGTGCTGCGGGGTGGTTTCGGAGAAGAAGTGTTGCCGCGCCCTCTCCGGCGTGCTGATGTACGGCAGGGCCTTGCCTGTCGCCGCCATCTTGATCGCATCCCACGGGCGGTGGCGCAGCCAGCGCAGGCTGGAGCCGTAGTTGCCCTGCGGCGGTATCGAGGCCATCAGCACCCCCGCCGGAGCCGACCGGTTCTCCAGGTATTTCTGCACGATCAACCCGCCCATGGAGTGACCGATCACCACCGGTGACACCGGAAGCCCATCAGCCACCGAACAGATGTCAGCCACGTAGTCATCGACACCGCAGGCCCGCAACGGCTTGTCGCTTGAGCTGCCGCCATGCCCCCGGAAGCTGACCGCCAGCGCCCGGTAGCCCAAGTCGGCGAAGTAGCCCAGAAAATGGTCGTCCCAGCACCATGCGGCGTGCCACGCGCCATGAACGAACAGCAAGGGCACGGGGTGGGCCTCACTGACGCAGCCCTTGTCGATGACTTCAAGCACGTCGCTGCTCCCCTGGTCCGGTAGGAAGTGCTGTCATCGGCACTGCGTGAGCCACGCGCCTACCCTATCCAAGCGCGGGCCACCATAACCGGCGCGGGCGCCGGCGGCCGACTACACCGGGGTGATGTTGAAGATCGCGTCCCACAGGCCCTGGATGTCGAAGGGCCCGATGATCCCGACGTTGTCGAAGATGTTGTACCAGTAGTCGCCCAAGAACGCCTGCAGCTGCTCGGGGGTGGGCAGGAAAGCACTGGTGTCGATAACGGGGTCCGGCGGCAGCTCGTTCTTGATGTCGAGCAACACCGTGCCCAACCGCCACAACCACGCCTGCGTCTCGATCATCTCCGGGTTGGAGACGTTCGCGGTGCCCTCGTCGTAGGCGTCCATCCATTCGCCGATGACGGGGTTGCCCGGCCACAAGTCATCCATGATCTTCACCAGCCAGTAGTAACTGGGGGTGTTCCAGTCCTCCGGGTCGAAGATGTTGCCGCCGGGCTCGGGTAGCAGGCACGGCCCGGGGCAGACCGGGCTGCCGGGGATGAACGGGTTGAACGCCAGCAATGACGAGGCGATGAGCGACTGCGCCACCCGCGCGAATTCGATCGGGTCGGGCAGCGTGAACTTGTTGAAGTCGAACGGCTCCAGCAGGCTGTCGAAAAAGTTCGTGAACGGCGTGGTGAAGTCCATCGAGTAGTAGCTGCCCGCCCAAGGCATCAGCGGGGCGTCCGGGTCGATGTTGGGGTAGTCGTCGGGGTTCAACCCCAGTTCTGCGAGGGTGCGCGTGCCCTCCCAGTAGTACCCGTCATTGGCGTACCCGATGTTGACCATGCCTGGCCCGTTGGGGTCGAAGTAGAACTCGTTGCCGTTGGTCATGGCCGAGAACGGGATCTGGAACCAGTTCTGGATCAGCGGGAAGTTCTGTAGGCCCAGTGCGATCAGCACACTCCAGAGCGACTGGTCGATCCAGGTGAAGCCGGTGATGGGGCTGGTCGGCATTACCGGGTAGCAGTCCAGACCAGCACAGCTCAGATCGATGGGAATCTGAACATTGGCCAGCATCGACAACTGCTGTCCCAGGCCCGGGAAGAAACGGTCCCCCTCATTGCCGGCACCGGAGATCAGCGGGAACGGAAACATCATCTGCAGGATGCCCTCGAAGTGCCCCATGTCGCCGGGATCCTCACCCCAGGCGTTGGTCGGGCTTCCGGCGAACCACGGGCCGCTGTAGAACAGCGACTGGGCCAGCGTGTCCATGCCGTGGATCTCGTTCGCCGGGATGTTCACCAAGGCCTGGAACAGGTTCAGCGGAACGTTCCACAGCGACTCACCGGCGGTCAGCTGCGTGTCCAGGTGAACCGTGGGCAGCTCGGGAATGGCCCGGGCCGCGGGAGCGACGGCGATCACTCCGGCGGTGGTGATGGCCAGCCCCGCGGAGAAGTACGAACGCAAGGCTGCGGTCATCCGGGTGTCCTTCCAAGAAATGAGAAGTAGCTCTACTCGCCGCGACACCGCCGCGTTGGTTCAAGCAATCTATCAAAGTGTTAACTGAGCGCAAATCGTGAATCACTTGCTCACGGCACAGGTTAGCCAGTGGCTTCGCCGTGACGCGACACGCCCATGGAACGGGCGTTGTTCGAGGAGGTGGACTGGTTAGAAGGTGAACCAGCTCCCGAAGTCACTCCACAGCCCGTCGAAATCCGGGGCGATCCCGCTTGAGGGGTTGAGGAAGTTCATGAATCCTTCCCAGAGCAGCGCAGAGTCGCGGCCGCCGTAATCACCGATCTCCTGCTCGTCCAGCGGCACGCCGGGTGTCCACGTCGGCGGCATCAAGTAGCCCGTCTCCGGATTCTCCGGCCACGGCCCCAACAGGCCCGGGTCTGTCAACAGGCCGGAGTTGACCGCCAGGTTCGGCAGATAGGGATTGATCTGAGCCAGGAAATCGATGATGTCGTTCTGGGTCTGCTCGTCGAACGTGAACATACCGGTCTGCAGGGCCGAAATCCCGGCCATGACCTGTTCGTCAGTCGAGCCATTGGCATTGCCCACGGCATTCGCCGCGTCCTGCTCGGTCAGATCGATCCAGTGCTGGATCTGCGGGTTGGGCTCGCCGATCGCCTGGATCGACTTGACCAGATCCAGCGTGGTCAATCCTAACGGCGGTGAAGTGCACAGTCCCGCGCAGAAGGGGCTGCCTGCCACGAATGGATTGAAGTCCACCACCAGTCCGGCGGTGAAGGCCTTCATGGTCTGGGTGATATCCGCGAAGCCCGGCAGGTGGAACCCGATGGTCGGGTCGTCGCCGTTGACACTCCAGTTGACGGGTTGCGTGAGGCTGTCGAACCACTGCTGAAAGGGGTTGAGTGGGTCTAACTTGAACGTCAACCCGGCCCAGGGCATCAGGTTGATCTGGTTGCCGTATTCGTCGTAGACGATGTTGCCGTCGGCGTCGGTGAGGGGACGGGTCCCCGTGAAGCCGTAGTCGTCCGGCACCGATCCGTTCGGGCCGATGCCCTCGTTCGGGTTGGCAATCCCCGCTGAGGTGGGATTGTCGGGGTCACTGGTGGGGCCTTCTGGAAACGTGTAGCCCTCGAAAAGTTGCTGCAGCGGTACCTGCAGCCAGTAGCTGAACAGGGGTAGCTGATTCGGCCCACCCAACGACTCAACGAAGCGCAGCGCCTGGTCCAGCCCGGTGAGGCCGGTGATCGGGTTGACCGGCGTCATCGGCCAGCACTGGATCGAGTCGCACGACGGGTTGACCGGCAGCATGGCCGCGGCCAACATCGCCATCTGCTGGCCCAGGCCGGCGGTGCCGTTTGCCAGCGCGTCCTCGTCGAAGTCGGGCTGATACTGGCCGGAAATCTCCGGCGCAAACGGAAACATAAAGTCCATGACCGCCATGAAATGGCCCGGATCGCCCGGATCCTCACCCCAGATATTGGTTGCGCTCGGCGTAAACCAGCTGCCGGTGAAGAAGAAGGAATTGGCCAGAATATTGGCCGCCTGCACTTCGTTATAGGGGACGTTGAAAAAGTCTTGAAAAAGATTAAAGGGGATGTTAAGCAGAGAGCCGTCGGCTGCGAGTCGCACACCGCGCTCGGCCGCCGTCAGAACGTGAGCCCAAGGTACGACTGGACTTACCGGTGCGACCGCTACCGCGGCGGCAGCAGCGATGACTACACCTTTTGCCCGGTTCCGATGCGTTCGGACGACAGCCTGCATCACAATTCCCCCCTCCCCAGTGGGCCCCCCGGCCCTAAGAACTGTGCCAGCATATAGCCGCTACGGCTATATGTCTAAGCGAGCGCATATGTAAATCGTGCCCTCGATTTGAACTACAGTCCACTAAATCGAACGGTGCGTCTCTTTGCTCAGCTCAGGTGGAAAAAGGATGAACATGCATTCAGTTTCCCAGCCATGCCCGGTCGCCGTAGCCGTTGAGGTGGGCCACCTCCCCCACCGGCTTGCGGGTGGTGGGACCGTACCGTCCGCGCGGCCAGCCCAGCGGGACGATGCAACACGGTGTGATCTCACTCGGCAGCCCGAGGGTGCGGCGCACCGCACGCTGGTTCCACAGCGGCAGGGTGATCAGCGACGCACCCAGGCCCATGGCACGTGCCGCAAGCAGCAGATTTTGAACGCTCGGGTAGATCGATCCCCAGTAGGCCGACTCGGCGATGTGGGGCATGCGTACCACCGGTAACCGGCCTTCGCGGGCCCCCAGCCTCAAGCAGGCCACCACCAGCACCGGGAGTTCCGCGAAATGATCGATCTGCCACTGCATCGCCCGGGCGATACCGGCGATCGATTCATCGGTCTTGATCTTGCGGCGCAACACCACGCCGCGCTGGATTTTCCACGCCTGCCGATAGCGTTTGGCCAGTTCCTCCTTGACGCGGCGGTCCTTGACGACGATGAATTCCCAGTTCTGGCCGTCATTTCCGGTCGGAGCCCGCAGGGCCAGCTCGATGCACTTGAGCACGACCTCGTCATCGACAGGATCGGAGTACACCCGCCGTATCGCCCGCTGCGTCATCATGGCCTCGCCCAACGGCATGTCCAGTCGGGCCAGCGCCTCAGCAGTGCCGGGCACATGGGAGGGGATGAATTCGTGGTCAGCCATTTTCACCCAGCCAGGTCGTGGTGAACCGTTGGATCTCCGGAATTCCTTCGGCGAATTCGCGGGCCAGGAAGCTCTCGATGGGGCCGCCCACCAAGGGCATCTTGAACCGGATCGTGCCATTCAACGCCAGCTTCGAGCCGGTGCCCTCACGTTCGAGGACCGCGACTCCGCTGCCCGAACCGGGCGCGCCGGTCACCGCAACGGTGATCTCACCGTTGACCCGGCCGTCCCCGGCGGGGGTCCACACCTCGGTGGTCACGATATTCAGGTCGCCGCGATACACCTTGGCCAGCATCCCGGGCAACGCCCCGTGCCGCAGGTCCTCGGTCACCACCACCTGCACCCGGCCATCTGCAGCGACGTCTAGGGCGTCGAGAGTCTTGTTTCCACCAAAAGCCTCAAGCCGGGCCAACCAGTAGGAGCGATCGCCGAAGGCGCCGTGCACCTGCTCGACGGATGCCGGCGAGGAAAAAGTCACCTCGAAGGGACGGGGCATGTCCGCGGACCTCTCATTTTCCGAACAACCGGCTGACCAGGCCCGCGGCGAACGTGCGGACCCGATCGAGCTGCTCGGGTTGGACGTTGGTGGGCGGCAGGCGCAGGCCCAGGTAGCGCTCCCGGTAGCGCCCGCTGCCCAGGTAGCTGGTCAGCGCCAGCATCGACCTCATCGGGTCGCCCGGATAGGTCAGGTGAATCTCGTCCTGATAGCGGCCGCCACACTCCTCGGCCAGCCGGCAGACTTCGGCATAGTTCTCCTGCCAGAACTCACGGCACACGGTAAACACCACAAACGGCTTGCCGTCCAGCAGCTTTCGCGCTTCTTCTGACTTCAAGAACGATCTGATCGGCATGGCGGGCGCCTTCCACCAGGTCGGCGAGCCGATGCAGATCAAGTCGTATGCACCGTCACGCACCGCGTCGGGAGTCCGGATCTCCCCCGTCTCGCCCCGCTGCTGCGCCTTGAGCACGCTGAGCATGTCAGGCCACACCCGGCGCAGCGGAAACTGGGCGAAACGTGGCGCGTACTGCGGGTCGGTGAATTCGATCCCCGCTGTGACTACCTCGCAGCCGTGCTGAGTGAACACCTCGCCGGCGGCCTCAAGCACCTTGAGCGACTGGCCGGAGAAGCTGTAGTACAACAACAGGATCCGCGGCGCTCGTCCGTTGCGCTCGCTGGCCTCAACCGCCATCTGTGCCTCCTATTTCCTGCGTCGGTCCCAGCTTCGGCTCTCCTGCGTCGAGCCTCGCTGAACCGCCGGTTTCCTGCGACTGTCCCAGCTTCGGCTCTCCTGCGTCGAGCCTCGCTGAACCGCCGGGTTCCTGCGTCGGTCCCAGCTTCGGCTCTCCTGCGTCGAGCCTCGCTGAACCGCCGGGTTCAAGCGTGCGGTGCATCGAAGATCCGTTCAGCGTATTAGGCTCGCCGACGTGGCAGACAAGATCCCCGTCGACCTGCACGGTGCCGCGGCAACCATGCTGACGACGCTCTACCTCAAGGCACTCGACGCCGATTTCGAATCGCCGGTGCTGGGCGATCGGTACGCCAAGGAAGCGGTAGACCGTATCGACTTCGACTGGGACGGACTCAAGGCCCCCGGGCGCTGGGCGCCCCTGGTCACGGTGCGCACCGCCCAATACGACATCTGGGCACGTCAATTCTTGGCCAGCCACCCGAACGCGAGCGTCATCCACCTCGGCTGCGGTATGGACGCTCGGGTGTTCCGAATCGACCCCGGGCCCGAGGTGGCCTGGTACGACGTCGACCAGCCCCCGGTGATCGCGTTGCGCAAGCAGGTCTATCCCGACCGCCCCGGATACCACCTGGTGGCGACGTCGGCGACCGACCCGTCGTGGATCGATGAGATCCCGGCAGACCGGCCGGTCCTGCTGCTGGCCGAAGGGATCAGCATGTACCTGGCCGAAGCCGACGGCGTGGCCCTGCTCCAGAGCATCGTCGAGAAGTTTCCGTCCGGCGAACTTCAGATCGACTTCTACAACTGGCTCGGAATCAAAACCCAGAAGACCCACCGTCTGCAGCGACAGTCCGGAGCCACCCTGCATTGGGCGGTCAACAGCCCCAACGACATCCTGGACAAAGTCACCGGAATCCGGCTGCTGGCAGCCGCCAATCTCTTCGACGCTCAGACCTTCAGCCGGGTCCCTGCCGGCTTCCGGCGATCCAGCCGGCTGGCCCGGGCAGTGCGGCCGCTGCGCGGAATGCTGCAGTACCACCGCTACGCCTTCGGCCCGGTCAGCTGACGCCGGCGGCGTGCTGATCGGCGATATCGCACAGCAGCGCGCGAATCGCCTCCACCGAGCGCTCCGGCGCCGGCCCATGGGAGTGGTATTCGATATTGAGCTGCCCAGAGAAGATCTGGGTGAAGTAGATGTCGATCCCCGCGCTCACGGCAAAGTACAGCTCGCCGTGTGTCGTGGTCACCTCGACGCCCGGTGGTGTCCGCACCGGCGGAACCAGACCGTTGTTGCTCAGGACGACGACGTCGGGCAGACCCGGCGGGTTTCCGACGTACTGCGGGCTGAAGTGCAGTCTGGACTGCTGGATGACGCCCTCGTCGAGATCTTTCTGGAAGTTCGCGGCGATATCGCGCGCCATCTCGACCAGATCGGTCTTGGCGTCGACCTCGGCGAGGTACGTGGCCAGCCCGATCGGGTTGGTGCATCCGGTGGCCGAAACCGGCGGTGACAGAAAGTATCTCAAGTCGACGGTGTAGACGTAGGGCACCGGGATACTCAGCTTGCCGCGCAGCTGCCATTCGGCGATCAGCACCGCAGCCGACAGCACCGCGTGCAGGCTCAGGTCGTGGGCCCGGCCGAACGCGACCACGTTGTCGGTCTGACTCTCGGTCAACCGGCATGACGCCATCGGCACGAGCATTGGCGACGACGGCGTCTCCTGTCCGACAGCTCGACGGGTCGGCGGCAGGTCGTAGGCGAACAGCGCCGGCATGAACCGCTCGATCCCGGAGCGCTGTTGCTTCGCGATCCCCCGATCGGCCAGCACCGCTTCGACGGACAGCGGAGCGGGCTCAACGTTGATCGCACCGATCCGGCCGGTGGTCACCAGGTCGGTATAGAAGGACAGCATCTCCTCGATCAGCGCGTACATGTGGTGACCGTCGGCGACGGCGTGATGCACGTACAGGGTCGGCTGGGCCTGCCCGTCGCGGATGATCACCCGCATCGCCACCAGCGACTCGCTCTGGTCGAAGCGCGGGGCCGGCGGCTGCGCGTCGGACCCGTCGAGTTCGATGACCTCGATGCCGTCGGGCATCAGGTCGTCGGTGACGAACTGGTGGCGCCCGTCGGGCAGTCGCTCCAGGCGCCCGGTGAGGATCGGATGCGCCTCCAGCAGCGCCTCGTAGGCCTCCGAGAGCAGATCGATGTCGACCGGACCAGTGACGTGTGCGGCGAGACCCACGAAATTGTGGGTTTCGGCCAGCATCTCCTCACTGATCGCCAGCTTCCTAATGACCGACGTGGCAAACACTTTCGGTTCTCTCCTAAATCGACAGGCCTAAGACAGCTCGACCAAGGTCATTTCGTCTTCGCCTTCCGAGGCCATGTCCTCTTCGGCGAGGGCCGCGCGGACCAGGTCCATCACCGCCGCGGAGAACCCGTCGGCGATCGCGCGCACCACAGACTCCGCGATCCGGCGACTGTCATGCCACCAATCCAGGTACAGCACACCGCCGGTGCGATAGGCCCGCAGCTCCAGCGCGTGCCCCAGCCCCGGGATCGCCTCGCGCACCGGCATCGCGGTATCGGGGTCGAACTGCACGGGAGCATCGCCGAGCGACGGCGGCTCGGGAATCGCCCCGACGTAGGAAAAGTGCACATCAGCAGGGGCAACCGAGCCGAACAGTCGCGCGGTCGGTGCGTACAGGTAGCGGAGCAGGCCGTAGCCGATCCCGTAATGCGGTACGCCGTCCAACGTTTCGTGGATCGAGTCCAGCAGCTGCCGAGCACTGCCCTGGCCGTCGGCGGAGCAGCCCAGCGCAACCGGGTAGAGCGTGGTGAACCAGCCCACGGTACGACGCAAGTCGACCTCGGGTTTGAGCACCGAACGGCCCGCTCCCCCCATGTCGACGGCGAGAGTGCCCTCACCGACCGCCGATCCCACCGCCCGGCTCAGCCCGGCCAGCAGGATCTCATTGATCGGCAGCCGCAGCCGCCGACGCGCATCGTCGATCTCGCTGGTGTCGGCCGCGGCCAGTGTCGTGGTGAGCTTGGACAGATCAGCCGCAGCCGGGGGCTCGGCGACCTCTGCGGCCAGCCGCAGCGTCGCCGACTTCGTTGTCTTCAGCCAGAATTCGCGGCTTTCCAGCACCGCCGGGTGGGTTGCCAGTCCGGCGCACCGCTGCGACCACTCGGTCCATCCGACCCCGACCGGCTGCAGTTCGATGTCGTTGCCGCCCAGCTTCTGACCGAAGGCGGTGAAGATATCGGTTACCAGGATGTCGCGGGAGGCCTCGTCGCCGACTCCTCCGTGCAGGCTCAGCGCGAGGTAGCACAAGTCACCCGAGGCGCCCCGGATGTAGAGCGCCGTCAGCGGCGGGCTGGCCAGATCCTGATCGCGGATGTGCTCGGCCAGCAGGGTGCGCACTGCATCGCCTTCGGCTGTCATGCCCTCGGGCAGCGAGTGGGTGCTGATCTCGCCGAACTCGCCGGGCTCGACGATCCGCTGCTCCCAGGTACCGGCCCGCTCGGTGATGCGCAGCCGCAGCGCGTCGTGGTGGTTGACCACCGCGGTCAACACGGCTGCGACGTCGTCGACTGAGACCTCGGGCCGCAGCCGCAGGATCAACGGGATACGCCAGCGACCGTGCTCGCGGACACCGTTTTCCAGGAAGTAGGTGATGTTCGGCGGTACCGGCGGGTGCTCCACCTCGCCGAGGGACTGGCGGCCCAGCCCGCCGGCGGTGTAACGGGCGGTCAGTGCCTTTGCCAGCGCCGCGACCGTCGGGTTGTCGTAGAGGTCCTGCGGGGTGATGTCCAGGCCCTCATGCGAGGCGGCCATAGCGACGCTGATCGCCACCAGCGAGTCGCCGCCGATGTCGAAGAAGTTGGCCGTGCGCTCGACCGAGCCGACACCCAGGCACACTGCCCAGATCCGTTGCAGCGTCGCCTCGATAGAGGTGCCGCTCGAGCCGCTGGTGCCGTTACCGCTGCCCTGCCCGCCCGCGGCGGCACCGCTCGCGGCACCCGCGCCGGACACCCAGGTGGCGCCGGCATTGTGCTCGAGCCAATGCCGTTGGCGCTCAAACGGATAACCGGGGACGGTGACACGTTGGGGCTGGTAGTCGCCGTGCAGCGGTGACCAGTCCACCTCGATACCGGCAGCCCACAGTTGACCCAGCGCCAGCAGGAAGGTGTCGCGGTCGTCGCGGTTCTGGGCGTGGTGGCGCATCAGACGGACGGCCCGATGTCCACTCGCGAACTTCGGGTTGCGGGCCGCGGAGGCGGTCAGAGTGGCACCGGGACCGACCTCGAGAAGGACGCGGTGCGGGTCGGCCAGCACGGTGTCAATCTCGTCGGCGAACCGCACCGTGGCCCGCACGCTGCGTGCCCATGTCGCCGGGTTGGTCGCTTCGCTGGGCGCCAACCAGGTGCCGGTCAGGTTCGACAGCAGCGGGATCTGCGGCTCGTTAAGGGTCTGGCGGGACAGGAAGGCGGTGAACTCCGAGATCATCGAATCCATCAGCCGGGAGTGGAACGCATGCGAGGTGCGCACCCGGCGCGCGTTGATTCCGGCCTGCTTGAGCCGCTCGGTGAAGTCGCGGATGTCGGAATCGGCTCCGGCGACCACGCAGCCGTCGGGGTCGTTGACCGCTGCCAGGTCGACGTCGCCGGTCAGGTAGGCACCGACCGCGTCGGCACTGATCGGCACGGCCACCATCACGCCGCGAGGTGCGGCGTGCATCAGCCGCGCCCGCATCGCCACCACCTTGATCGCGGTGTCGAGGTCGAACACGCCGGCGACGGTCGCCGCGGCGTATTCGCCGATACTGTGGCCGATCAGCGCCGCGGGCCGCACCCCGTAACTCTCGACCAACTTCGCCAGCGCGTACTCCACGGTGAACAGTGCCGGCTGGGTGCGGTCGGTGCGTTCCAGATCGCGCGAAGTGCCCTCGAAGATCATCGCGCGCAGGTCATAGCCCAGCTCTGACTCGAACCCGGCAGCGCAGCGGTCGAAGTACTCGGCGAACACCGGCTCGCTGTCGTAGAGGCCGCGTGCCATCCCGATGTGCTGGGCGCCCTGACCCGGGAACAGGAACACCACCCGGTCGGTGGCCTCAGAGCTCACCTCGGCGAGGTCGACGCCTTCACCGATGAAGACGTTCTCACTTTCCTCCGAACTGAGGACCGCGGCCGCGTCGGCGCGGTCGGCGACCACAGCCGCCAGCCGCAATGTGTGCGGCTTGCGACCGGCCAGCGTGTACGCGACGTCAGGCAGAGCGGACCCGTCCGTGTCGTCGACGCCGCTGAGCTCAGCGGACAGCTCGGCGCGTCCCTGCGCCAGCGCCTCGGCGGTACGCGCCGACAGCAACAGCACTTCGGGGCCTGGCTTGGGTGCCGACGCCGCAATGTCTTCTCGGGGCCACTCTTCGACGATGACGTGGGCGTTGGTGCCGCCCACGCCGAACGAGCTGACCCCGGCGCGCCGGACGGCCTGCTCGGTTTCCCAGGGCCCGTACTCCCCGCGGATCCGGAACGGGCCGGATTCCAGGTGCAGTTCGGGGTTGGGGCTGGTGTAGTGCAGCGTGCCCGGAATGGCCTGGTGTTTGAGGCACAGAATGGTCTTGATGAGGCTGGCAATACCTGCGGCCGACTCCAGGTGCCCGATGTTGGACTTCACCGAACCCACGTAGCAGTGGCCGGACCGTGGCTGATCGGAGACGGAGAACGCCTGGCGCAGGCCCTCGATCTCGATCGGGTCTCCCAGCGGGGTCGCGGTGCCGTGCGACTCGATGTAGCTGATGGTGGAGGCGTCCACCTCGGCCACCGCGTGCGCCTCGGCGATCACGTCGGCCTGCCCGGCGGCGGTGGGCGCGGCATAGGTCATCTTGGTGCCGCCGTCGTTGTTCAGCGCCGAACCCCGGATGACCGCGTGGATCTGGTCACCGTCGTCGACGGCCG
Organism: Mycolicibacter minnesotensis; assembly: GCF_010731755.1. NCBI lineage: Bacteria > Bacillati > Actinomycetota > Actinomycetes > Mycobacteriales > Mycobacteriaceae > Mycobacterium > Mycobacterium minnesotense. The sequence continues at coordinate 4,091,019 of NZ_AP022589.1, forward strand.
CCTCCAGCGACTTGAGTACCACCACGCCGACGCCGCTGGAGAAGATCGTCCCGTCTGCCCGCACGTCGAACGGTCGGCAGTGCCCACTGGCCGAGACCATCGAACCCGGCTCGTGCCAATATCCGATGTGGTGTGGAACCCGTAGTGACGCCCCACCGGCCAGGGCCATGTCGCATTCACCGTTGAGGATGCTCTGGCAGGCCAGGTGCAGCGCGACCAATGCCGACGAACAGGCCGTCTGCACCGACAGCGCAGGCCCATGCAGGTCGAGTTGGTGGGCGACCCGAGTGGCCAGATAGTCCTTGTCGTTCTGCAGCGAGAGGTTGACCATCTCGAAGCTGACGCCCTGACCGATGATCAGGTTCGGGTCGTAGTGCGACATGAGGTTGTGCAGCAGGTAACCGCTGGTGGTGCTGGTTCCGTAAACGCCGACCGAGCCCTCGATCTCGCCGGGAAGGTAGCCGGCGTCCTCGAGGGCATGCCATGCCGTCTGCAGGAAGAGCCGGTGCTGGGGGTCCATGGTGCGGGCGGCCAGCGGGGTGAAACCGAAGAAGCTCGCGTCGAACTCGTCGATGCCCTCCAGCAGCGCGGCCCGGCGCACATAGTTGTGGTTGGCCAGCGCCTTGTCGCTCACACCATTGGCGCGCAGTTCGTCTTCGGACAGCGTGACGATGGATTCGGTGCCGGTGCGCAGGTTGTTCCAGAACGCCGACAGGGTGCGGGCGCCCGGAAAGCGCCCCGCCATGCCGACGACCGCGATCGCGTTTGCCGGCACTTCATTGTTGGTCACGAACGATCTCCTACTTTTCGCCGTGCCGCGGCCCGCTGGCGTGCCGCGGCACGCTGCTGAGCGCGGCCCCGAACACCGCCGACGTCGCCGGCGCCTTCTGCACCCTCTGGCTCGGCGAGGCCGAGCTGGCGGGCCAGGTCGGCGGCCAGGTCCGTCAGCGAGGCACCCTGCAGCAGCAGTGCGACCGGAGGCTCCGCTCCGAAATCGCCCCGGACGGTGTTACGAATACGGACCGCCATCAGCGAGTCCATCCCGAGCTCGGTCAACGGCCGGGCGGGCTCGATAACGCTGCCCTTGGGGTATCCCATGATCGCCATGATCCTCGAACCCAGCCGCGCAACAACGGCCGCGCTGGCCTCGGCAGCGCTGAGCTGCTTCAAGCCTTCCGGACCGGGCCAGCCATCATCGTCGTCGTCGAGGTCCAACTCCTCGGCAAGAGTGGCGAAGTACCCGAGTTGCTGCAGTTCCGGGAACGCCGCGGCCACCCGGTCCAGGCGTAGCCGTGCGACGCCGACCCGGGACAGGTCGCCACCCAAAATCGCCTCGAGAGCCTCCATGCCTTCGTCGGGGTTGATCGGGTCCAGGGCACTGAACTTGAGCTCCTGGGCGACCCCGACTCCGGACCACTGCCCCCAGTTGATGGTGATCGCCGGCAGCCCGGCGGACCGCCGCCACGCCACCAGCCCGTCCAGCCAGGCGCTGGCCGCAGCGTAGGCCGCCTGGCCAGGTGCCCCCAGCAATGACGAGGTCGAAGAGAATCCGACCCACCAGTCGAGGTCCTTACCGACCGTCGCGACGTGTAGACGCAGCGCTGCCGCGGCCTTGGGAGCCCACACCCGGCTCAGGGTGTCTTTGTCGATGCCGACCACGATCTGGTCATCGATCACCGCGGCACCGTGAATGACACCGCGCAGCACATGCCCGGTCTGCTCCGCCGCGGCCACCAGACTCTCAGCCACGCCCGGTGCCGCGAGATCGCCCGAGACGACCGCGATCTGGGCCCGCTCTTCAAGCTCGGCCAGTACGGCGCGCTGTTCCTCGGAGGGCTGCGATCGGCTGTTCAGCACGATGCGCGCGGCACCGTGGTCAATCAGCCAGCGGGCGACGACCAATCCGATGCCGCCCAGGCCGCCGGTCAGCACGTAGGCGCCGTCAGAGCGCACAGCCGGAACATCGGTCGCGGTCAGGGTCGCGCGCTTAAGCCGCTCGGCGTAACGCTTGTCCCCCCGCCAGGCCACCACGTCGTCGGTGCTCGCCAGCCCCAATTCGGTGATCAATGCCGCCACCGGGTCGGCACCCGCGTCCAGGTCGACCACACCGGTGCGCAGGTCCGGGTGCTCATAGGCCAACACCCGCACCAGCCCCTTGAGCGCACAGATTGACGGGTCACCCGCCTCCGCCTGCCCACCGGCGCCGACCGTCAGGCCATTGCGGCCCACCAGCCACAATCGCGGTGCGGTGCCATGCCAGCCGCCCACGAGGGTGCGCACCGTCGAAGCGACCGACCAGGCGAGGTCACGGCCGCGAGAGGGGGCATCGCCGGTTTCGCTACCGTCGAAGGCTCCCCGGGCCGCCAACACCACGACGCCGACCGGCGGCCGGTTCGGGTCGTCGGCGGTCTGCGCGAAGGCCTCCCGCACTGCCGCCTCACTGGTCAGATCCGCGGTGATCACTCGGCGGCTGTCGGATCCGAATCGCGCTGCCAAGTCAGCGGCCAGCGCGTGACTTTCGGAATCTTCGGCCAGCACCAGCCAGCTGCCGTCGGCGGCCGCCGGTGGTTGCGCGGGTGCGTCCGCGTCGATCCATTCGGTGTCGAAGATCTTCTGTGACAGCGGCAGTGGAACGGTCCGCCGCTGCACCCGCTGCAGGTAGATACCGGACAGCTCGGCGGTCACCGCGCCGGTGTCATCGGTCAGGGTGACGCGCCCCAGGATTCCGCCGTCGTCGTGGCTGGTCAGCTCGGCGTGGCCGCGTGCCCGGCGACCGACTTCGCCGAAGATCCGGATGTTCTCGACTGCCACCGGCAGGTAGGTGGCTTCTTCCATCCCGGCCGGACCCATCAAGGATTCGTCGGGCAGCGCTGCTGCCAGGCACTGCAGCGCTGCGTCGAGCATGACCGGGTGGATGCGATATCCGCGGTGCGCGGTGGCTTCGTCGGGTAGCACGATCTCGGCTTCCGAGGCGCCACCGGGCTTACGCACGATCCGGGTCAGGGCGGCGAAGGCCGGCCCGTGCTGCAGACCGGTTCGCCGCAGGGCCGTGTACAGGTCCGCCGGTGACAATGCGGTGCCACCGCTGGTGGGTGTCGGTCGTGGTGGCTCAGCGGCCGGCTGCGATGTGGCGGCGCGCGCCACAGCGTGTCGTGACCAGCTGCCGCCGGCCGGGCGGGAGTGGATCTCGATCCGCAGCTCTTCGGTGCCATCGGCGTCGTGCAACAGGCGCGTGGTGACTTCGGTGCGCTCGTCGACACGCAGCATCTGCTCGACCTCGACCCGGTCCACGGCGATCGCAGACGCGGGCAGCCCCAGGGCTTCGCCGGCGGCGGCCAACGCCATCTCGGCAAAACCGGTGGCCGGCATCACAACCTGGCCGTGCACCTTGTGGTGAGCCATCCATGCCACCAAGTCGGTGCCCACGTCGGCCTTCCAGACGTGGCCGTGGCCCGCCGGCAACTCGACGTGGACGCCCAACAGGGGATGCGCGTCGGCGGAGTGGCGATGGGCAGCCACCGGTGCCGCCCAGTACCGCGTGTGTTGCCACGGCCGGGGCGGCAAGTCGGCGCGGCCGATTCCGCCGTCGGGCTGCGACGCATCCGCCGATGGGGGCGCGACGGTCGCCAGGTTGGTGTGGAAGCTCAGTGCCTCCGGCTGATCCCGCAACAGCGTTCCGGTCACCACGCTGTCGCCGGAGGGCCGCGTCGTCTCGAGATTGCCGTTGATCGCATGGCTGAGCAGCGGGTGCGGGCTGACCTCGACGAAGGTGGCATGCGCCGCCGCGGCAGCGGTGACGGCTTGGCTGAATCGAACCGGGTTGCGCAGGTTGTGCACCCAGTAGTCCGCATCCAGGGCGGGCACGCCGGTTGCCTCGTGTCCGACGGTGCTGATCAGCGGAATCTTCGGCGCCGACGGCGTCAGATCGGCCAGTGCTCTCCGCAACTCCCCCAGGATGGGGTCAACGGTGGGGTGATGCGACGCAACATCCACCTCAACGCGGCGGGCGAGCTTGCCCTGGGCGTCGACGATCGCGACCACCGCATCGACCTGGTCGGGCGGACCGGCGATCACCGTCTGCTGCGGCGCGGCGTAGACCGCCACCGTGATGTCGGGGTGCGCAGCGACCAGCTTCTCGGCGGCATCGGCGTCCAGCTCCAGCAGTGCCATCGCGCCCTGGCCGCTCAATCGGGCCATCAGCTTCGACCGGGTGGCGATCACTTTCAGGCCGTCGGCGGGGCTCAGCGCACCGGCCACCACGGAGGCGGCCACCTCCCCCATCGAATGCCCGATCACGGCGTCCGGTTCGACCCCGTGGGATCGCCATAGCGCGGTCAACGCCAGCTGCATGCCCACCAGCACTGGCTGGATGCGGTCGATGCCGACCACCGGTTCGCCGGATTCCAGGACCTGCCGCAGCGAGAACCCCACCTGTGCAACGAAATCGGGCTCCAGCTCATCGACGGCGGCGGCGAAGGCCGGCTCATCGAGCAACAGTTGACGGCCCATGCCCGCCCACTGCGATCCCTGCCCTGAGTACAGAAAAACGGTTCCCTTGCCGCGCACCGCGGTGCGGGTACCGACCACCCCGGGGGCCGGGTATCCGCCGGCGACCGCCCGCAGCCCGGCCAGCGCCTGCTCGGTGTCGCGCGCGCAGACCGTGGCGAATTTGGCGTACCGGCTGCGGTGGTGGTTGAGGGTGTGGGCGATGTCGGCCAGTGGGACGGCCGCGCCCGGACCGTCGATCCAATCGGCCAGGGTCGCCGCCCAATCGGCCACTCGCTGCTCGTTCTTGCCCGATACCACCAGCGTGGCGACCGGATCAGCCGGAGCCGAGCCCGCCACCGGGTCGGGACCCTGTTCGAGCACCACGTGGGCATTCGTTCCACCCAACCCGAACGACGACACCGCGGCACGTCGTGGCCCCTCGGCCGCCGGCCAGGGTGTCATCTCGGTAGGAACGAACAGCCGCGTCGGGGACGGGTCGATCGCCGGATTCCACTTGGAGAAATGCAGATTCGGTGGGATCTTCCCCCGCTGCACCGATAGTGCGGCCTTGATGAAACCTGCGATTCCCGCGGCCGCCTCGAGGTGTCCGATGTTGCTCTTGACCGCACCCAACGCGCACTTGTCGGCACCGCGACCGTAGACGTCGGCAAGCGCCTCGAACTCGATGGGGTCACCCAAAGCCGTTCCGGTGCCGTGGGTTTCGACCAGGTTGACCGAGTTGGCGGCTACGTCGGCGCTGCGCAGAGCCCGGGTGATGGCGTCGATCTGGGCGAGCGTGTTGGGAGCAGTCAGTCCATTGGACTTGCCGTCCTGATTGATCGCTGAGCCGCGGACCACGGCCAATACCCGGTCGCCGTCGCGGATGGCGTCGGTGAGGCGCTTGAGCACCACGATCCCGGCGCCTTCGCCGCGCACGAATCCGTCGGCGCCTGCGTCGAAGGTGTGGCATCTGCCACGCGGGGACAACATTCCCCACTTAGCCATGGCGATCTGGGTTTCCGGTCGCAGAATGAGGCTGACGCCTCCGGCCAGAGCCAGGTCGCTCTCGCGCATTCGCAGGCTCTGGCAGGCCATGTGGATGGTGACGAGCGACGAAGAACACGCCGAGTCCATCGCGACGGCCGGTCCGCGCAAGCCGAGCAGGTAGGCGATCCGGCCCACAGCGACCGCGTGGGCGTTTCCGGTCGCGGAGTAGCCGTCGATAGCATCAGGGTTTGCTGCCGAAATACCTTGGTATTCGGTGTAATACACACCCATCATTACCGCGGAGCGGATTCCCGACAAGGTTTCCGGGGACATCCCGGCGTGCTCGAGGGCCTCCCAGGCCACTTCGAGCATCAGCCGCTGTTGCGGGTCCATTGCCTCGGCCTCGCGCGGAGAGATCCCGAAGAAGTCGGCGTCGAATCCGGCGACGTCGGAGATGAAGCCGCCCCACTTCGATGACATCCGACCCGCAGCCAAGGGGTCGGGGTCGTAGTACTCCTCGGCATCCCAGCGATCCGCCGGGATTTCGGTGATGGCGTCGCGCCCGTTCTCCAACAGGTTCCAGTAGGCGTCCGGGCCCGAGGCGCCGCCCGGAAAGCGGCAGCCGATGCCCACGACGGCGATCGGCTCGGCGGCGGCGATCCGCGACGCCTTGTCGAACTGCTCGGTCAGCGCCCCCCGCTTGTCGGCGCCCATCGCCGACATCCTGTTGAAGATCGTCGTGGAGGTTCCCGTCATCAATGAATACCGCTCTCGCTACCGGTCGAAGCCGACTCGACCTGATCGAACAACTCGTCCAGCACGCCGCCGGAAGAGCCGAACCCCAAATCATCGTCGTCTTGCCCTGGTGTGCTGTCCGGCACGGCATGACGCGACGCCAGCAGTCCCACCAGATGCGTCGCCAACGCTGAGATGCTGGGGTGATTCCACAGCATTGACGCCGACAAATCCACCCCCACCAGTTGTTGTGTCTCTTTCAGAACCGTCATCGCAATCATGGAATCCAGTCCCATCTCCGGGAAAGGCTGATCCACGTCGATTGCGGTCGCCGATGTCCGCAGTTCGCGGGCCAGGATAGCCTGCAACCTGACCATCAACTCGTCGTGCCGTTCGCCGGCCGGGATGGTCGACCAGTCCGGGGCGCCCTGTGCCGACGCGGCCGTGGCGCCGCCACTGGGTTGCTCATCCGTCACGGAAGCAGCAAGGGCCACATCCGCCTCACCGATGAGCGGTTCGAAGAAGGTCAGATCCCGGAACTCCGGCGAGGTGGTGACCGCACGGTCGATACGCAGCCGTGCAACCCCGACCCGGCCCTGGACGCCGGCTCCCAGCACCGCATCGAGGGCTTCGATGCCTTCCTCGGGGCTGATCGGGTCGAGGACGCTCAATGTCATCGACTTCCCGAGACCCACGTCGGACCACTGGCCCCAGTTGATGGCGGTGGCGGGTAGCCCCGAGGCGTGTCGCCACGCCATCAGCGCATCCAGCCAGGCGTTGGAGGTGGCGTAGCCGAGTTGACCGGGCAGACCCAGCAGCGCGGCCATTGAGGAGAAGCCCACCCACCAGTCGAGTGGGGCGGCTGCGGTAGCGGCATGCAGCCGCGCGGCGCCGACGGCCTTGGCCGACCAGACGCTCTCCAGGCTCTCGCGAGTCACGGCCGTCACCAGGCCGTCACCCAGCACACCGGCGGCGTGCACGACCCCCCGCAACGGCTTGCCGGCCTCCTGCGCCGCGTCGACCAGACGCTGCGCCACCCCTGGCGCACTGATGTCACCGGCGACGAACACCACCTGCGCACCGGCGGACAATTCGGCGATGACGGCGCGCTGTTGCTCGGTGGGCTCGCTGCGGCCATTGAGGACGACCCGCCCGGCACCGCGAGCCACCAGCCAGCGAGCGACCACAGTGCCCAACCCGCCAAGACCACCGGTGAGCAGATACGAACCGTCCGCGCGAACCTCGGCCTGGGTGGGGGCCCCGCCTAAGGCGGCCCGCGTGAGCCGCTCGGTGTGGCGCCGTCCGCCGCGCCACGCGATCACATCGTCACGCAGCGAAGCGCCCAGCTCAGCGAGCAGAGCTTCGGCCTGGGTAGCGGCATCCACCGAGGCATCCAGGTCGACCAGGGTGACGCCCAGGTCGGGCTCATCGGCGAGCACGCGGGCGAGTTCGCCGGGGAATCGCCAGGTGCGGACCACACCCTTGAGGGCCCCGATGGCGGGATCGCCGGGTTCGGGACGCTCATCGCCGCCGAAGGCCAATCCACCGCGGCTCACCAGCCAGAGCCGCGGCGTGGTGCCTGCAGCCGCCTGCTGCCAACCGTCGACCACGGCACGGGCCGTCGACGACGCCGTCCAGATGAGCTCGCGGGCGCGTTCCAGGGCACCGTCTGGGTCGGATTCGTCGAATCCGGCTCGGTCCAGGAAGACCACGACGCCGGCCGGCGGATGGGTGGGATCGGCGCCGGCTCGGGCGACCGCCTCCCCCAGGGCCGGTTCGTCGGCGAAGGGGCCGGACACGACCTTGCGGTTCGGCCCGCCCAGGCGTGCACTGAACTGCGCGGCCAGTTCCCCGGCAGAGGGCTCGGCAAGCACCAGCCAGCTGCCGTCGGCCACCCCGGTCCCCTCGGGTGCCGGCGACAGAGCCCATTCGGTGGCGAACAGCTTCTGGTCCAAGGGCACGCTCAGGGAGCGGGGATCGAGCGGGCGCAGCTCGACGCCGCTGAGTTCGGCAACGGCGGTGCCCACGGCGTCGGTGAGGACCACACGGCCAACGGCCACCTTGTCTTCGCGGCTGCTCACCTCGGTGTGGCATCGCACCTGACGCCCGGAAGCAGCGAAAACCCGTACCTGCGCCACGGCCACCGGCACGTAACCACCCTGCGCGGCATCGTCGGCACCGAGGTCCGCTGACAGCTGCCGCAGCGCGGCATCCAGTACGGCCGGGTGCAGGCGATACGCGGCGTGCGTGGCCACGTCATCGGGCAGGGTCAGCACACGGTGCACGGAGTCCTCTTCGGGCTGCGCGCCCACCCAATCCGCCGTCGCCGCTGCCACATCCGCGACCGCATACCGGGTCCAGGATTCGCCTGCCGGACGGGCATGGATCTCGACCCGGGTCTGGCCATCGGCCCCGCTGAGCTGGGTGGTGACCTGCATCCCGCGCTCCAGCACCAGTGGCTCTTCGATCTGCAAACCGGTCACCGCTATCGACTCGGCCGCTCTGCCGAGGGCCTGGCTGGCCGCCGCCACCGCCATCTCGATCAGTGCCGCCGCGGAGGCAACGGCCTGTCCGTGCACCGGTTGGCCGGCCAGCCACGGCATGGCCTCGGCACGGAAGTCGTTCTGCCAGATGTGGTCGCCGCCGCTGAGCATCTCGACGTGTACGCCGAGCAGCGGATGCACGTCCGGTGCCTGGCCAGCACGTCCGGGCACCTGGAGCCAATGCCGGGTGTGCTGCCAGGGGCTGCTGGGCAGTTCGGCGAAACCGCCCTGTGCGGTGGCGGCGCCGCTGTGGTGCCGGCCGAGTTCGGTGAGCTGAACATGGAAACTCAGAGTCTCGTCGTCACCCCTGCGCAGGGTCGAGGCCACGGTCAGCGGTTCGACGGCGGCAGCTTCGGCCGTCTCGATGATCGAGTGGGTCAACAGCGGGTGCGGGCTGATCTCAATGAACGTGTCGTGATCAGCCGCCGCCACGGCCACGGCCTGGCTCACCAACGCGGGCTGGCGGACGTTGGCCACCCAGTAATCCGCATCCAGCACCGGGGTGGGCCCGGATGCGTCAACGACAGTGGAGATGAACGGGATCTGTGGTGTCTGCGGGGTGACATCGGCCAGCTCAGCGCGCAGTTCTTCAAGGATCGGATCCATGAACGCGGTATGGGAAGCCACCTCCATGTTCACCCGCCGCGCAAACCGCTCCTGCCCAGCCACCTCAGCGATCACCGCATCCACATCCGCCGGCGCACCCGCCACCACCGTCTGCCGCGGCGACAAATACCCCGCCACCTCAACACCGGGATACCCCGCCAACAACTCCAACGCGGCCGCAGCATCCAACTCCAACAACGCCACCGCACCCTGACCGGCCTGGCGCGACATCAACGCCGAACGCACCCCGATCACCTTCAAACCCTGCTCCGGCGTCAGCGCCCCGGCCACCACCGCCGCAGACACCTCCCCCATCGAATGCCCCAACACCGCATCCGGAACAACCCCATAGGAACGCCACAACGCAGCCAACGCCAACTGCAACCCCATGATCACCGGCTGCACCTGCGCATCACCGGACACCTCACGGCCCTGCTCAATCACCTCACGCAGCGAAAAACCCACCTGCCGAACAAAAACCGGCTCCAACTCATCAACCGCCGCCGCAAACACCGACTCATCGGCCAACAACCGACGACCCATCCCCACCCACTGCGAACCCTGACCCGAAAACACAAAGACCGGCCGAGATGTCGCCGGCCGCGGCCGGGCTTCGGTGACGCCGGGGGCAGACTCCCCGGCAGCAAGCGCGGTCAGTCCGGCCACCGCGGCCGCGTGGTCGCGAGCGCTGACGCCCGCGGTGTACTTGAAGCGGCTTCGGTTCTCCCGCAAGGTCTCTGCGATGTCGGCCAGCGCGATGTCGGCGCCGTCGGTGGCCATCCACTGCGCCAACACCCCCGCAGTAGCCGCAATCCGCGCCGGCGACTTACCCGAAACCACCAACGTACTCACCGGCACCACCGCAGACCCCGCTGCCGCCGCAACCTCAGCCTCGGGAGCCTGCTCCACAATCACATGCGCATTAGTGCCCGACACCCCAAACGACGACACCCCAGCCCGACGCGGACGCGACACCACCGGCCACCCCATCGCCTGAGCAGCAATCACAAACTTCGACGCCCCCACACCCGCATTCGGCGTCAACTCCGAAAAATTCACATGCCGCGGAATAAAACCCCGCTGCACCGACAACACCGTCTTAATAAACCCCGCAACACCCGAAGCCGACTCCAGATGCCCCACATTGGTCTTCACCGACCCCACCACCAACGGCGCCGACGAACCACGCTCACCAAACACCGCCGACAAGGCATCCAACTCAATCGGATCACCCAACGCAGTCCCCGTGCCATGCGCCTCGACATAATCAATATCGGCCGCAGACAACCGGGCCGACGCCAACGCCGCCCGCACCACCTTCTGCTGAGCCGGACCCGACGGAACCGTCTGACCCGACGACGGCCCATCCTGATTCACCGCCGAACCCCGCACCACCGCCAAAACCCGATCACCATCACGCTGGGCATCCGACAAACGCTTCAGCACCACCACCCCAGCGCCCTCGCCCCGCACATAACCATCCGCGGCCGCATCAAAAGTCTTGCACTGCCCATCCGGGGCCAACATCCCCCACCGCGACGTCGCAATACTGTGTTGCGGGGTCAACATCAGGTTCACCCCGGCCGCCAACGCCTGATCCGACTCCCGCCGCCGCAAACTCGCACACGCCAAATGAATCGTCACCAACGACGACGAACACGCCGTATCCACCATCATCGCCGGACCATGCACACCCAAGAAATACGACAACCGACCCGCCGCAAAATTCGGTGCATTCCCAAAGGAGAGGTAGGGGTCGTTGTCGCGCGGGCCGGTCCGTTCCGCTGCGGCCAGTACGTAGTCGTTGGTGGTCAGGCCGACGAAAACCCCGGTCTGCGTACCCCGAATCGCCTCCTTGGTGATCCCGGCATGCTCCAACGCCTCCCAGGCCACCTCCATCAACAACCGCTGCTGAGGATCCATCGCATCAGCCTCACGCGGCGAAATACCAAAAAACTCCGCATCAAACTCCGCCGGCTGCCACGACGTCAAAAACCCGCCCTCACGCGAACAAATCGTCCCCGGCACCGAATGATCCGACGAAAAAAACTCATCCGCATCCCAACGATCCGCCGGAACCCGAACAATCCCCGAACCCTCATCACACAACAACTGCCACAACGCAGCAGGACCATCCACCCCACCAGGCAGACGACACCCCACACCCACCACCGCAATCGGCTCAGTATCGCCCGCCTCAGCAACCGCCAACCGCGCCGTCAAATCATCAATCTTGCGCAGCGCCTCAGCAACAATCGCCCGACGATCCGGCCCCCCGACCGACGCAGCACTCTTCTCGCTCAACTCAACCTCTCCGAGAGCTGCGCGAGCAGCTCATCATCACTCATGTCGTCATAGGCGTCGGCGCTGTCCTGCTCGGCGACCTCTACCAGCTCGGGCAGGATCGTTGCCAGGTAACCCGTCAGTGCGTCGATGGTCGGGTAGTCGAACACCACTGCGGCCGGCAGGGTCTCGCCGAGGCTGTCGGAGAGTGCGCGCTGCAGGGTGACGCTCATCAGCGAATCCATGCCGGACGCGAAGAAGCCGGCCATGGGGTCCAGCGCGTGACGCGAACCCAGGCCCATCGCGGCGACGACCTGGTCGATGACGTGTTCGCGCAGCAGCGCCCCACGCTGTTCGGGTTCCGCCTGCGCCAGCCCACGGCGGAACTCGGTGCTCTGCGCCACCGCCCCGTCAGCCGGTGCTTCGCCGGTCGACAGGTCGTCGACGATGTGCAGGGCTGCCCGAGTGCGGTACGCGGCGGCAAGCCGCGGCCAGTCCGCCGCGACCACGGTGTGCCGCGGTGCGCCCGGTGCACCGATCACCAGTGGCAGTGCGCCAATGGCCACCGGGTCGTCCATGGGTTCCAGGCCGGATTCCACCGTCACCTGGCGCTCGGCCTCGGACTGGTTGTCGGTCAACGACTTCCACAAGCCCCAGTTGATCGCCGTGGCCGGTAGTCCGGCTGCGCGACGTGAGTAGGCGAAGGTGTCCAGGAAGGTAGTGGTGGCCGTGTAGTGCGCCAGCCATCGCGACCCGGTGATACCGGAGATCGACGAGAACAGCACGAAGTAGCGAACCGGCTGCCGCAGTGAAAGCTTGTGCAGCAAGGCGACCACGTCCAGCTTCGGGCGGAACATGGTGGTGACATCGTCATCGGTCATGTCGCGCAGGGTCACCGGGCCACCGGCGAAAGCGGCAACATGAATACCCTCGAGCGCCGGCAGGTCGGCTCCGAACCGGTCGAACAGCGCACTCATGGCGGTCTCGTCGGCCGCATCGGCGGGAACCGTCACCAGTGTCGTTCCTGCCGAAGCCAACTCCGCGGCCAACTCCTGCAGGCGTGAACCGGGGTTGCGGGACACCGCAACGATGGTCTTGGCGCCGCTGGCCGCCAATTGACGCACCAGATGCGGACCGATGTTTCCGGTTGCGCCGATGACCAGATGCGATGTCTCGCTGTCGAAGCGGACCGGCGCAGCTCCAGTGGGCCGACCGCCGAGCAGACGGGGCACCCGACGGATGCCCGCCCGGTAGACGACCTGATCCTCGTCATCGTCAGCGGCAGCCTCGGCAACCAGGTACCCCGACACCACCGCAGCAGGTACCGACTCGTCGACGTCGATTACCCTGCCCCAGATCTCCGGGTGCTCCAAAGCCAGGCTGCGGCCCAGTCCCCACAACACCGCATGTGCGGGATTGGCGCGATCACCGTCGCCGACGGGCTGGGCGTTGCGCGTCAGCAGGTACAACTTCGCTGGGCTCGACGCCTGCTCCGCCATCGCGGTGACCAGTCGACGCGCCGCGTGGAACACCGCGTAGGCGGGCCGGGCGCTGAGGCTGGCCGCATCCACCGGCGGTGCATACAGGACATGCGTGGCGCCGGCCAGAGCCGCGGCCAGTGCCGCCCCGTCATCGGCCAGTACCGCCGCGTCCAGGGCGGTCACAGCGCCGCTGCCTCGCGCGCCGATCTCGGAGCCCAACTCGCTGTCGCCGATCACCAGCCAGGACTGCTCGGCGGGGCCCTCGCCAGCCGGCGCCTCGGCTGCCGGCCAGGTCAACTCGCACCACCAGTCCTGGGGGACCGTCCCGGCACTGCCGGTGACACGTGGTGGCTCCCCACCCGCCGTGGGTGCCGGCCGGACGGTCTTGGTCTCGATCCAATAGCTGCCGTGCTGCCACGGGGTGGTGGGCAGTACCGGGTGCGGCTCGGGTGGGTGCGGTGTCTGCGGCGGCTGGGTGGTGTGGGTGCGGTTGAGATTGGTGTGGAAGCTCACCGCGTCATCGGCGTCGCGGACCAGGGTCCCGACACTGTGGTGGTGCCCGTCGAGCTCCTCGACGGTGGCCGCGATCGCCTGGGTCAGGATCGGGTGAGCGCTGACCTCGACGAAGGTGGTGTACTCACTGGCCGCAGCGGCGACCGCCTGGGTCAGCAGAGCGGGCTGACGAACATTGTTCACCCAGTAGTCGGCGTCCAGCAGCGGCATGCCGCCGGCGGGCATCGCCGATTCGGTCACCGTGGAATAGAACGGGATGGTGGCGACCTCGGGCGTCAGGCCTGCCAGCGCCTCCCGCAATTCCGGCAGGATCGGATCCATCAACGCGGTGTGCGAGGCGACTTCCATGTTGACGCGCCGCGCGAACTTGTTCTGACCGCTCACCGCGGCGATGACCGCATCGACGTGCGCAACTGGGCCTGCCACGACCGTCTGCTTCGGCGACAGGTACCCCGCGATGCTGACGTCGGGGTATTCGGCGATACATGACCCGGCGGCTTCGGCATCCAAACTCAGCATGGCCACCGCGCCCTGCCCGGCCTGCCGCGACATCAGCTGCGAGCGCGCCGCAATGACCCGGAAGCCGTCGGCCGGGCTCAGTGCACCGGCGACCACCGCGGCAGTGACCTCGCCCATGGAGTGGCCGATGACGGCGTCGGGGTGCACACCATAGGAGCGCCACAGCTCGGTCAGCGCCAACTGGAGCCCCATCAGGACAGGTTGTACCTGCGCGTCTCCGCTGACCGGTTCACCGGCGGAGATCACCTGCCAGAGCGAGAAACCCACCTGTTCGACAAACACCGGCTCCAGCAGGGCCAGGGCACGGGCGAACGCCGGCTCGTCGGTGAGCAGCTGGCGCCCCATGCCGACCCAGTGCGAACCCTGGCCGGAATAGACGAAGACCGTGCCCGGACCACACGGGCCGTCATGCGGGCCGATGACGCCACACTGCAGACCCTCGACCGAGGTGCCGGTCGCCAAGGCCCGCAAGCCTCCGACCGCTGCGGAGCGGTCACGCGCGCACACGGTGCCGAACAGGGGCTGCCGGGCGCGGTGGTGATTGAGGGTGTGCGCGACATCTGCCAACTGCACCGACGCCCCGTCGCCGTCCAGCCACTGCGCCAGGTCACGGGCGGTTTCGGCGATCCGTTCCGGGGTCCGCCCGGACAGCACCAGCGTTGTCACTGCCGGATCGGCTTCACGACCGGTGATCTTCGCGGGCGGCGCCTGTTCGACAACGACGTGAGCATTGGTACCACCGAATCCGAACGACGAGATTCCGGCCCGCCTCGGGTGGTCCGATGACGGCCAATCTTGTTGCTCGGCAACAACCTTCAGGCGCATCTGATCGAAGGTGATGTGCGGATTCGGAGTGTTGAAGTGCAGGTTCTTCGGAATCTGGCCGCGTTGCACAGCCAACACCGTTTTGATGAACCCCACCATGCCGGCGGCGGCCTCAAGGTGGCCGAGGTTGGTCTTGGCGGCGCCGAGCAGCAGCGGCGACTCCGGTGATCGCCCCCGCCCCAGCACTGTGCCCAATGCCTTGGCCTCGATCGGATCACCCAGAAGAGTTCCGGTTCCGTGGGTTTCGACATAGTCGACTTCCTGCGGCGCGATTCCAGCATCGGCGTAGGCCGAACGCAGCACAGCCATCTGGGCAGCGGGGTTGGGCGCCAGCAGACCATTGGAGTGGCCGTCCTGATTGATCGCCGACCCGCGCACGACCGCCAGCACTCGGTCACCGTCGCGCCGCGCGTCGGACAGGCGCTTGAGCACCACCACGCCGCAGCCCTCGCCGCGGACGAATCCGTCGGCGTCGGCGTCGAAGGCGTGACAGGCTCCGGTCGTCGACAAGGCACCGCTCTGGTCGAAGCCCCGGAACACCGCCGGTGACATCAGCAGGTTCACCCCGCCGGCAATCGCGGTCTCAGACTCGCCGGTCCGCAGGCTGCGGCACGCCAGGTGCAGCGCAACCAGCGACGACGAACACGCGGTGTCCACCGTCACCGACGGGCCGCGCAGATCCAGGAAATAGGAGAGCCGGTTGGCGATGATGCTGAGCGCTCCGCCGGCGTTGCTCCACGCGTCCACACTCTCCAGGTCGGAAGACGCATGGCAGCCGTATTCGGTGATGCTGGCCCCGACGAACACGCCGGTCTGCGATCGGCGCAACGCGGTCGCCGGGATTCCGGCGTGTTCCAATGCCTCCCAGGCGACTTCGAGCAGGAGGCGTTGCTGCGGATCCATCTTCACCGCTTCGCGGCTGGAGATGTCGAAGAACTCGGCGTCGAAGGCGGCGATATCGCGCAGGAATGACCCCCAGCGCGTGGTGCGTGCGATGGTGTTGGCGGTCTCGGGCGAACCGTCGTCGAACGGCGCCCAGCGATCTGCGGGCACTTCGGTCACCGCGTTGCCGCCGTCGATCAGGAACTGCCACAGCGCGTCCGGTGAGTTGATGTCACCGGGAAACCGGCAGCCCAGTCCGATCACCGCGATGGGCTCGTCGGTGCCGAAGCGGCCAGGCTCCGACGTCGACTCGTCATCGGCGGATCCAGGCTCGATCAGGAACCGGGCCAGTTCGGCGACCGAAGGGTGCTCCCACAGTTCCACCGGTGAGACCTTGCGTCCCAGTAGCTCAGACAGCTCTCCGCACAGAACGACGGCGTCACGGGAACCGACGCCCAGGTCGTTGAGAGACGCGGAGAAATCGATGTCCGCAAGGCTGCAGCCGATGTTGGTGACCAGATAGTCGGCCAGCCAGTGGCGCAGTGCCTCTTCGTCAAACGCTGCCGTCATGCGGGGAACTCGATTCCCACTAGATCCCGTCCCATCCGGCCGGAGCCGATTCCACGCTGTCGAACAGCTCGTTCAATACACTGTCGGCCGATTCGGGCAGGTCACCGCCTGCGGCCGCGTCATCGCCGGCATCATCGCGCGGCACAAGCTTCCCGGTCAGGTGCTCCGCCAGTGCCGCAGTGGTCGGGTGGTTCCACAACATCGTGGCAGACAATTCCAGTCCGACCAGCCCCTCGATGTCACGACGAACCGCCATCGCCATCACCGAGTTGAGACCGAGCTCGGCGAACGGTCGATCCAGCTGCAGGTCAGCCTCTGGCATGCGAAGCTCCCGGGCCAGGATGCTGCGCAACCCGATCTCCAGCTCGCTGAGTATGTCATCGGCCGACAGCTGCGCCCAGTCACGGACCGGTCCAGCCCCGCCGACGCCAGGAGTACCCTGCTCCCCCTCTGCCGGCAGCGGCACCATCACGGCCTGCGCGACGTCGTAGTGCTCGAGGTGGTCCCACGCGGCGAAGGCCTCCGCCGGCGTAATGGGCCGCGATCCCATGCGCTCGAGCTCGTGCAGTACAACGTGCGCCTCGGCCCCGAAGCCCAGCCCCTTCCACGCCACCCAGTCCAGGCTGACGCTGTGGCAACCCAGCCGATGGCGCGCGCGAGCCAAGCCGTCGAGATAGGCGTTGGCACTGGCGTAGGCACCCTGACCAGGCACGCCGAACACGGCACCCGCTGCGGCGGTCATGAAGAAGAAGTCGAGCGTCGTCGGCGCGAAGAGTTCGTGCAGAACCTGGGCGCCGGAAACCTTCGGCCACATGGTGTCGCGCAGCCGGTCGGCGTCCACCTCGGTCAGCAACTGGCCCTCGGTGATGCCGGCGGCATGAATGATGCCGCGGATCGGCGGCGCGCCGGCCTCGTCGCGCCGCGCCAGCAGGTCGACCACCGCAGCGCGCGATCCGACGTCGAGGGCGGCGACATCGACCGTGACGCCGCGCCGCTCCAACGCCCTGATGGCGGCGACCTTGTGGCGGACACCGGCGTCGATCTCCTCGGAGTCCCAGTCGCGCCGGGGCGGCAAACCGGTTCGGCCGACCAACAGCAGCCGCCGGGCACCGCGGTCGGCCAGCCACCCGGCCATTAACAGGCCGAGCGCACCCATGCCGCCCGTGATGAGGTACGTGCCATCAGGCTGGCACACCGTCGGCTCCCGCTGCGGCGGGCCGGTAAGCGGGGTGAATGCCGGGGCCAGGAACTGGCCGTCGCGCAGCACCAGGACGGATTTCGCGGGAGTCCCGAGGATGCCCGCAAGAGCCCCGGCATTGGCGGCCGCGGTGTCGGGGGCCTCGTCGTCAGGCAAGTCCACCAGTCCGCCGCACAACTGCGGTTGCTCGGCCCGGATCACACCCGCCAACCCCCACAGGCAGCTCTGCCGAACCGCCGCCTCGGTGGCGGCCTCGTGTACGCCGTGCGTGACGAGCCACAGCGCCGGCGGGCGGTTTTCGCGCGTGGCCAAGGTAGCCACCAGGTCGGCCACTTCGCCGGCCAGCCGGGCTGCGCAGTCCACATCGGATTCGCCCGCTTCACCCGGGTTGGCCACGTAGACGACCGTCTGCGCCTCGGCGACCCCGGCGCTGCGGTGACCCAGCACGGTGAGCTGTTCGCGGAGACGTTCGGCGGCGGCGCTGGTACCGACGACGGTGAGAGTTCCCGGCTGACTCGGCGGCTGTGGCGTGCCGTCCCAGGGTTGCCAGTCGATCACGTGGGCGATCGAACTCGGGTCGTCGGCGGACGTAGACGAGCCCAGCGCCGTGTAACGCAGGCCGCGAATGTCGATGCATGGGGCCCCGTCGGGACCCGGCACCACGATGTCGACGACGAGTTCGCCCTCCTCGCCGTCGCGCCGGCGCACGGTGATGCTCGCGTGACCGTCAGCAGGTGCCTGTCCCAGACGGACTTCGTCGACCCCCGCGGGGACCATCAGCTCCGGGTTCGCCTCATCCGCCAGGCGCGCCACATGCAGGGCGGCATCGAGGAGGGCGGTCACCGACGGTGCGGCAGTCACATCGGCGACCAACTCCGTCTCGGTGTGCCGGCCCGAGGCCACTGTCCACTCGAACGGGCGCCCCTCACTGCCCCAGGCCTGCCAGAGCGAGGTCACCGCGTCGTCGGTGAACTCGGCGCCGGCGTGGCCGCGTCCGAGTTCGGAACCGCCAGTGGCCCAACCAGATTCGTCGCGTGGCGTGATTCGCGCACTCAGATGCTTGATCCAGCGCGCGGCCGGGTCGTCGGTGACCAACTTCGATGAGACCGTCACCGTCTCGGCGTCGGCGACCACCTGGATGGTCCGCGGCTGGTCCACGATGACCGGGTGCTCGAAGCGAATGTCGCTGACCGCGCCGCACCCGCTCACCTCGGCCGCGGCTTCGGACAGCGTGTGCAGCAGCACCGACGCCGGCACCAGCTCAACGCCGTTGTTGCGGTGACTGCCCGGGTACGGCTTGGTCGCCGGGGACAGTCGCGCCTGCCAAAGATGCACGGCCGGCGTGCTGCCGACGGTGATGTGGGTGCCCAGCAGAAGGCCGGGTCGCGGCGCGGATTCCGCTGCGGTGATCGAGTTCTCGACGTCAAGCCAGTGCAGGGTGTGCCGCCACGGGGTCGTCGGCAACACCGGGTAGGGGCCGGACGGGTGCGGGAACTCGCGTGGGCTGACCGAGTCCGCGCTGTTCAGATGCTGATGGAAAACGACGGTGTCGTCTTCATCGCGTACCAGCGTGCCGATGCTGGAGTGCGGCAACGCTTCCAGATTCTCGTCAATGGTGTGGGTCAGGATCGGGTGGGGGCTGATCTCGATGAACGTGCCGTGCTTGTCCCCCGCCACGGCCACGGCCTGGCTCACCCGAGCGGGCTGGCGGACGTTGGCCACCCAGTAATCCGCATCCAGCACCGGGGTGGGCCCGGATGCGTCAACGACAGTGGAGATGAACGGGATCTGTGGTGTCTGCGGGGTGACATCGGCCAGCTCAGCGCGCAGTTCTTCAAGGATCGGATCCATGAACGCGGTATGGGAAGCCACCTCCATGTTCACCCGCCGCGCAAACCGCTCCTGCCCAGCCACCTCAGCGATCACCGCATCCACATCCGCCGGCGCACCCGCCACCACCGTCTGCCGCGGCGACAAATACCCCGCCACCTCAACACCGGGATACCCCGCCAACAACTCCAACGCGGCCGCAGCATCCAACTCCAACAACGCCACCGCACCCTGACCGGCCTGGCGCGACATCAACGCCGAACGCACCCCGATCACCTTCAAACCCTGCTCCGGCGTCAGCGCCCCGGCCACCACCGCCGCAGACACCTCCCCCATCGAATGCCCCAACACCGCATCCGGAACAACCCCATAGGAACGCCACAACGCAGCCAACGCCAACTGCAACCCCATGATCACCGGCTGCACCTGCGCATCACCGGACACCTCACGGCCCTGCTCAATCACCTCACGCAGCGAAAAACCCACCTGCCGAACAAAAACCGGCTCCAACTCATCAACCGCCGCCGCAAACACCGACTCATCGGCCAACAACCGACGACCCATCCCCACCCACTGCGAACCCTGACCCGAAAACACAAAGACGGTCCCAGGTCCGGGCAACACCGTCGCGGGTTCCACCAAACCCGGAGCGGACTCACCAGCGGCCAGCGCGGTCAGCCCGGCAAGGGCCTGCTCGCGGTCGCGCGCGGCCACCGTGGCGAACTTCTGGAAGCGAGTGCGGTGGTGGTTGAGCGCGTGCGCGATGTCGGCCAGCGCGATGTCGGCGCCGTCGGTGGCCATCCACTGCGCCAACACCCCCGCAGTAGCCGCAATCCGCGCCGGCGACTTACCCGAAACCACCAACGTACTCACCGGCACCACCGCAGACCCCGCTGCCGCCGCAACCTCAGCCTCGGGAGCCTGCTCCACAATCACATGCGCATTAGTGCCCGACACCCCAAACGACGACACCCCAGCCCGACGCGGACGCGACACCACCGGCCACCCCATCGCCTGAGCAGCAATCACAAACTTCGACGCCCCCACACCCGCATTCGGCGTCAACTCCGAAAAATTCACATGCCGCGGAATAAAACCCCGCTGCACCGACAACACCGTCTTAATAAACCCCGCAACACCCGAAGCCGACTCCAGATGCCCCACATTGGTCTTCACCGACCCCACCACCAACGGCGCCGACGAACCACGCTCACCAAACACCGCCGACAAGGCATCCAACTCAATCGGATCACCCAACGCAGTCCCCGTGCCATGCGCCTCGACATAATCAATATCGGCCGCAGACAACCGGGCCGACGCCAACGCCGCCCGCACCACCTTCTGCTGAGCCGGACCCGACGGAACCGTCTGACCCGACGACGGCCCATCCTGATTCACCGCCGAACCCCGCACCACCGCCAAAACCCGATCACCATCACGCTGGGCATCCGACAAACGCTTCAGCACCACCACCCCAGCGCCCTCGCCCCGCACATAACCATCCGCGGCCGCATCAAAAGTCTTGCACTGCCCATCCGGGGCCAACATCCCCCACCGCGACGTCGCAATACTGTGTTGCGGGTCAACATCAGGTTCACCCCGGCCGCCAACGCCTGATCCGACTCCCGCCGCCGCAAACTCGCACACGCCAAATGAATCGTCACCAACGACGACGAACACGCCGTATCCACCATCATCGCCGGACCATGCACACCCAAGAAATACGACAACCGACCCGCCGCAAAATTCGGTGCATTCCCAAAGGAGAGGTAGGGGTCGTTGTCGCGCGGGCCGGTCCGTTCCGCTGCGGCCAGTACGTAGTCGTTGGTGGTCAGGCCGACGAAAACCCCGGTCTGCGTACCCCGAATCGCCTCCTTGGTGATCCCGGCATGCTCCAACGCCTCCCAGGCCACCTCCATCAACAACCGCTGCTGAGGATCCATCGCATCAGCCTCACGCGGCGAAATACCAAAACTCCGCATCAAACTCCGCCGGCTGCCACGACGTCAAAAACCCGCCCTCACGCGAACAAATCGTCCCCGGCACCGAATGATCCGACGAAAAAAACTCATCCGCATCCCAACGATCCGCCGGAACCCGAACAATCCCCGAACCCTCATCACACAACAACTGCCACAACGCAGCAGGACCATCCACCCCACCAGGCAGACGACACCCCACACCCACCACCGCAATCGGCTCAGTATCGCCCGCCTCAGCAACCGCCAACCGCGCCGTCAAATCATCAATCTTGCGCAGCGCCTCAGCAACAATCGCCCGACGATCCGGCCCCCCGACCGACGCAGCACTCTTCTCGCTCAACTCAACCTCCCCGAGAGCTGCGCGAGCAGCTCATCATCGCCTCATACAGACCGAGCAGATGCATCCAGTCGGTCGAAGCCGTCCCGTTGGTAGATTTCCACGCAGCTGGAGCGACGGATCTTGCCGCTGGTGGTGATCGGGATCGCGCCCGGCGGCACCAGTACCAGGTCACCGCTGACCAGGCCGTGCGCCTTGGAGAGCGCGGCCGTCACTTTGCGACGCACCTCGGTCAGCCTGTCCAGGATCTCCTCATCGGATCCCCCCTTGTTCTTGAACTCGGCGATCGTAACAAGCTGCTCGGACTGACCGTTCGGGATAGAGACCGCGGCCACCCGGCCACCGGTGATCTCCTGAACGGTCGCTTCGATGTCGTCCGGGTAGTGGTTGCGACCGTCGACAATCAGCAGGTCCTTGATACGGCCGACGATGTAGAGCTCGCGATCGGAGATCACGCCGAGGTCCCCGGTCATCAACCAGGGGCCCTGTGGGGTGCCGGGAGACGGATTCACCAGCTTGCCACTGAAGCTGGCCTCGGTGGCCTGCCGGTTGTGCCAGTAGCCGGCCGCCACGTTGGGACCGTGAGTCCAGACCTCGCCGACCTTGCCGTCGGGGTTCTCGGTGTGAGTCTCCGGGTCCACGATCCGGATGGTGCAAGCCCGTGGCACGCCGCAGCTGACCAGCTCGACGCCACCGTCGGGACCGCTCGGCTCGGCCGTGCCCGCGGCCAGTTTGGTGTAGTCGAATCGCGGTGTCGGTGGCGGGGTGCCGGGAGTGTTCGACGTGAGGTACACGCTGGCCTCGGCCAGACCATAGCCCGGACGCAGGGCGGCCGGGTTGATGCCGAACTTGGTGAAACGGTCGACGAAGCGGCGCAGTGTCGCGGCGTGGATGCGCTCCGCCCCGAGGCAGAACGTGTGCACATTGGCCAAGGTCAGTCCAGCCATGTCCTCGTCAGAGGTACGCCGCACGGCCAGCTCGTAGGCGAAGTTCGGGCCACCGGTGAAACCGATCGGCTGGCGGGCCAACTCCTGCATCCAGCGGGACGGCTTGGCCAGGAACGCCATGGGGCTCATGTGGATGGTGTGTCGACCCAGGACCATCGGGTAGATGACGGTGCCGAGCAGGCCCAGATCGTGGTAGAAGGGCATCCACGACACGATGTTGAGTTCCGACGGGGGCGTGCCGCCGGTCGGCTCGAAGGTGTCTGAGGCCATCTGCAGCATGTTCGAGACGGCGTTGGTGTGGGTGACCATGACACCAGCGGGGGTGCGGGTCGAACCGGACGTGTATTGCAGGAAGGCGATCTTGGTCTGTGCCGTGGCGGTAGGAGCCGCCGCAGGTTCGGAGTCCAGATCCAGGGCGTCGATCTCGATCACCACCGGGGGTTTGCCGTCCAGTCCCTTGATTGAGCTGGCGATGTCACCCACAGCCGCCGACGTGGTCAGGATGGCGGCGGGGGCGCTGTCGCGCAGCGCCGCCGACACCCGCTCGTCGTGCACGCCGAACATGGGGACCGGCAGCGGGACGGCGATCAAACCTGCTTCCAGCGCGCCGTAGAACCCGACGATGTACTCCAGGCTCTGCGGAGCCAGGATCGCCACCCGGTCACCCGGTGAGGCGCAGGTCGCCAATTCGGCCGCCACGACCCGCACGCGGTTGCGCAACTGTGCCCACGTCACGGTCTCGCGGTAGCCGGACGGGTCGACGTCGTAGTCGATAAAGGTGTAGGCCGGAGCGTCCGGCCTGTCCCGCTCGAGGTTGGCCAGGATGGTCGGGATGTGCGTTTCAGTTACGGACATTGGTATGTCTTCTCCTTCTGCGCTGCCAGGTCTGGGACCTCAACCTGCTGATTAGTTCGTCCCCCGTCGAGAGTCGTGTGCACGTGCTCCCCGAACTGACGGTTTCGCTGCGCAAGGTCCCTACGCAGCGGAGGTATGCAATTGAATTAGCGACATTGGGGATGCTGCTCCCGCAGGGTGAAGTCTCGCGGGCACCCCTAGCGGAATGCTCAGCTGAAAGTGTCGGCCTGTACGCAGGCCGGCTGGACGCACTGCCGGATGAGAACTGGGGCGGGGACTTCCGAGCGCCGCGATCGCCCGGCCGACACGGCCGGTGCGGAAAATTCGACCAACGCCACGGGTATCCCTTCTGGACGTTTGCAACGTGCGCTAAAACTCCTTGGACCCCGACATCCCAGGCGTTTCCCTCCGCGGAGGCTACCACGTACGCACTGCTGACAGGCAATTTATGGCCCACATACAGCGCAAACGCAGCAGATCCGCCATAGTAGCGGAGAAGTCATTAGCCCGCACCACAAGCAACTTCGGCACCAAGAGTTAATTCACATGCGGATTACCGGTTCGCGCGTCAGACCTGGCAATATTGCGTGATCTTGTTGTCGATATCGCCGACCAGTTCCGGCAGGTGATCATTGAGGTAGAAGTGGTGTCCCGGAGCGGTGAACACCCTCGCGCTGAACTCGGCGGTGGTGCGTTGCGCCCACGGACCCACCTTTTCGTCGGTCGCGACGTCATCTTCGTCACCGTGGAACGCGAATATGGGACAGGACACACGCGCATCCGGGGGGCAGTCGTAGTTCGCGATGGCTTTCAGCCCACGTAACGTCGGAAGAATCTTCGCCGCAAACTCTTCATTCTCCAAGAATTCGGGATTGACGCCTGTCATGCTGCTGACCGCCTCGAGCAGGCCACGATCGGATTCGGGAATGTTGTCGTAGCCGGCGCGTCCTGGCGCCCCCGCCGCCGACACGAACAGCGCCGCGATGCGATGTCCGTCCGCCTCGAAACGGCGAGCCACTTCGAACGCCAGCAGCGCCCCCATGCTGTGGCCGAAGAAGGCGACCGGCCCGTCGCCCGGGCTCGGCGGGGCCACCGTCTTACACACCTGGTCGGCGAGGTCTTCGATGCTGGTGAAGGCGCCCAGATCGTGCGTTCCGCCCTTACCCGGGTACTGAACGCCGATGCGTTTGACATCGGTGGTGAACGCCTTGGAGAACGGAACGTAGTACTGCGGCGATCCCCCGGCGTGCGGGAAGATGTAGAGCTTCGGCGTACGGTCAGTCACCCGGTAACCCTACCGGCGTCACCCGAGCACCCAGGGCACTCCCCGGCCGGCTTCCTGGGGCAGCCCGCCTGCTGGGGCGAACGTCAGCCGGCCGCTGCGTCGCGCTCGACAAACGGTGCCCCCAGCTGAGGGATGCTCGTGTAACCGTGTCGGCGTGCGCGCGCGGCCCCACGGCGGATCAGTGCGGCGGTTCCGACGAATCCGGCCTGGTCGAGGGCCACAAAGGGCGTCAGCAGTCGGTTGTGCACAAAACCGATCGCCAGTCCGGAGGCCGGATCGGCCCAGCCCATGGACCCGCCCAGCCCGACGTGGCCGAATCCGGGCAGCGCTGGGCCATAGGGAACCGCGTGATACCCGAGGTGGAATGCCAGCGGAATACCGATGGTGCGGTCGAGCTCGAGGGTGCGCCGGCCGGACAGGCCCGCGACGACCCGGCGCGACAGCAGCTGCGTGCCATTGATCTGCCCACCGTTGGCCAGCGCCCCGTAGAGGCGTCCCAGGCCGCGTGCGGTGATCACGCCGTTGAGGGCCGCCGCTTCGGTGTCCAGGAAAGGGGTGTCGCCACGCACGGTGTCCATCACTCCGGGAAAATAGATCGCGCCGAGTCCGCCGGACCGGCGCAACGCCGCGGCCCGGGGCACCAACTGATCGACAATCGGGGACCGTCGGCTGCGTTGGGGCATGATGATCTCCGCCGCGACCGTCGGCGCGCTGACCGGCGGCCTGCCCAGGTGCAGTCCATCGGTGCCCAGCGGCCCAGCCAGCTCGGTGCGGAACAGCTCACGCATGCCGATTCCGGTGACGGCACGAGCCAATCCCGAGACCAGCCAGCCATAGGTCAGCGCATGATAGGCAGATTTGCCGCGTTCGGGTCCCGGTGCGGCGGCCGCCATCCGGGCCTCCATCGCCATGTGGTCGAGGAGATCTGACCTGCTGGCGCCGTTGAGGTGGGTCAGCCCCGCCCGATGCCCCAACAGCTGACGGACAGTGATTGCCGCTTTGCCATTGGCACCGAAGTCCGGCCAGTACTGCGCCACCGGCACGTCATAGTCGATCAGTCCCCGGTCGACGAGCCGGTGAATGACCGTCGACGCCGCGCCCTTGGTCGCCGAGAACACCATGGCCCCGGTATCGGGTGACCACGGCACCCGGCCCGCGCGGTCCGACCACCCCGTCCAGACGTCCACGACTGGCTTGCCGTGCAGGTAGACCGAAAGCGCGCCCCCACCGAACCGGCGGCCCGGGAACATGGCCGCGAAAGCGCGCACAGCACAAGAGAAATTGGGATCGGCAGCGCCGTGCACGTTCGCCGGCAGCGCTGCCCCACGAACCTTGAGATGCTGTGTCATAGCCGGGAATCTACCGCGCCGACGGCCCAACATAAGTTGGATTACGGCCATTGAGTCCGGATCGTGTCCGCTACTCCCAGATGGCGCCGAGGATCCGCTGCGCGGCCAACGCGGGAGTCAGATCTCCGCTGAGCACCTGCTGTTCCACTTC
Organism: Mycolicibacter minnesotensis; assembly: GCF_010731755.1. Classification (NCBI taxonomy): domain Bacteria; kingdom Bacillati; phylum Actinomycetota; class Actinomycetes; order Mycobacteriales; family Mycobacteriaceae; genus Mycobacterium; species Mycobacterium minnesotense. The sequence goes on from NZ_AP022589.1 coordinate 4,117,385, forward strand.
GGCACGCAGGGCACGCACTGCCGGATCCGCGAGCGCACGATCGAGGACGGCATCACGGACCAGCTGGCGAGTCCAATCCACCTGCTGCGCTCGTCGTCGGGCATCGAACTCGCCGGCGTCGAACAGCGTCTGCCGATGCCGCTCCACCGTGTCCCAGAACTCCGCCAGCCCGGTCCCCTCGATGGCGCTCATCGTCAGCACCGGTGGTAGCCAGAGGGTTTCACGCGGATAGATCAGTCGGATCGCGGCCGACAACTCGCGCGCGGCGAGCCGCGCCTCGGCGAGGTGGTTGCCGTCGGCCTTGTTGACCACCACGATGTCGGCGAGTTCCAGGACGCCCTTTTTGATGCCCTGCAACTGGTCGCCGGTACGGGCCAGCGTCAAGAAGACGAAGGTGTCGACCATGTTGGCCACGGTGACCTCAGACTGACCGACCCCGACCGTCTCGATCAGGATCACATCGAAGCCGGCCGCCTCCAACAGCACCACGGTCTCGCGGGTGGCCTTGGCGACCCCGCCCAGGGTGCCCGACGTCGGCGACGGCCGGATGTAGGCGCGTTCGTGCGCCCCCAACCGCTGCATTCGAGTCTTGTCCCCCAGGATCGAACCACCGGTACGCGTCGACGACGGATCGACCGCCAGCACAGCTACCCGGTGGCCCTGCTCGATGAGGTGCATTCCGAGGGCCTCAATGGTGGTCGACTTGCCCACCCCGGGCACCCCGGTGATCCCTACCCGCCGGGCTCCGCCGGCATCAGCGGCCAACGCCAGCAGCAATTCCTGGGCCTGCCGACGATGGTCGGCGCGGGTGGACTCGACCAGGGTGATGGCGCGGGGCAGCACGGAGCGATCCCCAGAGCGCACCGCCGCCGCCAACTCGGCAACGGTGTCAGACACGTTGTCGGCCATCTAGTTCTGATCTGCGTCCGGTCCTGCCGGGTCCGCCAGCTCGTAGCCTCTCCGGGTGGCCAGCGTGTGCAACAGATCCACCGCGGCGTCGGCGATCACCGTGCCGGGCGGGAAGATCGCGGTCGCCCCGGCGGCATAGAGCTCATCGAAATCGCCAGGCGGGATGACGCCGCCCACGACGATCATGATGTCGGGCCGGCCCACCTGCGCCAGTGCGTCACGCAACGCGGGAACCAGGGTCAGGTGCCCGGCTGCCAGCGACGAGACCCCGACCACGTGGACGTCGTTGTCGGCTGCTTGGCGCGCCACCTCATCGGGGGTGGAGAACAGGGCACCGACGTCCACATCGAAACCGATGTCGGCGAACGCGGTAGCGATCACCTTCTGGCCGCGGTCGTGCCCGTCCTGGCCCATCTTGGCGACCAGGATTCGGGGCCGACGGCCGTCGGCCTCGGCGAACTTCTCGACCAGAGCGGTTGCGCTAGCGATATTGCTGCCCTTCCCGACTTCATCACGGTAGACGCCCGAGATGGTACGAATCTCGGCCTGATGGCGACCGTAGACCTTCTCCAGCGCGTCAGAGATCTCCCCCAGCGTGGCCTTGGCACGGGCGGCGTTGATCGCTAGCGCCATCAAGTTGTTGCCCAGCCCGTCCTCCCCTTGTGGGCCGCTGACCCCGGCTGCTCGGGTCAGTTCGGCCAACGCCGCCTGGCAGGCTTCCTCATCACGCTCGGCGCGCAGCTGCTCGAGCTTGGCTAGCTGCTCGGCGCGCACCCGGCTGTTCTCGACCTTGAGCACCTCGATCTCTTGGTCCTCAGCGACCTGGTACTTGTTCACGCCGATCAGCGGCTGACGCCCGGAGTCGATCCGGGCCTGGGTGCGGGCAGCGGCTTCCTCGATGCGCAGCTTGGGAATGCCCTCGCTGATGGCCTGCGCCATACCGCCGTGCGCCTCGACCTCCTCGATGTGGGCGCGGGCCCGCTGCGCCAACTGATGGGTCAGCCACTCGACATAGTAAGAACCGCCCCACGGGTCGATAGGCCGGGTGGTCCCCGACTCCTGCTGCAGCAGCAGCTGAGTGTTGCGGGCGATCCGGGCGGAGAAGTCGGTGGGCAGCGCCAACGCCTCATCGAGGGCGTTGGTGTGCAGCGACTGGGTGTGGCCCTGGGTGGCGGCCATCGCCTCGATACAGGTACGCGCAACGTTGTTGAAGACGTCCTGGGCAGTCAACGACCACCCCGAAGTCTGCGAATGCGTGCGCAGCGACAACGATTTCGCACTCTTGGGGTCGAACCGGGCTACCAGCTCACTCCATAGCAGGCGACCCGCACGCAGCTTGGCGACCTCCATGAAGAAATTCATCCCGATGCCCCAGAAGAACGACAGTCGGGGCGCGAACTTGTCGATGTCAAGACCGGCTTCCAAACCGGCCTTGATGTAGTCCACACCGTCGGCAAGCGTGTACGCCAACTCCAGATCCGCTGTGGCACCGGCCTCTTGGATGTGGTAACCCGAGATGGAGATCGAGTTGAACTTCGGCATCTTGGCGCTGGTGTAGGCGAAGATGTCGGAGATGATCCGCATCGACGGCTTCGGCGGGTAGATGTAGGTGTTGCGCACCATGAACTCTTTGAGGATGTCGTTCTGGATGGTGCCAGCCAGCTTCTCCGGCGGCACCCCCTGCTCCTCGGCGGCCACCACATACAGCGCCAGGATCGGCAGCACCGCACCGTTCATGGTCATCGACACGCTGACAGCACTCAGATCGATCCCATCGAACAACTGCCGCATGTCCAGAATGGAATCGATGGCTACCCCGGCCATTCCGACGTCGCCCTGCACCCGGGGGTGATCAGAGTCGTAGCCGCGGTGGGTGGCCAGGTCGAACGCGACCGACAGCCCCTTCTGGCCGGCGGCGAGGTTGCGGCGGTAGAACGCATTGGAGTCCGCCGCCGTCGAGAAGCCCGCGTACTGGCGGATCGTCCACGGCTGGTTGACGTACATCGTCGGATAGGGCCCTCGCACAAACGGGGCCTCGCCGGGAAAGCTGTCCAGCGGGTAGCCCTCGGACACCGCGGCAGCGCGATCGGCGGCGGTGTACACGGGTTTGACCGTGATTCCCTCCGGCGTGTGCCATTCCAGCTGCTCGGGTGTGTAGCCGTGGGCGGCGGCGGCCGCCGCGACGTGCTCGGCGACGGCGCTCTCGGTGACAGGGTCGGTCGTGTGGTCGCCGTGCAGCGTGACCTCGGCGAAACTGCCGATCGTCCCGTGTGAGGTGCTCGTGGTCATGGCTCTCAGGCCCCCAATCGGGTCAGTAAGTCCGACAGCGCCTGCACCGCATCGATTTTCATGGTCAGGTAGTCGTCTGGCTTCGGATCGGTGTCGGGGTTACCGGCCAGGGCTTTGGCAGGCCCCGCCAGGTAGACCCGCTCAACTCCGGCGGCACGTGCCGCGCCTATAACCGCGGCCGCTTCGACGCCGTAGCGGGCATCGCTGCCGCACAGCACCACCGCATCGGGTGAGCCTGCCTCCGCGACGGCGCCGGCCACCTGCTCGGCGCCCAGGGTGCCGGGGTTGATCACCGCGATACCGCCGGAGGCCAGCAAGTTGGCTGCGAAGGTGGTCCGAAGGTTGTGTTCGGCAATCGACCCCAGTGGCAGCAGCAACGCCTGCGGCCGGGCACCGGTACGCGCCAGGAAGGCGTCGGAGCGGTCCCGCAGCGCCTCGAACTGCGCAGCGTAGCGTCGCAATCCGGCCGGGGGGTTCTGTGTCGCGGACGGAGGCAACGGCGCCTCGTCGAGGTTCGGGTATTCGTTGACGCCGGTGATCGCGCTGCGCCGATGGGCGATCTCGTCGGCCCGCGCGGCGGCGACCTCGGCGATCCGCTCGCCGAGGTGCTCGCGGGCGGCCTCGAATCCGCCCAGCGCCTCGATCTCCTGGAACTGTCCCCAGGCCTGCTGCGCCAGCTGTTCGGTGAGGTCTTCGACGAACCAGGATCCACCGGCCGGGTCCAGCACCTGACCCAGGTGCGACTCCTCCAGCAGCAGTAGCTGCGTGTTGCGGGCGATCCGCCGCGAGAAGCTTGTCGAAGTGCCGGGCTGCCCACCCGGGATCACGGTGTCGAACGGCCACACCAGCACGGTGTCCGCCCCACCGACACCGGCGCCGAAGGCAGCCAACGTGGTGCGCAGCATGTTCACCCACGGGTCACGCTGCGTCATCATCGCCAGTGACGTCTCGGCGTGGACAACGGCGCCACCGGCTTCCGGCGCCCCGGCCACCTCGGTGACCCGCGCCCAGAGTTGGCGCGCCGCCCGAATCTTGGCGATGGTGATGAACTGGTCGTCATCGGCGGCGATCCGGAAGCTGATCTGACGAGCGGCGTCGGCCACCGAAAGGCCGGCTTCGGTGAGCAGGCGCAGGTAGGCCACGGCCGCGGCCACGCCGGCCGCCAACTCCCCTGACGCACCGGCGCCCAGGTTGTGCAGGGCCGGGCCGTTGACGGCGATGGCCCGCACCCCCGGGTACCCGACGGACCGCGACGCCACCGCGATCACCTCGTCGATCGATGGCGCCGGGCCGTCGGCGAGCGGCGCGGTCAGCGGATCGGCACCCAGATCGACCGAGAGATTGGCCCGGTTTTCCGGGGCCAGCGCGTCGACCAGCGACAACATAGTCTCGGCGGCGGTGGTGTAGTCGCCTGCGCCCGCCCCGTCGAGAAGCACCGGAACCAGATCCAGATAGACGTCGTCAAAGACTCGCATCAGCTCGGAGGCCGGCACGCCCGCGTCGCCCACCCGCAGCGTCAGCGCGCTGACGCCGTCGGTCAGGGCACTGAGCAGGGCGCCATTGGCGTCTGCGGCCGATCCCGGCCCGCCGATGGGAAAGACCTCCGCCACCTTCCACCCAGTGTTGACATCGCGTCGGGCATCGGCGCCGCGCACGTAGGGCCAGTTTCCCGGCAACGGCGGCTCCGGCAGCGCGTCCAAAGCGGTGTAGAGCGGACGAATGGCGAATCCGCCCTGCCCCGCCAGCCCCTCCACGGCGCTGTCCAGCAGCCGCTCGGGCTCACCGCCTGTCTGAGCGTCGATCTCAGCCGGCTCGCGGCGCGCGCTCTTGGCCAGCACCCCGGCCACGGCGGCACGCCACCGGGCCCGGGCCTGCTCCATGCCGGCGGGTTCGGCGGACACGTCGATAGACACCGGCGACTCCTGTGGTTACTCGCGAGTAGCTGATGAATCGCTACCCGACACGTGCCAACCAGGCTAAATGATGCCGCTCAGCCGACACGGACGAGGTGCGTCGAGCACAGAAACTCCCGCTGCGCGACGCTGGCCATTAACCCCAGGCCCGTAGGCTTGCAATTTGTGATGTCCGCCGCGACCCGAATCCCGCAGGTGCTGCGCGGCGCGTGGGCGGCGTTCCTGGGCACCGCGCGGCAGGTGGCGCTGCGGCGATTGGCATTGACGACGATCGTGCTGGCGAGCCTGGTCGCGGTGGCATTGCTGGTACCGGTCCCCACGGCTGTGCAGTTGCGGGACTGGGCACAGACCTTGGGGCCGTGGTTTCCGCTGGCATTTCTGGCGGCACACACCCTGGTCACCGTGTTCCCGTTCCCCCGCACCGCCTTCACGCTGGCCGCCGGCCTACTGTTCGGACCCTGGCTCGGCGTCGTCCTGGCGGTGGTGTCCAGCGCTCTGAGCGCGGTGGCGGCCGTGGTCCTGATGCGGGTATTCGGGTGGCAGGTGAGCCGGTTGGTGCGTCATCCGCGCCTGAATGCGGTCAACGCCCGGCTGCGTCAGCGTGGCTGGCCCGCGGTCGTGTCGCTGCGGCTGATTCCGGCGATCCCGTTTTCGGTCATCAACTACGCCGCCGGCGCCTCGGCAGTACGACTGCTGCCGTACACGCTGGCCACCCTGGTCGGACTGCTCCCGGGCACCGCCGCGGTGGTCGTGCTCGGCGACGCCCTGACCGGTGCGGTAAGCCCGCTGTTGTTCGCGGTGTCGGCCTGCACCGCTGCTGTCGGGGTGGCGCTGTTGACTTACGAGGTACGGGTCCACCGCCGGGACCGGCCTGAACCCGACCCGCGGGCGTATCACGTCGATCCCGCCGAACCGGCGGCCATCGGCTGATCGGCAACCGACACGCCTGCGAAATCCGGCGTACGTTGCAACCGTGAGCTGATCTAGCGTTAGGGCGTCTGATGAGCAGGTGGCGGCGGCAATCGTCGCGGCGATCCGGATCGGTGACCGTGCTCGCCGATCTGGCCCCGGGTCAGCGGGCCACCATCACCGGCGCCGTGCCGCATGCACCCGAGGCGGTAGCCGGACGCCTGCGACAGCTGGGTTTCCGTGCGGCCGCTCGCGTTGACGTGATCCGCCGGGCACCGCTGGGCGACCCCACGATCTACCGCGTCCAAGACACCGAACTGTGTCTGCGACGCCGGGAGGCCCAGTTGATCCAGATCGACGCGGTGAGCGACGACCGGTCATGACGAACTGCCACGACGACACCGCCACGTCCATCGACGTGCGCCCGGCACGACGAGTGGTGCTGGTCGGTAGCCCCAACGCCGGCAAGACCAGCCTGTTCAACCACCTGACCGGGTTGCGAGCCAAGACCGGCAACTATCCGGGCGTCACCGTGGGACGCAGCGTCGGCGTGCTGACCGTCGGAGACGTCGAGTTGGCCATCGAAGACCTGCCCGGCACTTACAGCCTGGATCCGATCAGCCCGGACGAGCAGGTGGTCGCTGACGTGCTGGCCGGAGGCATCAGCAGCCTGGATCGGCCCGACGCGGTCGTGCTGGTCGCCGACGCCACCACCTTGCGCCGCTCGATCGTGCTGGTGAGCCAGGTGCTGCGCCTGGATCTACCCACGGTTCTGGTGCTGACCATGACCGATGAATTGCTTGCCCGCCAGGGCCGAATCGACCTCGACGCGCTCACGGCCGCGTTAGGTATCCCCGTGCTCGCCGTCATCGCGAACCGCGGGTCGGGGATCGAGGAGCTGCGCACACTGTTGGCGTCCAGCCGCTCCTGGTCGCGTCCTGCGGTGCTGCCGCCCGCCGATCCTGACGCACTCGACAGCTGGGGGGAATCGGTGCTTGCGTCCGCCGATTACATTGCCCCGCAACGTGATCGGCGTACCAGCCGAATCGACGAACTGGTCCTGCACCCACTGTGGGGCATCGTCATCTTCTTCTCGGTGATGTTCGCGTTCTTCCAGATCATCTTCACCGTCGCAGCGCCGCTGCAGGACCGTGTCGCCGCCGGACTGGACTGGCTGGGGTCTGAAGTCAACGACCACCTCGGCGGCACGGTGGCCGGTGGTCTGATCGGTGACGGCATCGTGGGCGGCGTCGGGACCGTGTTGCAGTTCCTTCCGCAGATCGTGCTGCTGTTCTTGATGATCGCACTGCTGGAAAATGTCGGATACATGTCTCGCGCCGCGTTCCTGATGGACCGCGTGATGGCGCGCACGGGGCTTGAGGGCCGCGCGTTCGTGGCTATGCTCTCCTCGTTCGCCTGCGCGGTCCCCGGGATCATGGCTACCCGCACCCTGCCGGCGTCGCGGGATCGAATCGCCACCATCATCAGCGCGCCACTGATGACCTGCTCGGCACGACTACCGGTCTATACCCTGCTCGTCGGCCTCCTGGTGGCCCCGCAGGACCGATGGTGGGGCTTCAGCGCCCAAGGCGTCACCATGTTCGGCCTCTACCTCGGCGGTGGTCTCTCGGCACTGCTGGCCGCATCAGTGTTCAAGTCGACGATTCTGCGCAGCGACCTGCTGCCGTTCACCATGGAGCTTCCGCCCTATCGTTTTCCTGCTCCCACAGCAGTGCTGGTGGCGATCTGGTCTGCGGCAAAGATCTTCTTACGCAAGGCAGGCACCATCATCTTGGCGACGTCGATGGTGCTGTGGGTGTTGATGAATCTGCCAACCCGCTCCGCCGAGACTGCCCAGCTGACCCCGCCCGAGGCCTCGGCCTACGTACTGGACCACAGCTACGCCGCCGGGCTCGGCAGGGCCATCGAGCCGGTCTTTGCGCCTTTGGGCTTCGACTGGCGCATCGATATAGCACTGGTCGGATCCCTGTCGGCGCGGGAGGTGTTCGTCTCCACCCTCGGTCAAGTCTCGGCGGCGACCAACCCTGCCGACCCACACCAGGCGCTGGCTGCGCTGACCGATGATCACGGCGGTCGGGTCTTGACCACGTCGACGGTGATCGCACTGCTGGTCTACTTCATGTTCGCGCTGCAGTGCATGTCCACCGTCGCGGTGATGCGCCGCGAGACCAATACCTGGCGCTGGCCCGCCTTCGCGTTCGGCTATATGTTCGTCTTGGCCTGGGCGATGGCGTTTATCGCCAAGTCGATCGCGGCGGCTGTGAGCACATGATCCCCCTGCACGCCGAGGCGACAGAAGACCCGCAACGGGTGCGATGGATCGCGCCCCACGACCGCATGCCCGCCGGTGGGCGGGTGCGGTGGGCACCGGGCCGACTGGGCGCGTTGCAGGACGTCGGCGTCATCGAGGAACTGGCGGTGAACGGGAACGCCATAGTGATCACACTGAGCCCGGGGCATCTTTGGCGAGATCGCGGCGACGAGATCCGCGTCGCCCTCGATGAGGCCCTGCGAGACCCCACGCACTGGCAGGTGGAGCCCATCGAGCCCACCGGCGACATCACACAGGTGGTTGAGGATCTGCTCGCAGGGCCAATCGGCGCGATCGCCGCATCGCACGGCGGAGCGATCGAACTGGTAGGGGTCAGCAGTGATCAGGTGCGGGTGCGGTTGTCCGGGGCCTGCCGAGGCTGCCCGGCTTCGGAGACGACGCTGCACGACAGGCTCCAACACGATCTCCGCCGACGGTTCGGCGACCAGATCACGGTCGCGGTGGCGAACGCCTCGGCCACCGCGACGGTCGGCAGAAGACTGTTGACGCTGTTCGTCCGCGGAAGCGGCGGCGGTGAATTGCGACGGGACTGATAACCGAAATTCTCGGCAAACAACACGAACCCCTGCTTAATCCAGCAACAATTCGGTGAAAAGCGGTCTACGAATGGCGTGAGCTGGCCCCTACGCCGTTACAGTCTTCTTTAGTGCCATGTGCTGGCACAGCACAAATTCGACATGTGCTCGACGGAGTGAAGGGACCGGATCAATGGCTGATCGGAACGCCGCGGTGCGCAAATATTTGACCGAAATGATCGGCACGTTCGTTTTCATGTTCGCTGTGCTCGGCATCGTCTTGTCTGGCACGGACTGTGTCGCCGCTGTCGCCCTGGGTATCGGCTCGGTGCTGATGGTGATGGTCTACGCCAGCGGGCACATCTCGGGTGGCCACCTCAACCCGGCGGTGTCGGTGGCCGCGTATCTGCGAGGCGCACTGCCCTTGAATGATCTGGGCCCCTATATCGTTGCGCAGTTGGCCGGTGCACTCGCCGCGTTCGGTGTCGGATTCGGGTTGTGGCACGACAAGTACGCCGCCGAGACACTTGATCTGAGCGGCGCTGTCTGGCCTGCATTCTTGGCCGAATTGGTATTCACGTTTGCCTTGTGTTATGTCGTTCTGCACACGGCGACCAGCAAAGACAGCGCCGGCAACAGCTTCTACGGTCTGGCGATCGGATTCGTGGTGACTGTCGGCGTGGTGGCGGTCGGTGCGATCTCGGGCGGCGCGTTCAACCCGGCTATCACCTTCGGCCTGATGCTGTCGGGGATCTTCGCCTGGAAGTTCCTCTGGGTCTACGTGATCGCCCAGGTGCTGGGCGCGGTCGTGGCGGCCTACGCCTACAAGGCGACCACCCTCGACGAGCACACCACCGCCAGCCGCCGAGGCTAGACACCCGAGAGCACGACTACTCCAGGGCCCGTACCCCGCCGCCGGCGGTGTGCGGGCCCTGGACCGTCATCACGGCGAACACCACCAGGAACAGCACCGCGGGCACGATGTTGGCAACCCGGTTCCGCACTCGCAGGTGGATTCCGAGTGCACCGGCGAAATACGCCGTCAACAGCCCGGTGGTGAGACGGGCGACGCCCGGGAACCGGAACACCGACGCCAGCCCCAGCGCGGTGGCGGCTTTGGCCACCGGGACCGCCCAGCGCACCTCGGCGGGAATCCGCATGGCATCCATGTTCTTGGCGACATAGGGCACCGGGATCGCCGATGCCACCGCGTCACCGGCCAAAAACGCGGCCAAGGCCGCGTAGGTCGGCCGAGCCGTCAGAGCGCTCACGCCAGGCCGGGATCGAGCTGCGGGGGCAGCGCAGTGCCCTCGACCGGCTTGCGGGCATCCGCCTCGGCCTTGGCGACCGCCTGCGCGATCGCCGGATCGGTCTTGGTGGTGAACCAGTCGGCGACTTCCTCGCTGTCGTCCTCGTGCTGGTTCGGATGATCGTCGACGGGTGACGGCTGGTAGCGGAAGACGCCGTCTTCGCCGGGAGCACCGAGCAGTTTGGTGAAGCCCTGCAGGGCGGTGCCGAAATCACTGGGCACCACCCACACCTTGTTGGCCCCACCGCGCGCCATCTCCGGCAGCACCTGCAGGTACTGGTAAGCCAGCAACTCCGGGGTGGGCCGGCCGGCCTTGATCGCCGCGAAAGTCTTCTCGATCGCCTTGGCCTGCCCTTGGGCCTGCAGGTAGGCCGCGGCCCGCTCACCTTGGGCCCGCAGCATCCGGGACTGCCGCTCACCTTCGGCGGCCAGGATCGCCGCCTGCTTGGCGCCCTCGGCCGTCAGGATCTCGGACTGCTTCTGGCCTTCGGCCTGTTTGATGGCGGCCTCGCGCTGGCCCTCGGCGGTCAGGATCATGGCCCGCTTCTCGCGGTCGGCTTTCATCTGCTTCTCCATCGACGCCTGGATCGACGGGGGCGGATCGATGCTGCGCAGCTCCACCCGGGCCACCCGCAGGCCCCAGCGTCCGGTCGCCTCGTCGAGCACGCCGCGCAGCTGGCTGTTGATCACCTCACGTGAGGTCAGCGTCTGTTCCAGCGTCATCCCGCCGACCACGTTGCGCAGCGTGGTGGTGGTGAGCTGTTCCACGCCCACGATGTAGTTGCTGATTTCATAGACCGCGGCCTTGGGGTTGGTGACCTGGAAGTAGACGACGGTGTCGATGTTCAGGGTCAGGTTGTCCTCGGTGATCACCGGCTGCGGCGGGAACGACACCACCCGCTCACGCAGGTCGATGCGGGCCCGCACCCGGTCGATGAAGGGCACCAGCAGGGTCAGCTGACCGCTGACGGTGCGGCTGTAGCGGCCCAGGCGTTCGATGACCGCCGCCTCGGCCTGCGGGATCAACGCGACCGACTTGGCGACCACGATTATCGCGAACACCACCAGCACGGCCAGCAACAACAGCCCCGTTGTGACGCCTTCCATGACGATTCCTTTCGTTACAGGACCTTGCTGACCACCGCGGTGGCTCCATCGATATGCATCACAGTGACCTGCTCCCCCGGTTCGAAGACGTCACCGTCGGTGAGCGGCCGGGCAGTCCACACCTCGCCGTTCAGCTTGATCCGGCCGCCGTGCTGCTCTACACGGTCGAGTACCAGTGCGGCCTTGCCCTGCAGCGCCAGCACCCCGGTCTCCCCGTCCGCCGTCGACCACAACCGGCGACGCAACGCGGGGCGCACCAAGACCAGCAACAGCACGGACACCACCAGGAACACCGCGCCATCGGTCCACAGCGGCCAGTCGGTGACGGCGCTGGTGGCCGCTGCCGACAGCGCACCACCGGAGAGCATCAGCAGGAACATGTCGCCGGTGAGGGCCTCGGCTCCTGCGAGCCCGAGTGCGAAGACCAACCAGATCAGGGCAGTCGGCATGCGGTCAGGATAGCCCGAGAACGGCCCGGACCTATGCGGTCCGGAGGTGAAGATCCGGGCAACTACACTGCCTTGCATTATGTGGTGCCCGAGTACTTCGCTGTCGGTGTGGGCCAACGCCTGGCTTGCCGGTCGGGCCGCCCCGGACGACGTGCTGGACGCATTATCGGCCTGGGCGCCAGTGCAATCGGTGGCTGCCCACGATGCCGTCGTCGCGAGCAGCATCGGCCTGTCATGGCCGGACGCGAGCGGCGGGGGCACGGCAGCGCTGCTGCAGTTGGTGCGCGGCGCGGGCCTGGCAGCCGCAGGCGATGGCATCCGACCGGTGTTTCCCGTACCGGGGGATGTCCGCGGATTGCCTGCCGGGACCCCGTTCCAGCAGGAGGCGATCCTGGCCGGCGAGGCTGTGCTGATCGGGTCGGCTGACACCTCGTCCCCGCTCGGACTGGTTCCGACCTACTCCGAAGTCGCCGATCCGGGCGAAGACGACGACGCCGAATTGTGCTGGACCGTCTTCCCGTTGACCAACGTGCCGGCCCCCGAACAGCACGATGTGGGCGACGCCGAATACGCCTTGCGGTCGGCGGTACGCACGGCCGCCGAAGCCCTGGGCTCCACCGGCTCACGGTGGGCCGAATATGGTGTAGAAGATCCGCGACTGCGGGTGGAACAGATGATGGAAGCCGCCCTCGTGCACAGGATTCCAGACCACGCGCCCACCCGCGCGGTGCGCGTGCTGCAGAGTGCCGCACACGTCGAGGCGATCATCGTCGTCAGTGCCGATCTGCTGACCGCCAGCGCCCAGACCTCGGCTGCGGTGCAGCGCGCCGTGGACACCGTTGCGCCGTTGACGGCGGTGGTTCGCTCAGCACGCAGCGCGGCGGTGACGGCCATTCTGCACTCTGCCTGGCGAAACTAGGACCGTAGTGCCGCCGCCTCGCTAGCCGGGAGGCGCCACCACAGCAACGCAGTGCGACGACCCGCACGGCGTCCCGTCGACGCCGAATCCGCAGCCCAGGCCGCTCGGTTCGGTGACACGTTGCGGCGCAGCGCCGTCACGCAGTTCCTCGATCAGGCCGCGGGCCAGGCGGGCCAACCGCGGATCGGCGTTCGGAGTGACCGCGCGGGCATACGCGATGCCCGCCGCCTGCGCCTGGGACTGGACCTCGTTGTCCAGGTCCCAGACCACCTCGATGTTGTCGCTGAGAAATCCAATGGGGCACACGATCACCGCAGACACCCCGGCGTCCGCCAGTGCGGCCAGATGAGCTTCGACGTCGGGTTCCAGCCAGGGCACCTGCGGCGGTCCCGAGCGCGACTGCCACACCTGGTCGTAATCGGTGTAGCCCGCGGCGGCGGCAACCAGACTCGTAGCGTGCGCGACCTGGCGGCTGTAGATCCGCGGTCCGTAGCGCTCATCGGCGCGGACCGGGATGGAATGCGCGGTGAACACCAGCCGAGCGCCGGCCCGAAGATCGGCCGGCAGGCTGTCTGCAGCGGCAGCGATCGCCTCGGCGAACATGGTGACGAACAGCGGATGGTCGAAGTATTGGCGCAGTTTGACCAGTTCGGGCGCGCCCGCGCCGGTTGCCTGGCGCGCCCGGGCGACGTCCTCGGCGTACTGATCGCAGCCGGAGTAGCCACCCCACGCCGAGGTGGGAAACACCGCGGCGCGCCGAACGCCGTCGGCCGCCATCTGGGCCACCGTGTCCTCGACGTAGGGTTCCCAGTTGCGGTTGCCGAAATAGACTGGAAGTTCCGGCAATTCGGCGCGCAGGGCGTCTGCCAGCGCTCTGTTGATCCCGTTGATCGGCGATACTCCGCCGAAGTGCAGATAGTGCTCGGCCACCGCGTCCAACCGGGCGGCAGGCACGCCTCGGCCCCGAGTGACGTTCTCCAGGAACGGCCGAACCTGCTCGGGCCCTTCAGGGCCGCCGAACGACAGCAGCAGGACGGCGTCGATGTCCATGAAGCGCCGTTCAGAGCAGCTGAGTGTGTGCGCCGCCGTCGGCGTAGACGATCGTCCCGGTGGTGGCGGGCAGCCAGTCGGACATCAGCGCGCAGACCGTCTTGGCCACCGGCGTCGGGTCCTTCATGTCCCAGCCGATCGGGGCGCGCTGGTCCCAGCCCTCTTCAAGCAACCGGATCTGCTCCCCGGCTCCCTCGCCGAGCGCTCCACCCACGATCGCGCTCATGGCCAGCGTCCGAATCGGACCTGCTGCCACGAGGTTGGACCGTACGCCGACCTGCCCAGCTTCACGCGCCACAAACCGGTTGACCGACTCCAGGGCGCTCTTGGCCACCGTCATCCAGTTGTAGGCCGGCATCGCCCGGGTCGGGTCGAAGTCCATGCCGACGATGGAGCCGCCGGGGTTCATGATCGGCAGCACCGCCTTGGCCAGCGACGCGTAGGAGTACGCGGAGATGTGGATGCCCTTGGCAACGTCCTCGTAGGGCGCGTCGAAGAACGGGTTGATTCCCATGCCGGTCTGCGGCATGAATCCGATGGAGTGCACCACCCCGTCGAGCTTGTTGCCCTCGCCGATCACCTCGGTGACGCGGGCGGCCAGCGTGTCGAGGTGTTCGTTGTTCTGCACGTCGAGCTCAAGCAGGGGCGCCGACTCGGGCAGCCGGTCGATGATCCGCTGGATCAGCCGCAGCCGGTCGAATCCGGTGCACACCAGTTGCGCGCCGGCCTCCTGGGCGACCTTGGCGATGTGGAATGCGATGGACGAGTCGGTGATGATCCCGGTGACCAGGATCCGCTTGCCTTCGAGAATGCCTGCCATGAAGTTCCCTATCTTCGAATCTGAACAGTTCGTTAGTGGCCCATACCCATACCGCCGTCGACGGGGATGACCGCGCCGGCGATGTAGCCGGCATCCTCGGAGGCCAGGAAGCTGACCGCTCCGGCCACCTCCTCGGCGGTACCGACCCGCTTGGCGGGGATGAAGTCCAGCGCACCCTCCTGGATCCGCTCGTCGAGGGCCCGGGTCATCTCGGTGTCGATGTAGCCGGGAGCGACGACGTTGGCCGTCACGCCCGCCTTGGACAGCTCCCGAGAGATCGACCGGGCCATGCCGATCAGACCGGCCTTGGCCGCCGCATAGTTGGCCTGATTGCCGATGCCCCACATGCCCGATACCGATCCGATGTAGATGATCCGGCCGAACCGCTTGCGCTGCATGCTGCGCGACGCGCGTTGCGTCACCCGGAATGCCCCGGTGAGGTTGGCGTTGATGACCTCTTCGAAGCGCTCCTCGGTCATCCGCATCAGGAAGGCGTCTTTGGAGATACCGGCGTTGGCCACCAGAACCTCCACCGGGCCCTGATGCTCCTCGACCTCCTTGAAGGCGCGGTCGACGGCTTCGTTGTCGGTGACATCGCACACCACCCCGAACAGTCCCTCGGGCGCACCGGACCCCCGGTGGGTGACCGCAACCTTGTGTCCGTCGGCCGCCAGGCGTTGGGCGATCGCCAGTCCGATTCCCCGGTTTCCACCGGTGACGAGGACCGAGCGAGACACAAATGCGGGCTTTACTGCGGGGGCTTCGCTGTCTGTCACCGGCATAACCTATCGAATCGACACGTTGGCTCTGCGCACAGGGCGCGGGCTACTCGCACTTTTGCGCCATGAGCGCAGAGTCAACTACTGAGGGCGGGGCTAGGCGGGCAAGCGGCGGTTGAGCAGCAGCGCAGTGAACCCGGCCAGCGCCAAGACAAAGGCGCCCAGCCGGAGCCAGCCGGTGCTGGCCTCACCGCGAATGGTCTCGAAGCCGATCTGGTCCTGCAGGGTTGCATAGACCTCTTTGAGCTGGGCCAGGCTGGAGGCGGTGTAGGCGCTACCGCCGGAGAGGTCGGCGATCTTCTTCAGCGAGTCGTCGTCGACCGGTACCGGCTGACGCTGCTCGTTGATCTCGACGTAGCCGTAGGCCGTGCCGAACGAGATCGTCGACACCGGCACCCCCTGGTCCTTAGCGGTCCGCGCCGCGGTGAACGCCCCTTTGGGGTTGTCAGGGTTGGACGGCACGGTCTCCTTGCCGTCGGAGAGCAGCACGATCCGGGCCGGTGGCGGGGTGTCACCACCGCCGATGACGGCGCCCACGGTGGCGATCGCCTGCAGCGCGGTGAAGATTCCCTCGCCGGTGGCGGTGCGGTCCGCCAGTTGCAGCTTGTCGATCGCGGCCTTGGTCGCCTCACGATTGGTGGTCGGCGAAGTCAGCACGGTCGCCGTGCCTGCGTAGGCGATCAGGCCCAGGTTGATGCCCGCGGTGAGCTCGTCGGCGAACTGCTTGCCGGCTTCCTGCGCGGCCGCCAACCGGGAGGGTGCGACGTCGGTGGCCCGCATCGACTGCGAGACGTCGATCACCAGCATCACCACGGCACGGTTGCGCGGAATCCGGATGTCGTGGGTGGGCCCCGCCATGGCGACGGTGAACAGCAGCAGCGAGCTGACCAGCAGGACCGCCGACAGATGGCGCCAGCGGGTCGGCGTCTTGGGCGCCACGCTCTCCAGCAACTCCATGTTGGCGAACCGCAGAATCCGCCGCTGCCGTGCCACCTGCATGAGGATGTAGAGCACGACCAGCCCCACGACCACGAACAGGAACAGGAAGAACCAGGGGTGCGCAAAGCCCGACAAGGTCATCGGCCCGAGTAGCGGCAATGTCATAACAGACCTGTCTGTTTACGAGTCGAGTTCACGGCGTCCCCGCCAGCGCGCCGCGCCGGCGTGACTCGACGAATCGGACGATGTCGGCGATCCAGTCCCGGTCGGTCCGCAACCCCAGTAACGGCGCACCGCAGCTGCGCAAGGCCCGCACGACGTCTGCGTGGTGGGCCACCGCTGCCCGGGCGAAATCATCGCGAAGCTTGGCGTCGATGGTGAACTCGCGGGTGACCCCGGACTCGGTGTCCTGCAAAACCACGTCGCCGACGTCGGGTAGCTCGACGTCGCGCGGATCGAGGACCTCGATGCCCAGCACCTCGTGCCGCGCGGCAACCGCCCGCAGTGGCCGCATCCAGTTGATCGGGCCGAGGAAGTCGCTGATGATGACCGCCATACCCCGTCGGCGCTCGGGCCGGCGCAGCGCGTCGATGGCCGCCGCCAGATCACCGCGCACCCCGACGGGGGCGCGTGGAATGGTGGCGATGGTCCGCAGCAGGGTCTGCTCGTGATTGCGGCCGGAGCGGGCCGGCACACGTACGACGTTCTGACCGTTGGTGACCAGCGCGCCCAGCCGGTTACCTCCGCCGCTGTTGAGGTAGACGATGGCCGACGCCGCGGCCACCGCCAGGTCACGCTTCTCACAGGTGGAGGTGCCGAAATCCATGCTGGCCGACATGTCCACCACCAGCCAGGTCTCCAGCTCGCGATCGGCGATCATCTGTCGGACGTGCGGATGGGTGGTACGGGCCGTGACCGACCAGTCCATCCGGCGTACGTCGTCACCGGGCTGGTAGAGCCGCGACTCCCCCGGCTCGGAGCCCGGTCCTGGGATCAGGCCCAGGTGGTCGCCGTGCAGCACACCGTCGAGCTTGCGCTTGACCGTGAGCTCCAAGGTGCGCAGCGCCGCCGCCAGCTTGGGATCGCGGATTCCTCCGCGCAGCATCGACGGCGGAGCGGTGCTGGTTCCGGGCGTCTGAGACGATCCAGCCCCGGTGTCGGGCTCGCTCACCGACCGCCGGCCACTGCCGCCGCGGTCGGGGCACCCGGTGCCGGCGAGTGCTGTTGCTGCTGTGGAACCGCGTTGACCTGGGGCAGCGGCACCGTCTGCAGCAGCCGATTGATGACGATCTCTGGGGTGATCTCGTCGGCGAGTGCGTCATAGGACAGCACCAGCCGGTGCCGGAGCACGTCCGGGATGACCTCGATGACGTCCTGCGGGATCACATAGTCGCGGCCGCGCACCAGGGCCAGTGCCCGAGAGGCGGAGATGATGCCCAGCGAGGCACGCGGCGACGCACCGAACGACAACCAGTTCTTCACGTCCGGCATACCGAACTGCTCGGGGTGACGCGTTGCGGTGATGACCCGCACCACGTAGTCCACCAGCGCGTGGTGCACGAAGTTGTTGGCCGCCAAGGCCTGCAGGCGCACCAGGTCACCGGTGCTCAGAATCTGCTTGGGCTCCGGCGGGGCGACACCCATCCGGTAGATGATCTCGCGCTCCTCCTCCGGTGAGGGGTAGCTGACGTTGATCTTGAACAGGAAGCGGTCGCGCTGCGCCTCGGGCAGCGGGTAGACGCCCTCGTGCTCGATCGGGTTCTGCGTGGCCATCACCAGGAACGGGTTGGGCAGCGGGAACCGCTTGCCGCCGATGGAGACCTGGCGTTCCTGCATGACCTCGAGCAGCGCCGACTGCACCTTGGCCGGCGCACGGTTGATCTCGTCGGCCAGCAGGAAGTTGGTCATCACCGGCCCGAGTTCGGTGTCGAACTCCTCGCGGCCCGCCCGGTAGATGCGGGTGCCGATGATGTCGGTCGGCACCAGGTCCGGGGTGAACTGGATCCTGGCGAAGTTTCCGCCCACCACCTTGGCGAAGGTCTCGACAGCCAGGGTCTTGGCGACGCCGGGCACGCCCTCGAGCAGCACGTGGCCCTTGGCGAGCAGGCCGACCAGGATGCGCTCGACGAGCTGGTCCTGGCCGACGATGACGCGCTTGACCTCGAAGATGGCCCGCTCCAGCGCGTGTACGTCGGCGGCGAGCCCGCTACCGCCGACAGTGCCTGTCTCGGCACCGGCCGAGCCGGGGAAACCGCTGGCGCCCGCGGGCGTCCCATCCGATGACGTCATCGACAAATCCTCCACAAAGGTCGGTCAGACACAACTGCTTGCACGGCACGTGGCCGAGGGGCAGCGTTGTGCCCGCGTTCAACTATTCCAGGGTTCGTAGCATCCGTCGACGTAAGGGCTCGTCGCGACTGCTCAGTACTCGATTATCCGGGTCAGGTAGGGCGTCATTCCCGACGTCCTCACCGGGCTGACCACCACCTTGCCGGCACTGCCCGAGGCCTCCAGCATCTTGCCGCCACCTAGGTACATCGTGACGTGCTGGCCGCCGCCGGGCCCGTACAACATCAGATCCCCACGCCTGGCCTGGCTGGGCGGTATGTGCCGGCCGGCGTTGTACTGGTCGCCGGAGAAGCGTGGGATCAGCACTCCGACACCAGCGAACGCGTAGCGCATCAGCCCCGAGCAGTCGAAGCCGACGGTGCCCGCACCGGAGTCGACTCCCTTGCTCGGGCCGGTCAGCGATCCACCGCCCCAGGAGTAGGGCACACCCATCTGCGCGCCGCCGCGCCGAATGACGTACTCGATGGCTTGCTTGCCGTGCACCCGCTGACCGGGCGACACGTTGCCGGCGGCCTCGTCGCCGACGTTGAACCCCAGGCCGGACAGGAATTTGCGGCCCAGATCCATGGTGGTCTGGGTGGCGTTGGCGGTGGCCTGCAGCGATGCGTTGGCAATTGCCAGCGGGTCACCGGGCGCGCCGGCGCTGATCGTGGCCGGCAGTGTGGGGTCCCAGCCGGGGTCGGCCGAAGCCGGCGCAGCCAGGCCCA
The DNA here is from genome assembly GCF_010731755.1 of Mycolicibacter minnesotensis. NCBI lineage: Bacteria > Bacillati > Actinomycetota > Actinomycetes > Mycobacteriales > Mycobacteriaceae > Mycobacterium > Mycobacterium minnesotense. The sequence goes on from NZ_AP022589.1 coordinate 4,136,701, forward strand.
GCATCACGGGGATCGCCACCAGCAGCGACCCCATGAGGCGAGATAGTCGTAAGGAAATCTGTTGCATTGCTCCGCCGTCAGTACTCGATGTATCGGACCACGAAAGGCGTCATACCGCTCTTGCGTACCGGGGACACCTTCACTGTCTGGCCCACGTCGGGCGCCTCCAGCATCAGGCCGTTGCCGAGGTAGAGCGTCACGTGCTGACTGCCACCCGGCCCGTAGAAGATGACGTCGCCGCGCCGCGCGAGCGCCGACGGGATCTGGCGCCCCATCTTGTACTGCGAGCCCGAGTAGTGCGGCAGCTTGATACCGACGCCGGCGAACGCGTACAGGATCAGTCCGGAGCAGTCGAAACCGACGGTGCCCGATCCAGAGCCGATCCCGCGGCCCGGACCCGCGGCCGTGCCACCGCCCCAGGAGTAGGGCACACCGCGCTGGGCAAGCCCACGGCGAATCACGTATTCAGAGGCCTGCTTGCCGTAGACCCGCGGAATCTGGCCGTTGTTGATACCGGTGGAGTCCGGCTTGGCCAACCCGATGGACTGCAGGAACTTCTGACCCAGATTGGCCGTGACCTGTGCCGAGGTCTGGGAGATTCCCAGTACCTGGTTGATGACCGCGATCGGGTCACCGGGGACATCGGCGCTGGGGATCATCGGCAGGGTCGGGTCCCAGGGACCGTCCCAGTGTGCGGGCTGACTGGCGGCCATGGGACCGGCGACGGGAGCGCCAGGATTTCCCCATCGGTCGCCGCCGGTGCCCCCGGGCGAAGCCTGTCCGCCCTGGGGCGTGTCGCTGCCGCGAGCGGCGGCAAGCTTGGCTTGGGCCTGGCTGCGACGGGCGGCCAACCGGTCGATCTCGCCCTGCTGCTCGCCGAACTTGCGCTGGGTGTCGGTGAGTGCGGCCACGGCGGCGTCCTGGCTGGACTGCGCGTCCGCGAGCGCTTGGTCGGCTTTCTGCTTGGCCAGCCGAGCCGCCGACTCCTTGTTCAGTTGTTCGGTGCGGGCTCGCTTGAGGTTGTCCAGGGCCTGCTGGGAGCTCAGTGCCAGGGACTGGCCGGCGGCGGCCGTGGCGATCATCTCCGAGGGGTTGGCCGCGGTCAGATAGCTGTCCGAGGGGCCGTTGACGTAGGTCGACGCGGCAAAGGTGTTGAAGCGGCGCTGCGCGGCGGCGATCGCTGCATCGGCGTCGGCGATCGCCTGATGACCGACTTCGACCTCGCGCTGGGCAGCGGCGGCATCGTCGCGTGCGGTCTGCAGGTCCACCAGGGCCTTGTTGACCCCCTCCTTCTCCTCGGCGATCTGCGCGCCCAGATTCTGCAGTTGTTGGTTGGCGTCGGCGACGTCGGCGATCAGGGCGGCAATACCGTCGGGGTCCTGTCCGGGCTGGGCTGTGGCCAGTCCGGGGGTGCCCAGCAGCATTGCGGCGCTGAGCACCGTCACCGTCGCGGGCTTGGTGAAGCGGGTGGCCAGTCGGAAAGCAGAGCCATCGGAGCCACAGCGGATGCGTCTCATTTCGGCTTGGTTCTCCTCGGACTCTGAGCAGGCGGCGCCGAGCTTCGGCCGGTGGCAAAAGCACAGAAACAACAGGGGTTAACAGCTGCGCCTTTTGAGACCATACGTCACATAAGTCACTGGAGAAACGTTCGTAACAAACTACATTGATGTAGTTAAGCCGGTTGTGACCATTCGGTGACCTATTAATTTGCCCCAGAGCACCGTCGGGCGGCCAATAGTCGCCTAATTTCCAGATTTACGCAGCTAGTGGCGCTAATCGTTAGCTTCGGCGCGTGTCGCGGTTAGTTTGCTGCGACGCTGCAGAAAGCGGGTGCCGACTGCTGCGGCCGCCACCCCCGCCAGGAGCACCACCGTCAGAGCCGTCCAGGGCAGATCGGGGGTGGTCAATTCCTGCAGGAAATTCTGGGCCGACACCACCGGATCACCGGTTTTGGCGTGATCCTCGGCGGCCTCCAGCTTGGACCGGTGAAACTGGCCGCTGTAGCTGCCGACGAAATTTGTGCTGACCACCAGGACGGTGGAATCCGGATAGTCGTAACCGACCACGGTGGCGACGTCGCGCAGCGCGGTGTCCATTCCGGGGTTGCGCGCGACTTCGACGATTTTGAGGTCGATCCCGTCGCGGCCCGCCTGCGCCACGACCTCGCGCAGCGCCGGCACGTCGGATGCCGGGGCACTCACCCCGTCGGCGGCGACAGCAACCTTGACCAGCGCCATGCAGTCATCGGGAGGTGTGGCGGGGTCCAGGCCGACGGTGATGCAGAGCTCGCCGGGAATATAGGCCGGCGGGTGCAGGATCGTCACGAGTGAAGACGGTATCAACCCCGACCAAGTGAGGTGAACCTTACTTTATACAGGACAATCGTACTGTTAGGGTTGGGGCGCCCGTCGGCGCGGACCCGTCGATGGAGGAGAACTCGATCTCGGGGAGTTGACGTGACCAGCACTGATTCGGTGAATTCATTCGGAGCCCGCGACACCCTGGTGGTGGGCGACAACGAATATCAGATCTACCGTCTTGACGCGGTGCCGGGCACCGAGAAGCTCCCCTACAGCCTCAAGGTGCTGGCCGAGAACCTGCTGCGCACCGAAGACGGCGCCAACATCACCACCGAGCACATCAACGCGATCGCCAACTGGGACCCGGCCGCCGAGCCCAGCATCGAGATTCAGTTCACCCCGGCCCGGGTGATCATGCAGGACTTCACCGGCGTGCCCTGCGTGGTGGACCTGGCCACCATGCGTGAGGCCGTCACCGCCCTCGGTGGTGACCCGAACAAGGTCAACCCGCTCTCCCCCGCCGAGATGGTCATCGACCACTCCGTGATCCTCGACGTCTTCGGCACCTCCGACGCCTTCGAGCGCAACGTCGCCCTGGAGTACGAGCGCAACGCCGAGCGTTACCAGTTCCTGCGTTGGGGCCAGGGCGCTTTCGATGACTTCAAGGTCGTCCCGCCCGGCACCGGCATCGTGCACCAGGTCAACATCGAGTACCTGGCCCGCACCGTCATGGTGCGTGACGGACAGGCCTACCCCGACACCTGCGTCGGTACCGACAGTCACACCACCATGCAGAACGGCCTGGGCGTGCTGGGCTGGGGCGTCGGCGGTATCGAGGCCGAAGCCGCCATGCTGGGCCAGCCCGTGTCGATGCTGATCCCCCGCGTCGTCGGCTTCAAACTGACCGGTGAGATTCAGCCGGGCGTCACCGCCACCGATGTCGTGCTGACCGTCACCGAAATGCTGCGCAAGCACGGCGTGGTGGGCAAGTTCGTCGAGTTCTACGGCAAGGGCGTCGCCGAGGTACCGCTGGCCAACCGCGCCACCCTGGGCAACATGAGCCCTGAATTCGGTTCCACCTGCGCGATCTTCCCGATCGACGAAGAGACCATCAACTACCTGCGCCTGACCGGCCGGACCGACGAGCAGCTCGCGCTGGTCGAGGCCTACGCCAAGGTTCAAGGCATGTGGCACAACCCCGACCGCGAGCCGGTTTTCTCCGAGTACTTGGAGCTGGACCTGTCCACCGTGGTCCCGTCGATCGCCGGCCCGAAGCGCCCGCAGGACCGAATCCTGTTGTCGGAGAGCAAGATCGCTTTCCGCAAAGACATCCACAACTACGTTGAAGAGCAGCATCCGACACCGGAGACCAAGCTCGATGAAGCCATCGAGGAATCCTTCCCGGCCTCCGACCCGGTCTCGCTGTCCTTCGCCGACGACGGTGCCGTAGATGTGCAGTCCGCCGCCAACGGCGCCGAGGGCCGGCCGAGCAAGCCGGTGCGCGTCAAGGGCGAGCGCGGCGAGTTCATCCTCGACCACGGTGCCGTGGCGGTCGCGGGTATCACCTCCTGCACCAACACTTCCAACCCGTCGGTGATGATCGGCGCGGCCCTGCTGGCCCGCAATGCCGTCGAGAAGGGCCTGTCGTCCAAGCCCTGGGTGAAGACCAACATGGCGCCGGGCAGCCAGGTCGTGACCGACTACTACGAGAAGGCCGGCCTCTGGCCCTACCTGGAGAAGCTCGGCTTCTACCTGGGCGGTTACGGCTGCACCACCTGTATCGGCAACACCGGTCCGCTGCCTGAGGAGATCTCCAAGGCGGTCAATGAAGAAGACCTGACCGTCACCGCCGTGCTGTCGGGCAACCGCAACTTCGAGGGCCGTATCTCCCCCGACGTCAAGATGAACTACCTGGCGTCGCCGCCGCTGGTGATCGCCTACGCCCTGGCCGGCACCATGGACTTCGACTTCGAGACCGACTCGCTGGGTAAGGACTCGCACGGCAACGACGTCTTCCTGCGCGACATCTGGCCGTCGGCCCAGGAGATCGACGACACCATCAAGTCGGCGATCAGCCAGGACATGTTCCGTAAGTCCTACGCCGATGTCTTCGCCGGCGACGAGAACTGGCGCAACCTGCCCACCCCGGACGGCGACACCTTCGCCTGGGACGAAGCGTCGACCTACGTGCGCAAGGCGCCGTACTTCGATGGCATGGGGATGGAGCCCGAGCCGGTCGCCGACATCAAGGGAGCCCGCGTGATGGCCCTGCTGGGTGACTCGGTGACCACCGACCACATCAGCCCTGCCGGCCCGATCAAGCCCGGCACCCCGGCCGCGGACTACCTGGACTCCCACGGCGTGGAGCGCAAGGACTACAACTCACTGGGCAGCCGTCGCGGCAACCACGAGGTCATGGTCCGCGGCACCTTCGCCAACATCCGGCTGCAGAACCGGGTTCTCGACACCATTGGGCTGGAGGGCACCCAGGGTGGCTACACCCGGGACTTCACTCAGGAGGGTGGCCCGAAGGAGTTCATCTACAACGCCTGCGTGAACTACCAGAAGGCCGGTATCCCGCTGGTGGTGCTCGGCGGCAAGGAATACGGATCCGGCTCCTCACGCGACTGGGCGGCCAAGGGCACCACACTGCTGGGCGTGAAGGCCGTCATCACCGAGTCCTTCGAGCGCATCCACCGCTCGAACCTGATCGGTATGGGCGTGATCCCGCTGCAGTTCCCGGTCGGCGAGAGCGCACAGTCACTGGGCCTGGACGGCACCGAGACCTTCGACATCGTCGGTATCGAAGAACTCAATGCCGGCAAGACGCCGAAGACGGTCAAGGTCACCGCCACCAAGCAGAGCGGAGAGAAGGTCGAATTCGACGCGGTGGTGCGTATCGACACCCCCGGTGAGGCCGACTACTACCGCAACGGCGGCATCCTGCAGTACGTGCTGCGCAACATGCTGAAGTCCGCAACGACCGCGTAGACGGCGATCACCTGATGCCCAGGGTCAGCGAGGATCACCTGGCGGCCCGGCGCCGTCAGATCCTCGATGGCGCGCGGCGTTGTTTCGCCGCCTACGGCTACGACCAGGCGACGGTGCGACGACTCGAGCAGACGGTGGGCTTGTCGCGCGGGGCGATCTTCCATCACTTCCGCGACAAGGACACCCTGTTCTTCGAGTTGGCCCGCGAGGACGCCGAGCGGATGGCCGATCTGACCTCACGGGAGGGCCTGATCGGCGTGATGCGGGACATGCTGGCCGCGCCCGAGCAGTTCGACTGGCTGGCCACCCGGCTGGAGATCGCCCGTAAGTTGCGCCACGACCCGGAGTTCAGCCGCGGCTGGGCGGAGCGGTCAGCCGAATTGGCCGCTGCCACAACCGATCGGCTGCGGCGACAGAAGCAGGCCGGTCGGGTGCGCAACGACGTCGCTGCCGAAGTTCTGCACTGCTATCTGGATCTGGTGCTCGACGGCCTGATCGCGCGACTGGCCTCGGGCGAGGACCCGCAGCGGCTCTCCGCGGTCCTCGACATGGTCGAGGACTCGGTGCGGCACAGCTGATTTCGCTGGGCTGGGACGGTTCACACACCGAGCGTGTACTCAGACCGAATTTCCCGCCGAAATCTCGCTCTGCGTGCACGTTCGGCGAGGTGCTCGGCAGGAGCGCTAGCGCGAACGGGTGCGGTGGTTGGGCCCACCCCGGCTGCGCATCGCCGCCCCGGACTCCCGCAGCATGCTGTGCACCGATCCGTAGGAGCGTCCTGTCGATGCCGCCAAGGTCCGGATACTCGCTCCACCTTCGTAGGCGGTGCGCAACTCGACCAGCTGCCGATCACGCAGCTTCTTGGGTTTCGTCGTCGTTGCCACGTCCCCTCACCATCCCCTCGCCGCCTGGACGGGTTCAGCGTAGGAAGGCGGCGGCCCTGACGGGCGACTTTGAGGGAAATGCCGACAGGCCGCTAGGCGAGCTCGATCAGATCGCGGTAGTCCGCCGACCAATGGTCTTCGGTGCCGTCGGGCAACAACACCACACGCTGAGGGTCCAATGCCTCGGCCGCACCCGGGTCGTGGGTCACCAGCACCACCGCGCCCGCATAGCTGCGCAGCGCATCGAGCACCTGCTCCCGCGAAGCCGGGTCCAGGTTGTTGGTCGGTTCGTCGAGCAGCAGCACGTTCGCCGTGGACGCCACCAGACCGGCCAGGGCCAGGCGGGTCTTCTCACCGCCGGACAGTGTGCCGGCCGCTTGTTCCAGCTGCAGCCCGGTGAACATGAACGCGCCCAGCAGTCCGCGCAGGTCCTGCTCGGACGTGTCGGGAGCCGCATGAACGATGTTCTCCCACACCGTTGCTGCGTTGTCGATGGTGTCGTGCTCCTGGGCGAAGTAGCCGATCTTGCAGCCGTGCCCAGGTTCGAGCTGGCCGGCGTCGGGGGTTTCCACTCCGGCGAGCAGACGCAGCAGGGTGGTCTTGCCGGCGCCGTTGAGCCCCAGTACCACCACCCGCGAACCGCGGTCGATGGCCAGGTCGACACCGCTGAAGATCTCCAGCGAGCCGTACATCTTGGTCAGTCCGCTGGCCATCAGCGGCGTCTTTCCGCACGCCGCCGGGGTGGGGAATTTGATCCGGGCCACCTTGTCGGCCACCCGCTCATCGTCCAGCTCCGCCATCATCCGTTCAGCGCGGCGCAGCATATTCTGCGCTGCAACGGCTTTGGTGGCTTTGGCGCCCATCTTGGCGGCTTGGGTACGCAACGCGGTGGCCTTGCGTTCGGCGTTGGCCCGCTCCCGGCGGCGGCGCTGCTCATCGGTGGCCCGGGCGTCGAGGTATTTCTGCCAGCCCATGTTGTACACGTCGGCTTCGCCGCGCACCGCATCCAGGAACCACACCCGGTTGACCACGTCGGCCAGCAGGCCCACGTCGTGGCTGATCAGCACCAGCCCCCCACTGTGGTTCTTCAGGAAATCGCGCAGCCAGCCGATTGAATCGGCGTCGAGGTGGTTGGTCGGTTCGTCGAGCAGCAAGGTGGTGCCACTCGAACCGCCCGCTCCGCCCTCGGCGGCAGCGAACAGGATGCGAGCCAGCTCCACCCGGCGGCGCTGCCCGCCGGACAGGGTGCGTAGCGGCTGGGTCAACACCCGTTCGGGCAGTCCCAGACTGGTGCAGATCCGGCCCGCCTCACTCTCGGCGGCGTAGCCGCCCAGTGCGGCGAATCGCTCCTCGAGCTGGCCGTAGCGGCGGATCGCCTTGTCGCGGGCGCCGTCGTCGACGACCTCGGCCATCAACACCTGCTGCTTCTCCAGGTCGACCAGGATCGCGTCCAGTCCGCGCGCGGAGAGCACGCGGTCGCGGGCCAGCACGTCGAGGTTGCCTTCCCGCGGGTCCTGGGGCAGGTAGCCGACCTCCCCCGTGCGGGTGACGCTGCCGGCGTACGGTTCGCCTTCCCCGGCCAGGATGCGCATGGTGGTGGTCTTGCCGGCGCCATTGCGGCCGACCAGCCCAATCCGGTCGCCGGGCTGGATGCGCAGCGCCGGGCCTTCGGCGGCGAGCAGGGTGCGCGCTCCGGCGCGGACCTCCAGGTCCGTTGCGGTGATCACGCGCGCGTACTCCCGTCGTGGTGGTGCTACTTATCGTCGGTGCTGACTTATTTGTCGTCAGGGAAGGCCGGTGGGCGCTTCTCGGCGCGCGCAGCGACGGCTTCCTCGAAGTTGCTGGTCAGCAGGCGCACGTAGAGCTGTCCGAGCCCCTCGGCCTGCATGTGCCCCTCCAGACTACCGGCGTCGAGTCCGCTCCAGAGCGTCCGCTTGGTCAATTCGACTCCCGGCCGGGAGAAACCGGCGATCCGCTCGGCCATGTCATAGCAGGTGTCCAGCAGCTCGGCGGTCTCCACGACACGGGAGACCAGGCCGATTCGCTCGGCCTCGGCGGCATCGACGTCGCGGCCGGTGAGCATGATCTCGAACGCCCGTGACGCCCCGATTGCGCGGGGCAGCAGATAGCTCAGCCCCAGTTCACTGGCGGTCAGCCCGTTGTTGATGCCGGCCGCCCGAAAATAGGCGTCCGACGCCGCCACCCGGATGTCGGACGCCAGCGCCAGACACAGACCCCGCCGATGGCGGCCCCGTTGACCGCGGCGATCACCGGTTGGTGCAGGCGCCGCAACGCCAGGATGATCTCGTCGAGCAATTCCATCGACCGCAACCCGAACGTGGGCCGGGTCAGTCCGGCCACGTGCGGCACCGAACCCGCGGACTTGTGGTCGGCACCCGAAGAGAACCCCCGACCCGCCCCGGTCAGCACCACCACCCGCACCGAGTTGTCGTAGCTGACATCGGCCAACGCGTCGCGCAGCGGAACCATGACGTCGAACGCCATGGAGTTCATCCGCTCCGGGCGGTTCAGCGTGATCTGCGCGACGTGTGGACGCGGACGGTCGACCAGGATGAACTCGGATTCAGAAGGCACGCAAGCACGCTATCGCGTGCGGGTGCTCAGACCTGTTCGGGCTTGCTCTGCGTGGCCTGCTCGGCCAACGCAGCGTCGACGTCGAGGTCCTTGACCTGCTGGACCAGGTCCTCCAGCGCCGCAGCGGGCAGGGCGCCGGCCTGGTTGAACACCAGCGTGCCGTTCTTGAACGCCATCAGTGTCGGGATGGAACGGATCTGGGCGGCAGCCGCCAACTGCTGCTCGGCCTCGGTGTCGACCTTGGCGAACACCACGTCGGGGTGCTTGTCGGAGACGGCCGCGAAGGTGGGCGCGAACGAGCGACACGGCCCGCACCAGGACGCCCAGAAGTCCACGAGCACGATGTCGTTGTCGGCGATGGTTTCTTCAAACTTCGCTGCGGTGAGGTCTTGAGTTGCCATGACTGGCTCAACGCTCAGTTATCCCGCGGTGTTCCCGGCTGCACACCGCGCTGATCTGGCCGCGAACGGAAGTCGCCGCCGTGGCTCGGCGGCGACTCCCTCTCACGGCAGCGGTCAGCGGAACGTGTCCTTGATGTTCTCGCCGGTCTTCTTGACGTTGGCCTTCAGCTGATCCTTCTTGCCTTCAGCCTCGGTGTCTTTGTCACCGGTGACCTTGCCGGCTTGTTCCTTGACTTTGCCGCTCGCGTGCTGGGCGGCATTTTTGGCCTTGTCGACGATTCCCATGGAGAGTTGTCCTTTCACTTGGTGGTCAACTGCGCAACTGCAGCCGGCCGCGTCACGACTGCGCCGTCGGCGTTGCCGTCAACCTGCCCACCGTTTCCGGGTGCAGGAGTTCGTAGATTCATGCCGGTAGTGGCGGGGTTGGCAGCGACGAACGTCCGGCGGCCGCGCCGTTGCTAGCAGCCGCCGTTGCTAGTAGTAGTGGCGACGACCGCCGACCGCGTGGCCCGCTCTCCCGGCGAACATCAGGATCAGGCCAACAATCAAGAGGACCACGCCGATGGAGAACAAGACGTTCGCGTAGGCGAAGGCAGGGACAAGGGCGGGCAGGACAAGCCCAAGAACGATGAGGATGACTCCGAGGGAAATCATTGCGGTTACCCGACTTTCTGGCGAAGCCCAAGTCAGCCACGACCTGGTGGTGATGGTCTGATTCGTGGGTCGTACTCGTTGGGGTATGCCCACCTTGGAGCACTGACAAACCACTTTTCTCTTCCGCCCGCCGAGACATCGCGGCAATTCTGGAACCTCCGAACCGCGCGGAATTCCCGACCGCCGGCGCATACACAGCCCACACACAGCTCAGAGCAAGGCGGTGGACAGCCGCACCGCCGACGGTGATATGACGTAACCAGGACAGCCGCACCCGCGAGGTCCACGATTGGAGCATCTTGATGTCTGCCCGTTGCCGCACCGCTCTCGCAGCTTTTGCCCTAACCGGAACCACCGCATTGATTTTCCCCGCGCTGGCACACGCGCAGGGTGACCACGTGATGGGTTCGGTCTCCTCGGTCTCCGGCAACACCGTCGAGGTCGCCCGCCCGGCCGGCACCACCACCGTCGAACTGACCGAGAGCACCCGAGTTTTCGAGTCGGTGCCAGCCCAGCGCGGCGAGATCACCGCCGGTACCTGCATCAAGGCCGGTGCCGGGCGCGACAGCGCTGCGGCCGACGGCGGCGCCATCACCGCGAAGTTCGTGGCGATCACCACCACCGTGGACGGTCAGTGCCCGCAGCGGCCGGCCTCGTCGGCCGACAATCCGGCACCGGCGAAGCCGCACCATGGTGTGCGCGGTGTCGTCGAATCGGTCGCCGGTGACACCCTCACCGTCGCCGGCCCCAACGGCCCGACCACGGTCACCGTCAACGACGACACCCACTACCGCCGGATGATCACCGTCAGCGCCCCGTCGATCAGTGCGGGCAAGTGTGTCGCCGCCGGCGGGACCACTGACGCCAAGGGCGTGCTGCAGGCCAGCCGGGTCACCGTGTGGGCCGGCAACGGCGGTTGCCCCGAGCCGCCGGCGTAGCGGCCAGCCGCTACCCCAGCACCTTGCCGTAGGTCTGCCGGCCCATCAGGTAGGTCGCCTCCACGGCCACGTCACGCAGGTCGGCCGGCGAGACCCGGCGTGGATTGTGCGACAGCACCACCAGATCGGCGTACTTGCCGGGCTCCAGGCTGCCGATCTCGGTGTCCAGCCGCAGCTGCCAGGCAGCGTCGAGCGTCTGCGCCTTGATCGCCGCGTCCACACCGATGCGCTGTTCGGGGGCCAGGACCCGGCCGCTGCCTTTGACTATCCGATTGACCGCGGTGGCGATGTTGCCGATCGGGCTGGGCGGTGTCACGGTGCCGTCGTTGTGGAAGGACAGGTGCAGGCCTGCGTCTAGGGCCGAACGCGCCGACATCCAGTGCGAGCCGTGTTCTGGACCGAACAGCTTGTCCACCAACACGTCTCCCCAGAAATAGATGTGCTCGATGAACAGGCTCGGGGTGATTCCCAGCCGAGCGGCCCGGGCGAACTGATCGGGCCGCATGGCCCCGACGTGTTCGATCCGGGGCCGTAGCGCCGGGGGTGTACGCGCCTGTTCAAACGCATCCAGCACCACATCGATCGCCGCGTCGCCGTGGACGTGGCAGGAGACCTGCCAATGCTGGTCGACGAATGCCTTGGTCAGCTCGTGAATCTGCGCCGGCGAGTAGTTCATCCGACCGCGGTGATTCGGCCCCAGTCCCATACCCGCGGTGGTGGGGTTGGTCAGATACGGGAAGGTGGTGAAGATGTTGCCCTGCCAGGGCGAGCCGTCCGCCCACATCTTCATGCCGATCTTGTCGAACAGCACGTCCGCGCGGGCCCGCTTACCGCGCACATTCTTCGGATCGGCGGCCAGGTCGGCGGTGCCGATCTCATAGGCACGGATCCGCACGGCGCAGTCAGCCTGCTCGGCGAGGGCGCCGAACACCTCGGATTGCGTACGCGCGTCATAGGAATGCTCGGTGGCGGTGGCGATTCCTGCCCGAGCGAGCTGAACGTAGGCCCAGCGCAGGTTGTCGCCGGCGTTGGCCATGATCGCACCCGAGAACGGCGCGACCAGCGCCATCACCGCCGCCGCCTCACGCACCTCGCCGGTCAACTGACCGTCGGGCCCATGCAGGTATTGGGCGCCGGCCGGGTCGGGAGTGGTCTTGGTGATGCCGGCCGCGGTGAAGGCGGCGGTGTTGCCGTAGGCGGCGTGCCCACTGTTGGAGATGATCACCACGGGGTTGTCCGGGGCCAGCCGGGACAGTTCAGTCCGGCTGAAGGGCGCCAGCCCGGTCTGCAGAAGTGGGTCCACTCCGTTGAGCAGGATCGGTTGGCCCTTGGGGGTGTCTGCCACCGCGTCGGCCAACTTCGCGAACACTCCTGCCGCGGTGGGCACCGTGAACGGACGCACGTCGATGGCCGGCGGAGCCAAGGTGGATCCCATCTCGAAGGGATGGCCGTGGGGCTCGACGAATGCCGGTAGCAGCGCGCGCCCGCGCAGATCCACCACGGTGGTCTCCGCGCCCCGCAGTCGCAGGACGTCTTCGGCAGAGCCGACCTTGCTGATCCGACGGCCGGTGACCGCCAGCGCTTCTGCCTCGGGCGCGCCGGGTGCCACCGTCACCACCGAGCCGCCGATGAAGATGAGGTCGGCGCCCTCGCCCCGCGATCCGCACGCGGAGAGTCCGCCGACGGCTGTTCCCGCCGCCGTGGCGGCCAGCCCGGCCATGAAGCGCCGTCTGTTCGTAGTCACTGTGTCCGCTCTGTGTCACTCGCAGTCACACGACGAGGATCTGACGCTGATCGAGCCCGTGGATCAGGTGAGGTCGTCGTGGTCGCCACGCACCCACGCCGCATGGCGGTCCGCGGAGAACCGGATCGCGGCCGCGGCATCGGTGTCGATGGCGTTGGTGTGCAGCCCATAGATGCGGTCGAAGCGCAATTCCCCAAGGGTGCCCGCCATCCGCTGCACGACGGCGGCCGACAACGGAATGCGGTTCGGGTAACTGCGCAAGAACGCCACGGTGCGCTGATCGGGGTTCGGGAAGATCGTGTCGCCCACCAGCAGCACACCACGCCCATCGGCGCCGGCATGCCAGCAGGCGACGGAACTGCCCGGAAAGTGGCCGCCGACTTGAAGAACCGTCAGCTCCGGCGCGAGCTCCAGCCGACCCGACCAGTAGCTGATCGCCGGGTCCGGCCGCATCACCCACGCCTTGTCGGCGGCGTTGACATACACCGGAATCCCGCCGAGTCTTCGGCTCCACTCCACTTGGGCGCCGAACATGTGCGGATGGCTGGCCACCACTCCGAGAACCGGCCCACACTCAAGCACCGTGGCCAGCGCGGCGTCGTCGAGGAAGCCCGAGGGATCCCACAGAACGGTGCCGGCGGAGGTGGATACCACCTTGCCCAGCTGACCGATACCGAGCGGAGGATTGCTGCCGATTCCGATCAGCCCGGGCTCCAGTTCGAAGGCATAGGACTGCATGCCGTCGGCCACCAATCCGTCCAGCGTGACCCAGTGCTGGCCATCCGGCGGCACCCATTGCCGATCGTCGGCGCAGATCGCGCACACCTGCGGCGTCGCAGCGTGTTCGACACCGCACGTCCGGCAGAGCCAGAAGTCGGAGGCCGTCACGGTCAGACCGTGAAACCGACTGCGCGCATCATCTCGCGGCCCTCGTCGGTGATCTTGTCCGGTCCCCATGCGGGTTCCCACACCCAGTTGACGTCAGCTTTCTTGACCAAACCGGTTCCCACCGTGGCGTTCTGGATCTGCTCGACGATCATGTCCTGCAGCGGACAGGCCGGTGAGGTGAGCGTCATGGTCACTACCGCGACCAAACCGTCTTCGTCCTCGCGGACCGATAGGTCGTACATGAGGCCCAGGTCCACGACGTTGATGCCGATTTCGGGGTCGATGACGTCGTGCATCGACTCCTCGAGTTCGGCGAGCAGCTCGTCCGGTCCCAATTCGCTCATCGGTTCATCTCCTGGGTCGAGACACTGACGGATGCCAACGTCTGATCTTCTGTCTTTGAAAGTGCCTGTGCCAGTGCGTCCTTGAAGGCCATCCAGCCCAGCAACGCGCACTTGACCCGCGCCGGGTACTTGGCCACGCCGGCGAAGGCGATACCGTCGCCGAGCACCTCCTCGTCACCCTCCACGGTGCCGCGCGAAGACACCATCTCGTGGAATGCGTCGAAGGTCGCACTCGCCTGCTGCACGGTCTCACCGATTACCTGGGAGGCCAGCACCGATGTCGCCGCCTGCGAGATCGAGCACCCCTGCCCGTCGTAGGAGACGTCGGCGATGTGGGCACCGTCGGGTGACAGCGCTACGCGCAACGTGAGTTCGTCACCGCAGGTGGGGTTCACGTGATGCACCTGAGCGCCGTACGGCTCGCGCAGGCCGCGGTGCTGTGGATGTTTGTAGTGATCGAGGATCACCTCTTGATAGAACTGCTCAAGACGCACGGTCTTACACTCCCCCGAAGAATTCCACGGCCCGGCGAACGCCCGCCAGCAGACGCTCCACCTCCTCGTGGGTGTTGTACACCGCGAACGATGCGCGCGCGGTGGCGGCCACATTGAACTTGCGGTGCAACGGCATGGCGCAGTGGTGGCCCACCCGGACTGCGACGCCGTCGTCGTCGAGCACCTGGCCCACGTCATGAGCGTGCACTCCGTCGATGACGAACGACACCGGGGAACCGCGGTCGACCGTGGTGGCCGGTCCGATGATGCGGACGCCGGGGATGGCGGCCAGTCCCTCCAGGGTGGCGGCCACCAGCGCGTGTTCGTGCGCGGCCACCACATCCATCCCGATGGCGTCGAGGTAGCGTGCGGCCGCCGCCAACCCCACCACCTGGGAGGTCATCGGTGTGCCTGCCTCAAAACGTTGCGGGGCAGCGGCATAGGTGCTCGACGCCATCGTGACCGTCTCGATCATCGATCCGCCGGTGAGGAACGGTGGCAGCGCCGTGAGCAGCTCCCGCCGGCCGTAAAGCACGCCGATCCCGTGCGGGCCCAGCATCTTGTGGCCGGAGAACGCGGCGAAGTCAACCCCCAGGGCGTGGAAATCGACCGGTTGGTGCGGAACCGATTGGCAGGCATCCAGAATGGTCAGCGCACCAACCGCGCGGGCCCGTGACACCAACTCGGCGACCGGGGCCAGCGCTCCGGTCACATTCGAGTGATGGGTGAACGCAACGACCTTGACCCGCTCATCGAGCTCCAGCGAATCAAGGTCGATGCGTCCGTCGGGTGTCACCGCGTACCACTGCAGGGTCGCTCCGGTGCGGCGCGCCAACTCCTGCCACGGAATCAGATTGGCGTGGTGTTCCAGCTCCGTGGTGACGATCACGTCTCCCGGGCCAACTGCCGCCTCATAGCGACTGTCTCCCAGCACATAGGACACCAGGTTCAGCGATTCGGTGGCGTTCTTGGTGAACACCAGCTCAGCCGGATCGGCCCCCACGAAGCGGGCGATCGCCGAGCGGCCATCCTCGTAGGCGTCGGTGGCCTCCTCCATCAGCTGGTGCGCTCCGCGATGAACCGCGCCGTTGGAGTTCAGCAGGAAGTCCCGCTCAGCGTCGAGCACCGGCAGGGGCCGCTGCGAGGTGGCCCCCGAGTCGAGGTAGGCCAGCCGGCTGCCACCGCGCATGACACGATTCAGGATCGGGAAGTCCGCCCGGATCGCGTCGGTGTCCGGTGGCGCCGGACGACTGACCGAGAGCGTCATCTCAGGCCCCCGCCGCTGCCGCCTGCTCGGTGAAACGCTCGTAGCCGTTCTCTTCGAGCTCGTCGGCCAGTTCCGGTCCGCCCGACTCGACGATCCGTCCACCGGCGAAGACGTGCACGAACTGCGGCTGGATGTAGCGCAGGATCCGGGTGTAGTGGGTGATCACCAGCACGCCACCGTGCTGTGTCTCCTGGTAACGGTTCACGCCCTCGCTGACCACACGCAGAGCGTCGACGTCGAGGCCGGAGTCGGTCTCATCGAGGATCGCAATCTTCGGCTTGAGCAGGCTCAGCTGCAAGATCTCGTGGCGCTTCTTCTCACCGCCGGAGAAGCCCTCGTTGACGTTGCGTTCGGCGAACGCGGAGTCGATACCCAACTCGGCGAACGCTTCCCGCTGCTCCTTGATCCAGGTGCGCAGCTTCGGTGCCTCACCGCGCACAGCGGTGACCGCGGTGCGCAGGAAGTTCGACATCGACACACCTGGCACCTCGACCGGGTATTGCATCGCCAGGAACAGGCCCGCGCGGGCGCGCTCGTCGACGCTCATCGCCAGCACGTCTTCGCCGTCGAGGGTGATCGACCCGGACGTCACGATGTACTTGGGGTGACCGGCGATCGCGTAGGACAGCGTTGATTTGCCGGAACCGTTAGGACCCATCAGGGCGTGGGTCTCTCCGGAGTTCACCGTCAGGTCGACACCGTGCAGGATCGGGATGTCGGCGGTGCCGTCGTCTCCGGCGGGCGACACACTGACATGCAGACCCTTGATTTCCAATGTGCTCATTGCTGATTCGTGTCCTTCGATGATGCGTTCGGATTTAGGTGGTCTCGGTGACCGCGAGTTCACGCTCGACGGCCTCGGTGAGGCGTTCTCGCACCGCCTCGACGGGGATCCTGGCGATGATCTCGCCGAAGAAGCCGCGCACGATCAGGCGCCGGGCCTGATCTTCGGGGATGCCACGCGCCTGCAGGTAGAACAGCTGAAGATCGTCGAATCGCCCGGTCGCGCTGGCGTGTCCGGCCTGCACGATCTCCCCGGTCTCGATCTCCAGGTTGGGGATCGAGTCCGCCCGGGCGCCATCGGCCAGCACCAGGTTGCGGTTCACCTCAAAGGTGTCGGTGCCGATGCCGGCCGCGCGGATCAGCACGTCGCCGACCCAGACCGTGTGGGCGTCCGGCAATCCCGAGTCGGGGTCGCCCTGCAGCGCACCCTTGTAGAGCACGTTCGACCGGCAGTGCGGCCGGGCGTGGTCGACCAGCAGACGCGATTCGAGGTGCTGGCCGGCATCGGCGAAATACAGACCGAGCATCTCGGCGTCACCACCCGGGCCGTCGAATCGGACCCGGCCGGTCAGCCGCACCAGATCCCCGCCCAATTGCACCGCGGTGTGGCGCAACACCGCGTCCTTGCCCAGCGCCGCGTGGTGGCTGGTGACGTGCACCAGATCCTGCTCCCCCTCGGCGATCCACACCACGGTCAGCGCAGCCCCGTCGCCGACGACGAATTCGACGTTGTCGGCGTAGGTTCCGCTGCCCCGGACATCGATCACGATGGTGGCGCGCGACAGTTCCTCGGCGCGCAGCTGCAGATGGCCGTAGGCCGTAGCGCCCGCACCGGGGCCGGTCACCGTGATCGTGACCGGCTCTGCAATCTCGGCACCCTTGGAAACGGTCACCACCGTCGCACTGTCGAATGCCGAGAATGCCTGGGCGGCAACGCGATCAGCCGGAACACCGGCAGCGCCGAGGCGCTCGTCGTCGCGAGCGACGGTCTCGGACCGCACGCCCTCGGAGCCGGCCACCTCAATTCCGGCGACCGCATCGGCCACAGCAGAACCGTCGTGCAGGCCACGCAGCCGGCGCAGCGGGGTGAACCGCCAGGCTTCGTCGCGACCGTGGGGAACCTCGAATGCGTTCACGTCGAACGAGGTGAACTGCATTCCCTTGTGGAAACCTTCGGCCGCCTGGGTCAGGTTGGTACCGGCGATGGAGCTTGTCACCTAGCCCACCGAGCCTTCCATCTGCAGCTGAATCAGCTTGTTGAGTTCGAGTGCGTATTCCATCGGCAGCTCCTTGGCGATGGGCTCGATGAAGCCGCGCACCACCATCGCCATCGCCTCGTCTTCGGTCAAACCACGACTCATCAGGTAGAACAGCTGGTTCTCGCTGACCTTCGACACGGTGGCCTCGTGGCCGACGGTGACGTCGTCCTCACGGATGTCGACGTAGGGATAGGTGTCGCTGCGGCTGACGTTGTCGACCAGCAACGCATCGCATTTCACGCTCGACTTGGCTCCGTGCGCGCCCTTGTGGATCTCCACCAGGCCCCGGTAGGACGACCGGCCGCCGCCGCGCGCCACCGACTTGGACACGATGTTGCTCGACGTGTTCGGTGCCAGGTGCAGCATCTTGGCGCCGGTGTCCTGGTGCTGGTCCTCGCCGGCGAACGCGACCGAGAGCACCTCGCCCTTGGCGTGTTCGCCGGTCATCCAGACCGCGGGGTACTTCATGGTGACCTTGGAGCCGATGTTGCCGTCGACCCATTCCATGGTGGCGCCGGCCTCAGCCCGGGCCCGCTTGGTGACCAGGTTGTAGACGTTGACCGACCAGTTCTGGATCGTGGTGTAGCGGCAGCGACCACCCGGCTTGACCACGATCTCCACTACCGCGGAGTGCAGCGAGTCCGAGGTGTACACCGGCGCGGTACAGCCCTCGATGTAGTGCACGTAGGCGTCTTCGTCGATGATCATCAGCGTGCGCTCGAACTGGCCCATGTTCTCGGTGTTGATCCGGAAGTAGGCCTGCAGCGGGATGTCGACGTGTACCCCCTTGGGTACGTAGATGAACGACCCCCCGCTCCATACGGCGGTGTTGAGCGCGGAGAACTTGTTGTCTCCGGCCGGGATCACCGTGCCGAAGTACTCGCGGAACAGCTCCTCGTGCTCCTTGAGCGCGGTGTCGGTGTCGAGGAAGATGACGCCTTGCGCCTCAAGGTCTTCGCGGATCTTGTGGTAGACGACCTCGGACTCGTACTGGGCCGCCACACCACCGATGTAGCGCTGCTTCTCGGCCTCCGGGATACCCAGGCGGTCATAGGTGTTGCGGATGTCGTCGGGCAGGTCGTCCCAGGTCTGGGCCTGCTTTTCGGTGGAGCGCACGAAGTACTTGATGTTGTCGAAGTGGATGCCGCTCAGGTCCGAGCCCCAGTTGGGCATCGGCTTCTTCAGGAAGGTCCGGTAGGCCCGCAGTCGGGCTTGCAGCATCCACTCCGGCTCGTTCTTCTTCGCGGAGATGTCGCGCACGACCTCCTCGGAGATACCGCGCTGGGCGGCCGCACCGGCGGCGTCGCTGTCCGCCCACCCGAATTCGTACCGGCCCAGCGACGCGATCGTCTCGTCCTGGGTCGGCTCCGCGGTTGCTTCGGTGGCCTCCGGCGTGAGTGTCATGGTGACGCTCCTTCGGTGTTCGTGATGGCTTCGGCGCAGGGTGTGGCCGAAGGTCGGTCGATACTGCTAGTGCTTCCTGGTGACGGCGCCGGCCTTACCGGCTCGGTTGGTCAGCGGCACATGGGTGGTGCAGACGTAGCCGCCGTCGGCGATGGTCGCCAGCCGCTGCACATGGGTGCCCAGCACCGCTGCCATCGCCTCCTGCTCGGCCTGGCACAGCTCCGGGAACTCCTTGGCGACGTTGGCGATCGGGCAGTGGTGCTGCAGGATCTGCACTCCCGGAACGCCCCCCTCCACCCGTGCGGTGGTGGCGGCGTAGCCGGCTTCGGACAATGCACCGGCGATGCGTTCCGCGGTGGCCTCCAGGTCGCCGTCGGCCGAAGCCGCGGCAACGTTGTTCAAGATGGCGTCGATGCGCTGACGCGCGAAGTCGACCACTGCATCCTCGCCGCCGATCACGCGCAGTTGGCGTATTGCGGCCACCGCGAGGTCGTCGTAGCGGTGACCAAGCTTGCCGCGGCCTGCTTCAGTGAGCTGGAACCGCTTGGCCGGACGCCCGCGGCCCACTTGCTGCCAGGATGCCGCCGCATGCGCTTCGGCATCACCCATCTCGATCAGGGCGTCGAGGTGGCGACGCACCCCGGCGGCCGACAAACCCAACCGGGCGCCGATCTCCCCCGCGGTGATCGATCCGGACTCCATCAGCAGGCGCACCACGGCGTGGCGCGTGTCGTGGCCGCTGGCGGCTTCCGCTGCCAGTGAGGAACCTGCCGCAACCGCACCGCCGGGGCCCTGCCCGGCGGTTTCGGTAGTGGCCTGAACCTCGGCCTCGATTTTCACAACACCAGTGTGACGCAATTCCCGAGCTCGGTCTAGAAAGGGTTACCTCAGTTCAGTCGGGTTGCGCCGTTGCGCTGATCACATCCGGCGCACTGCCTGGCGGCCGCGGCCGCCGCCGAGCGGCCGTTACGCTGCTGGGATGTCCCCCGGCCGGCACTCGCTGAGCACGTCGATCGCGTATCTGCACGGCGACGAGCGCACGGTCGGCTCCCCCCTCAACGCCGCTGAACTGGTCGCATTGCGGCGCACTCGGCTGTTCGGCGCCACCGGAACTGTGCTGATGGCGATCGGTGCGCTCGGGGCCGGGGCGAGGCCGGTGGTGCAGGACCCGACTTTCGGGGTCCGGCTGCTGAACCTGCCGTCGCGGTTGTCCACGGTGGCTCTGACCATGACCACCACGGGTGCGGTGATGATGGCGCTGGCCTGGCTGATGCTCGGACGATTCGCCCTGGGACGGCGGAGGATGTCGCGCAGCCAGCTGGATCGCACGCTGCTGCTGTGGATGTTGCCGCTGCTGGTGGCCCCACCGATGTACAGCAAGGACGTCTACTCCTACCTGGCGCAGAGCCAGATCTCTCGACTGGGCCTGGACCCCTATCGGGTGGGGCCGGCGCCGGCCCTGGGCCTCGATCACGTCTTCACCCTCTCGGTTCCCAGCCTCTGGCGCGAAACCCCCGCGCCCTACGGCCCACTGTTCCTGTGGATCGGGCGCGGAATATCGGCGTTGACCGGCGAGAACATCGTCACCGCAGTGCTGTGCCACCGGGTAGTGGTGCTGCTCGGAGTCGGACTGATCGTGTGGGCGGTGCCGCGGTTGGCAGCCCGCTGCGGAGTCGCCGAGGTCAGCGCCCTGTGGTTGGGTGCGGCCAACCCGCTGCTGCTGATGCACCTGGTCGCCGGTATCCACAACGAGGCACTGATGCTGGGCCTGATGCTGACCGGCACCGAGTTCGCTCTGCGCGGGATCACCGCCGCCCAGCCCCTGATGCCTTCCCTGCGGATCCACCCGACCTGGACTGCCTGGGCACCGCTGGTCGAACTGTTGGCCGGCGCGGTGTTGATCACGATGTCGTCGCAGGTCAAGCTGCCGTCACTGTTGGCCCTGGGATTTGTGGCGATGGCCTTGGGCTGGCGATGGGGTGGCGACCTGCGGGCTTTCCTGCTGGCCGGTACCGCCATGTCGGTGCTGGCGGCAGCGGTGACGGGATTGATCGGCTGGGCCAGCGGACTGGGCTTCGGCTGGGTCTTCACGCTGGGTACCGCCAACGTGGTGCGCAGTTGGATGTCGCCGCCGACGCTGATCGCACTGGGCACCGGCCAGGTGGGGATCCTGCTGGGTTTGGGGGACCACACCACCGCGGTGCTCTCGCTGACGCGTGCCATCGGTGTGTTGATCATCGCGGTGCTGGTCGTCTGGCTGCTGTTGGTGGTATTCCAGGGCCGGCTACACCCGGTCGGCGGGCTCGGCGTCGCCCTGGGCATCACAGTTCTGCTGTTCCCGGTGGTTCAGCCCTGGTATCTGCTGTGGGCGATCATTCCGCTGGCCGCGTGGGCGACCCGCCCTCAATTTCGGATCGCGGTGATCGGGGTGACGCTGGTGGTGGGCATCTTCGGCCCTACTGCCAACGGCGACCGCTTCGCCCTGTTCCAGATCGTGGACGCGACGCTGGCCAGTGCCGTCGTGGTGTTGGGCCTGTTCTTGCTGACCTACCGGCGGCTGCCGTGGCGGGAGTTGCCCCGGGAATCCGATGGCACGACGGGCGACCTTTCCGCCCGGGAAGCCACCCCCCGGCCGGCCGCCACCAGCGACGCTTACGCTGATTCCCCGTGAACTCAGCTGTCGCGGTACGTCTGAGCGGGGTGCGCAAGCGTTACGGCACCGGTCCATCGGCGATAGATGCCGTCGCCGGCCTTGACTTCGAGGTACAGACCGCCGAGGTGTTCGCCCTCCTCGGCCCCAACGGTGCCGGTAAGACGACAACGGTAGAGATGTGCGAAGGCTTCGTGCGTCCCGACGCCGGCACCATCGAGGTCCTCGGCTTAGACCCGATCGCCGACAACGATCGGCTGCGGGAACGCATCGGCGTGATGCTGCAGGGCGGCGGCAGCTATCCGGCCGCCCGCGCGGGCGAGATGCTCAAGCTGGTGGCCTCCTACTCGGCGAACCCGCTGGACCCGCAGTGGCTGCTGGCGACCCTCGGACTGACCGACGCCGCGCGCACCACCTACCGCCGGCTCTCGGGCGGTCAGCAGCAACGGCTCGCACTGGCCTGCGCCCTGGTCGGCCGGCCGGAGCTGGTGTTCCTAGACGAGCCCACCGCCGGCATGGACGCCCACGCGCGCCTGCTGGTGTGGGAACTGATCGATGCGTTGCGCCGCGACGGCGTGACGGTGGTGCTCACCACCCACCATCTTCGCGAGGCCGAAGAGCTCGCCGATCGGCTGCTGATCATCGACCACGGCGCCGTGGTGGCGGCCGGCACACCGGCGGAGTTGACCCGCAGCGGGGCCCAAGGGCAGCTGCGGTTCACCGCACCGCCTCGCTTAGACCTGTCACTGCTGATCACGGCGTTGCCGGAGGGCTATCGGGCCAGCGAGGTACAGCCCGGCGAATACCTGGTCGAGGGGACGGTGGATCCGCAGGTTCTGGCGACCGTGACCTCCTGGTGCGCACGCCTGGACGTCCTGGCCACCCAACTGCGGGTCGAACAGCGCAGCCTTGAGGACGTGTTCTTGGAGCTGACCGGACGGGAGCTACGCCCATGAGTGCCCAGCAGTTGTTCGCGCCTGGGACCTTCACCCCCGACCCGCGGCCAGCCGGTGTACCGGCGATGCTGGCCGCGCAGTATCGGCTGGAGCTGACCCTGCTGCTGCGCAACGGCGAGCAGCTGTTGTTGACGATGTTCATCCCGATCACCCTCTTGGTCGGGCTGACCGTGCTGCCCCTCGGCCCCTTCGGCGAGGGCCATGCCGAGCGTGCCACGACGGTGCTGCCGGTGATCATGTCGTTGGCGGTGATCGCCACTGCATTCACCGGCCAGGCCATCGCGGTCGCGTTCGACCGGCGCTACGGAGCACTCAAACGCCTAGGTGCCACGGCATTGCCGGTGTGGGGTGTGATCGCCGGAAAGTCGTTGTCGGTGGCCACCGTTGTGCTGCTGCAATCGGTGTTGCTGGGCGCGATCGGTTTTGCGCTGGGCTGGCGACCGACGGTGGCCGGACTGGGTCTGGGCGCGGTGATCATCGCGCTGGGGACCGCCTGCTTTGCCGCGCTGGGTCTGCTGCTCGGCGGTAGTCTGCGCGCCGAGATCGTGCTGGCCGGCGCCAATCTGCTGTGGTTCGTCTTCGGGGGGTTCTCGGCCCTGACGGTGGAGACCGATCTGGTACCGAGCACGGTGCGCTGGCTGGCCCGTCTGACGCCCTCCGGCGCGCTCACCGAGGCGCTGGCGCAGGCATTGAGCGTCTCGGTTGACTGGTTCGGCATCGCCGTGGTGTGCGTTTGGGGCGTGGTGGCTGCCATCGGTGCGGTGCGGTGGTTTCGGTTCAGCTGACCTACTACGGGATGTAGTTACCGATCCTCTACGATCAGCCCGTGGGACGGTTCCTGATGCGCCTGGTAGACCTGCTCCCCGAACCGGGCCTGCGCACCCAGCGGTGGCTGGCCGCCGCGGTGGTGTTCACCCAGGGGTTCATCTCGATCACCGGTGCGATCGTCCGCGTCACCGCCTCCGGGTTGGGATGCCCGACGTGGCCGCAGTGCTTTCCGGGCAGCTATGTCCCGGTGGCTGTGTCGGAGGTGCCCCGGATTCATCAGGCCATCGAGTTCGGCAATCGCATGGTCACCTTCGCGGTGGTGATCACCGCGGCACTGGCCGTGTTGGCGGTGATCCGCGCCCGGCGACGTACCGAGGTATTGGTCTATGCCTGGCTGATGCCCGGCTCCACGGTGTTGCAGGCGGTGATCGGCGGAATCACCGTGCGCACCGGGTTGGCCTGGTGGACGGTGTCGGTGCACCTGCTGGTCTCCATGCTGATGGTGTGGCTGGCGGTGCAGTTCTACGCGAAAGTCGGCCAGACCGACGATGAATCGGCGGTGGTGAGCTACCGGGTCCCGGCGCCGTTGCGTGGGTTGACCGCACTGTGCGCCGTGACGCTGGCCGCAGTGCTGATGACCGGCACCCTGGTGACCGCCGCCGGCCCGCATGCCGGCGACAAAAGCGCGGCCCGCACAGTGGCCCGCCTGAAGGTGGAGGTCGCCACGCTCGCCCACCTGCACGAGTCGCTGCTGATCGGTTTCCTCGGTCTGCTGGTGGGACTGGCCTTCGGGATGGCCGCGGTGCAGGCGGCCCAACCGGTGATCCGCCGGCTGGCGGTCGTGACCGTGCTGACGTTGGCTCAGGGGCTGATCGGCGTGGTCCAGTACTTCACGGGTGTGCCCGCCGTGCTGGTCACCCTGCACGTGGCAGGCGCGGTGCTGGTCACCGGCGCGACCGCGGCGCTATGGGCGTCGCTGCGACAGCGGACCCAACCCGAGCCGCTCTAGCGCGGCGGTGACCTCGACGGCGAAACGGCGTTGGGCCCGGTCTTTCTCGTCGGCGTCCAGCTCGCTGAATCCCAATTGCGGCGCAATGAGATCCAGGCTGACCAGGCGTGCATCCGCGGCGCTTCCGGCGACGTCGACACGCGCGTAGAGCAGTTCCTCGATCCGGATGCTCAGACGTTCGGCGGCAGCCCGCAGGGCGGCACGTCCGATGTCCCACAGCTCGAAGTCCGGGTCGAAACCCGCGGCGCCGAAGGCATGCGAGCGACCGGCACCGAAGAACACCAGGGCCGTGACGTCACGCCGCGATTCCCCGACTAGCGTCGGCACCCCGTCGCACTGCAGGTCTGCCAGGTAGCGGCGGTCGGCGTTCCAGGCCACCGCTTCCGGCGGATTCAGCAGGTGCCTCACCCGCGTCGTCCAGTCCAGGAATTCGGCGCGCCGTCCTTGATCGCCGCCGGCGGTCCGCAGAATCACCAGATCCGCCGCCAGGGTCTCGGGGTCGTCCCAGGGCAATCGACGGGCGTGCAGCCCACGGTGACGCAACGCCGCGACCAGGCCGGCGTCGCTGTCAGGATCGGCGCCGTCGTGCCGACCGCCCCGGGGATCGACCGCCAGCATGATGCGCGGATGGAAGATGTCGGGCCGGGCCAGCTTCATGCAGACCTCATAGTCGGAGATGATACTCACCATGCACGCCGTGGAAGTGGCCGCGACCGGTGGCCCCGAAGTCTTGACCTATGTCGACAGGCCGCAGCCCTCCCCCGGCTCCGGCGAAGTGCTGATCGAAGTGGAGGCCGTCGGGGTCAACTACATCGACACCTACTTCCGCTCCGGGATCTATCCGGCTGCGCTGCCTTTCGTCGTCGGCAGCGAGGCCGCCGGCACCGTGGCACAGGTCGGCGATGGCGTGACCACGCTCGGTGTCGGAGATCGTGTGGTGACGGCTGCGGCCACCGGCGCCTATGCCGAATTCTGCACGGCGCCAGCGGCTTTGGCGGCGCCGATTCCAGCCGGCGTCGACGCCGGTGTGGCCGCAGCCGCCCTACTCAAAGGCCTTACGGCGCATTACCTCATCACGTCGGTGTACGCCGTGCAGCCCGGCGACACCGTTTTACTCCATGCCGGAGCCGGCGGGGTGGGGCTGATCCTCACGCAATGGGCCACCGCGCTGGGCGCCCGGGTGATCACCACCGTGTCGGGTCCGTCCAAGGCGGATTTGTCACGGCGGGCCGGCGCCGTGGAGGTACTGGACTACCCGGGCTCAGGTGACGACGCCGCGGTCACGTTCGGCGCCCGCATCCGGGAGTTGACCGAGGGCGTCGGTGTGGCCGCGGTGTATGACGGCGTGGGAGCCGCCACGTTCGACGCCAGCCTGGCCAGTCTGGCTGTGCGGGGCACGCTGGCATTGTTCGGCGCGGCCAGCGGACCGGTTCCGCCGGTCGATCCGCAGCGCCTCAACGCCGCCGGGTCGGTGTACCTGACCCGGCCCAACCTCGGCCATTTCACCCGGACAGCCGAGGAATTCTCCTGGCGGGCCGGCGAACTCTTCGACGCTGTCGTGAATGGCACGATCGAGGTGACGGTCAGCCGGCACTATCGGCTCGCCGACGCTGCCCAGGCGCACCGCGACCTGCAGGGCCGTCGCACCGTCGGCTCGATCGTGCTCGACGCTTAGCGGCCGCCGCGGTCGCAGTCCCAGCCGTCGGGCAGTAGCGGCACCCTGGGACCGTCGGCGAATTCCGCCCCTTCCAGGCGGGTGAGCCCGGTGACGCGGCTATGGGTGCCCTGCAGGCTTCCGGAGCGGCCCAGCTCGCCCGCTCCGCGTTCGGACACCGACGCCGGTTCCCAGTCCGGGGTCACTCCGACGGTCAGATCCATCACAGCGTCACTGTGCCCCGGTCTGGTTTGGCGTCGCCGGAGGCGGTTGGCCCGGCGGGTTTCCGCAGCCGCCGCGACCGAGCCGGCCTCGGGGGTGGGCGTCTTGCGCTTGGCGCTGTCCGCGGCGGAGGCATGGGCGCCGAGACCTGAGCCGTAGTCGATCCGGGGCCCGCCCCCGATCAGGTAGGGCAACAGCGGCGGGCCGGCGGGTACGGTCGCCGGCGGCGCTGGAGCCGGAGGCGCCGGGGCCGCACCGGCCGGGGCGGCAGCGGGTGGCGGCGCCGGTGGCGGCGGTGCGGCCGCCACCGCCGAGCCGACCGCGACAGCCGGTACATCGGCGACGACCGCCGCAGTAACCGGCACGGCGCCGCCCGCGGGCACCGGCTGAGGCATACCGGCGAGGCCTGCGAGGCCGGACAGGCCACCGACAGGTGCCACTACGGCGCCCGCGGCGGCGGCCATCGCCGCCGGCTGGCTTACGGCCTGCAGTAGCTGGGCGATATGGGTGGGCCAGTCGAACAGCACCAATGCCGCGAAGTACTGCAGCGCCGGGATGATCTGGCTCGGGTCCTGGGTGATCATCAAGAAGTCCTGGTAGAGCTCCAGAGTTCGCGCGAGGTACCAGATCGGTTTGGTGGCATCGGCGTAGAACTCGTAACCGAGGCCGTTGAGCGCCTTAGCGGCTGGGTCCCAATTGATCCCGAAGTTCCGCAGGAAATCCGCCACGGCGGTCGTCACGGCGTTGGTGATGGGATCGAGCCCAGGGCGTCCCGTTTCGATGCCAAGACTCTTCAGAATCGGTTCGAGGAAGTCGAGCAGCCCCTGCAGGGGATTCTCGGTGATCGGCTCCGGCGTCCATGGCGAGTCGGCCGACGCTGATCTCTGGATCGGGTCCGCCGGAATAGCAGTGGGGGTCGCTGCCATCGACGCCTCACATGCCGCCTGGTAGGTCGCCATGGTGGTGGCGGCCTGCATCCACATCCGGAAGTAGTCGGCTTCGTTGAGCGCGATCGGAATGGTGTTGATCCCGAAGAAGTTCGTTGCCACCAGCGTGCCGTGGGTGGCGTGGTTGGCAGCCAGCTCGGGCAGCGTCGGCATAGCCGCCAACGCGGCGGCATACGCCGCGGCCGCCTGTTCGTGCACCAGCGCCATCCGGGCGCTGTCGGCTGCGGCGCGGTGCAGCCACGCCAGATACGGCAGGTGCGCCGCCTGATACTGCTCGCCCGCGACGCCGCGCCACGCCCCGCTGCCCGACGCCAACACTGCCGTGAGATCCGCTGCGGCCTCCGCATAGGTTCCGCTCAACGACGTCCATGCACCCGCGGCGCCGAGCAGCGGCCCGGGGCCTGGGCCCGCACTGAGCAGCGCCGCATGCACCTCGGGCGCAGACGCCATCCACACCGGGCCGAACACGAGGATTCACTCTAGCGAATCAGTTATTTCGGGTTGCCGAACTCTGCTTACTTCGTGTCGAGTCCGCTACCGGGCAGCAACGGCAGCCGCGGTCCTTCGTCGAAGGCCCTACCGGAGGACACCATCAGCCCCACAGCCGGTCTGTCGACGCGAGCGCCGGTCCCGGCGAAACCGCCGGCTCGCTGCGACGACGCCGTCACATCGGCCTGCATCGGATCCTGCCATTGCGGTGTCACCTCGACAGTGAGGTCCATGACAGCGTTACCGGGCCGGCGCATCGCGGCGCGCCGCCGTCGACGGGCCCGCTGCTGTTCGTGCACCGCGGCTCCCGCCTCAGCGGCCGCCGCAGAACCCCGGGGCTCGGAGGACTTGCGGGATGCTCCGGCTCGCCCGGACATGCCGGAGCCGGCCCCGACACCGGGCGGCCCAATCAGATAAGGCGGGAAGAAGGGCGCGGCTCCCGGGGGCGGAGCCGGCGCCGGGGTGGACCCGCCAACCCCGGCTGCCGGCGGGGCCGGCGCGGCCGCCGCAGCCGGGGCAGCCGGGGCAGCTGTGGAGGGAATCGCCGGTGCCTGGGCTCCCGTCGACGGCGATCCAACGCCGGCGTAGGAATCAGGAGCGGTGCCCAACGGAAGCGGAGCGACAGGCTGCGAAACGCCGGCCAATCCGGCCAATCCGGCCAGACCTCCTGTCGCGCCCGCAGGGCCGACCAGCACACCGACCGCGGCCGCGAACAACTGCGGCGATTGGGCCAGCCATGAGCCGATCTCGGCGAGATGTGTCGGCCAGTCGAACTCTGCGAGCTGGACCAGGTACTGGAATGCCAGTGCGGGATTCTGCTGGAAATTCACGCCCAGCTGCTGAAAGTCCTCCAACAGTTCCAGTGACCTCACCAGCCAGAACATCGGCTGATTGGGATCGACGTACTCGTCATAGGGAATGCCGTTCATCATCGCGTGGGCCGGGTCCCAATTGATCTGCCCGTTGCTGGCGGTCTGCAGAATCTTGGCGATCAGCTGATCCAGCGGATCGTTGACGGTGGGGTCGGTGCCCTCGCCATCATCGGCGGGCTGCGCCTCGGCCTTGACGATCTGCGGCGCCGAGGTTGCCTGGGGCGCCGAGGCCACCGCCGCGCCGCTGACTGCCTGATAGGTCGCCATGGTCGTCGCGGCCTGCACCCACATCCGTGCGTAGTCGGCCTCGTTGAGCGCCAGGGGAATGGTGTTGACGCCGAAGAAGTTCGTCGCCGCCAACATCCCGTGGGTGACGTGATTCGCGGCAAGCTCGGCCAACGTCGGCATGGCGGCCAGCGCGCTGAGGTAGGCCGCGGCGACCGCCTCCAACCGGGCCCCCGTCGTGGCGCTGTCCGTGGCGGTTTGATTCAGCCAGGCCACGTAGGGCACGTGAGCGGTCATGTAGGACTCCGCGCTGGGCCCCTGCCACCCGCCGCCCTGGACGGCCTCCAGGGTCGTCATGAGCTCCTCGGCCGCGGCGGTGTACTGGGCGGCCAGCGCCGACCACGCGGCCGCAGCAGCCAGCAGCGGACCCGATCCCGCCCCGGCGCTCAGCAGGGCCGAGTGCACCTCCGGGGGCGATGCCATCCATGCCGGACTCGGGGCGGTCACCGGCCACCACCCGAAGAGTTAATGAATATGGTTTTCATTATCGACA
This sequence comes from Mycolicibacter minnesotensis, assembly GCF_010731755.1. Lineage (NCBI taxonomy): Bacteria > Bacillati > Actinomycetota > Actinomycetes > Mycobacteriales > Mycobacteriaceae > Mycobacterium > Mycobacterium minnesotense. Next base: position 4,165,992 of record NZ_AP022589.1, read on the forward strand.
GATTCAAGACCGGGCACGGCGGCCAGCACCAGACGCGCAGCCTCCCTGTTGCCTGCGTCGCTGCTGTGAGGCTCTCACCCAGCTGGCACCATCATTCACATGCCGATTCCGCAGTTCATCGTCGAGCTCCGCGCCCACATCGGCCATGCCCCGCTGTGGCTGATCGGGGTCACCGCAGTAGTGCTCCGTGACGATGAAGTTACTGCTGGTGAAAAGGGCCGACAACGGCGTCTGGTCACCGGTGACCGGGATCGTGGACCCCGGCGAGGAGCCGGCGGACGCCGCCGTCCGCGAGGTCGCCGAAGAAACCGGCGTCACCGCGGTACCCGAGCGGCTGGCCTGGGTCCACGTCACCGCTCCGGTGACGCACGTCAACGGCGACCGGGCGCAATACCTCGACCATGTCTTTGTGATGCGCTGGGTGGCCGGACAGCCCTATCCCGCCGACGACGAGAGCACGGCTGCGCGCTGGTGTGCCCGCAGTTCACTCCCCGCCATGCCGGAACGGATGGTTGCCCGCATCGAAGCGGCGTTCGCTGCGGGCGAGTCAACCCGGTTCGAGTGGAGCCCGAGGCCCTAGAACAGCGTGGGCAGGCCGATGGCCGAGTCCACCGCCAGCGCACAGAAGACCAGCGCCAGGTAGTTGTTGGACTGCAGGAACAGCCGCAGGGGCTTGATCGGCTCACCACGTCGCACCCCTGCGTAGAGCTGGTGAGCCATGGCCAGGAACCAGGCACCGGCCACGACCGCGACCGCCGCGTACAGCCACCCCGCAGCAGGAACCAGCGCCAAGGTCGCCAACACCGTCGCCCAGGTGTAGACCACGATTCGGTGGGTGACCACGTGCTCGCTGGCGACCACCGGCAGCATGGGCACCCCCGCCGCCGCGTAGTCCTCCTTGTAGCGCATCGCCAGCGCCCAGGTATGCGGCGGCGTCCAGAAGAAGATCACCAGGAACATCACCAGCGCGGGCCAGCCGATGGTGCCGGTGACCGCCGACCAACCGATCACTACCGGCATGCAGCCGGCCGCTCCGCCCCAGACCACGTTCTGTGAGGTGCGCCGCTTGAGCATCATCGTGTAGACCAGCACGTAGAACGCGATGGTGGCCATGGCCAGCAGACCCGACATCAAGTTCGTGGTACGCCACAGCCACACGAAAGAGCCCGCACCCAGCCCCAGGCTGAACACCAGAGCGTTGCGGGTCGGCACCGCGTCACGCGCCAGCGGCCGGAGCGCAGTGCGCTTCATCACCTTGTCGATGTCGGCGTCGACGACGCAGTTCAGCGCATTGGCACTGGCGGCGGCCAGCATCCCGCCGATCAGCGTGTTGAAGATCAGCAGCGGATTCACCGTGCCACGGTCCGCGAGCAGCATCGCGGGAATGGTCGTCACCAGGAGCAACTCGATGATCCGCGGCTTGGTCAGCGACAGATACGCCAACAACGTGCTGCGTATTGCGCGTATTCGGCGCGGCTGTGCGCGCTCGCGAATACTCACGTGATGACTCCTAGGATGGCAGCTGCGACGCCAGCTTCTACTACCGACGATGGTAGACCGCCTCGCCAGGCCGTCCGAATCGCAGGGTCACTTCACTCCGGAAACCACACGGCGACCGCACCTGCAACACTGCGCTCGCCCGCACTAGGGTGAGAGAAGCAACTCGGCCTGTTGTGCAGACCTATCCCGAAGATGAGGACCCGAAGTTCGTGACCACTGCTGCAGAGATCTCCGCTCTTACCGCCGCGCACCACCCCGCTGATTGGGCCGAGATCGACTCCGTCGCGGTCGACACCGCCCGGGTGCTGGCCGCTGACGCAGTGCAGAAGGTGGGCAATGGCCACCCGGGCACCGCGATGAGCCTCGCGCCGCTGGCCTACACGCTGTTCCAGCGGGTTATGCGCCACGATCCCTCCGACACCGATTGGCTGGGCCGTGACCGGTTCGTGTTGTCCTGTGGGCACTCCAGCCTGACCCTCTACATCCAGCTCTACCTGGGGGGTTTCGGGCTCGAACTGGCCGACATCGAGGCCCTGCGCACCTGGGGCTCCAAAACCCCGGGCCACCCGGAGTTCCGCCACACCAAGGCCGTGGAGATCACCACCGGCCCGCTCGGCCAGGGGCTGGCTTCGGCGGTCGGCATGGCGATGGCCGCGCGCTACGAACGCGGACTGTTCGACCCCGATGCCGCCCCCGGGACGAGTCCGTTCGACCACTTCATCTACGTGATCGCCTCGGACGGCGACGTGCAGGAGGGCGTGACCAGCGAGGCGTCCTCGCTGGCCGGCGTTCAACAGCTGGGCAACCTCATCGTGTTCTACGACCACAACAAGATCTCTATCGAGGACGACACCGCGATCGCGTTCAGCGAGGACACCGCGGCTCGCTACCGGGCGTACGGCTGGCACGTCCAGGAGGTCGAGGGCGGCGAGAACGTGGCCGGCATCGAAGAGGCGATCGCGGCGGCGAAGGCCGTCACCGACAAGCCGTCCTTCATCTCGCTGCGCACGATCATCGGTTATCCGTCCCCGGGCAAGATGAACACCGGGGCCATCCACGGCTCCGCGCTGGGTGCCGACGAGGTGGCAGCCACCAAGTCCGCACTCGGTTTCGACCCGGAGAAGGCGTTCGACGTTCGTGACGACGTGATCACCCACACCCGTGGGCTGGTGACGCGAGGCCAACAGGCCCACGCCGAGTGGCAAGAGCAGTTCGAATCGTGGGCAGCCCGGGAGCCGCAGCGCAAGGCGCTGCTGGACCGGTTGCTCGCCGGTGAGCTGCCGCAGGGCTGGGACGCCGAGCTGCCGTACTGGGAACCCGGTTCCAAGGCGGTCGCAACCCGCGCGGCATCCGGCAAGGTACTCAACGCCGTGGGTGCGAAGCTTCCCGAGTTGTGGGGCGGCTCAGCCGATCTGGCCGGCAGCAACAACACCACGATGGACGGCGTGAAGTCGTTCGGCCCGACCTCGATCTCCACCGGCGAGTACTCGGCCGACCCGTACGGTCGTACCCTGCACTTCGGGATCCGTGAACACGCGATGGGTTCGATCCTGTCCGGCATCGTGCTGCACGGACCTACCCGCGCCTACGGCGGCACATTCCTGCAGTTCTCCGACTACATGCGGCCCGCGGTGCGCCTGGCGGCGCTGATGGACATCGATCCGATCTACGTGTGGACACACGACTCGATCGGGCTCGGCGAAGACGGCCCCACCCACCAGCCGATCGAGCACCTGGCGGCACTGCGGGCCATTCCCCGGCTGTCAGTGGTGCGACCGGCCGACGCCAACGAGACTGCCTACGCCTGGCGTACCGTGCTGGCCCGCGGCGCGGACAGCGGGCCGGTCGGGCTGATCCTCACCCGCCAGAATGTGCCCATCCTGGAGGGCACCGACGCCGAGGGTGTCGCGCGCGGAGGGTACGTGCTGGGGGGCCTCGATGCCGCCGGCGCCGAGCAGCCCGACGTCGTGTTGATTGCCACCGGATCCGAGGTCCAGCTCGCGGTAGAAGCGCAGAAGCTCTTGGCAGCCCAGGACATCAACGCCCGGGTGGTGTCGATGACGTGTCTGGAGTGGTTCGAATCGCAGCCGGTCGAATACCGCGACGCGGTGCTGCCGCCCTCGGTGTCGGCGCGGGTTGCCGTAGAAGCCGGTATCGCACAGTGCTGGCACAAGATCGTCGGCGACACCGGCGAGATCGTGTCGATCGAGCGCTACGGCGAATCTGCCGACTACCAGACGCTGTTCCGTGAGTTCGGCCTGACCGCTGAAGCCGTCGTCGCCGCGGCGATCAGAACTCTGGACAACTGACATCGATCGACTGGTCGATCAGAAGGAGCGCAACATGACTCAGAATCCCCAGCTTGCCGCTCTGGCTGCCGCGGGCGTATCGGTGTGGCTCGATGATCTGTCGCGTGATCGGCTGACATCGGGCAACCTCGCCGACCTCGTCGCCACCCGCAGCGTAGTCGGGGTGACCACCAACCCGACCATCTTCCAGAAGGCCCTGGAGAAGGGGCACGCCTACGACCAGCAGCTGTCAGAGCTGGCCGCTCGCGGCGCCGACGTGGACGCGGTGATTCGCACCGTCACGACCGACGACGTACGCAACGCGTGCGACGTGTTGTCCGCCGCGTGGGAAGCCTCCGACGGCGTGGACGGACGGGTCTCCATCGAAGTCGATCCGCGCCTTGCCCATGACACCGACAAGACCGTCGCCCAGGCCATTGAGCTGTGGAAGATAGTCGAGCGGCCCAACCTGTTCATCAAGATTCCGGCCACCAAGGCGGGACTGCCGGCCATCAGCGCGGTTCTGGCCGAGGGGATTTCGGTCAACGTCACGCTGATCTTCTCCGTGGAACGGCACCGCGAGGTGATGGACGCCTACCTGACCGGTCTTCAGGCCGCCAGGACCGCCGGCCACGACCTGTCCAAGATCCACTCGGTGGCCTCATTCTTCGTCTCCCGGGTGGACACCGAGATCGACGCCCGGCTGGAGAAGATCGGCTCGGCCGAAGCGCTGGCGCTGCGCGGCAAGGCCGGCCTCGCCAACGCCCGGTTGGCCTACGCCGCCTACGAGGAGGTCTTCACCGGCGAAGACTTCGCCGCGTTGGCGGCACACGGTGCGCGTGTCCAGCGGCCACTGTGGGCGTCCACCGGGGTCAAGAACCCGGACTACCCCGACACCCTCTACGTCACCGAACTGGTTGCGCCGCATACCGTCAACACCATGCCGGAACCGACATTGGACGCGGTGGCCGACCACGGTGAGATCACGGGCGACACCATCGCCGGAACCGCCACGGCATCGGAGCAGGTCTTCGAACAACTCGAGGCGGTGGGCATCGATCTGACCGACGTCTTCGTGGTGTTGGAGTCCGAAGGCGTCGAGAAGTTCGAGGCGTCCTGGGGCGAGCTGTTGGACGCCACCGCGGCCCAGCTTGAAGGGGCCAAGTGATCTGATGGCCGGCGCCGGGGCAGCGCGTAACGCCGCAGCGGAATGGCAGAATCCGTTGCGCGACAAGCGGGACAAACGCCTGCCCCGCATCGCCGGACCCTGCGGCGTGGTGATCTTCGGGGTCACCGGAGATCTGGCCAGGCGCAAGCTGATGCCGGCGATCTATGACCTGGCAAACCGTGGCCTGCTACCGCCCACTTTCGCCCTGGTCGGCTTTGCCCGTCGGGACTGGGCCGACGAGGATTTTGCCGACGTGGTCTACCAGGCCGTCAAGGAACATGCCCGGACCCCGTTTCGCCAGGTGGTGTGGGACCGGCTGGCGGCCGGATTCCGTTTCGTGACAGGCACCTTCGACGACGACGAGGCCTTCGCCCGGCTGGCCAAGACCCTGGAGGATCTCGACACCGAACGCGGCACCGGCGGCAATCATGCCTTCTACCTGTCGATCCCGCCCGGGGCCTTCCCGGTGGTCTGCGAGAAGCTGCACTCCACGGGGCTGGCCCGGCCACGGGACGGCCGTTGGAGCCGAGTGGTGATCGAGAAGCCGTTCGGCCATGACCTGGCCAGCGCCCATGACCTCAATGCCGTGGTCAACAGCGTGTTTCCCGAGGAGTCGGTGTTCCGGATCGACCACTACCTGGGCAAGGAGACGGTCCAGAACATCCTGGCGCTGCGCTTCGCCAATCAGCTGTTCGATCCGATCTGGAACGCCCACTACGTCGACCACGTCCAGATCACCATGGCCGAAGACATCGGCCTGGGCGGGCGAGCCGGCTACTACGACGGCATCGGCGCGGCCCGGGATGTTATCCAGAACCACCTGCTGCAGCTGCTGGCGCTCACTGCCATGGAGGAGCCGGTGAGCTTCTCCCCCGCCGAGTTGCAGGCCGAAAAGATCAAGGTGCTCTCGGCCACCCGACTGGCCCAGCCGTTGGATGAGACCACCTCACGCGGCCAGTACGCCGCTGGCTGGCAAGGCGGCGAGCACGTGGTCGGTCTGCTCGACGAGGACGGGTTCGCCCACGATTCTCGAACCGAGACGTTTGCGGCGATCACCTTGGAGGTCGACACTCGGCGCTGGGCGGGCGTGCCGTTCTACCTGCGCACCGGCAAGCGACTGGGGCGGCGGGTGACCGAGATCGCGCTGGTGTTCAAGCGCGCGCCGCACCTGCCGTTCGACGACACCATGACCGACGAACTGGGCAAGAACGCACTCGTGATCCGGGTCCAGCCCGACGAGGGAATCACGCTGCGGTTCGGGTCCAAGGTGCCCGGTCACCTGATGGAGGTCCGCGACGTCAATATGGACTTCTCCTACGGATCGGCGTTCTCCGAGGATTCGCCGGAGGCCTACGAACGCTTGATCCTGGATGTGCTGCTGGGTGAGCCCTCACTGTTCCCGGTCAACGCCGAGGTCGAACTGTCTTGGGAGATACTCGATCCGGTGCTGGAGAACTGGGCCGAGCACGACCGGCCCGAGCCGTATGTGGCCGGGAGCTGGGGTCCGCAGTCATCGTTTGACATGCTCACGCGATCTGGTCGGGAATGGCGGCGGCCCTAGATGATCATCGACCTCCCGGACACCACCACCACTGCGATCAACAAGAAACTGAATGCGGTGCGCGAGCAGGTCGGCGCGGCGACCACGGGCCGGGTCTTGACCCTGATCGTCGCCATCGGCAATGACGCACTGCTCGACGAGTCACTCGGCGCGGCCAACATTGCCAGCCAAGAACACCCAAGCCGGGTGATCGTGGTGGTCACCGGAGGCCCTGATGCGCAACAGCCCCGATTGGACGCCGAGCTGAGGATATTCGGTGACGCCGGTGCCAGCGAGGTGCTGGTATTGCGGCTGCACGGCCCGCTGGCCGAACACGCCGACGCCGTCGTGGTGCCCTTCCTGCTTCCCGATATCCCGGTGGTCGCGTGGTGGCCCGATGTCGCGCCGAAGGCACCGGCCACGGACCCGCTCGGAGCATTGGCGCTGCGGCGGATCACCGACGCCACCAACGCCCCCGATCCTCGGGCAGCGATCACGAGCCGCCGAGACGGCTACACCGCCGGCGACACCGACCTGTCGTGGAGCCGGGTCACCTACTGGCGGGCGTTGCTCGCCTCCGCACTGGATCAGCCCCCGTTCGAGCCCATCCGCTCGGCGGTGGTGTCCGGGCTGGCGACCGAGCCGGCCCTGGACATGCTGGCGGGCTGGCTGGCCAGTCGCATCGACGGTCCGGTGCGACGCACGGTCGGCGACCTCAAGATCGAGCTGATCCGCGACAGTGAGACCGTGTCGTTGAGCCGGCCACAAGACGGGGTTACCGCCACCTTGCGCCGCACCGGAAAACCCGACGCGCTGGTCCCGCTGCCCCGCCGGGTCACCGCGGAGTGCCTGGCCGAAGATCTGCGCAGACTCGATGCCGACGTCATCTATGGCGCCGCGCTGGCCGGCCTCGAAGAAGTGGAGTACCTGTGATCGTTGCGACCTATCCTGACTCCGACGCGCTGGTCGCCGACGCCGGGGACCGCCTGGCGGACGCGGTCACCTCGGCGATCGCGGCCCGCGGCCGCGCCCTGGTGGTGCTGACTGGCGGCGGTACCGGCATCGGGCTGCTGCGCAGACTCGGTGAGCATGCCGCGCGGATCGACTGGGAACGCGTGCACGTCTATTTCGGCGACGACCGATTTGTGCCTGGCGGCGATGACGAACGCAACGAGAAACAGGCCCGCGAGGCCTTGTTGGACCACGTCGGGATCCCAGCCGCCAACATTCACGCGATGGCCGCCAGTGACGGCGCGTTCGGTGATGATCTGGACGTCGCGGCGCTGGCCTACGAGCAGGTGCTGGCCGACCATGCCGAACCCGGTGAGCGCACCCCAGACTTCGATGTGCATCTGCTGGGCATGGGTGGCGAAGGCCACGTCAATTCACTGTTCCCGGACACCCCGGCGGTCATCGAGTCCGCGCGGCTGGTGCTCCCGGTCTATGACTCGCCGAAGCCGCCCCCGCTCCGGATCACCTTGACCCTGCCGGCAATCCGGCGTGCCCGCGAAGTGTGGCTGGTGGTGGCCGGGGAGGCCAAGGCCGAGGCGGTCGCCGCCGCGATCGGCGGTGCCGACCCGGTGAAGGTGCCGGCCGCCGGCGCGATCGGGCGTGAGCAGACCCTGTGGTTGCTCGACGAAGCAGCGGCCTCGCTGCTGCCCGCCACGTCATAATGAGCGCTATGGCAGACAGAAGCGCCGGATCCGGCACGGAACGTAAGCGGCTCAAGACCCTGGCTCAAGCGGCCCTGAACGCCGACGTGACGGTCGGGCAGCTCGAAGATGTGCTTGACGGTCTGGGCGGCACGATGAATGAGCTCAACAGTTCCCTGTCGAATCTCAACGCCACGATAGAACGGCTCGGGGGCGGGTTGGACCATCTCGAAGAGACCATGTCCAGCCTGGATGACCTGGCCCGCCGACTGGTCACGCTGATCGAGCCGGTGGAGGCGATCGTGAGCCGCATCGACTACCTGGTCGAAGTCGGTGAGACGGCGATGGCTCCCCTGACAGCGACCGAGAACGCCGTGCGCGGCGTGTTCAACGCCATGCGAAATCGGGTGGTGCGCTGAGGTCTGGAGGCTCGGACAGATCCGGTCGGGCCGCGGCGCGCTTGCCGCGGCCCTTTCAGACTCAGGCGTATTTGATGAGCAGGCCCACCGCGATGATCGAGGTCAGCCAGATGGCGATGACGAAGTAGGTCAGCCGGTCCAGGTTCTTCTCGACCACTGTCGAGCCGGACAGGCTGGACTGCACACCGCCGCCGAACAGCGTCGACAGGCCGCCACCCTTGGCGCGGTGCAGCAGCACCAGCAGAATCACCAGCAGGCTGGTGATCACCAAGAGAATCTGCAGCGTCAAGATCATTCCGCTACCCTACCGTTCGCCTCGGGCCAGCCCCGGCGCCGGGTCAAGGGAGGGGCCCGCCGGCGGCCAGCGCCGCCAGCATCGCGAACTGCTCACCGTCGAGTGACGCCCCGCCAACCAGGCCGCCATCCACGTCGGGCTGACCGATGAGTTCGCCGACGTTCTTGGCGTTGACCGAGCCGCCGTAGAGAACGCGGACGGTGTCGGCGATCTTGGGCGTGGAGAGCTTGCCCAGTTCGGCGCGCACGGCGGCGCAGACTTCCTGCGCGTCGGCCGCGCCAGCCACCCGGCCGGTACCGATAGCCCACACCGGTTCGTAGGCGATGACGCTCGCCCCGATCTGCTCGGCGCTCAGTCCCGCCAGTGAGCCGCGCAACTGCTCCAGGCAGTATTCGACGTGGTTGCCGGCCTCCCGGATCTCCAGGTGCTCGCCGATGCAGATGATCGGCGTCAGGCCGTGCTTGAGGGCAGCGGCGGCTTTCGCCGCGACCAGGGCGTCGCCCTCGCCGTGGTAGCTGCGACGCTCCGAGTGCCCGACCACCACAAAAGTGCAACCCAGTTTGGCCAGGAAGGCCCCGCTGACCTCGCCGGTGTAGGCACCCGCGTCGTGCTGCGACAGATCCTGAGCACCGAAGGTCAGCCGAAGCTTGTCCCCGTCGACCAAGGTCTGCACGCTGCGCAGGTCGGTGAACGGCGGCAACACCGTCACATCGACCTTGTCGAAGTACTTGTCCGGCAGCGCGAAAGCCACCTTCTGTACCAACGCGATCGCTTCGAAGTGGTTGAGGTTCATCTTCCAGTTGCCGGCGATCAACGGCTTGCGACTCATGACGCTCCTCCGTCTTCCAGGACCTGCAGGCCCGGGAGTGATTTGCCCTCAAGGTATTCCAGCGATGCGCCGCCGCCGGTGGAGATGTGCGAGAAGCCGTCATCCGGCAGCCCGAGCGCCCGCACCGCCGCGGCGGAGTCGCCCCCGCCGACCACACTGAACGCGCCCTTGGCGGTGGCCGCGGCGATTGCCTCCGCGACTCCCCTGGTCCCGGCTTCGAAGGCCGGGAATTCGAACACGCCCATCGGCCCGTTCCAGAAGATGGTCTTGGCGTTGCCCAGCAGCGCGGCAAACCGCTCCACCGAACCCGGGCCGACATCCAGACCCATCTTGCCTTCCGGAATGGCCTCGGCGGCGACGACCTCACCGGTGGCAGCAGCATCGAACTTGTCGGCTACCACAATGTCGACCGGCAACCGCAGTACGTCGGCGTAGTCATCGAGCAGCTGCCGGCAGGTGTCCACCATGTCGGCCTCCAGCAGCGAGTTTCCCACCTGCAGGCCCTGGGCGGCCAGGAAGGTGAAGCACATTCCGCCGCCGATCACGATGCTGTCGGCCTTGGTCGCCAGCGACTTGATCACGCCCAGCTTGTCGGAGACCTTCGAGCCGCCCAGCACCACGGCGTAGGGCCGCTCGGTGGATTCGGTCAGCTGCTCCAACACCGTGATCTCGGCCGCAACCAGCGTCCCCGCATACGACGGGAGCAGGGTGGCGATGTCGTAGACCGAGGCCTGCTTGCGGTGCACCACACCGAATCCGTCGGAGACGAACGCGCCCGGCGATCCGTCCGGCGCGGCGACCAGCTCGGCCAGTGCCCGGGCCAGCGCCAGGCGCTGGCCGTCGTCCTTGCTGGTCTCCCGCGCGTCGAATCGGATGTTCTCCAGCAGGAGCACGTCGCCGTCGGTCAGACCTTCGGCGCGGGCCAACGCATCGGTGCCGACCACATCACCGGCGAGCTGGACGTGGCGGCCCAACTGCTCGCTGAGCGCGGCCGCAACCGGCGCCAGCGACAGTTTGGGATCCGGACCGTCCTTGGGGCGTCCCAGGTGGGCGGTCACCACTACCTTGGCGCCGGCGTCGACCAGCGCACGCAAGGTAGGCACCGAAGCGACGATCCGGCCCGCGTCGGTGATCGTGCCGTTCTCGTCGAGCGGGACGTTCAGGTCGGAGCGCACCAGCACGCCCCGCCCTGCGACGCCCTCGGCGATCAGGTCTTGGACTGACTTGACGGCCACGATCGCGTTACAGCGACTTGCCGACGAGGGCGATCAGGTCGACCAGTCGGTTGGAGTAGCCCCACTCGTTGTCGTACCAGGAGACCACCTTGGCCTGGTTGTCGATGACCTTGGTGAGGCCGGAGTCGTACAGCGAGGAGTGCGGGTCGGTGACGATATCGCTCGACACGATCGGCGCGTCGTAGTACTTCAGGATGCCCTTCATCGGCCCCTCGGCGGCAGCCTTCATGGCGACGTTGATGTCGTCGACCGACGCCGACTTGCTCAACTCGGCGGTCAGGTCGGTGACCGAGCCGGTGGGGATCGGCACCCGCAGGGCGTAGCCGTCCAGCTTGCCCTTGAGCTCGGGCAGCACCAGGCCGATCGCCTTGGCGGCACCGGTGCCGGTGGGCACGATGTTGATGGCGGCTGCGCGGGCGCGACGCAGGTCGCTGTGCGGGCCGTCCTGCAGGTTCTGGTCCTGGGTGTAGGCGTGGATGGTGGTCATCAGGCCCTTGACGATGCCGAACTCGTCGTTGAGCACCTTGGCCAGCGGACCGAGGCAGTTCGTGGTGCACGAGGCGTTGGAGATGATGTTCTGGCTGCCGTCGTACTTGTCGTCGTTGACGCCCAGCACGATGGTGATGTCCTCATCGGTGGCCGGGGCGGAGATGATGACCTTCTTGGCGCCGGCGTCCAGGTGGCCCTTGGCCTTGGCGGCGTTGGTGAAGATGCCGGTGGACTCGACGACGACGTCGACGCCCAAGTCGCCCCACGGCAGTGCCGCCGGGCCTTCCTTGACCGCAAGGGCCTTGATCTTGGTGTTGCCCACGACGATGGTGTCGTCGCCCTCAAGGCTGACGTCATACGGCAGGCGGCCCAGGATCGAGTCGAACTTCAGCAGGTGCGCCAGGCTGGCGTTGTCGGTGAGGTCATTGACCGCAACGATCTCGATGTCGGTGTTGTTGCCCAGGGCTTTCTGTGCGTCCAATGCCCTGAAGAAGTTCCGACCGATGCGGCCGAAGCCGTTCACGCCTACCCGGACCGTCACTGGTCTCTCCTCGTGTTCTTAGATTGCTGGTGTACTGGCCGTCAGCCTAGCGGGCGTTGCGAGCGCGACGAAGTCGGGCGAAGGCAGACGTACGCCATTGTGGCTAGTGCGTGACCGAGCCCACAGGACCTTCGGTACGGCGGACGGGGAGCTCATCGCCGGGTTCAGGCCACGGTTGGCGGCTGAGTAGATCGGCCACGGCCACATAACCGGCTTCGATCAAGCCGGATCTGGCGTCGACAATCCGGTAGGCCTGCTCTTTGCGATGGATGGGTTGACCTTCGAGCACGATCACTCGCAGGTCACCCTCGGCGAAGTTGCATCGGCGCTGCACGGCGGCGAGCAGCTGTTCGTTGTGCAGGTGGCCTTCGCCGAAGTTCCATCCGATCAGCGGGCCGGCGATGATCTCGCCGTCGCGGATGCTGTAGTCGGCCAGGTTGTCGAGTGCTCGAGGCAGCAAGCCGTTGAGAGCCCGGCCTTGCAGGTGCATGGCTCGGAAGGCCCCCGGAACCTTGTCGGCGACGAGGTCGGCGGTGGCCTGGTCGTAGAACTTCGCCAACTGGTTGATGACCAGCTTGGAGCTCTTGACCACGTTGGCCTCTACGGTGTCCTCGGTTCCGGCGCGGAAGCACCAGAAGCTGGCGGCCCAGTTTCCGGCGTAGTAACGCATCGCCGGCAGGAAGGAGATCTGCTGCGGGAACATGTTTCCTGCGACCGGGATGACGACCAGCCCAATGAGCAGGATCGCGATCAGCAGCGGTGAGCGCAGTTCAAAGACGCTGACTTCGGGGTGATACCCGAAAAGGAAGAACAGCGAGAACAGAAAGAAGACATTCCACTCCAACGGCACCCCCATCGGGAGGTTGGACAAGATGTTGAGGTGAAAGATCACCATGAACGCGATCAGGAACCACCGCCATGGGTGATCGCCGGCGACGAGCACCAGTAGTGCCGGCACGACGAACTCAGCGGTGGTACCGCCGACGTGTGCCATCAGCTGCGGTATCCGGGTGGGACGAAGATCGTTCAGGTGATCCCGGTACATCAGGTGCTTGAGCCCGGTGAACACCTTGGCACGCAGCAGGGCGTTGTTGCTCGTCATCACCGCGACCACATAGGGAAAGTGGTGGTTGAGTTTTGACGTTGCCGCGCCCCACCACAGGCCGAGAATGATGAGTTTGAATGCGGCCATCTGATCGATGTAGGGAAAGAAGAAGACGAGCAGGGTCAGTCCGTAGTGCTCGGCGCGCGCGGCCAGGAAGATCGTCTTGTCCCGCAGGCCCAACAGTCCCAGGGCGACGATCATCGGCACCATCAACACCGGGTCGAGCAGGCCCACGGGGCCGGGCTCACCCTGCCCGGGCGACAGCAACGCCCAGACACCGGAGCCGAGCACGACGGTATACAGCGCGATGTCGATGACGGTTCGGCTGTCGCCGCGCGTCAGCGGCACTTTTCCGGGCCAGGGCGGCAATCGAATTGTGTTGGGCCGCAACCAATAGAGCACGCCACCGATGGGTGGCCAGAATCGGGCCGTCAGAGGACCCGAACCGCAGCCCAGACCCAGGATCTCGAACAGCAGACTGAAGACGACGAGTTTCTGATAGACGATCGGCTGTGTCCACCATTCGGCGATGCGGCCGAGCCCGCCCAGGCCCGGCGTCACGGCGATGACTGCGGCGGCGCCGACGGCATATGCCGCGATCTTGAGCAGGTAGATCAAATAGACCCCCGACGGAGTCCCGAAGCCCTCTTCGGCCCAGTGCCGGCTGCAGACCTGGATCCGGGTAGCCCACGGGGTGGACCGCCACGTTTCGGGGTCGACATCGGGAACCGTCGGTTTGATGAACCCCATGCTGTCCTCACTCCTTGCCGTATGCCCGTTCTGTTATAGCGGTAAGAGCAGACCTACGAAGGTGATTCGGGTGGGCCGGTATCGGCGCGGAGGAATTCGTCTCGTCGCGGGCACCTTGGCCGCGCCGGCAACCCACCCAACCGGCATAGTGCATCATCACCTGATCGGACCCTTCACAACCACAGGGAGAACCGCACGAATGAGGCATCGCATCATCGGGATCGTCACTACAGTCGCGGCGGCCGCTGCGACCATCGCCGCGATGTCTGCCGCACCGGCGGCCCTGGCCTACCCCGGCGACCCCAACCCCGGATGTGAGTCAGGCGGGTTCTTGAATGCCACCCTGTTCTGTGACGGACCGATCCGTCCCGACGGCACCTGGCAACGGTGCTGGTCGTGGCAGGCGAACTACACCGGCGCCTTCGACGGTAACCCCGGCTTCTACTCCCCGGCCGGACAGATGTGCGCGGTGATCAGCGAAGAAAATTTCCAGCCCGCCATCAGCCCGCACTACCACATCGGCGATTGACCGCCGAAGCCTCTTAATCGATTGCGCCCCAACGGTTCTGCCGCCGCGCCGCGGAGAGCAGCCGCCGGTCAGGCGTCTTCCAGCAACTCCGGGGTGACCGCGGACTCGGTGTCGGGAATACCGTCCTGTTTGGCCTTGCGGTCGGCCATCGACAGCAGCCGCCGAATCCGGCCCGCCACGGCGTCTTTGGTCATCGGAGGGTCAGCAAGGCGACCCAGCTCCTCCAGCGAAGCCTGCCGGTGTTCGACGCGCAGCTTGCCGGCCGTGGCCAGATGGTCCGGCACCGTATCGCCGAGTATCGCCAGAGCGCGTTCCACCCGGGCCGCAGCCGCCACGGCTGCCCGCGCCGACCGGCGCAGGTTGGCGTCGTCGAAGTTGGCCAGCCGGTTGGCGGTCGCCCGCACCTCGCGACGGATCCGGCGCTCCTCCCAGACCAGCCGGGTGTCCTGGGCGCCCATCCGGGTCAGCAGCGCCCCGATCGCCTCCCCGTCGCGCACCACCACTCGATCCGCACCACGTACCTCGCGAGCCTTGGCGCTGACGCCGAGCCGGCGCGCCGCACCGACCAGCGCCAGGGCCGCCTCTGGGCCCGGACAGCCGACTTCCAGTGCCGACGAGCGACCGGGTTCGGTCAGCGAGCCGTGCGCCAGGAATGCCCCACGCCAGGCGGCTTCGGCGTCGCCGACGCTGCCACCGACAACCTGGGCGGGCAGACCGCGCACCGGCCGCCCGCGCAGGTCCAACAGCCCGGTCTGACGGGCCAACGCCTCACCGTCCTTGGTCACCCGCAGCACGTAGCGGGTGCTCTTGCGCATCCCGCTGGCGGTCAGCACGTGCACGATCGCGTTGTAGCCGTACAGATCGAAGATGTCCTTGCGCAACCGCCGCGCAATCACCCCCAGGTCCACTTCGGCCTCGACCACCACCCGGCCGGCCACAATGTGCAGCCCGCCCGCGAAGCGCAACAGCGCCGCCACCTCAGCGCGGCGCGCACTCACCGAACTGACCACGAGACGGCTCAGCTCATCTTTGACTTCGGCCGTCATCGCCACGCCTTGTCACCTCCCGGCCCGAGACCACTCGGTCCACTCACGCCGGTTTGCCGGCCCCCAACCTCGGCCTGCGTCGCGACCGGAGTCGGAACGGTCAACGTCGATGCGTCGATCTTCCGAACCCCGTCCAGCGCAGCCGCCAACTTTCCTGGGTCATGTAAAGGTGTACCAGGTCGAGCCACATCCACGAATTGAACCTCGGCCCCGAACAACGTCGCGGCACGCCGCAGCTGCTCGCGTTCGCGCTCACTGGGCACCCGGCCCGCGTCGATGATGATGTGGTCCACCGTGAAACCGGGTGCATGCTGCGCCAGCACATGCAGATGCCGCTCCACGGAGAACCCGGCGGTCTCCCCCGGTTCGGCCACCAGGTTGAGCACCAGGGCACGGCGAGCCGTGGTCTTCTGCAGCGCTGAGGCCAGTCCCGGCACCAACACATGCGGGATCACGCTGGTGAACCACGAACCCGGACCGAGCACCACCAGGTCCGCCGACATGATCGCGTCCACCGCCTGCCGTGTGGCCGGCGGGTTACCCGGCAGCAGCCGCACCCGGCGCACCTTGCCCGGCGTGGTCGCGACGGCCACCTGGCCGCGGATCAGGCGGAACAGCCGGGGATCGGCGTCGAGACCCGACACGTCTGCCTCGATCTGCAACGCGATCGGACACATGGGCAGCACCCGGCCCTTGACGCCCAGCATCCGACCGAGTTCGTCCAGCGCGGCGACGGGGTCGGCGAGCACCTCGTTGAGGCCGGCTAGGAGCAGGTTGCCGATCGGATGCCCCGCAAGTGCGCCGGTTCCACCGAATCGGTGCTGCAGGACGGTCGCCCACAACTGGCCGTTCGGGGTGTCGGATGCCAGCGCCGCCAATGCCATGCGGAGATCTCCGGGAGGCACCACGTCCAACTCGCCGCGGAGCCTGCCCGACGAGCCGCCGTCATCGGCGACGGTGACCACCGCCGTGACATGCGGCGTAAGCCGGCGCGCGGCCGACAACGTCGCGTACAGGCCGTGCCCACCTCCGAGTGCGACGATGCTCGGATTTCCTTGTGCGGGCTCAACGCTCAACGGCGCCACTCTCCCCCGCTAACGGGCGGTGTCCCCGCCTCATCGCTACGAACCATATCGTCACCGGCGCAACTCATTCGCGGCCCAGATCGCGGTGCAACACCCGAACCGACAGCTCGTCGTCGTCGTCCTGGGAGTCCAGCAGGCGCGCCAGGGCTTCGGCGATGGCGACGCTGCGATGTTTGCCGCCGGTGCACCCGATGGCCAGGGTCATGTATCGCTTTCCCTCTCGTCGATAGCCACCGACCACCAGGGTCAACAGCCGGTGGTAGCTCGCGAGGAACTCGTCGGCCCCCGGTTGGCTCAACACGTAGTCGCGCACGGCGGGATGCTGGCCGGTGTGCGGCCGCAGTTCGTCGACCCAGTGCGGATTGGGAAGGAAGCGCACGTCCATGACCATGTCGGCGTCCATCGGCAGGCCGTACTTGAATCCGAAGGACTCCACCGTGATCGAAGTCGGGGCGCTCACGGCGTCACCACCGAACATCTCCTCGATGCTCTCCCGCAACTCGCGCACGCTGAGCACCGAGGTGTCGATGACGAGGTCGGCCACCGCGCGCACCGGTGCCAACATGATCCGTTCGGCAGCAATGCCCTCGGTGAGCGTCTGCTGGCCCTGCAGTGGGTGACTGCGTCGGTTGTGCTCGTAGCGGCGGATCAGTACGTCATCACCCGCCTCCATGAACAGCACCCGGGGATTGATGCCGCGGGTGGCCAGTTCAGTGCGCACCGAGTCCAGATCACCGGTGAACCCGGCCGAGCGGACATCCATCACGACCGCGAGCTGCGTGATCCGCGACCCCGCCGCCAGGCCCAGATCCACCATCCGGGTGATCAGGTCTGGCGGCAGGTTGTCGGCGACGTACCAGCCCAGGTCTTCCAGGACTTTCGCTGCGGTGCCACGCCCCGCTCCGGACAGCCCGGTCACAAGTACGACGTCGATGCCGGCGCCGTCTCCGGGCCCGACACCGGCGCGTTGGCGCACGTCCTTCGGTGATTCCGTGGTCATCCCGACATCCGTTGCTGTTCAGCGGCGCCCGCCGCGCCGTCGGCTCCCAGCGCCTCGAGAACGGCGGCGGCGGTCGCCGCACCGATCCCCGGGATCGAAGTGAGCTCTTCGACGGTAGCCCGTTTGAGCCGCGCCACCGAACCGAAATGCGAGATCAACACCTTGCGCCGATGCTCACCAAGGCCGGGCACCGCGTCCAGCACCGACTCCGTCATCCGCCTGGACCGCTTGCTGCGGTGGTAGGTGATGGCAAACCGGTGTGCCTCGTCGCGAATGCGCTGTAGGAGGTAGAGTCCTTCGCTCTGCCTGGGCAGGATGATCGGATCCGGTTCGGAGGGCACCCACACCTCCTCCAACCTTTTGGCCAGGCCGATCGTGGCGACGTCGGTGATGCCCAGCTCAGCCAGGACCGCGGCCGCGGCATTGACCTGGGGTGCACCGCCGTCCACCACGTACAGATTCGGCGGGTAGGCAAACTTGCGTGACCGTCCCTCCGGGGCAAGGGTCTCCGCGTCCAAGTGCCGGCGGAATCGGCGCCGGGTCACTTCGGCAATCGACGCCACGTCATCGGAGCGGCCCTCACCGGCGGCCTCCCGGATCGCGAAGTGGCGATAGTCCGACTTGCGCGGCAGCCCGTCCTCGAAAACCACCAGGGAGCCGACGACATCGGTGCCCTGAACATGGCTGATGTCGACGCACTCGATGCGCAGTGGAGCGTCAGCCAGCCCAAGCGATTCCTGAATATTCTGCAGTGCAGCAGATCTGGCGGTGAAGTCACCAGCACGCTTCATCTTGTGTTGCTGCAGTGCGTCTTTGGCGTTGCGCTCGACTGTCTCGGCCAGGACCCGCTTGTCGCCGCGCAGGGGCACCCGCAGCGAGACACGTGACCCCCGCAGCTCCGACAGCCAACTGGTCAGCTCCTCAGCGTTGGCGGGCAGGCACGGCACCAGGACCTCACGCGGCACCGGATTGGTCGGCTCGTCTGCTGCACTGTCCAATTCGGCCTGATCGCCGTAGAACTGGGTGACGAACTGCTCTACCAGCCCTTCCAGTGAACTCTCGGCATCGCCGGGGTCACCGGGCTTTTCGACGATCCAGCCACGCTGGCCACGCACGCGTCCACCCCGGACGTGGAACACCTGAACCGCCGCTTCCAGCTCGTCATCGGCGAAGGCCACCACGTCGGCGTCGGTACCGTCGCCAAGCACCACGGACTGCTTCTCCAGCGCTCGCCTCAGGGCCGCGACATCGTCCCGCAGCCGGGCGGCGCGCTCGAAGTCCAGCTCGTCGGAGGCGGCCAGCATCTGCTGTTCGAGGCTGCGCACCAAACGATCGGTCTTGCCGGCGAGGAAGTCGCAGAAGTCATCCACGATGCGCCGGTGCTCTTCGGCACTGACCCGACCGACACACGGCGCCGAGCACTTACCGATATAGCCGAGCAGGCAGGGCCGACCGATCTGCTGGTGCCGCTTGAACACACCGTTGGAGCAGGTACGCGCGGGAAAGACCCGCAATAGCAGGTCCAGCGTCTCGCGGATCGCCCAGGCGTGTGAGTAGGGCCCGAAGTAGCGCACTCCCTTGCGGCGCGGCCCGCGGTAGACCATCAGCCGCGGGTACTCCTCATTTAGGGTGACCGCCAGCACCGGGTAGGTCTTGTCGTCGCGGTAGCGGACGTTGAACCGCGGATCGAACTCCTTGATCCAGTTGTATTCCAACTGGAGCGCTTCGACTTCGGTGTTGACCACTGTCCACTCGACCTTGGCGGCAGTGGTCACCATCTGGCGGGTTCGCGGGTGAAGTCCGGCGATATCGGCGAAGTACGAGGTCAGGCGCGACCGCAGGCTTTTCGCTTTGCCCACGTAGATGACTCGACCGTGCGGGTCGACGAACCGGTAGACGCCGGGCCCCACGGGGATGGACCCGGGCGCCGGACGATAAGTCGCGGGGTCTGGCACGCTAACCAGGCTATCGTGCGGCTTTACCCCGGCGAGCAGAGACAGATTCGCGCTCTGAGGGGCTCAAGGCTGCGATTCTGTGTCTGCTCGCGGGGATGACGGCCGGTACCGCGCGACCAGGGCGCGCAGCTCTCGCATCGCCTGCACGGCGTGTTCCTTGTCGGCGGACTGGATGGCGACCAGCGGAATGTACTCGTCGTCGGGGAGCTCCAATCGAGCCCAGCGTTTGCCCGGGGGGAAGGTCACCCCGACAACCTGCGACCAGGGAATCAAGTGGTCTGACAGCGCATTGCGGACAGAGATCCCGGACTCGCCCGCCCGAACCCGTGCCCGGGTCAGAAGCAGCAGCGCGCCGGCGATGATGAGGCCCAGAACCACGACCGCCACCTGGTCATAGGTGCGAAAGATCACCCCGCTGGCGCGAATGGTCAGAAGAAAGCTCACCGCGACGTGGATCGTCACGATCACTGTCGCGACCATCCAGACGCCATAGCGCATCATGCGCGGGCGTACCTGGAGATCCCAATGCGTAGATCCCGACGGCGAAGTCACAGCGCGGCGCGAAGATCGCGCAGGGTCAGCGCCGTGCTCAGGGCCGCAGCCGCCGCCTGAGCACCCTTGTCTTCGGTCGAATCTGGCAATCCGGCGCGGTCCAGCGCCTGCGCCTCATCGTTGACGGTCAGTACACCATTGGCGACCGGGGTCGCCGCATCCAGCGATACCCTGGTCAGGCCTTGCGTCACCGCGTCGCAGACGTAGTCGAAATGCGGTGTGGCGCCGCGGATCACGACACCCAGGGCGACCACAGCGTCGTGGTTTCGAGCCACTTCCTGTGCCACGACCGGGATCTCGATCGCCCCGAGCACCCGCACCACCGTGGGCTCGGCAATCCCCGCGTCAGCGGCCACCTTGCGCGCCCCGGCCAGCAGCGCGTCACAAATACGGGTGTGCCAGGTGCTGGCCACGATCGCCAGACGCAGGTTGGAGGCGTCGAGCGCCGGCATGTCCGGCACTCCTACGGCGGGACTCATCTACAGCGCCCCGCCGAATTCGTTCGGCAGCTGCGAGGCGTCGTCGAAGTCCTCCAGCCCGGTCAGGTCGTGGCCCATCCGGTCTCGCTTGGTCAGCAGGTAGCGGATGTTCTCCGAGTTGGCCCGTACCGGCAGTGGCACCCGCTCGAGGATGTGCAGGCCGTAGCCGTCGAGGCCGACGCGTTTGGCGGGGTTGTTGGTGAGCAATCGCATCGAACGAACCCCGAGGTCGCCGAGGATCTGCGCGCCGATCCCGTAGTCGCGCGCGTCGGCGGGCAGCCCCAGTTTCAGGTTGGCGTCAACGGTGTCGTCACCGGCATCCTGCAGTTGGTAGGCCTGCAGCTTGTGCAGCAGTCCGATGCCGCGGCCTTCATGCCCGCGCATGTAGAGCACTACGCCACGGCCTTCTTGCGCCACCATGGCCAGCGCGGCGTCCAGTTGGGGACCGCAGTCGCAGCGCCGCGACCCGAAAACGTCTCCGGTCAGGCATTCCGAGTGCACCCGCACCAGCACGTCGTCGCCGTCATTGTTCGGCCCGGCGATCTCGCCGCGAACGAGCGCGACATGTTCGACGTCCTCGTAGATGCTGGTGTAGCCGACCGCCCGGAATTCGCCGTGGCGAGTCGGGATACGCGCCTCGGCGACCCGCTCGATGTGCCGCTCGTGCTTGCGCCGCCACTCGATCATGTCGGCGATGGAGATCAGGGCCAGACCGTGCTCGTCGGCGAAAACCCGCAGTTCGTCGGTCTGGGCCATCGCGCCCTCGTCTTTTTGGCTGACGATCTCGCAGATCGCACCGGCCGGCTGCAGGCCTGCCATTCGGGCCAGGTCAACCGCAGCCTCGGTGTGACCGGGCCGACGCAGCACCCCGCCATCCTTGGCGCGGAGCGGCACCACGTGGCCGGGGCGGGTGAAGTCGTTGGTAGCGCTGGTCGGATCGGCCAGCAGTCGCATGGTCGTGGCCCGGTCCGAGGCCGAGATTCCGGTACCGACGTTGTCCTTCGCATCGACGGTGACGGTGTAGGCGGTGCCGTGCTTGTCCTGGTTGAGGGCGTACATCGGCAGCAGCCCAAGCCGGTCGCAGATGGCGCCGTCCAGGGGCACACACAGGTAACCCGAGGTGTAGCGCACCATGAACGCCACCAATTCGGGGGTGGCCTTCTCCGCGGCGAAGATCAGATCGCCTTCGTTCTCGCGGTCTTCGTCGTCGATGACCACCACGGCCTTGCCCGCTGCAATGTCGGCAACCGCCCGCTCGACGGTGTCCAACTTCGTCATCTGTGCCACCTTGGTTTCGCCATCGGAAAGCGCCCGGTCGGCGCAACCCGCCCGTCCAGTATGAACCACCCCGGAACCGCGGTTCGCCCCGTGACTCAATCCGTGGCTTTTGTCACCAGTCGCTCGACATATTTGGCGATCACGTCCACCTCAAGATTGACCAGTGTGCCGACCGCTGCACGGCCCAGCGTGGTGAGTTCCAGGGTGGTAGGAATCAGCGAGACTTCAAAGTAGTCATCGGGGTCTTCGGGGTTTGAGCCCACCGCCGAGACGGTCAGCGACGTCCCGTCAACGGTGATCGAGCCCTTTTCCACCACATAGCGCGCCAGTGCTGCCGGCAACCCGATCCGCACCACCTCCCAGTGCTGTCCCGGGGTACGGGCCAGCACCCGCCCGGTGCCGTCGACGTGGCCCTGCACGATGTGCCCGCCCAGCCGGCTGCCCAGCGCCGCCGCCCGCTCCAGGTTGACGGGGCTGCCGACCTGAAGCGACCCCAGGCTGGACCGATCCAGGGTTTCACGCATCACGTCAGCGCTGAACCGGCCGCCGGGCTGCACCTCGACCACCGTCAGGCACACGCCGTTGACGGCGATCGAGTCGCCGTGACGCGCGTCGGAGGTGACGGTGGGGCCCTCGATGACCAGGCGCGCAGCATCGGTGAGGTCCTCGCGGTCGACCAGCGCTCCGAGCTCCTCGACGATTCCGGTGAACATCAGAACAGGCTAGCGACGATCACGAGCGCGACGAAGTCGGGCGCAGTGGATCGTCGCCCCTCAGCACAGCGACGATCACGAGCGCGACGAAGTCGGGCGCAGTGGATCGTCGCCCCTCAGCACAGCGACGATCACGAGCGCGACGAAGTCGGGCGCAGTGGGCCGCATCCGTGGAACAAAGTCCCTGCTGCCCTACCTCGACCCCGCGGCCTCTATACGATGTCCCCCATGCGCAGACTTCTCATCGCCCTGGCCACCGCGACCACTGCCGCCGCGCTGCTCGCCGGCTGTTCGTCCAAGGACACCGGCGGTCCGCTGCCGGAAGCAGCACCGCTGGTCAAGGAATCGGCCACCACCACCGCCAACCTCAAGAGCGCGCACCTGGCGCTGTCGGTGACGGGCCAGATCAAGAATCTTCCGGTCAAGACCCTCGAGGGTGACCTGACGAACCAGCCGACCACCGCGGCCAAGGGCAGCGCAACCATCACGATGCTGGGGTCAGATGTCGACGCCAAGTTCATCGTGATCGACGGTGACCTCTACGCCGCGATCACCGGCGACGACTACGACAACTTCGGCTCCGCCGCCAATATCTACGACGTGGCCGCGATCCTGAGCCCGGACAAGGGCCTGGCCAACTTGCTGGCCAACCTCACCGACGCGAAGGCCGAGGGCCGCGACACCATCAACGGTCAGAAGGCCGTCCGGGTCACCGGCAATGTGCCCGCCGACGCTGTGAATGCCCTGGCGCCGCAGCTCAAGGCCACCGCGTCGACACCCGCCACGGTGTGGATCTCCGAAGACGGTGATCACCAGCTGGCGCAGGCTCAGTTGTCCCCCAGCTCAACCAATTCCATCCAGATGACCCTGTCGAACTGGAACGCTCCGGTCACCGTAGAGAAGCCGGCAGGAGCGTGATGCGGGTCAACCGCAGACTCGCGATCAGCGCCGGTAGCCTCGCCGTCCTGCTCGGTGCCCTCGACACCTATGTCGTGGTCACGATCATGCGCGACATCATGGCACCGCAGCCGGCGGGTGTTGGGATTCCGATCAACAAGATCCAGCAGCTGACCCCGATCATCACCTGTTACCTACTGGGCTACATCGCAGCGATGCCGTTGCTGGGTCGGGCCTCGGATCGTTTCGGCCGCAAGTTGCTGCTGCAGGTCAGTCTGATCACCTTTGCTGTCGGCTCGGTGGTGACCGCGCTCTCGACTGATCTCACGACCTTGGTGGTCGGCCGCACGATCCAGGGCGTCGCCAGTGGCGCTCTGCTGCCGGTGACGCTGGCGCTGGGCGCCGATCTATGGTCGCAACGCAACCGGGCCGGTGTGCTGGGCGGGATCGGTGCGGCTCAGGAGCTTGGCAGCGTGCTGGGCCCCCTGTACGGCATCTTCATCGTCTGGGCACTGCGTGACTGGCGCGATGTGTTCTGGATCAATGTCCCGCTGACCGCACTGGCGATGGTGATGATCCACTTCAGCCTGCCGTCGCGATCCGACACCGACACCGACGGTGCTCCGCCCGAACGCATCGACGTCATCGGCGGCCTGCTGCTGGCGCTAGCGCTGGGGCTGGCGGTCTTCGGTCTGTATAACCCCGAACCCACCGCCAAGCAGGCTCTGCCCGACTGGGGTGTGCCGGTGTTGGCGGGGGCGTTGGTGGCCACCGTGGCGTTCGCGGTGTGGGAGAAGTTCGCACGCACCAAACTGATCGACCCGACCGGTGCCCGATTCGGCCCCTTCCTCGCAGCGCTGGGCTCCTCGGTCTGCGCCGGAGCGGCGTTGATGGTGACGCTGGTCAATGTCGAACTGTTCGGTCAGGGCGTACTGGGGATGACCCAGAACGAAGCGGCCGGGCTGTTGCTGCGGTTCCTGATCGCTCTGCCGATTGGCGCGCTGGTGGGTGGCTGGATTGCCACCCGCATCGGTGATCGCGTCGTAGCGTTCTTCGGCCTGCTCATTGCCGCCAGCGGTTACACGCTGATCTCGAAATGGCCGGTCGATCTGCTGAGCTACCGGCATGACGTCTTCGGGTTGTTCTCGCTGCCCGCCCTCGACACGGATCAGATGCTGGCCGGCTTCGGATTGGGTTTGGTGATCGGGCCGCTGACGTCGGCCGTGATGCGGGCCGTTCCGCCACGTGAGCACGGCATCGCCGCCGCGGGAGTGGTGGTGGCGCGGATGACCGGGATGTTGGTCGGGATGGCGGCATTGTCGGCGTGGGGCCTGTATCGCTTCAACCAGATCTTGGCGGCTCAGCCTAAGGCGGTCGGTGAGACGCTGGCGGAGAAGATGGTCAGCAAGGCTGCCAACTCCAAGGTGGCGTTCGCCATGATGTACGGCGAAATCTTCTGGATCACGGCTCTGGTCTGCATGGTGGGCGCCGTACTCGGGCTGTTGATCGGCAGCAACAGGCTGTCCGCGGAGGACCCGGAGGACTCTGCGCCAGAGGCGGCGATCGCGCGCTGAACGGTACCGGCCGTCAGTGCGGCACCAGGCTCAGCACCAGGTCGGGTCCGATCTGCTCGGTGGTGTCGAAGCGCCAGCGCAGGGCTCGGGCGATGGTGGGCACTCCGACGTCGTCGACGGCGGTGATCGGTCCGCCCAGCAGGATCGGCGCAACATAGGCCAGGATCCGGTCGATCACGCCGGCGCGCAGAAACGCTCCGGCCAGCGTGGGACCACCTTCGATCAGGACGTCGGTGCGATCCGAGAGCGCCCTGAGCACCTCGGCCGGGTCGTGGGTGCGGATCACCATGGTGCGTGAGTCGTCATTGAGCACGCGCGCGTCCGCGGAGATCTCACGCTGCCCCACCACCACCCGCAGCGGCTGACGCTCGGCAAGGGTGCCGTCGGGCAGCCGGGCGGTCAATGTGGGGTCGTCGATCAGCACGGTGCCCGTGCCCACCACGATGGCGTCGGCCGCGGCTCGGCGGCGGTGCAGGTCGGCGCGGGCCGCCTCGCTGGTGATCCACTGGCTGGAGCCGTCGGCGGCCGCGCTACGCCCGTCGATGCTCGTCGCGTACTTCCAGGTGACGTGTGGCCGCCCGGTGCGCTGCTTGTGCAGCCACTCCCGCAAAGGCCCGGTGCTGACCGCCTCAGCCTGAACTCCGGATAGCACCTCCACACCTGCGTCGGCCAGTCGCCTGGCGCCGCCGCCTGCGGCCGGGTTGGGGTCATCGATGGCGTAGACCACCCGCGCCACCCCGGCGGTCAACAGCGCGTCCACGCACGGCGGGGTCCTGCCGTGGTGATTGCACGGTTCCAGGGTGACGACCGCCGTGCCGCCGACGCTCAGTTCGCCGGCCCGGCGTAACGCCACCACTTCGGCGTGCGCCTCACCGGTCGGCCGCGTGCCCCCGACACCTGCCACCCGGCCTTCACGGTCCAGGATGACCGCACCGACCGGCGGATTGGGATAGGTGTTGCCCTTGACCCGCTGCGCCTGGGCGACCGCCAGCAGCATCGCGGCGTCGAGGTCCGTGACGTGCTCGGCGGTCGGCTTGGCGCTCATGCGCGCAGATGCGGTGACGCAGCCAGTGCCTGGCGGCGCAGCGATTCGACGGCAGCGCCTGGGTCGGCCGCGCTGTAGACGGCTGAGCCTGCGACGAAGCAGTCGACGCCGGCCTCGGCGGCCTGTTCGACGGTGTCGGCGTTGATGCCGCCGTCGATCTCCACCAGGATGCGCAACTCGCCGGCATCGACGAGTTTGCGCACTGCGCGCACTTTGCTCAACACCTCGGGGATGAAGGACTGGCCGCCGAAGCCGGGCTCCACCGACATCACCAGCAAGGTGTCGAAGTCCCGCAAGATCTCCAGGTAGGGCTCCAACGCGGTACCGGGTTTGATGCTGAGCCCGGCTTTGGCGCCTGCGGCCCGGATGTCACGGGCGACCGCGACGGGATTGTCGGTGGCCTCGGCATGGAAGGTCACGTTGTAGGCGCCGGCCTCGGCATACGGCGGCGCCCAGCGGCCCGGATCCTCGATCATCAGATGGCAGTCCATCGGGATGTCGGTGGCCGCGAGCAGGCTCTGCACCACCGGCAGGCCGAGCGTCAGGTTCGGCACGAAATGGGCATCCATCACATCGACGTGCAGCCAGTCGGCGCCCTTGACGGCGGCGACCTCATCGGCGAGGCGCGCGAAATCGGCCGAGAGGATCGACGGCGCGATCATGGGTCGTGACATGCGCTCAGATTACTTGTAGCGCTGCCGCGAACATGGCGTCGGTGCCGTGCCGGTGCGGCCACAGCTGCACGTACGGACCATCCCCGAGCATGTCGGCCGGGGCGAACAGCTCTCGGGTGTCCAACGTGCGCACCGGTTGCCGGCGCAGGGCGTCGGCCACCACACCGACCGTTTCGGACAGATGCGGCGAACAGGTCGCGTAGAGCACCACGCCCCCCGGCCGGGTCAGCGCGATCGCTGCGGCCAGCAGCTCGCGTTGCAGTTTCGCCAGCACCGGGATGTCGCCGGGTTGCCTGCGCCACCGCGCCTCGGGCCTGCGGCGCAGCGCACCGAGCCCGGTGCAGGGCACATCGACCAGCACCCGGTCAAAGCCGGGCTGCAGACCTGAGTCGCGGCCGTCAGCTGTCAGGACCTCCACGCCCAGGCCGCGGGTGTTGTCGGCGACCATGGCGGCCCGATGCGGCGCCTGCTCGACTGCCGTGACCCGCGCCCCGACCTGTCCGCCGAGGGCGGCCAGCAGGGCCGTCTTACCGCCAGGCCCGGCGCACAGGTCCAGCCACCGGCCGGTGTCACCCTCGACCGGGGCCAGGGTCAGCGCGCGCGCCACCAGCTGGCTGCCCTCGTCCTGGACCAGGGCCTGCCGCGTTCGCACGGCGTCGAGCTGGCCGGGGTCGCCACCGGGCAGGTAGACCGCGTAGGGCGAATACCTACCGACGTCGCCGTCGACCGCCGCGGCCAACTCTGCCGCGGTCAGGGCGCCGGGTCGGGCGGCCAGGTGCACCCGCGGACGCTCGTCGTCCCCGGCCAGCACCGCGTCGAGTTCACCGGCGGCGGCACCCAAGGCGTCGGCGAACGCCTGCGCAATCCACCGCGGGTGGGCCCGAACGAAGGCGGCATGGCCGATCGGGTCACTGTCGGCGGTCGGCGCCAGCTCGGCAGTCCAGGAATGTTCGTCGCGGCCACTGATGGTTCGCAGCACCCCGTTGACGAAACCCGCTCGCGCGGAATCGAACTCAATGGCGGCTTGATCAACGGTGGTCGACACCGCGGCATGAGGCTCCACCCGGGTGCGTAATAGCTGGTAGCTGCCCAGCCGCAGCAGATCCAGCAACACCGGGTCGATGGTGTCGGTCGAGCGTTGCGCAGCAGCGCTGATGATCGCGTCGAGCAGCCCGCGGACTCGACAGGTGCCGTACGTCAGTTCGGTAGCGAAAGCGGCGTCGCGCCCCGTGATCCGGCGTTCGGCCAACAGTGCCGGCAGCGCCAGGTTCGCGTAGGCGTCCCGTTCGGTCACCGCCCGCAGCACGTCGAATGCGGCCCGGCGCGCCGGATCCAGGGGCTTCCGCTGGGTCTTTCGCGGGCCGGCCTGGCCACGGTGGGGCCGCCTCGTGGGCCCGGTCATGACGCCCGCACCTCAGCGTCGATTCGGGCACCGCGCGCCCAATCGGTGGCGTCCATGAGTTTCTTTCCGGGCGGCTGGATCTGTCCCAATCGCACCGGGTCTGATCCCGTACCAACCAAGAGATCGCGCCGCCCGACGTGAATCTGGCCGGGCGCCAGTTCTTTCGGGCCGTCATCTGTGATCTTGGCGACGGTGACCGGACCGATCTTCACTCGCAGGTCGCCGATAACGGTCCAGGCCCCCGGATTCGGCGTGACAGCTCGGATCCTGCGCTCGACTACCGCGGCCGGCAGATCCCAACGCACCCGGGCATCGTCCACGCCGATCTTGGGCGCATAACTGACTCCGTCGTGCGGTTGAGGTACTGGATTGAGCGCACCGTCGGCTATGCCGTCGAGAGTCGCGGCTAGCAGTTCGGCGCCCGAGACGGCCAACCGCGCCAGCAGTTCTCCCGCGGTGTCATCGGCACGGATCGTCTCGGTTGCCACGCCGTAGACCGGCCCGGAGTCCAGTTCCGGCTCGATCGCAAACGTGGTTGCCCCGGTCACCTGGTCACCGGCGGCGATGGCTGCCTGCACTGGTGCGGCGCCCCGCCAGGCGGGCAACAGCGAGAAGTGCAGGTTGACCCAGCCGTGCGTCGGTACCGCCAACAGTGCGTCCCGCAGCAGCGCGCCGTAGGCGACCACGGGGCAGCACTCCGGCGCCAGGTCGGCCAGTGCGGCGACCGATTCCGGCGCATTGGGCTGCGACGGCCGCAGCACCGGAATGTCGTGGTCAAGGGCAAGCCGTGCGACCGGGGACGGCTGTGGACTGCTCCGCCGCCCCGAGGACGCGTCGGGTCGGGTGAGCACTCCGACCACCTCGTGACGCGGTGAGTCGATCAGCCGTTGCAACGACGGCAACGCGGTGTCCGGGGTGCCGGCGAAGACAATGCGCACCGGAACAGTTTAGGGAAGCCGGGGACCGCGATTCGCCAACGCTCACCTACAGCGACCCCACAGAATACTGGCAACTAAACACTATTGCGGACTGCAACGATCGACGACTAACACTGGAGTCAAGCGGTACAGATCTCATGCGAGCACGACGGGCCGCCCGACAACGGAGTCCACACGCCACGCTCGCATCCCTGTTCAGGAGGCTCCGATGACTGTCGACTACACCGCGACCGGCGATACCCTGACCTCGCTGCACCGAAACATGTGGGCGATGGGCGACTACGCCTTGATGGCCGAGCAAGTGATGGCCCCGATCGGCCCGATCCTGGTCGACGCCAGTGGCATCAGAGCCGGCGACCGGGTCCTCGACGTGGCTGCCGGGTCCGGCAACATCTCCATTCCGGCCGCCATGACCGGCGCCACCGTCGTCTCCAGCGACCTGACCCCCGAACTCCTGCAGCGGTCGCAGCTGCGCGCCATCGAGCACAACGTGCCGATGCAGTGGCACGAGGCCGACGCACAGGCGTTGCCGTTCGCCGACGGCGAGTTCGATGCGGTCCTGTCCGGGATCGGGGTGATGTTCGCCCCCGACCACCAGCGGGCCGCCGATGAGCTGATCCGGGTCTGCCGCCCCGGCGGCACCCTCGCCCTGGCGAACTGGACACCCGAGGGGTTCTTCGGACGGATGCTCACCGCAATCCGGCCGTATCGCCCCACCCAGACGCCGGGCGTGCCCCCGGCGGCATTGTGGGGCCGGGACGACTACGTCGCACACCTCTTCGGCGACAAGGCCACCATCATCGAAGCCCGACGCTGCATGCTGGTGGTGGACCGGTTCGCCAATGCCCATGAGGCGCACGACTACTTCAAGACCCACTACGGTCCGACGATCGACGCCTACCGCACGATCGCCCACAATCGCGCGCTGGTCGCCGCACTGGATGCCGAGCTTCTCGAACTGGCCCAACGACACATGCACCACGGCCTCATGGGTTGGCAGTACTTGCTGCTCACCGCCCGGAGAACCTAGGCACGCCAGCTGCGTTCGGGGATCCCGCGAATCATGCGCATGGCAACAGTGGCTCTGTGTAACACTGGGTTGCACCAGACCAGCGAAGCCCAGCTGACAAGCCTGAACCGAGGTGACACCGAATGGCCACCGCAGATGTGGCGGCAACCGACGAGTCTGTCGATGCGATCACCGATGCACTACTGACCGCTTCGCGGCTCTTAGTGGCCATCTCGGCGCACTCGATAGCCCAGGTGGACGAGAGCATCACGATCCCCCAGTTCCGGACATTGGTGATCCTCGCCCGCCACGGTGCGATGAATCTGGCCACCCTGGCGGGCCTGCTCGGCGTCCAGCCTTCGACGACCGGGCGGATGGTTGACCGACTCGTGGGCACCGGCCTGATCGATCGCCTGCCGCACCCCACGTCGCGGCGTGAACTGGTGGCAGATCTGACCCCACGCGGACGAGACGTGGTACGCCAAGTCACCGATCAGCGCCGGGCGGCGATCGCCCACATCGTGGAGGCGTTACCCGCGACAGAGCGTCGGGGGCTGGTCAGCGCTCTGACCGCATTCACCGTGGCCGGCGGAGAGCCGTCCGGCTACGCCGAAGAGTTCGACATCTAAAAGGACGAGCCGGGATCGCCCTCATCACCGATCCTGAATCATGTTGCGCCACAGCTCCTGCGCCGTACAAACACACTCAGCGAGCGGCCTCGCGGTGTCGACACGATGCGCGGTGTCCCAGTCGAAGCCGTCAGCCGTCAAGGCCGCGGCCAGCTGTGGCGTCGCATCGGAATTACCCGGCACCCGGCTTCTGATTCGTTCTGCGGCGACGGCAGCCGGCACAACACAATGGATCTCGGCGATCAGGGCAAGTCTGTCGGCGGCCAGTCTGCGGGCCTCGGCACGCAGCTTCGCATCGCGCCAGGTACCGTCCAGAATCACTGACTGACCATTGGCCAGGACCAGCCCTGCCCGCCGCAGGATCTCGTGGTAGACGGCGGCGACGTTGGCCGCTGTATACAGACCCGAGCCCAGTTCGCCGGGCTCTCCGCTCAGGTACCCGGATCCGCGCAGCTCCTTTCGAACATCGTCGGTCGAAATCACCACCGCACCCACCTGTTCGGCAAGTCCTCGCGCAAGGGACGACTTTCCGGTTCCGGGACCGCCACCGACAAGCACCAGCCGCACCGCCCCGGCCTCAAGATGACTGACGGCGATAGACAGGTGGCGAGCCGCAGCCGCGGCGGCATCCGACTTTCCCTGGGTCAGCTGCACACAGTCAACTTTGGCCCGCACCGCCGCACGATAGGCGATATAGAAATCCCGCAGCGACGACGGCGCGGTGTCGCGCGAATATTCCGTGTACCGGCTCAGGAAGTAGTCGCTCAGATCGGTACGGCCGAGGAATTCCAGGTCCATCGCAAGGAAAGCGGCATCGTCGATGCGGTCCAGAAAGCGGAGCTCATCGTCGAATTCCAGGCAGTCGAGCAGCACCGGCTGATCGTCCACCCAGAAGATGTCATCGGCGAGCAGGTCGGCATGGCCGTCGACAATGCATCCTTCCTCGATACGCCGGGCGAACAAAGCTGCCCGGCCCGCGAGATAGTCGGCGGTAAGGCGCTCCACCCGCCGCAAGGACTCTGCCGGCACGGCCGTGCCGATGTGATGGCGCAAGGTCGGGAAGTTGTCGAAACACCTTCTGCGTATCGCTTCGGGCTTGCCCTGCAGGTTGATCCGCCGGCTGCGATCAGCTCGCTCGTGGAATTCAGCGAGTACGTCGGCGATCCTGTCGAGCACATGCTCGACGGGTTCGCCACGCGTCACCAGCGACGTAAGCCGATCATCGTGGTGATAGCGCCTCATCACGACAACCGGTTCCGGTGCGGAGCGGGAAAGGTCACCGAAGTGGGCGACCCCGATGTAGCTGTCGGGCGCAAGTCGACTGTTGAGCGCGACTTCTCGCGCGCACGCCTCCTCGCGCTGCTCGACCCTCCGGAAATCGAGGAAGTCGGTCTGCACGGGCTTCTTGGCCTTGTAGGCCCGATCGCCGACCAAAACCACCACACCGGAGTGCGTTTCGTGGGCCGCGACATAAGGCACTGAAGACTCCATGCCATCAAGTGTTACTCGGAGTGGGAACTGCGGACAGGGCAGCAGTTCGCGCGACGTGGTCAGCTCGGGTCTGGGCGGACCACGATCACCGGAGTCCTCGCGCCGTGCGCTACCGCGGAACTGACCGAACCCAGGAGTTGACTGGCAAACCCACCACGGCCGTGACTGCCGACGATGACAAGCTGCGCGTTATCGGCGGCCTTGAGCAACCAGCGGGCAGGCTGGTCGCAGAGCACCCGCCGCTCGACAGTCACATCCGGATATTGCTCCTGGTAACCGGCAAGCCGCTCTGCGAGCACCTCGTGCCCCTGCACTTCATAGCTACGCCGGTCCATGTTGAGGATCGGCATGACCCCCACATCGCTCCAGGCGTGCAGTGCCACCAGCGACACTCCACGACGGGAGGCCTCGTCAAATGCCAGCGCTGTTGCTCGTTCCGAGACCGGGGAGCCGTCGATACCCACGACCACCGGCGCATCCTTCGCGCCGGTACGGTCGTTGCCAATCACCGCGATCGGGCCGTAGCCATGGTGAATCAGGCTCGTGCTCACCGAGCCCAACAACAGGCGTCCGATAGAGCCGAGGCCAGTCGAGCCGGTGACCGTCATCCAGCTGCCCTTGGTGGCACCAATCAACGTCGAGACCACTTGTGCGTATGCCATCTCGGCGTGCACCTCGGGCGATCCGGCCTCGCCCCGATTGGACTCGACCACCTCACGTGCCCGAGTGAGGATCCTGGTGGCCTCGTCGGCCTGCCAGGTCGGCACTCCCTCGTGCATCGGCCCGGGCGGCCATCCGGTCTCCAAGGGTGTCACCACATGCAGCAATGTGATCGGCAGCTGGCGCATGATCGCCTCCTGCGTGGCCCATGCCACCGCCGCATCAGCCTGCGCTGAGCCGTCGACCGCGACGACGATTCCCGGTGTTCCGACAGGTGACATCTGTACTGCCCTCCACTCATGTCGACCAGCCAATCGATCAGGCTCGACTGCGACGTTATTGCCCTCTGATGCGATTCGCAGGAGTCGTTGGACCTCAAGTCGAGTGCCATTGGCCCCACCGCTGCGCACGGCCGCTGCTACGCAGTCTGGCTGGCAAGCAGTTGGCAGACCTGCGCATCGGTGACCTGAGCGAAGTCCCTGTACGAATCTCCGACTGCGAGAAACGGGGTAGGTGTCGTCACGCAGACCATGTCGTCGACGGGGCCGGAGAGGGCCCGAAGGGTGGATTCCGGAGCCGCCGGAACGGCGATGACGATGCTGGACGGCTCGGCGTCCCGCAATGCCTGCACCGCCGCGAGGATGCTGGCACCGGTGGCCAACCCGTCGTCAACGAGGATGACTGTCCGGCCTGCCACGTCCAGCGGTGGGCGGCCCCTGCGGTAGGCCGACTCCCGACGGCCCAACTCCCGACCCTCGCGTTCGGCGACATCACGCAGCTGTTGCGGCGTGATTCCCAGGTCACGAACCACATCGTCGTTGACGACGATCCGTCCCCCGCTGTCCAGCGCTCCTATCGCGAGTTCTTCGTGGCCAGGAGCGCCGAGTTTGCGCACGATAAACGCGTCCAGCGGTACCCGCAACGCCGCCGCGACCTCCCACGCCACGGGAATTCCACCCCGCGCCAAACCGAGCACGATGACGTCGCTGCGATCGCGATACACGCCGAGCAGACCAGCCAGCACCTGGCCTGCCTCCCTGCGGTCACGAAATCTCCTTCGCGGCGGCCATACTCCGGCCTCGGCCGCGCCGCTCATGGTGCTTTCCGCATGACGCCGTCTCCCTCGAATCGACGACTGATAGCACCTATTGCACCCCGAACTCCGCTATCGCGAAAGGGGGGACGAAGTCCCGAGTTCGGGGGACGATTGTCATTCGAATACCCACAGCCGGGCTGGCACTTCCTCCTTGTTAGTTACCTGCAAACTCTTGCGACAGAACAAATCCGGTGGTGCAATAGGCTTATCACTTCAGATACGGCAGCTGCCGAGTCGACAGCCACCGCCCCTTCATTGGAGGCACAGCTCATTTCCCACCGCAGCAAACACCACTGACGACATACCTGTTCTCGTGTCTCGCATGCACCGAAGCCGGTCTGGATTGTCGGTGCCTATGAGGCCGCCGTGTGCGTCTCCGAGATATCCCTGGTGACCCCATCAGTCAGCGGATACCCCACGCATAGGGCAAGTAGCCCGTAACGACATCACCCGACGCCCGCCCCGCTTTGCCAGCACAGGACTGTCGATTCTGTTGCGCGGAAGGGCCGCTCCCGGCGGCGAGCGCGGTCCGTACAGAACGGAGACCCGTTCATGAGTATCCCCAGGGCGATCTACCTCGGCACCATGATCACCGCGACGCTAGTGGCCACAGCCGCACTGCATCCCATCAGTACCGCCGCGGCAGATCCGAACCAGGATGACCAATTTCTGGCCGTCCTCCACAGCAAGCAGATTCCCGCTATCGAGAACCCGCCGACGGTCATTGCCGCGGGCCATACCGTGTGCCGCAAACTCGACAGCGGAATACCGGCCGCCAATATCTTGGACGAGTTGCGGAACGACGCATACCAGATGGACCCGCTCCTGCATTCCCAACCGGGACGAGTCTCTGAGACCATGAGCCGATTCATCGCAGCGGCGGTCCAGATCTATTGTCCCGGAGATGAAAGCAAGATCGTTTCGCTGATGTTCAGCCTCGCTGAGCCAGTCGGCAACTCCCCGCGTCTCTTCACCGTGGCGGGCTACCGGACCCTGGCCGGCTGGCGCAGCACTTCAGCGGGGTTGTCGCTCGACACCGCGGCGACCGGAGACATCGCCCAACCGCCGCCGGAGCTACCGTCGCCCAAGTCGCCGAAGGCGAAGATCCCGCATACTCCACGGGTTGTCACGAAACACCCCACGCCACGGCAACCACCTCCGCCTCCGCAGATCGCGCCCCCGTCGGTACAACAGCTTCCGCCCCCGCCGCAGGCCGAGCCTCCGGCCGGGCGCCCGGAACCGGGCAGCGCCGCCGACGGCAGTGGGCCTGGTGATGGTGGCGGCGAACGCCCCGGCGGTGGCGACGGCCCGGTAGGGCCCCCACAAGACAACCCGGCAGAGCCATCACCGGTACAACCACGGCCACCGGGAATGATCCAACTCGTTCCGTGGTGAGTCTCAGCAGAGTCCCGAACCCAAGGAAGTACCAACGGCCCTAACGCCGGACTCGGGATGCGGGGAACCATAGACGGCAGAGGCAGATCGGAGGCCGAAATGTCCGCCTCGCGCACAACAGTCACGACAATCAGGAATGCGCTGTCGGCCGCTGGACGTGCACCGTCCTTGCACAATATTCAACCGTGGCGCTGGGTCCTAGACGCTGACGAGCTGCGCCTGTATCTGGACCGCAGCCGGGTGTTGCCGTCCGACCGCGGCGGACGAGAAGCAGTCATCGGCTGCGGAGCTGCGTTGGATCACCTGCGAGTGGCGATAGCCGCCGCTGGCATGAACGCCATCATCGAACGGCTGCCCAATCCCAACAACCCCGACCACCTCGCATCGATCCAGTTCACTCCGATGAGCTACGTCACCGACGGGCACCGTCTTCGCGCAGAGGCGATCTGGGCACGCCACAGTGACCGGCTGCCGCTGAATCCGCCCTCGAATTGGGCGGCGTTCGAGCCCGTACTGCGCAGCCGTATCAAGGAATACGAAGTGCAACTCGATGTGCTGCCCGAAAGCGCCCGCGCCCGCTTGGCGCAAGCGTCGCAACTCACCGAGTCACTTCGCCTCTACGACTCCGCCTATCATGCCGAATTGCACCGGTGGGCAGTGCCATTCGCATCCTCTGAAGGTATTCCCTATGACGCATTGACATCGGCTACCGAAACCCAGCGAGTCGATGTCGGCCGCCGGTTTCCGACGCCACACCACGCGGAGCGCAGGGCCCAGATCAGCGAAGACAGGTCGATGGTCGCGGTGCTGTCCACCACGACCGACACGCGCGTCG
Source organism: Mycolicibacter minnesotensis (assembly GCF_010731755.1). Classification (NCBI taxonomy): domain Bacteria; kingdom Bacillati; phylum Actinomycetota; class Actinomycetes; order Mycobacteriales; family Mycobacteriaceae; genus Mycobacterium; species Mycobacterium minnesotense. Next base: position 4,202,085 of record NZ_AP022589.1, read on the forward strand.
ATGCCTTGGCGGCCGGCGAGGAGCTCTCGGCGGTATTGCTGGAATGCACCATGGCGGGACTGTCCACCTGCCCGTTGACACATCTGACCGAGGTTCAGGTCGCGCGGGACATTGTCGAGACTCTGCTCGGAACCGTCACCCTCCCCCAAGTTCTCGTCCGGATAGGCACCGCCCCGGTCGCCGAGGACATTGCACCCCGCACCCCGCGCCGGCCGCTCGATGACGTCCTGACCGTTCTGGACGGATAGGACGTCGAATGGCGAAATCGCGATCCTCAGTGGGCAGTGTTGTCGTCGGCCTAGACGCTTCTCGCTCGGCAATGCAAGCCGTCCTGTGGGCAGTCGATGAAGCCATCCACCGCCAGATTCCGGTGTACCTGCTCTACGCCCTCGGCGAAGAAGCCGGTGGGCGCGACGACGCGGAAAGCGACACTGCGGTAGCCGAACGGACGGTTGGCAGCGCCATGTCGATGATCGAAGCGCTGAAGGTTCCCGTCCAATTCGAAGCACAGATCGTGCGCAGCCGGCCCATCACGGCACTCCTGGATGCCTCGCGGTCAGCAAGCATGATTTGCGTTGGCTCCATGGGATTTCATCACTTGACGCGCGGGCGCATCGGTTCCACCTGGCCGGCACTGTTGACCTCCGCACGTTGCCCGGTGGCGGTCGTACCGCGGACCCATCAGCCCGGTTCCCGGGGAGTCGATCTGATACTCGCCGTGGTGGACAACGCCTCGACCGCAGACGATGTGCTGGAGCTCGGCGTCAGCGAAGCATGCCTTCGCGACGCACCCCTGCGCGTCTTTCTGCTGAGGCACACTCACCACCGCGATTCCTGTCCGAAACCGATACCTGTGGATGGCCGCACAGTGGTGGAACGCCGAGTGGACCACTGGCGTCGCACGCAGCCGAAGCTCGACATCGAGATCGTCTGCGACCACAACGACCTGCTCAACTATCTGGAGCAGCTGCAACGCCACATCACCCCGCTCCAATTGATCGTCGTCGACCCGCGGCGTCCCGGGCCGCTGGATCTGCTGCTGGGCGTCGCGGCCCGAGCGCCGTTGGAGGCCGCCGGTTGTACCGTGATGACCTGCACGCGGCGCCAGTGGTTGTGATCGCGGTACGACCACAGACAGCATCAGCCAATGTGCAGCGGATCGATCTGCACCCGCACCGGGTGGTGTGATCCCCGAGCACTGAGGACCCCGATGCCGTGGCGCAGGGCAGCGGCCAGCGCCAGGCCGTGATCGCGATTCACCCGCACCAGCATCCGGATCACGTTCAGCTGTTCGGGCACACCGGCCGGACGCCGCACCCCCGGGGGCAGCGGTACCGGACCGAGTAGATCTGCGCCGGCCGGTAGCCGCGCCTGTTCCAGCAGCGCCGTCACGGATTCGGAGTCACCGTCGAGTGCCGCGATGTGCACCGCTGGCGGTAGTCCCACCTCGGTTCGAGTGGCCAGCTCTGCCTCGGCGTGGCTGACCGGGTCCCAGCGGATCAGGGCCTGCACCGTCGGGATGGACGATTCGGCGACCACCGTCACCAGGCCGCCCGACTCGCGGTTACGCACCAGGGCCGCCGCGGCCATCCAGCGGCGCAGCGTGTCCTCGGCCGCTCGCAGATCCTGGCGCCCCAACAAAGCCCAACTGTCCAGAAGTAGCGCTGCCCCGTACCCGTGCGGGGCAGCGGGTTCGGCGCCGGGGGTGGCGATGACCAACGCCGGGCCGTCCTCGATACGGTCCACAATGGTGTCACCGGCGGAGGTGATCACCGGGGTGCCCGAGAAGGCGCGGCCGAGCTCCTCGGCGGTGCGCCGAGCACCAATGACCACCGCACGCACCGCATCCGACCCGCACCGCGCACACCGCAGGGCGGGATCGGCCCGACCGCACCAGCGGCAGACCGCCGAACGCCCCCGCTCCGGCAACGACAGCGGGCCGGTGCAATGCCGGCAGCGAGCGACGGTGCGGCACCGCCCACACGCCAGGGAAGGCACATAACCCCGCCGGGGAACCTGCACCAGCACCGGAGCGCCGGAAGCAAGGGCACTGCGCGCACTCTGCAGGGCGATCGTCGGCAACCGGGCGCTGCGTGCTGCTGCGTCGCGCTGCTCGGCATATCCGGTGTCGTCGAGGGCCATCACGCGGGGCGCGGCGGCGCGCAGCACCGCCCTGGGTGCCACCACGTCATGGGCCCAACCGCTATTCACCAAGGCGTGTGCCTCCGCGGTCCGGGCATAGCCGCCGATCAGTGCGGCACAGCCGGCCAGGTGCGCCCGAAGCATCGCCACCTCACGCGCATGGGGGTACGGTGCCCGCGGTTCGGCCAACGAATCGTCACCGTCATCCCAGACCATCACCAGCCCCAGATCGGCCAGCGGGGCGAAAACCGCACTACGCGTTCCGATCACCAGCCGTGCCCCACCACGCAGCACCGACAGCCAGCGCCGGTAACGCATGGCCGGCCCCAGGCCCGCCGACAATGCCACGACTGCAGCCTCGTCGATCCGGGCCGTCACCGCCCGCGACAATGCGTCGACGTCACGCTGATCGGGCACAATGGCCAACGCCGTGCGTCCAGCGCGGATCGTCTGGGCTGCGGCGTCGACGAACCGCTCGGTCCACGAATCGCCCGGGGCTACCTGCCACACGGCGCGCGCAGCCCGACCTTCGCCGAGCGCAGCCAAGAATGCTGCACCCGCGCCGTAGCGCTGCCATCCCGACGGGTCGATCGGCGCTAGGACCGGCGGGTCGGGCCTGGTGGTCACTTCGCGCTCCACCCGCGCGTGCCGCGGCGGCACCGCCAATCGCAGCACGTCGGGCCGGGTGCCGGCGTACCGCGCCGCCACCGCCTCCACCAGCCGACGTATCTCGTCGGTCAGCACCGGCTCGCCCGAGACCACCCGCTCCAGTCGGCCCAGCCGGCCGACGTGGTCGGTGTCGGCGCGTCGCTCGAGTACGAAGGCGTCGACAAGTCGGCCATGGAAGCGCACCCGCACCCGCGTTCCGGGCCGAGCGTCCTTGGACTGCTCGGGCGTCACCAGATAGTCGAACTCGCGGTCCAGGTGCGGCACCGACAGCATCGGCAGCACCCGCGCCACCGGTTCGTCGGGTCCCTGGACAGGCCCCCGATTCCCCTCTCCGGCGTCGACGCTCACCACGCAGGTGTAGCAGACGCCCGCGACCGGGTCATCCGGCGGATCACAGCGGGCACCGACTGTGTATCGGCGCAGACGCGCCTGATCCCGCTGCGCTAGCTTGCTGCGGTATGCGCCAACAGCCCGGGACCTCCGCGCTCGCAGCGCAGGGCCGCGAAGCCGACCTCGCCGCTCGGATGAAGCGCGCTGCGCACACCGACCTCATGGTTGCCGCCACCCTGCGCGAGAGCACCGAGCACGCCCGCTCCGGCCGTCGACAGCTCGACGCCATCCATGCCGAGATCCGCGACGCCCTGGATCGTCAGCGACCTCTCGGGTGGGACACACCCACCGGTGCCCGTCAGGCACAGACCTTCCTGGCCGCCAAGGCCCGGCAGATCTACCGGGTGATCGCCGACGCCGTGGCCGACAATCGACGGCAGACGACCCTGCTGCGATCGGTTCATGCCGGCTACCCAATGTCGGCCCGGCTGCGCGACCGGCTCAACCGACAGGCATTGGCTGATGATCTGAATCGTGTGGAGTCCGCCACGTCGGCGATCAGCCCCACCGACATGGCGCGCTACCGCAACGCGTTACAGGTCCGCGACGGGCTGGCGGTCAACGGCGCCGACGGCGCGGAGCCGGTCTTGCTGCTCATCTATGAGCCGACCGCATTCGATGGCCGTGGCCGGGCCGCCATCGCAATCGGGGACCCCGACACCGCCGACAACACCACCTTCTTGGTTCCTGGCGTGCGCAGCAGCGTCCAAGGCGGCTATCTCTCCTACCCGGATGGCCGCAACATCTATCGCGAGGTGGTCCGGGCCGACCCGGACCGCACCGATTCCGTCGTCGTGTGGATGGGCTACCGCACCCCCGACAGCCTGCTCGATCCCGCGGTGGCGCAACCTACCGCTGCGCGCGCAGGCGGCCGGCTCCTGGCTACCGATGTCAACGCCGTGGCGATGTCGCATATCGGCCCGTCGCACGTCACCGTGATCGGTCACTCGTACGGCTCGACGACGGTGGCGGACGCGGCGGCCGCTGCGGGGATGCGCGTCGACGACGTCGTGCTGGTCGGGTCACCGGGGACCGACCTGGCCCACACCACCAACGACTTTCATCTTCCCGCTGGCGGGCACGTTTTTGTTGGGGCGGCCTCGTCGGACCCGATCACCGGTTTCGGCGGGCAACCACAACTGCCGGTACCCGCGACGTCGGCGACGGTTGGGCTCGGCGCCGATCCGGCCACCGACGGCTACGGGTCCACCCGATTCAAAGCGGAGGCTCGTGGCGTGGCGTTACCGATGACGGGCCACAGCTCCTACTTCGATCCCGCCGGTGAATCCCTGTTCAGCATCGGCGACATCGCCTCAGGGCACGGCGATGCGTTGGCCAGACACCACATGACCGCGCCGCACCGCCTTCGGCTGCCCGCCTTCGATCCCGAACGGCTACGTCCCGGGACCGGCGGTCACCGACATTGAGCGCCGCCGAAGGTCAGCCCTGGGCCGCTTCGGCGCTCGGGGACCGGCCGAAGAAGAACCCGGCCGTGATCAGCAGCAACGCTGCCGCATAGGTCCACCAGACCGGTACTGCGAGCATCTCGTTTCCCAACACGAATTTGCTGATCGCAATCATCGAGTCCGACACCGCAAAGCACACCGCACCGATCGCCGTCCAGGGCGTGGGCAGCTTCGCCAGCAGTGCGGCGCACACCATCGCGGCGAGCACACCGACGTACACCACCACAGGGACGGTCATCCCCTCACGGGCCATTCCGGGCCAGAGCCAGACCAGCATGGCCAGGCAACCGACGCAGACCACGCCCACTCCCACAAGCCCGCCGCGCGATACCTGGGCCAGCGGTAGCAGGGCGCCGAGAAAACACAGATGCGCCAACAGGAAAGCCGTCAGACCCGCGACGAAGGAGGGTTCCCACCACGGGATCGCCAGCAACCAGTCACCCGTCGCAGACAGGATGAGCGCCGGGATCAGCCACCTCGACTCCCGCAGGATCGGGTGTGCGACCGCGGCGAACGCGAGCAGCACCGCCATGGCCGCCTTGAACGCCGGCTGACCAATCCACTGCCCGGTCAGTTCCGCGCCGGGCCCCGACCGCAACGCGACCACCGTCAGGAAAACGCCGTAAGCCACGCCCAGCCATCCCGCGGCCGCCCACGAGGAGAAGACTCGGCGGGTTGCGTACGGTGTTTCCATGCCAGCAATCGATCCCATAGTGCTGAAGGTACTGGACGCTGTTCCGTTCCGGTTGACCCTGGATGACGGTCCCGAGCAGGCGCGGCGCACGATGCGCGACCTGCCGCGACGGCCCGTGCACCCTGAGCTGCCGAGCGAAGACCGGGTGATCGACGGCCCCGGCGGCGACCTGCCCATCCGCATCTACCGACCGGCAGGCACCGAATCCGGGTCCGAGCCGGTCGTGGTGTTCTTCCACGGCGGCGGTTTCGTCGCCGGTGATCTCGACACCCACGACGGAACCGCCCGTATGCATGCCGGCGACACCGGAGCAGTGGTGGTGTCGGTGGATTACCGCTTGGCCCCCGAGCACCCCTTCCCCGCCGCAGTCGAGGATGCGATGGCGGCCACCGAGTGGGTTGCCGAGCATGCCGCGGAACTGGGCGTGGATCCGCACCGGCTGGCAGTGGCCGGGGACTCGGCCGGCGGAAATCTGGCCGCGGTGGTTTCGCAGCTGGCCCGCGACGCCGGTGGGCCCTCGATCGCGTTCCAGCTGCTGTGGTATCCGGCCACCAGCTACGACGGCAGCCTGCCCTCGTTCACCGAGAACGCTGATGCCCCGATCATCGACAGCAAGGCGATCGCGGCGTTGACGCTGGCTTATGCCGGACACGTCGATCTCAGCGATCCGCCGGCGGCGCTGGCCCCGGCTCGGGCAGCGAATCTGGCTGACCTGCCACCGGCCTATATCGCGGTGGCCGGCCATGACCCGCTGCGCGACGACGGCATCCGTTACGGCGAGCTGCTGGACGCCGCCGGAGTTCCGGTGCAGGTACACAACGCCGAAACCCTGATTCACGGGTATCTGGGCTATGCCGGGGTGATCCCGGCGGCCACCGAGGCCGCCGAGCTGGGACTGGCCGCCCTGCGCAACGCACTGGCCTGACGCGATGCGGCTGAACCAGATCACCGTCGGCAGCATCGATCTCGACCGCGCGGAACGTTTCTACCGGCTGCTGGGTCTGCGACTGATCGTCAAGACGGACGATTATCTCCGGTTCGAATGCCCTTCCGGCGACAGCACCTTTTCGGTGGAGCGCGTCAGCGAGGTCGCGGCCGGTGAGCAGGTGACGATCTACTTCGAAGCCGACGACCTCGACGGTCAATACCAGCGGCTACGGGGTTCGGTGGAATTCACCCAGCCGCCCACCGATATGCCGTGGCTGTGGCGGGAGGCCCGGCTGCGTGATCCCGACGGCCACCGACTGTGCCTGTTTTGGGCCGGTGAGCACCGCCGCGATCCACCGTGGCGCCTGCCGCCCCAAGATTTGCCGTAACAGCACCCCGACCCGGCCGCGGGCGCGCTACCGTCGATCTCGTTCGACGGCGGCGGCAAGGAGCAGATCGTGAACGAACGACCCGACCACGAGGTCTTGATCATCGGGGCCGGATTCTCCGGTATCGGGGCTGCGATCTCCCTCGACCGGGCCGACATGACGGACTACCTCATCATCGAAGCCGGAGACGGTGTCGGCGGCACCTGGCACTGGAACACCTATCCGGGTATCGCCGTGGATATTCCATCGTTTTCCTACCAGTTCTCTTTCGAGCAGAGTGCGGACTGGTCACGAACCTATGCGCCCGGCCAGGAACTGAAGGCCTACGCCGAACACTGCGTCGACAAGTACGGCCTGCGTTCCCGAATACGGTTCGGCACCGTGGTGTTGTCGGCGCACTTCGACGAGGAGCGCGGCTGGTGGCGGGTGCAGACGGATTGCCAGGATGAGCGCCGCGGTTCAGCGAGGCTCGACGAAGGAGAGGCGAAGCTGGGACCGCGGGATGAGCGCCGCGAGGTCAGCGCCCGATTCGTGATCAATGCCAGCGGCGTGCTGACCACCCCGAATCTGCCCGAGATCTCCGGGGTCGAGACCTTCGCCGGCGTGACGATTCACACCGCGCGTTGGGACCACTCGCAGGACCTGACCGGTAAACGGGTCGCCGTGATCGGCACCGGGGCCTCTGCCGTTCAAGTCATCCCGGAGATCGCGCCAAAGGTTTCCTCGCTCACCGTGTTTCAGCGGACCCCGATCTGGTGCTTCCCGAAGCTCGACCTACCGCTGGCGGCACCGATGCGCTGGGCCATGCGACTGCCCGGCGGCAAGGCACTGCAGCGCCTGGCCAGCCAGGCCTACGTGGAGGCGACATTCCCCATCGCGGCGCAGTACTTCACGGTGTTTCCACTGGCCAAGCGGATGGAATCGGCGGGACGGGCATATCTGCGCCGGCAGGTGCACGACCCGCAACTGCGTGCGAAGCTCACGCCGCACTACGCCGTCGGATGCAAGCGTCCCGGCTTCCATAACACCTACCTGTCGACGTTCAACCGCGACAACGTGCACCTGGTGGTCGACCCCATCGACCGGATCACCCCTACTGGTGTGGTCACGGCCGACGGCACGGCCCACGACGTCGACGTGCTGATTCTGGCGACCGGGTTCAAAGTGATGGACAGCGACAACCTGCCCACCTTCAGTGTCACGGGGGTCGGCGGTCAAACACTGCACCAGTTCTGGGACGAACACCGGCTGCAGGCCTACGAAGGTGTCAGCATCCCCGGGTTCCCCAACATGTTCAGCGTGTTCGGCCCCTACGGTTACGTCGGGTCGTCGTACTTCGCGCTGGTCGAAGCTCAGACCCACCACATCGTCCGCTGTCTCAAGCGTGCCCGCGGCCGTGGTGCTACCCGGGTGGAGATCTCCGAAGCCGCCAACGCCCGCTACTTCGCCGAGATGATGAGCAAACGGCATCGGCAGGTGTTCTGGCAGGACAGTTGCAAGCTGGCCAACAGCTACTACTTCGACAAGAACGGCGATGTCCCGCTACGCCCCACCACCACGGTGGAGGCCTATTGGCGCAGCCGGCGCTTCGATCTCGACGACTACCGGTTCAGCGCCTGAGTTTTACCGCGCGAGCGTGAATCTGGCTTCACGTCCGGCGCCGAGCGTGAAGCTGCCTTCACGCTCGGCGGCGGCCAGTCGAATCAGATGGCGCGCTTGAGGTCGTCGACCTTGTCGAGCTTCTCCCACGGCAATTCGATGTCGGTACGACCGAAGTGACCGTATGCGGCGGTCGGTGCGTAGATCGGCCGCAGCAGGTCCAGGTCACGCACGATCGCGCCGGGGCGCAGGTCGAAGACCTCGGGCACGATCTTCTCGATCTTGATCGGGTCGACGGTGGCGGTGCCGAAGGTCTCGATGAACAGACCGACCGGTGCGGCCTTGCCGATGGCGTAGGCGACCTGCACCTCGACGCGCTGCGCCAAGCCCGCGGCGACGATGTTCTTGGCCACCCAACGCATCGCGTACGCGGCCGAGCGGTCCACCTTCGACGGGTCCTTGCCGGAGAAGGCACCGCCGCCGTGGCGAGCCCAGCCGCCGTAGGTGTCGACGATGATCTTGCGGCCGGTCAGGCCGGCGTCACCCATCGGCCCGCCGACGACGAAGTTGCCGGTCGGGTTGATCAGCACGCGGGTCGAGGAGGAGTCCAGCGTCTCGTGGGCGAGCTCGGCAAGCACGGTGGAGATGACGTGCTCGCGCAGGTCGGGGTCCAGGGTGTTGACCAGGTCAATGCCCTCGGCGTGCTGGGTGGAGATCACCACAGTGTCCAGCCGGGTCGGGACGTCATCTTCGTACTCGATGGTGACCTGGGTCTTGCCGTCCGGACGCAGGTAGTCCAGCGTGCCGTTCTTGCGAACCTCGGTCAGACGCCGCGACAGCCGGTGGGCCAGCGCGATAGGCAGCGGCATCAGTTCCGGGGTGTCGGCGATCGCGTAGCCGAACATCAGGCCCTGGTCGCCGGCGCCCTGGGAGTCCAGCGGGTCGGCTGCGCCCTCGACGCGGGCTTCGTGTGCGGTGTCGACGCCCTGGGCGATGTCGGGCGACTGTGCGCCGATTCCGATGTTGACGCCGCAGCTCGCGCCATCGAAACCCTTCTCCGACGAGTCGTAGCCGATCTCCAGGATGCGCTCACGCACGGTGTTGGTGATGTTGGCGAACGCCTCGCGGGCGCTGGTCGTGACCTCACCGACTACGTGGACCTGGCCGGTGGTGACCAGGGTCTCCACCGCGACCCGGAGCGGGGTCATCGGCGAGCAGTGCGTCGAGCACCGAGTCGCTGATGGCGTCACAGATCTTGTCGGGGTGGCCTTCGGTCACCGACTCACTGGTGAACAGCCGTCCCTTTTCGCTCACAATGTCGCCTTCCGGGTAATCGATCCAAAAGTTGGCTCGGGCAAATATAGCGATGCGGTCTTCGGGAGAGCCTGGCAGCCCGGCGCCCACCCCCGCGCCACGGGCCGGGTGCTGGCTGTGCTGCCCCGCGTCCAGGAGGTACTCGACAACTTCCCCCACGAGAGAAACCTGGACGACTCGGCCCTGCGAGCGCCCACTCTACCGTCCTGTCACAGCTGACGCCGTCTCGACCCGGAGCGCCCAGCCCACCAGCGACCGCAGGTAACTCAGCACCAGCTCGTCTGGATGGGCGCGCGGATCGGTGAGATGCAGCAGGGCCAGTTCTTCCACGGCGGACAGCAGCAGGCGCATCGTCACGCCGTCGGCGTCGATCGGGCGAGCCGCCAGCCGCGAAAGCCGCCGCGCGGCGATGGTCCGTGCATAGCGACGGCCCAGTTCCGTGCGGGTCTGGAGTTGCGATGGAGCTCCGGCTGGCGGGCTCAAGATGATCCGCCAGCTGGTGGGCGCCGCGTGCAAGTAGGCCAGAATGCCCCGCCCGAGCGCGTCGGGGTCATCGGCCGGTGGGCCCTCCACACTGCGCATTCCCGCGAACGCGATCCCCGATTCGCGATCCAGAAGAGCCGACATCAGGCCGGCGAGATCGCCGAAGTTCTGATACACGACGGTGCGGGTGACCTGTGCGGCACGTGCCACCCTGTCTATGGTCACCGCGGCAAAGCCCTCGGCCGCAACGATGTCGCGGGCGTGGTCGAGCAGCTGCTCCCGCCGCTCCTGCGACGACATCCGCCGCTTCGGCTCCGGCTGGGTGCTCATGTGGAGGCCGGCAGGTTGAGCAGTAGCTCCACCGCGCGAGCAGCGCTCTGCGCCGCGCTTTCCATGGTCGCCGACCAGTCGGTACGGGTCCAATCACCGGCGAGGACCAGGCTCGGCACCGACGTGCGCTGGTCGGGCCGCAACCCAGAGGTGCCGACCACCTGCGAGAACGTGGCTTTGGGCATTTTGACCACCTGTGCGGCCACCACAGTCGCCTCGGACGCTGCCGGATAATAACGACGCAGCATGTCCATCTGCTCGGCAACGATCTGCTCGTTGGACCGGTGGATCTGCTCGTAGGCGCCGCTGGTGGTCAGGCAATACAGCCAGGCGCCGTTGGGGTCGCGGCCCTGCATCCGCTGCCGGTCGAACACCTCGTCTATGACGCCCGTGCCGCCGATCACCGACTCCATCGCCGCTTCGGTGCCCAACGGCCGGTCGAGGTACAGGTTGGTGCTCACGATCGGCGTGTAGTGCAGCTTTTCGGCAGCAGCGTAAATTTCGGCGTGCTCGGGCAGATCGTCGAGCAAACCCGCGATATTGGAGTTGGGCACCGCGCACACCACGGCGTCTGCCGCCAGCTCAGTACCGTCCGCCAACTGCACAGCGCGAACCGCATTGTTCTCCACCACGATTCGCCGGGCCACTGTGCGGTAGCGGACCTCGACGCCCAGCCGGTCGAACACCTCGAGCGCACCCGAGATGTAGAGGGTGTCCAGATCGGTGGTGGGGTAACCGATCGTCACCGCACTGCGGTGACGCAGGCCAAGCCGGATCCCCGTGGCAAGAACATCGGCAAAGACCTTGGCCGAACCCCGGTCCACCGGCTCGGCGGCGATGCCGAGCGCGAGCCAGTCCCACACCGCCTCGCGGGCTCGAGCGGGCATCCCGACGCGGCTCAGCCACTGGTCTGTACTCAGGTCAGGCAGATCGGCGGGCTGGAACAGCGCCTCACCGGTCAGCCGCACCGTGGCGACCGCGGTTCGCAGCCGGTCGAGCAGGCCGGCATCGGGGTGCGGACCGAACAGGGTCCGCATCGCGCCCAGTCCGCGCGTCAGCATCCGGGTGCTGGCACCGCCGGGCCAGCGCAGTGTCCCGCCGGTCGGAAACTCGACCATCGAACGGGTACCGACGCTGGTCAGATACCGGAAGAGATGGTCATAGCCGCTGGCGATCACATGCTGACCGTTGTCGGCGACGTCGGCGATTCCCGGGACCTGCATGGCCTGGGTGCGTCCACCGAGCCGTCCGCGCCGCTCCAGCAGGGTCACCTTCTTGCCCGCCTCGGCCAACCAGACCGCCGCAGCCAACCCCGCCAGGCCACCGCCGATCACCACGTACCGTCGATCGTCCATGCCACCAACCCTTCCGAGTAACTTACGAATCGTAAGTTACTGGGAGGGCGCCCGGGCGGTCAACGCCTCCGGCAGACCTGGTCACCCAGGAGGGGCAATCATTCCCCACCGGCGGCGAGGAAGGCCGCCACCGCATCGACGATCCGGCTGGCCATCAGGGTCTTGGAGCCCGATTCCAGGGCGGACTCGGTTCCGTCCGCGGCCAACAACCATCCGTCGTTGTGGTCGACCTCGAACGCTCGGCCATCGCCGACCGCATTGACCACCAACAGGTCACAACCCTTGCGGCGCAGCTTCGCGCGGGCGTGGAACAACACGTCGCCGTTCTCATCGCCGGTCTCCGCGGCAAAGCCCACAATCGCCCGCATGTTGGGCAGCTGGCCATCGGTACGGGCACGCACCGCGCCGGCCAGTACGTCCTCGTTGCGGACCAGGTCGATGGTTGGGGGCTGGTCGTCCTCCCCCGGACCCTTCTTGATCTTGGCCGGAGCCACCCGCACCGGGCGGAAATCGGCTACCGCCGCGGCCATCACCAGCACATGCGCCTCCGGGGCGTGCTTGACGACCGCGTCATGCAGCTGCTGAGCAGAGCTGACGTGAACCACGTGGACTCCGGCCGGATCTATCAGCCCTGCCGTGTGCGCGGCGATCAGAGTCACTTCGGCGCCACGCTGGGCTGCCACCCGGGCGACGGCGTAGCCCTGTTTGCCCGAACTGCGGTTGCCGATGAATCGGACCGGGTCGATGGGCTCGCGGGTACCGCCCGCAGTCACCAGGACCTTCTGCCCAGCCAGATCATGCGGCAGCGCGTCGGCCCGCTCCAGTAACAGCGACGCGAAGGTGTTGATCTCTTCAGCTTCGGGCAGCCGCCCAGCGCCGGTGTCGGCACCGGTCAGGCGGCCGGAGGCGGGTTCGAGCACAACCGCGCCGCGTTGCCGCAAAGTCGTGACATTGGCGACAGTCGCCGGGTGTTGCCACATCTCGGTGTGCATCGCCGGAGCGAACAGCACCGGACATCGGGCGGTCAGCAGCGTGGCGGTCAGCAGGTCGTCGGCGCGGCCGGAGACCGCGCGGGCCAGCAGGTCTGCGGTCGCAGGTGCCACCACGACCAGGTCGGCTTGTTGTCCCAGCGCCACATGGGGTACGCCGGGTACGTCGTCGAAGACGCCGGTGTGTACCGGCTGGCCCGACAACGCCTCGAAGGTGGCCGCGCCGACGAACCGCAGCGCGGACTCGGTGGGGACCACGCGTACGGCGTGTCCGGCCTCGGCAAGCTGTCGGACCACGGTGCACGCCTTGTATGCGGCGATGCCTCCGGCGACACCGACGACGACCCGTTTCTGGCCCACCGGTATGACCCGCCCTGCCCGGCTCGGGCTATTCGCCTTCGGTGTATTCGAGCAGGTCGCCGTGGATCTCGCGCAGCGCGATCGACAGCGGCTTCTCCTGCAGACCAGGCTCGACCAGCGGGCCGACGTACTCAAGGATGCCCTCGCCGAGCTGGTTGTAGTAGTCGTTGATCTGCCGCGCCCGCTTGGCCGCGTAGATCACCAGGGCGTACTTGCTCGAAGCACGCTGCAACAGCTCATCGATGGGCGGGTTGGTGATGCCGAGAGGCGTGTCGTAACCGCCGATCAACGCCGGGTCGAACTCGTCGGCGTCGGTCACCACGGCCGAGTCGATCTGCGAGGTACTCACGAAGGACAATCTCCTAAAAGCTCATCTGGCTGGGGCGGGTCGCGCCTGCTGGTTTTTCGTCCGGGTAAATCAGACCGCGCCCGGTGCGGTATCCACCAGCAAGGATACCAATTCTGAGCAGGCGGTTTCCAATCGAGTGTTCACCACGACGGTGTCGAAGTCTCCCTGCGCCGCCAACTCGGTACGTGCGGTGGCCAGTCGGCGCTGCATAACCTCTTCGGTTTCGGTGCCACGACCGACCAACCTGGCCTGCAGCGTCTCCCAGTCCGGCGGGGCGAGAAACACCAGGAGGGCCTCCGGCAGCGCCTTCTTGATGGCCCTGGCGCCGGCCAGATCGACCTCGATCAGAACGGGCCGACCGGCGTGGGTGGCCTCGGCTACCGGTGCCGCTGGGGTACCTGAGCGCTGTAGCCCGCCGTGAATGTCGGCCCACTCCAGCAACGCGTTCTCGGCAACCAGCCGGTCAAATTCGGCCGGGGTGACAAAGCGGTAGTCGACGCCGTCCACCTCCCCGGGCCTAGGCGCCCGGGTGGTGGCCGACACACTGAAGTACAGATCCGGCACCCGCTCTCGCAGGCACCGGACCACGCTCGACTTACCGACCGCGGATGGGCCGGACAGCACCACAACGCGTCCCGCGTGCCTGCCGCCCGGCCCTCCACCGGTTCTCACCGCCGGGTCAGGAGAAGTCGAACTTCTCCAGCAGCGCCTTGCGCTGCCGGTCGCCCAGGCCGCGCAGCCGGCGGGTGGGGGCGATCTCCAGCTCGGTCATGATCTCCTGCGCCTTGACCTTGCCAACCTTGGGCAACGCCTCCAGCAGAGCAGACACCTTCATCTTGCCCAGGACCTCATCGGTCTCGGCGTCCTTGAGCACCTGCTTGAGGTTGGTGCCTCCACGCTTGAGCCGGTCCCGAGCTCCGCTCGGGCCCGACGTGCGGCCGCTGCCTTCTCCAACGCGGCGGCGCGCTGTTCGTCGGTCAACTGGGAAGGGCCACGATTCCTCCGTCTCGTCATCATCGACAACGTCGATGTTTTCCTTGTCCCGGCCAGGTACTTCGGCCAGAGACGACGACCGTACCCACGCCGTCTGACGAAATCTAACCCCACCCCCCCGTTTCCGGCTACAAATGCCCAGCGTATGGGGTTTGGGCGCGGCGAGCTCCGACCCGGGTCCGCGACGTTCCATCCACCCTGCCCGAGGGAGCCGCCGGCTCTGCCGGCCTGAACCGAAAAGCCGCTCTGAACTAGCCTTTTGGCCGTTTTCGCGAGCCGGATGGGATGCGCCGCCATGGCCGCCGCGGCAGCCGCCACGAGCCGACCGGAGCCTGCAGCAATGACTTCGCCCCTCATGGCGTGTCGGGCGTGTCGAGGTACCGCAAGCCGACCCCGGCACGCTCGGCTGCCCTCGTTCATCGCCGCCGACCAGCGGACCCGCGCGCGGGGATCGACACCACATGGCCAGCAATATCCCGCCGCCGCCGATGATGCCGCTAACGGGATTCGGCCGCGAATCCCGACTCCCGGGCTGACAGCAACTATTCAGGGAGTTTCTACATTTGCGCGACCGAAGTCGTAGTTAAGCCGCCTAATGTCGCGACCAGGTGGACAGTCCACCCGGGGGTATTTATGGGGGGTACGACTATGAGCATTTCCGCTGAATACCGTCTAGGTAGAGAAAGTGGGAATTCATGACGAACACGACAGTGGGCCGTACTGGCCGGTGGGCACTGGCGGCGGCCGCAGTGTTGGCCTTTGGCGGTTTCGGGATCGGAGCAGCCAACGCTGACCCCAATGATGGAATCACCGGCGGCGCCGGCAACAACGGCGGGGTGAATGTCAACATGGGCCCCGTCGGCGGCGGATTCAATACCGGCAGGAACGGCGGCTTCAACTTCGGCCCGAATGGAATCGGCGCAGGCGGCGGCCAGAACAACAGTGCCAACGTCAACATGGGCCCCTTCGGCGGCGGCATGAATGTCGGCAGGAATGGCGGCTTCGACTTCGGCCCGAATGGAATCGGCGCAGGGGGCGGCCAGAACCACGGCGCCAACGTCAACATGGGTCCCTTCGGCGGCGGCTATAACGCCAACACCGGTGGCGGTGCCAACGTCGGCCCGAACGGCGTCGGCGGCGGTCAGAGCAATGGCGCCAACGTCAACATGGGTCCCTTCGGTGGCGGCTACAACGCCAACACCGGCGGTGGCATCAACTTCGGACGCTAACCGGCCGGCCAGGGCCTGCGTGGGCGCCCCAACGGGGCCCTACGCAGGCCCTGTTGCGTTGCGCTGAAGGGGAAGGGCGGCCGTGACGGCTATTCCCCAGCGGCCAGATAGGCCACGGCGTCACGCAGCCGCTCAGCCGCGGCCCGCAATGCCTCGACGTCCGGTCCGGCCCGCAACACCTCGCGGGAGACCGCCGGCAGCAAAGTCGCGGAGGGTGCCCCACCGAGACCCGCCAGCGCTTCGGGACGGCCACCCTGTGCCCCGATGCCTGGAATCAGCACCGGCCCGCCCAAGGCACTCAAATCGGGGACCTCGGCCAGCGTCGCACCCACCACCACCCCGATCGAACCCGGTCGCTGCGCTGCTGCGTTGGCTTCCGCAACCGCATCGACGATCGTCTGCGCTACGGTCCGCCCGTCCGCGTCCCGGGCGCGCTGCACACTCGCACCTTCAGGGTTTGACGTCGCTGCCAGCACGAACACGCCCCGGCCATACTGCGCAGCGGTCTCCAGCAGCGGCTGCAGCGACCCGAAGCCCAGGTAGGGCGAGGCGGTGACCGCGTCGGCGGCCAACGGCGACTCACCGGCCCATGCCGCCGCATAGGCGGCCATGGTCGACCCGATGTCACCGCGCTTGGCGTCGGCCAGCACCAGCACACCCGCCTCGCGCAGCGGCGATGGTGCGCTCCAACACGGCGAAGCCCGCCGAACCGTACGACTCGAAGAACGCCACCTGCGGCTTGACGATCGCGAACCCGGCGAACGCCGTCACGCATGTCTCGCTGAACCGTGCCAACCCGTCCGGCGTGGCGGGCAAGTCCCACGCGGCCAGCAATTCGGGTGCGGATCGATGCCCAGGCACAGCGGCCCGCGGGCCGCGGTCGCCTCGGCCAGGCGGACGCCGAATCCCCCGGTCCCCCCCGGCCCGGTAGCCACTACTGCCCGCCGAGGGTGCTGTGCAGTTCCTGCAGGGCGCACCCCGATGTCGCCCCGGATGCCGGCCTCGATGCCCTGCACCGCCGCGGCCGCCCCCTGGACGGTGGTAATGCACGGTATGTTCACGCTGACCGCTGCCGAACGGATTTCGTAGCCGTCCACCCGTGGACCGGAGTTGCCGTACGGGGTGTTGATCACCAGGTCCACCTCACCGGCCCGAATCGCGTCCACCGCGGACAGGGCCGGTCGCTCGGGACTGGGCTCCTCAAAGTTCTTGCGCACCACATCACAGGGAATGCCGTTGCGGCGCAGCATCTCCGCGGTGCCCTCTGTTGCCAAAACCCGGAAGCCCAAGTCCGCGAGCCGTTTGACCGGGAAGACCAGTGAGCGCTTGTCGTGATTGGCCACCGACACGAACACGGTGCCCTGAGCCGGCAGCGACCCGTAGGCGGCGGTCTGGCTCTTGGCGAAGGCGGTGCCGAAGTCGCGGTCGATGCCCATCACTTCGCCGGTGGACTTCATCTCCGGGCCGAGCAGCGAGTCGATACCGGAGCCGTCCTCGCGACGGAAGCGGTGGAACGGCAGCACCGCCTCCTTGACCGCGATCGGGGCGTTCGGGCCCACGGTGGCCCCGTCGCCCGAGGCAGCCAGCAGGCCCTCCGAGCGCAGCTCGGCGATGGTGGTGCCCAGCATGACTCGTGCGCAGGCCTTAGCCAGCGGTACCGCGGTGGCCTTGGACACGAACGGGACGGTACGGCTGGCCCGCGGGTTGGCCTCCAGCACGTAGAGCACGTCGTCTTTGAGGGCGAACTGCACATTGAGCAGGCCGACCACCCCGACACCGTGGGCGATGGCCTCGGTGGCGCGTCGCACGTTCTCGATGTCGCTGCGCCCCAGGGTCACCGGCGGCAGCGCACGCCGAGTCACCGGAGTGGATGCCGGCCTCCTCGATGTGCTCCATGATGCCGCCGATGTAGACCTCGGTGCCGTCACACAAGGCGTCGACGTCGATCTCGATGGCGTCTTCCAGGAACCGGTCGACAAGCACCGGATGTTCGGGCGACAGCTGGGTGGCCCGGGTGATGTAGCCATGCAGGGTCTCTTCGTCGTAGACGATTTCCATACCCCGCCCGCCCAGCACATACGACGGGCGCACCAACACCGGATAGCCGATGTCGGCGGCAATCCGCTTGGCCTGCTCGAAGGTGGTGGCGGTGCCGTACCGCGGCGCGGGCAGGCCGGCGGTGGTCAGCACATCGCCGAACGCGCCGCGGTCCTCGGCCAGATCGATGGCTTCGGGGCTGGTGCCGACGATCGGTACTCCGGCGTCGGCCAGCCGCTGGGCCAGCCGCAACGGGGTTTGCCCGCCGAGCTGCACGATCACGCCAACCACTCCGGGGCCGCCCTGCCCGGACTGCCGCTCGGCGTAGTACACCTCGAGCACGTCCTCGAACGTCAGCGGTTCGAAGTAGAGCCGGTCGGCGGTGTCGTAGTCGGTGGACACCGTCTCGGGGTTGCAGTTGATCATCACCGTCTCGAACCCGGCCTGGCTCAACGTGATCGCGGCATGCACGCAGCTGTAGTCGAATTCGATGCCCTGCCCGATCCGGTTGGGGCCCGAGCCCAGGATGAGCACCTTGGGCTTGCTGTCCTGCGCCGCTACCTCGGTCTCAGCGGCAGGATCCAGTTCGAAGGTGCTGTAGTGATACGGCGTCTTGGATTCGAACTCAGCCGCGCAGGTGTCGACGGTCTTGAATACGGGGTGGATGCCCAGCCGGTCCCGCAGCAGCCGCACCCCGTCCTCGCCGGCCAGCTCTGGGCGCAGCACCGCGATCTGATGATCCGACAGACCGCTGTACTTGCAGCGGCGCAGCAGGTCCGCGTCCAGCACCGGTGTGTCGATGACCTCCGCACGCAGCGCCACCAGGCCGTTGATCTGCTCGACGAACCACGGGTCCACCCCGGAGGCCTCGGCGACCGTCTCAACACTGGCGCCCAGTCGCAGCGCCAGCTCGATGTCGTACAGCCGACCCTCGGTGGGAACCCGCAACCGCGCCAGCACATCCTCGGCGGTGCCTTCGGCATCCGGCTTGGTCCAGAACCCGGCACGATCGGTCTCCAGCGAGCGCATCACCTGCCGAGTGACTCGATGAAGTTGCGGCCCAACGACATCGCCTCACCCACCGACTTCATGGTGGTGGTCAGCCGCGGGTCAGCGCCGGGGAACTTCTCGAACGCGAACCGTGGCGCCTTGACCACCACGTAGTCCAGCGCCGGCTCGAAGCAGGCCGGGGTCTCCTTGGTGATGTCGTTGATGATCTCGTCGAGGGTGTAACCGATAGCCAGCTTGGCGGCGATCTTGGCGATCGGGAAACCGGTCGCCTTGGATGCCAGCGCACTCGATCGCGATACCCGCGGGTTCATCTCGATCACGATGAGCCGGCCGTCTCGGGGGTCGACAGCGAACTGGATGTTGCAGCCGCCGGTGTCCACCCGACCTCACGCAGAATCGCGATGCCCAGGTCGCGCATCTTCTGGTATTCCCGGTCGGTCAGCGTCATTGCCGGGGCGACGGTCACCGAGTCACCGGTGTGCACGCCCATCGGGTCGACGTTCTCGATCGAGCAGACCACGACGACGTTGTCGTTGCCGTCGCGCATCAGCTCGAGCTCGAATTCCTTCCAGCCGTAGATGGATTCCTCGATCAAGACGTTGGCTGTCGGCGAGGCGGCCAGGCCGTCACCGGCCATCCGCTCGACCTCTTCGAGGCTGGCCGCCAGCCCGGATCCCAGGCCGCCCATGGTGAAAGAGGGGCGAACGACCACGGGCAGCCCGAGTTCGGCGACGGTGTCGGTGACCTCGGCCATGGTGTAGCAGACCCGGGAACGTGCCGACTCGCCGCCGACCTTGGCCACGATGTCCTTGAACTGCTGGCGGTCTTCGCCGCGCTGGATGGCCTCGAAGTCGGCGCCGATGAGCTCCACCCCGTAGCGCTCCAGCACCCCGTGCTCGTGCAGTGCCACCGCGGTGTTCAGTGCCGTCTGGCCGCCCAGGGTGGCCAGCAGGGCGTCGACTTTATTGCCGCGCTCGGCCTGCTGGGCGAGCACCTTTTCGACGAACTCCCAGGTGATGGGCTCGACGTAGGTGTTGTCGGCGTATTCGGGGTCGGTCATGATGGTGGCCGGGTTGGAGTTGACCAGGCTCACCTGCAGGCCTTCGGCTTTGAGCACCCGGCAGGCCTGGGTCCCCGAGTAGTCGAATTCACAGGCCTGGCCGATCACGATCGGTCCGGAACCGATCACCAGCACGTGGCGCAGGTCGGTACGGCGCGGCATTACTTCTCCCCTGCCATCAGGTCGACGAACTGGTCGAACAGGTATTCCGCGTCATGCGGTCCGGCGGCGGCCTCCGGGTGGTACTGCACCGAGAACGCCCGGCCGTCAGCAAGCTTGACGCCCTCGACGACTCCGTCGTTGGCGCAGGTGTGGCTGACCACCGCCGGGCCGAAGTCGGTGTCAAAACGCTGGCCCGCTTCACCTTCGAGGGCGAAGCCATGATTCTGCGCGGTCACCGCCACCCGGCCCGTGGCGTGGTCAATCACCGGGATGTTGATGCCGCGGTGGCCGAAGGTCATCTTGTAGGTGCCCAGCCCCAGCGCGCGGCCAAGGATCTGGTTTCCGAAACAGATTCCGAACAGCGGGATTCCCGCGCCGAGCACCTCGCGGGTCAGCGCGACCATCGCCTCTGCGGTGGCCGGGTCCCCGGGTCCGTTGGACAGAAACACCCCGTCTGGCTTCAGCTCGGCGATCTGAGCGAAGTCCACCGACGACGGCAACACATGGCTGCGGATCCCGCGCCGCGCGAAATTGCGCGGCGTGTTGGTCTTGATGCCCAGGTCCAGTGCGGCGATGGTGAACCGATGTGGCCCATCGGATTCCACGATGTACTCGGCGTCCGTGCTGACCTCCCCGGCAAGGTCGGCGCCCAGCATCGACGACTGCTCGCGGACCCGCTGAACCAGCTCTTCCGGCCCGGCCAATGCGTCGCCGGAGAACACCCCGGCCTTCATCGAGCCGTGACTGCGCAGATGGCGGACCAAGGTGCGGGTGTCAACGCCGGCGATCCCGACGATCCCCTGGCGCACCAGCTCGTCGTCGAGGGTCCCGGTGGCCCGCCAGTTCGACGGCCTCGGCGACGGATCGCGGACCACATACCCGGCAACCCAGATCTTGTCGTCGCGGCTCGCCGTCCTCCCGGTTCCAGCCGGTGTTGCCGATCTGTGGGGCGGTGGCCACCACGATCTGCCGGTGGTAACTGGGGTCGGTCAGCGTCTCCTGGTAACCGGACATTCCGGTGGAGAACACCGCCTCACCCAGGGTCTGGCCCAGTGCCCCGAACGGTCTGCCGGTGAAAGTCCGGCCGTCCTCGAGAACCAGCACCGCTCGCGCGTTCATCCTTGGTGTTCCTCTTCTTCAGCCAACGGCTGTGCTCGGCGCGGTCGTCCGCCCGGCCGGTGTCGATCTCAGTGCCCGACGGCAGCCGCCAGCGAATCGCCAGCACCCCGTCATGGTTTCGGGTGGGGATAGTGCGCCCGGCGATGCCACGTTCGGCACGAACCGCGATCACCGCGTCCTGCGGGATCCAGATGGGTCGGGCGCCGCTGCGCTGCACCATGATTCCCTCGGGGTAGCGGGTCAGCACCGCCTTGGTCCGATAGCCCAGGTCTCCGACCACCACCCGGTCATTCCACTTCGGAGCCAGGGTGCAACCGGGTACTGCCCACGGGTGGCAGCCACGGTGGGCGCCCCTACCGTGTCGGGCACGGTCGGCAACGTCCCGATCAGTGCGTCCTGCAACTGGCCGCGGTACCGCCAGCCGCGCATCATCAGCCGGATCACCACGCCGATCAGCACGGCGAGCACAAATGCGAAGACCAGCGAGCCGATCAACGTGGGGGTGTTCATGCCGGACTCTTCCCGTCCCGGGCGGTGATCCGGCCGCGCAACAGTGTTGCGGTGACGGTCGCGGGCAACGTCATCTCCTCGTACGGCGTGTTGTCCGAGCGGCTGGCCAGCTGTGTCCCGGCGACGACCCAGGTCGTGTCGGGGTCGACCACCGTCACATTGGCCGGCTCGCCCACTTCCAGGGGACGGCCCTGGTCTGGCAGACCGACGATCTGCGCCGGACGCTCGCTCATCACCCGGGCCACGTCGCGCCAGGTCAACAGGCCGGTCTGCACCATGGTCGCCACTACCGACAGCGCGGTCTGCAGACCGAGCATCCGGGCCGGGCTGCGGCGAACTCGCAGGTCTTTTCGTGCTCGGCGTGCGGGGCATGGTCGGTGGCCACA